>ONAM01000029.1 GCA_900315795.1 Candidatus Avelusimicrobium caledoniensis
AGCAGTGTTACGCCTTCGTTAGCGGGAGGGATCCCGGTAAGAGGCGTAACCCGCATTGTTCGTATCAAACCGGTAGAATTACGCCCTAACTCTTATAAAGGGACTTCTTATTTAGCTAATCCGACCGGCAAACTGTTCCGGATGTATGTGCCGGGTGCCGGTGTTGGCGGGTCGTCCGCTGTACATGTACCTGGCTTTCAACTTTCCACGCATGCCACCGCCGCGCAAGTATTATCAGCCACGAACGAAGCGGTATTAGGCGGTTTTTCCGTTACTCCGTTAAAGGCGGCAGAACAAGGGCAATACATATATCACATGTTGATGCCGTCGTTATTAGGGACGGGGTTAGTGCCCAGCACGGCGCAGATGATGGAGACGGAAGCTGTTTTAGAAGATATCGTTACGGGAGAGGAGGTAATTGAACAAAGTATAAGTATAGATTTGGTAGAACGCACCAATGCCTTAACCACGTATGCGGTGATCGCGGAAGATCCGCAAGCGACGGTAGAGTTAGCGAAGAAGTTTTTAAGCCGGAACTATGGCGAATTGGGTTATTATGCGGATAATGTAGCGATTTCAGTAGGGTTATTATCCGGAGAAGAAGGGAAAGCGTTTTTACGTGAGTTAGCGGCGCAACGGCAGCGTGAAGGGGCGGTGGTAGCGGCCGGGTGGAGAGAAGCGAAGAACGCGATAGCAGATTTACCCCTATCGGACGAACTGATTGGGAATGAAGTAGGGTTAGATGTCCGTGGGTTAAAGGAATTACAAGAAGCGCGGTTAGCGGTACAAGAGAAATTTAAACAAGCGGCGGCGCAATTAGAGGTAACGGATCAATTATCCATTAACGCGAGTGCCGAAATGCCGGAATTAGGCGAAAGTGCCGATTTGTCTATGGGCACGTCCGAAATGCCGTCCGGACTGGATCGCGGGGATCCGCGTTTGCACGATACGGAAAAAGACATCGTTTCTAACGGATTATTAGATTATGAAGGCGGCGTGGCCGATGCCCGGGAAGTAAGCGGGGTAGATGATCCGCGCATTGTAGATTTTGCCGAAAACGGTTTTCTGCTTACGTTGGATGAAGGTGGCCGAGAGAAAATTTTACCCGTTAATTTAACGGTCAGCAACCGCTTTTTAAACCGTTCGCTCCGCTCGTTTTTTACCAATCACAGCCGCACTCCGTACAACCGGGTAACTATTAAAAGCGAGCCCTTGTTGAAAAAGGGCAAATACGTATTGGAAATGCGTAACCAAACCCGTAAGCCCGATTCTATGGACCACTTCTATTTGCAATTGCAAAACAACGACGTCGGTTTGTTGGCAGAGATGTTGAAACGGGAAGGCGTAGAAAACTTTTATCTGAAATTGGAAGAAAGCCCGAACAAAAAATACAAAGCTCTTGATTTTGAAGTATTTAAAGAAGGAACTACCGAAAAATTACCGTTTACGGTTAGCGTACCGCTAAAAAACGTGGTGCCGGGGGCCCAACTGGTGTTAATGCAAAGCGGCGAATTAGGGTGGATTTTACCGGGCCAAACAAAAGCGGTGCCGGAGACTAAATTATACGTGCGCATCCCCAAAAACCAACTGACCCACTTGGTGGAAACGCTGCAAGTCCAACCGGCTAATTCTGCCAAATTGAATATTTCGTTGCGCTCTACCCAAAACGGAGCCAAATTCATCAGCACATGGATCTCTGCCAGTAACTTAAGTTTAGGAAAAACGTTCGGCGCTCCGGCCAGTAGTGCGTTGGAAATTTCCCAGGCCTCTGCCCGCAACATGATGATGGGTATTAACTATGTGTTACCGGGGTTGGCCTCGCTGTTAACGCCTATATTAAAAAAATATGGGGAGCGCAAAGTAATGACGTTCTCCGTTATGTTATCTTTCTTATCCGGTGTGTTGGCAACGGCCGGCGGTTTCTACGGTATGATTGACGGCGTAACGCTCGGCCCTGTACAAAAAGCGTTGTTTGTAACGGCGTTGCTGTCCATGAGTGTAAGTAGCATTTTAAAACAAGTTACCACCAACCTGTTAATTCGCGCCAACGGTGGGGAAGTTGAGTACAAAAAAATAGAAGAAACCGAACTTCCGCAAGAAGTGAAGGATGAATCCCCTTCCACGTTAGTTAAACGCCGCTTGAGTGAAGTAGCCAAAGAAACCTTTTGGCCTATCTTCGCCAAAGAAAAATATGCCCAATGGCTCAAAGAACACGGCCGGAAAGACCAAGAACAGCTTTCGCATTTAATTCGCTACAACTTAGGGTTTATTTTCAAAAATGTCGGTACGTTGGCGTTCCTAGCATTGCCGTACGGGTTAAACGTGGTCGGCGGGTGGCTCGGACAAAATTGGAATTTAGATTTCTCGGCCAGTTTTCCCATCTATGCCGCTTATAGCGGTGTGATGACGTGGCGGATGCTCCGTGCCAAATTGCGTGATGCGTACTCCGCCAAGAACGTAACGCAAAGCCAACATGCTATCGGGCAGGCCGTGGAAGAGTTGCAGACGGAATTGATACGTCCCCGGTTAGACTTGGAAGAAGTGGACGTTAAAACCCGCGCTTTGTATGATGCGTTAGATTCGTATGTGTTGGCCCAACAAAAAGTGGGCTCCAAATTAAAACATAAAGAGTTATATGCCCAAGCCACACAAGAAGCCGTTGCGTTGCTGCGGGAAGGGTTGACCCAAAAACTTTCTCCAAAACGTGTCAACCAACTCGTAGAGAAAATAGAAACCGATTTGAATAAATTAGACAACCGCTTGAAAAATATGTGGGCGATGGTCGGCGTGGAAGGGGTGTTGCCGTTAACGCTGGGTATGACGGCGGCGACGGTGCATGAATTTGTAGTGTCCAGTTCGTTCGCAGATACCATGAACGATGTTATCCCGGCGGGGGATTTGGCTAATTTCTTGGTTGCTCTCACCTTGTACGTGCCGATGATTGCCGGACGTATCGGAGGCAACTGGATGAGCAAAAAATTAAGTAAAGGGTCTATGTATCTGTTCTGTTCCACCTTGTCTGCTATCGGTACAGCCATGATCGGTTTGTCCGGCGGGCACGTGCGTACCATGATTATCGGTGCGGCCCTTGCCAGTGTGGGTATGGGTAACTTCTACACGCAGATGTATAACTACATTACGGAAAAACACAAAAAATATAACCGCGAAATATCAGCGCTCTTGTCCTTGACGATGGCTTTTGGCGGATTGGGAGCTATGGTATCGCCTACTTCCTTGGGCTTAACAGGTAACCCTGCGTGGGATATGGCTTTTGCGGGCGGGTTGTTGGTGCTGAGCTGTTTATTGACCAAGCCGATGTTTGCTTCGTCTAGCTTAGTAAAGGCCATGAAAGATTCCAAGCTTGGCCGTCTGATTTCAGCCAAAAAACAACGGGATATGAACAGCCCGTTGGGTCAAGCTATTCAACAAAAGAAGAAAGATTTGAAAAACAAAGTAATGCACCGGAATTTCCCGCCGCTAACCGAGGAGCCCTCTTTAGATGATGCGGCCGGTGCCCAATAAGCTGTTTTTCAACCCTATAAAAAACCCCCGGTTGTGCCGGGGGTTTTGCTGTATATCTGAAATCAAGCAACAAATAATTTGCTGTACAAGCGGCTATAATACGGTTCGGGCAGATTGAGCCCGGGAGTCGTGATACGTCCGCCCTTCGGGCCGTGATAATCTGACCCGGCGGTACATAATAAACCGTACCGGCGGGCCAACGCAAGCAACTCTTGTTTTAAGGCGTAAGAGTGGGCCGGATAAAACACTTCTACCCCGTCTAAGCCCGCTTCTACCCACGCCGGGAAGTCCCACACACTTGATGAAATGCCCGGGTGTGCGATAACGGCTATGCCGCCGGCTTGCTTGATTTGGCGGATAGCTTCCAAGGCAGTTACTCCGGCGGAAGGTTCGTAGCCGGCTTGCCCAGGCACCAGAAAGCGCCGGAACGCATCTTGGCGTGAAGAAGCAAACCCCTTTGCTTTTAGGGCGTCGGCTACGTGGGCACGGGAAACTACGTTCGCCGCCCGTTTAAATACATCTTCTTCGGTTAAATCAATACCGGCTTTTTGCAAGTTGGTAACAATTTTTCGGATGCGGTCCAGCCGGTTTTTACGGTTATTTGCCAAAAACGCTTGGAAATCCGCATTTTGCAAATCTATGTTATATCCGGTAAAGTGTAGTTGGTCGTGCTCGCGGGTGCTGATTTCCACGCCGGACACACAGCGTAAATTGTGCTCATTACACACCGCTTGTGCGCGCGCGACACCGTCCGTGGAATCGTGATCTGTAAGTGCAAAAATTTTTACGCCTGCTTTTAACGCGGCATGAACGACCTCTTCCGGCGAACAAGTGCCGTCGGAAAAATCAGAGTGGGTATGTAAATCTATTTTTGCCATTAGACGCGTTCAACCGCTGTTACGCCGGGGACCATCTCTTTGAGTTTACGTTCCACCACGGCTTGCAGCGTCAGTTGCGCGTGCGGACAACCGCCGCAACGGCCTTGTAAACCGACGGTAACAATGCCGGTCTTTTCATCTACGCTGACGAGTTGGATATCTCCGCCGTCTGCTTGTAAAATCGGGCGGATTTGGTTGATCACTTCTTCTACTTGCTTTTTCATACGGACTCCGTGTCTATGTAATTTCTTCCATTATAGCTTTTTTGGTTGTACTACGTAATAGGATACTACTTGACGTATCGGGGCCACATTATGCTATACTTGTAAAGTAGTGGTACGTTGTAAGAGGAGAAATTTATGAGAAAAATTATTGCTTTACTCGCGTTTGCCGTTTTTGCCGCACTGCCTGCGGCCGCGCAAAAATATGCCAGCGTCAATGCTAAACGGGCCAATATTCGCTCGTGCGCCGGCACCAAATGCGCCATTAAATTTTATGCGTGGCGCTATACGCCTGTGATTATGTTGAAAACCAACGAAGATAAAAGTTGGGTCATGGTCAAAGATTTTGAAGGATATACCGGTTGGATCTCGGCTGATTTATTAAGCCCCAACGGCGGTATGTCTGCCAAAGTAGATTTAAACGTGCGCAAATCGCCCTCGGCCAGTGCCGATATCGTCTGCACCGTAGAAAAAGGGTATCCGTTTAAATACTTAACCCGCCAAGGCAAATGGATCCAAGTAGTAGATGAGCCCGTTAATGCCAAAGACGGTAAATGCACGGGGTGGGTGTATAACGCCAACCTCTGGGGCTTCTTTAAACAATAAAGATTAATTGACGTAAGTTTCGTAATCATGCACAAGGGCGCAACTAAAAGTTGCGCCCTTGTGTCATGCTCCTGCGATACAATTTTCCACATTTGGCCGTCTTGCGCGTCCCTGCCCCCGGCAAGGGGGGTTGTCAAAATGCAAAAAATTGATTACAATAGTAATATGAAGAAATTTCTGTTAATACTGGCGGTTGTAAGTGTACTCGTCTGCGGGTATGCTTGGCAACGTACAGTTCATGAAGGACGTTTTAATATCTCGGGGACGATTGTAGTGCCCGAGCGTTTGACCGCGCTTGCGCAAGCTGACAACAATGCTTGTGCGATTATCGTAAAAAATGCGGCCGATGTTCCCGTGGCTATTAAACGGGTGGTAGATCCGAAGTTTCCGCTTTCGTTTACCATGGGCGAAGAGGACCTTTTGGCAGAAAGTATGGAAGGTGATTTGAAATTAGAAGTTCAAATCAACAACCACGGTCAATTGGGTGTGATTAAACAAGGCGATATTTTCGGCGCCAGTGAAACTGCGATTAAGCCCAACACCAAAGATGTCATCGTACAAGCGGATAAGACGTTAGGGCGCGTGCAGTTGGCCCGCAACGTAAAAGGTAATTTTTTCCGCACCGCGGCCAGATAGATTTCATCTCATACGTATCCCCCGGGGTCTAACAACTGCCTCCGGGCCATTTAAAACCCCCGCTTTAAGCGGGGGTTTTGATTTAGTAAGAATACTCGTAGCGATTTGTTGCGTTATGCCCTGTTTTTTTCCCGGTTTCACTTTTACAAAATTGATTAAACATATCCCCGGTGTTTAAACTGTACGTGGTGCATGTGCGAGTAGTCCCGTCTAGGTTTTGGGCATATCTCATATAGGTGCCAAAGATGGACTTGCTACAAAAGGAGAATACAGATCCGGAGAAGTAGATTTCGCAGTTGCTACCGTCCTTTAAATAAATGTAAAAGGAGGAGGTCCCTTTTGATTCTTGCCTAACGGGGAAATCTACGTCCAACTCGGCAAGTTCGGTGGCGTATGTTCCGGTTGCCAAATAATGCCGTTGTTGGGCCTCGGACAGGACGCGGGTGCGGTCTTTAAGGGTGCTGTATTGTGCTTTTAATACGGCTTTCTGGTATTGCGGCAACGCCACCGCCGCTAATATACCGATGATAAGTACAACGACTAATAGTTCAATAAGCGTAAATGCTTGTTTGTTTTTCATGTTATTTGCTCCTTTGTTTTTTGCGTCCCTTTATTATCGTTTTTTTTTTTGATTTGTCAACCCCCTTGCCGGGGGCAGGCATTTCGGGAGCCAACTTTCACTTAATTAGAGCCACACTGTTTTTGCACTGTTGCTTTGCAACGCAAAAGGCCCTCGCCGTACGGGCATAAGGCCTAGGACCTCTTGGGGTGTTTGATGTTATCTTTTGCAAGGGGTTTTGTATCCTTTTCTTTTGTCTTTTTTCCGTACGCGTAGATTTTGCTTGACGTATGCCCTCAATATAAAGCAAAATACAAATAGAGCTTATAGGAGGGCGTATGAAAAAAACGATGTTTGTGTTGGCTACCATGGCGTTGTCGGCTATGCTTTACGCACAACCGGAGCAAGAGAATTTTTCCCGTGCCGAAGTGTTAGACATTTTTGCGCAATTTAATCCCTCCATATTGGAAAATGCCAAACAAAACCCGGACTATAATACGATTTTGGAAACTTTTTTGTCGTCCTATCAGGCCAGCCGTACGCCCACCAGCCGTTACGAGTTAATTGCCGTGGCGCGTAATTTTGACAATTCTATCCGTTTAGAGTCGTTGACGGTTACGTATCACGCGTTGTGGACGGCTGCGCAAATGTCCGGTTTGGATAATTCTACGGCCCGCCAAGCATTTACTAATGATGTCACCGCCGTCATGCACGATATCTGGCAAGAAACGCTCAATTTGCGCAAGTTACAATTGGATGAAACTAAAGCGCAACTCAAATCGCTTAACAAAAACAAAACGCTTTCCAAAGAGCAGCGCGCCGAAGAAAAAAAACAACTCAAAGAACAAATTAAAGCGCTCAAAGCGGAAATTAAAACACTTAAAAAAGATCCGCCATCCTATGTAAAATCTGCCGCGCAAAATTACGTTTCTTCTACTGAGAAAAAATTTATTGCTCAAGAAGAAGCGGCCCGCCAAGCCGCCCAACAAAAAGCGCAAGCGGCTAAACAAGCTAAAAATTTACAAGTTAAAACCAACAACAAAAAACCGGTTGCTAAATGACACAACACACTCCCCTCGGGGGGTGTTCTGTCATTTTATACCCATTTAAAGGAAGGAAAAAACAATTATGATACGTCGTGCCCTTGATAAAATTTTTGGAACAAAAAGTGAACGTGATTTAAAGAAAATTCAACATTATGTAGATGATGCCAACCGTTTTACAGCGGAGTTTGAAAAGTTATCCGATGACGAGCTCAAAGCTAAAACGCAGGAATTCAGAAACCGTTTAGAAAAAGGCGAAACTTTAGATGATATTTTGCCGGAGGCCTTTGCGGTGGTGCGTTTGGCCGCACAGCGTGTCATCGGCCTGCGTCCGTATGATGTGCAACTTTTAGGCGGCATTGTTTTACACCAAGGGAAAATTGCCGAAATGCGCACCGGGGAAGGTAAAACGCTGGTCGCCGTATTGCCCTCTTACTTAAACGGGTTAACCGGAAAAGGCGTGCACGTGGTAACCGTCAACGATTACCTCGCCCACCGCGACCGCGAATGGATGGGCCCTATTCATGAATTTTTAGGTTTATCCGTCGGCTACATCAGCCACGATATGAACAGCGACGACCGCCGCGAAATGTATGCCAAAGATATCACGTACGTAACCAACAACGAACTCGGCTTTGATTACTTGCGCGACAACATGGTTATTTCCCGTCAAGACCGCGTGCTGCGCCCGCTTAATTATTGTATTGTGGACGAAGTGGACTCTATTTTAATTGACGAGGCCCGCACCCCGCTTATTATTTCCGGTCCGTCCGAGCAAAGCACCGACAAATACTATATCGTTAACCGTTTGATCCCGTCGTTAAAGGTCCGCTTGATTACAGAGGAAGACGAAGTTAAAGCCAAATACGAAGGCACCAGTTTGGATGCCGGTTACGATGCTATCGTGGACGAAAAAGCCCACACGGCTAACTTAACCGATACCGGTATTGCCAAAGCGGAAAAATTTTTAAACGTACCTAACTTGTATAACGATGTAGAATCGGAATGGGTACATCACATTAACCAAGCATTACGCGCGCACTATCTGTACAAAGTAGATGAAGCGTATGTGATTAAAAACGGCGAAGTCGTTATCATTGACGAATTTACCGGCCGCGAAATGCCCGGCCGCCGCTGGAGCGACGGACTTCACCAAGCGGTGGAAGCCAAAGAAGGGTTGCAAATTAAAGAAGAAAACCAGACGCTTGCCACCATTACCTTTCAGAATTTCTTTAAACTTTATAACAAGTTATCCGGTATGACCGGTACGGCCATGACCGAAGCCAACGAGTTTTGGCAGATCTACAAATTGGACGTGGTGGAAATCCGGCCTAACCGTCCGTCGCGCCGCATAGACTACCCCGATTTGGTGTATTTGACCGAGCGCGAAAAATTTAAAGCCATTGCCGATGAAGTAGAAGGACTTTGGAAACAAGGAGCCCCGGTGCTTGTCGGTACGCGCTCCATTGAAAAATCGGAAAAATTAAGCCGGATGTTGCATGCGCGCGGTATCCCGCATAAAGTGTTAAATGCTAAATACCACGAAATGGAGGCCCAAATCATCAGCCAAGCCGGGCGCAAAGGAGCGGTCACCGTAGCTACTAACATGGCCGGGCGCGGTACGGATATTGTGCTGGGCGGCAACCCGGCAGATGAACAAGAACAGGCCGAAGTGGTGCAGTTGGGCGGATTGCACGTAATTGGTAGCGAACGGCACGAATCGCGCCGCATTGACAACCAGTTGCGCGGCCGTTGTGCGCGCCAAGGCGATCCGGGTTCTTCGCGCTTTTACATTTCGTTGGAAGACGAGCTCATGCGTTTGTTTGCCAACACTGCTAAAATTTCCGCTATTTTAAGCCACATGGGCATGAAAGAAGGCGAGGCGATAGAATCTCGTTTAATGACCCGCCAAATTGAAGGGGCCCAACGCATGGTGGAAGGCCGGAACTTTGACATCCGCAAACAGTTATTAGATTACGATAAAGTGATGAACCAACAGCGTACGGCTATTTACGGCCTGCGTAATGCGATTTTGGACGGAGAAACGATGACGGACCGTTCCATGCAAATGATGTTGGAAATTGCCGATGAACTGGTGGAACAATACTATTTCCCCACGCATCCGCAACGCAGTAATTTTGAAACATTAAACGTCAATTTGCGCAACTTTTTCCCGTTGGAGTTTGCTTACAATGCCGAAAATGTCGGGCGCAAAACACATGATGAGTTGGTGGATGATATCATGCGCCAAGTGCAAGAATTATACAAAGCACGCGCGGCGTATTTTGCCGAGCAGGGTATTAACTTTGACGAAATTGAACGTATGCTGATGTTGCAGCTTTTAGATGCGGCGTGGAAACAAAATTTATATGAATTGGACCAACTGCGTAATAATGTCAGTTTGCGTGGTTACGCCCAAAAAGATCCGCTGATTGAATATCAGAAAGAGTCATACAAATTATATTCAGCCATGTTAAACCGCGTACGCGATTTAATGGTCAGCTATATTTTCCGTTTACAATTACCGCCTCGCCGCACTCCGGCGCAGCGCGCACAGGAAGAAGCCGCGGCTAAGAATCCGGACGGAGCAAAACCCACTTCCAAAAATATCGGTCGCAACGATCCTTGCCCGTGCGGCAGCGGAAAAAAATATAAAAAATGTTGTGGGGCTAATTTATGAATTCAAAAACAAGAGACATTATTGCGTTAATTAGTGCGATTATAATACTGGGCTCACTTTCTTCTTTTTTGGCACGGGTAAAACCGATAGAAGTAGATTTGCCGCAACTAAGCAAAGAAGAAATTGTGGCTAAAGAAGAACGCAAACAAAAAAAAGAACAAGCGGTTGCTTTACAAAGCAAAATGCGCCGCGTGTATGAGTGCACATTGGACGAAGATTGCATTATTGTGGATAAAGATCCGTGCGGTTGTTTGATTGGCCCGGAAGGAGTTACCGCTATTAACGCCATGTACACGTTGGAATATAACCAGTTGATGAGCCGTTCGGTCACCACAACGTGCCCGGATACTACTCCCAGCACAGAACAGGAATGTAGCCCCAGTGCTATTGCGATTTGTATGTCCGGTACGTGCCGGATTGCGTATTAAAGGATCGGTATGAGTTTAGTGCGCCGTGTTTCTACCTATTCGCCCCGTTACTTTGTACTGCGCCGCCCCGAAGAAAGCGGACTGACGTTATTGGGGCGTTTTATCTTTCTGGCGTTTTGTATATTAGCTACGGCGGTGCTCGTCTTTTTGAGTTATCCCGGGCAGCCGTATGCGGTGCTTGCGTGGGTAGCATGGGTGCCGTTTTTTTGGGGAGTTCTTAAAATCCGTCACGCAAAAACGGCTTTCTTTTACGCAGGTGCTACGGCATTTTTATTTAATGCGGGTATTTTCTATTGGATTTTTTATACGTGCGTGCACGGTGGGGGAATGTCGGTTTGGCTATCGTGCGCGGCGTGGCTGGGTTTGAGCGCACTTTTATCGTTGCAAACGGCGTTCTTCGGGGCGGCGTGTTTTTATTTAAAAAAGACAGGTGTTTTGTTCCCGTTACTCGCTGCGTGCGGTTTTGTGACGCTGGAGTGGTTGCACCAAACGATCGCTTTTTACGGGCTTGGTTTCCCGTGGCTGATGTGGGGATATACCCAGTGGAATCAGCCGGAGTTTTTGCAATTGGCCGCTTTTACCGGCGTGTATGGCGTTAGCTTTTGGTTGCTATTTATCAACGCGCTTTTGGGGCGGGCCTTGGCATTAAAAAGCGTAAAGAGAGGATTTTTGGCGCTATTGATAGCGGCGGGTGTATGGTTTGCTCTTTACAGTTGGGGCGAGGCGCGCTTGTCTGCGCAAGCCAAAGGAGGAATGTTGCCCTTGCGGGCCGCGTTGGTACAACCCAACATTGACCAATACAAAAAATGGGATCCGCTTTTTGAACAAGAAATTTTAGATACCATTACCCAAACCGGCAACGAATTGGAAGGTAAAGAGTTGTGGCTTACCGTTTGGCCCGAAAGTGTTACACCGGGTGAGTTAGCAGAAGAACCCTATTTGAGTTTAATGGAAGATATTGCCTTGCGTTCCGGGGCTTATCAAATTGTGGGTTCGTCGGTCACGCAAGCAGGTAAATCGTACGTCGGCGCGTATGCGTTGGCTCCCAACAGTGATGCGTTGCAAGTATACCGCAAAATTAAACTGGTTCCGTTTGGTGAATATATCCCGTTGGAAAAATTAGTCCGGCGGTTATTTGCGCAAGTGGATGTGTTGGGCGAGCTGGGAATGTTTGTGCCCGGGCCGCGTTTGCAAAATTTATTGGATATGGGCGGTGTGTTGGTGGGGAGCACGATTTGTTATGAGGCCGTTTTCCCGCAAGTATGGCTTGAACAAAGCCGTCAGGGAGCGCAGGTGTTTGTCAATTTAACCAACGATGCCTGGTTTTTTAACACCGCCGCCCCGCATCAACATTTAGCCGCCAACGTACTACGTGCCGTAGAAACGGGTCGTCCGGTATTGCGGGCCGCCAATACGGGCATTTCGGCCGTGATAGACGGGTTTGGCCGCATTGAACAGAAAACCGAATTATTTACACCGGCGGTCTTATATACACAAGTTGTTCCGGCTGACACCGTCCCGGCGACGTTCTATGCCGCTTACGGAAATATTTTTGTATGGATTTGTGCGGTATTGTTTTTTACCTGTTTGATTTTTGCGATGGTTTTTCTCTATGAATAATGTTGAATTTAAAGATGTGGAACAAAAAATAGAAGAATTGGCTGCGCGGGTTGCCAAAATAGAAACGATTGATGATATCGCCGGGAAAACAAAAGAATTAGCGGCGTTGGAGCAAACCGCCGCGGACCCTTCTTTTTGGAACGACACCAAAAAAGCCAAAGAAACCAGCCGCCAAATTGATTTTTTAAAACGCGCCATAGATACCTTTCGTACGCTTCAAAAAAAAGTGGAAGATGATACCGCTCTTTTTGAACTTTGTAAAGAAATGCAAGATGAAAATGAACTTGCTAATTTATATACTTCGCTAGCACAAACCGAAAAACAAATTGCTAAAAAAGAAGGCGAGATCCGTTTATCTGAGCCGAACGATAAACTCAATGCTATTTTAACTATTCACGCCGGGGCGGGCGGTACCGAATCGTGTGATTGGGCGCAAATGCTCGTGCGCATGTACACGCGTTGGGCCGAACAACACGGGTTTAAATTTTCGGTGTTGGACTCGCAAAACGGCGACGAGGCCGGCATTAAAACCTTAAGCGCCATGGTGGAAGGTCCGTTTGCGTATGGCTATTTAAAAGGCGAAAACGGAGTGCACCGCTTGGTACGTGTGTCGCCCTTTGATGCAAACGCGCGGCGGCATACCTCGTTTGCATCGTGCGACGTCTTACCCGATATTGATGAAGATATTGATATAGAAATTCCGGAAAAAGATATCCAGTTGGAAACTTCCCGCGCGGGCGGCCACGGCGGGCAGAACGTAAACAAAGTAGAATCGGCCGTGCGGCTTTTACATATTCCAACGGGCATAGTTGTTTCGTGTCGCATTGAACGTAGCCAGTTGCAAAACCGCCAAACCGCGATGAAGATGCTCAAAGCCAAACTTTACGAATTGGAAATGGATAAAAAACGTAGCGAGGCCGAAAAACGCTACGGCCAAAAAGGCGAAATTGCCTGGGGACATCAAATTCGCTCGTACGTATTTATGCCGTACCAACTGGTCAAAGATTTGCGTAGCGGGTATGAAACTTCCCAAATTACCGCGGTGATGGACGGAGACTTGGACCCGTTTATTTTGGCATACCTAAACTACGAAGCCGAGCATAAAAACTAATGACCGGGCTTTATATTCATATTCCCTTCTGTAAACAAAAGTGTAATTATTGCGATTTTGCCTCGTTTGCAAGACGGGAAAATTTTATAGACGATTATTTAGACGCACTTTCGCAAGAGGCCGCGAGTGTGCAACGCAAATCGTTTGATACGTTGTACGTGGGCGGCGGGACGCCGAGCTTGCTGACTTGCGCGCAGTTGGAAAAATTGTGCACGTTGATAGAAAAAAATTTTTCTTCCGTTTCTTCTTTTACGCAAAGCACATTTGAAGCCAACCCCGAAAGTTTAACAAAAGAAAAAATCTCGCTTTTGCGCGCCGCGGGATTTAACCGTTTTAGTGTGGGACTGCAAAGTTTTAACGACGACGAGTTAAAAATGTTGGGCCGCGTGCATACATCGGCTGATTTTTTGCGCACGTGGGAAAATCTGCGCGCGTGCGGTGTTCAAAATATAAATGTAGATTTAATTGCCGGGCTCCCGGGGCAAACCTTAGAAAAGTTTTTGGATAGTTTAGAAAAATTGATCTCCCTTTCGCCGCAGCATATTTCCGTATATGGGTTGCAGATAGAAGAGGGCACGCCGTTTTTTGAGCGCGGCATTGTTTGCGACCAACTGCTTATGCGTAAGATGTTAGAAGAAACGCGTGCACGGCTGAAAAATGCCGGATATCATCATTATGAAATTTCCAATTTTGCGTGTCCCGGTTTTGAATCAAAACATAATTTAAATTACTGGCAATACGGGGAATATGTAGGGCTGGGCAGTGCGGCGGCTTCATTTGTGGGCGGCGTGCGGCGGCAAAACGTGCCGGATATGCAAACTTATATTCGCCGGATGAAAGCAAAAGAATCGGTTGTCGGCTTTTCGGAACAATTAGCCGGTAAAGTGTTGGAGGGCGAAAAACTAATGGTGGGGCTTCGCCAACTGGACGGCGTAGAAATTACTCCCGTCCAACAAAAATTTTTTGGGCCGGAGCTGGAAAAACATATCCAACACGGACTTTTGGTGCGCGACGGAAAAAAAGTAAAATTAAGTGACGAGGGGCTGTTTTTAGCCAACGAAGTTTTTTACAGTTTTGTAGCTCCCTTTGAGTAAATATGAAAATTACACCCGTAAAAACCGCTTTATTTAAACCGCAAGAAGATTTGGCCGCCTTTATTGTAGCGCATATTCCGTCTGTTGCGGAGCAAACGGTATTGGCGGTGGCGTCCAAATTATTTTGTTTGTGGAAAGGGAAAATTTTACCGTATAAGTCACAAACGCAAAAAGACGAACTCATTAAACAAGAAAGTGAGTTTGCACTCCAAACGCCGCTTTGTTGGCTGAGCGTTAAAGACGGTATGGTAATGACGAATGCCGGGATAGACGAATCAAACGCGGACGGAAAATTATTGTTATTTCCGCCGGATATGTATAAGCTAACCGCCCAATTGCGCAGCCAATTGTGCCGTGCGTGGGGGATCAAAAATTTGGGAGTTGTTGTAACGGACAGTATGATTTTGCCGCTTCGCGCAGGCGTCATAGCCGGGGCGGTGGCGTACGCGGGATTTAAAGGCGTGCGCGACGAGCGCGGACAAGCAGATTTATTCGGGCATCCGTTAAAGGTTACACTTGTCAATGTGGCTGATTCGCTAGCCACTTCGGCCGCGCTTTGCATGGGCGAGCGGAACGAACAGCGTCCGCTGGCACTTATAGAAAATGCCCCGGTTGAATTTGTAGACGAAGTGCCCCCAAATGAAATAAAATATCCGGTAGAGGATGATTTGTATGCCCCGCTTTTTAAGGCGGTGGGATATTATAAAAAAGGAGAGAACAAATGATTAAAGACATGATGAACGAATTTAAAAAATTCGTCATGCGCGGAAGTGTAATTGATATGGCTGTCGGTATCATTATCGGCGGTGCATTTACTAAAATTGTCAATTCCATGGTGGCCGATGTGATGATGCCGCCGCTGGGGTTGTTAATCGGTAAAGTAGATTTTAGCAATTGGTTTGTGGTTATCAAACAAGGCACGACCGCCGGCCCGTATGCCACGATTGCCGAGGCCCAATCTGCCGGTGCTACCACGATGAATTTAGGGCTTTTCTTAAATGCGATTATCAGCTTTGTGATCGTAGCGTTTTGTATTTTCTTGCTCATCAAAGCGATTAACAAGTTGAACTCCCCCAAGGAACAAGCCCCTATTCCGGTTTCAACCAAAAAATGCCCGTACTGCTGCAGCGAAATTGCGTTGGAAGCTACCCGCTGCCCGCATTGTACGTCTGAAATTAAATAATTGTTTTACAGACACGGAACGAAATATATTTTCGTTCCGTGTTTTTTACGGTATGCGCAAAAAACTATTTAGTATTTGTTTTATCTTGTTGGCAGCTGTGCTGTGGGCACAGGTGAGTGTTATTTCTGTGGTGGATGAAGATAAGCATACTACTAAGTCCGACTTTACGCATACGTTTGAATATTTTATCGTTCCGTTAAGCGGCAAAGAAGTGTTTAGCGGCAAGTGCCAAGCCACGCGTATCGGACGGCGTTGGTTTGCTACGGCGGCGCATTGTGTGGAGCATGCGTGCAAAAACGGTTGCAAAATTCAAATGGACTTGTTGGAATTTCCCGTTTCTGTACTGGCTAGCGTAACGCACACCCCTAAAAATCCGGCTGTTTTTATCCATCCCGATTTCAATTACAATATATTTGTTAAAAACGATTTGGCCCTTATCCGTTTAGATTTGGACCGCGCCCCGCAGATTTATTATAAGCGTTCCGCCGATAATAGAACACGGCTGATTCTTCCCCGGGAAAAATTTGAACAATTTTTAGCTAAAACTCCTGCGGCCAGAAGCGCACTCTATCACATCAAAAGCCCTACCTTTCCGCCGCTGTTAGTATTTGATGCGGGTAATTATATTTTGGAGCGTAAAATTTCGGTCATCTCTATTTTTGACGGGGTGCGTTCGGTCAAGCCCAACCCTTACGCCGTGCATTATATTAAAGAGTTGGAATTTGCTTATACTAAAAATTTCGGTATCCGCCGCGGTATGAGCGGCTCTGGCGTGATGAGTAACACCGGTGAATTTTTAGGTGTTATTTCCGGTATTTTCCAAGTGTCCAAGGCCGCACCGGACGAAAAATCTACCCCGCAACTGCAAAACGAGTGGTTTATGTTTTTTGCATTTAACCGCCCGGCATTAGCATTTATGGAAAGCGTCATGGGGAGCGATTTTTATAAGTTAGACATCAAAGACGCCTACCCCAATTATGTGCGTAAATCCCGCCGTAATTATACGGATATTATTGCCCGCATGAAAGAGTTTTACAAAAAACAGCAAACGCCCGATTCCCCGGCTACTCCTTCCAAAAAATCTTCGGCAAAATAACATCTCATTAGGTTGCCCCCTGCCCTGTAATTTTTTTGTTATGGCTCTTGTAGGTCGGACGTAAGTCCGACTATATATTGTTCTGTTGAGAACGTCGGATTTACATCCGACCTACAAAAAGTTTGTTGTTCAAGTCCGCCCCTTTAGCACCGTTTACTCTTTGTTGTTCCTGTTGTTTTCCCGCCCGATAGCGTGCCGTTAAAAAGCGTTAAAACAGGTAAAAATTTTTCATGTTTGAACGAAGTGAGTTTGAAAAATTTTCTTGTTTTAACTGCTTTTTACTAGCGTGGGCGGAGCTCTTTTGCTAGCTTTTCTGGCTACAGAAAAGCGAAAAAAAGCTTGACATCGTTTTTTTTTTGCTACATTTTATTTAATGATAAAAAGGAGGAGTTTTTATGGAAAAGGAAAGTAAAAAAAGTTTGTCATGCCGGAAGGCCTTTATCCGGCATCTTCGTATTTTTGTTTCTGATGGGATGATTAACGAGCGAAAAGAAATCAGAAGATCCCGGAGTCCTCGCCGGACGGGCGAATTCCGGGATGACAGATCTTTATGTTATAACGG
>ONAM01000011.1 GCA_900315795.1 Candidatus Avelusimicrobium caledoniensis
CATCGGTTTTGAGTGCTCCCGCACACAAAACCACTTCCCCCGCCGGGGTGGAAGTCAAACAACAAGTGGCTTTACGCTTATTGAATTACTCGTCGTCGTTCTTATCATCGGTATTTTAGCGGCGGTAGCGTTGCCTCAATACCAAAAAGCGGTAGAAAAAGCACGCATGACAGAGGCCATCACGTTGGTACAAGCTATCGCCCGCGCCAATCAAGCATTTTATTTGGCTAACGGAAGATACGCCGCCCACGACGAAATAGACTTACTAGACATTGAAGTTCCGGGTACCTCGGTATCATGGCTTGGCGGAACCAGAATAGATACTAAATATTTCCGCTATTCGCCAGGAGGAACAAGTGGCTCTAACATTGCCAAAGCGGAACGATTGCCCTTTGTCAATGCCCAGACGCCCTACGGAATCGAAATATTAAAAACAGATTCAGACCAAATTAAATGTTATGTTCAAGACGGAGCGTCTTCCGTTCAACGCAAACTTTGCGAAGAATTAAACACTAAAGGTACGTTATAAAAAACACCCGGGCAATAACCCGGGTGTTTTATTTCGTTACTTCAATACTTTTCCACTTACCTTGAAAAAACCGCCAAAGCATCAGCAATGCCGTCAGGCCGGCGTAAAACGTCAGCCAACTCCACACCCAAAAAACAGACAAATGCCACTTATACACAATCAGCCACGTACCGGGTATGAGCAATCCCCACGCGCAAACCAACATCACATACATATAAAATTTAGTATCCCCCGCCCCGCGGATAGCATCCCCGAAAATTAAATACGTTGCATCCATCAGCACAAAACAACTCACCAGTTTAATAAGCGGCAACGTCAGAGCAGCCACTTCTTGCGCGTTAGGCGTAGCGGCCGGGATAAACAAATGCAAAAATAACGGTGCGCCGAAAAAGAACAAAACCGATATGGCTATGGCATAACTATACCCCAACTTACACGCATTTTTGACAACTTGCATACTCAAATCGGGGCGTTTAAGTCCTTGGTATTTACTGACTAAAATTTGGATACCGCCGCCCAGCCCCACAATGACCATAAACACTACCGGTTGCATGGACATCACAATATTACTTGCTTGCAAGGAAAGCGTATCTATATTCCCAATCATAAAAGTAAACAACGTAAACGAAAGCACATCCATTAAAAACCCAAAACCGTTGGGCACGCCAAAGCGCACCATTTGCATAAAAATCGGTTTATAAAATCCGGCCAAGCGCGATATCTTAAACGTATAACGGTTCTGCCGCGTATTGATTAGCGAGCAGAAAATCAGCGTAGAACACGCACAACTGATTACCGTGGCCCATGCCGCGCCTTGAATGCCCAAGCGGGGCATACCCAATTTGCCGAAGATAAAAACATAGTCCAACGCCATATTAAGTACAATTCCCGCCAAAGAAGTATACATCGGAATTTTAGTATTTCCGCGTCCGCTGAAAAAACTCCCAAGCGCATTATTAGTTACCGCAAATCCGCCGAAAATATTTAAGATAGTGAAATAAGAAAGCTCCAATTTCTGCACGGAAAGCTCGTGGCCGAAAGAAATAATCAACCACCGCCCCAGCGGCGTTAGCACCGCTAACAAAGCCGCGGAAATCAAAGACAACCACACCCCCTGCCATAACGAAATCGTAACGGAAGCATTTTTTTTCTTCGCATAAAATTGGGAAATAAATACACTGGTATATCCGGCCAGCCCCATAAATAAACTGGCAAACGTGAAAGCCAATAACCCCGCCGGCACACACGCGGCTAATGCCTCCGGCGAGTGCCACGCCAAAAACATGCGGTCCACAAATTGCATCACCATTTGTGCGCCCATCAGTACAATTAACGGGTAGGACAATACCCATAATTCTTTTAACGGGGCTTTGGCGGCGGTTTGTTTTTTCTTCATTTTTCACTCACAAAAAAAGAGCCCCTTGCGGGGCCCTTTGAAAAGGTTGCAAGACTTATAGTTTTACAACTTTTACGGCTTTCGGGCCTTTTTCAGATTCTACGACTTCAAATTCCACTTCTTGACCTTCGGCCAAGGTTTTGAAACCGTCGCCCTGAATTTCTTGATAGTGTACAAAGAGATCTTTAGAACCATCTTCGGGGGTTACGAAACCGTAACCTTTTTGATCGTTAAACCACTTCACTTTTCCTTTAGGCATTACTAATACTTCCTTACTTAATTAAATTAGGTACCTAAGTACCTATAAGTATTATACTATAAATTCTTATAAAAAATGCAAGCATTTTTTGAAACAAAAAAAGGTTATAATAAAATTATGAAACTCATAGAGGCCGTACCGAATATCTCAGACGGTAAAAATACATCCGTTATCGCGCAAATTGTTGCCGCGGCAGATTGCGTGCCCGGCGTGCGCGTGCTCCACACGGACAGTAATTCCGATGCTAACCGCACCGTGATTACGCTGGCGGGTGCGCCCGGGGCCGTAGTCCAAAGTGCGTTTAATTTAATACGCAAAGCTGCCGAACTGATTGATATGCGCACGCACACAGGCGCGCACCCGCGGCTGGGTGCGGTGGACGTCTGCCCGTTGGTACCCGTGCAAGATATTTCGCTTGAAGAAACTGCCCAACTGGCAGAAAAATTAGCACGGCGCGTAGCAAGCGAACTAAATATCCCCATTTATTTATACGAAGAAAACGCGCACACGAACGAGCGCAAAAATTTAACATTTATCCGACGGGGCGAATATGAGAGTTTGCCCGACAAATTGCGCACGTTGCCGCCCGATTTCGGCCCGAAAAATTGGAGTGAACGCGTGGCTAAAACGGGAGCAACGGTTATCGGCGCGCGTAAATTTTTAGTGGCGTTTAATATGTCTTTAGATACGCAAAACGTCGCCGTCGCGTGTGAAATTGCCGCGCAACTGCGTGAGCGCGGCGGCGGTTTAAAATGCGTTAAAGCCATCGGTTGGTATATGCCGGCGTACCGTTGCGCGCAAGTATCGTGTAATTTAACGGACTTTACCCAAACCGGTCTGGCCGAAGTTTTTGAAACGTGTAAGCAACTTGCCGACGAGCGCGGCGCGCAAATTACAGCGGGCGAACTGATTGGACTAATTCCGCAAGCGGCCTTATTACAAGCGGGAAAATTTTACGCGCCGGGTGAAAAAAATTCTACTGCCTTGATAAACGAGGCAGTAGAAAATTTGTTACTCAGTAACTTGCGCCCGTTTGACGCACGCGAGCGCGTGTTGGAAAAAGTGTTAGAGATGTAGGGAGTTGCACACCTTACGGCCAAGATCCGTATTGCCGGTACACTCCACTTTATCCGGATGAGTGGAATGTGTGAGCCAAACCTTATAGACAAATTCGTTGCTGGACCATAAACAAGCAGTAACTTTTTCTTGTGTCGGACAATACCCAGCCCGAATCACTTTTTCTTCATGCGTACCTTGATTCACATCAATTAAAAAATCTCCGCATTGTTTAACATCACTGGCTACATTGGAGCTAGAACAGGACGATAATTCAAGTCCTAACGTATCCCAATCTATGTTAGTTGGGGGATATGCCCCGTTGGCCATATAATAGGTTTCCACCGCTTGCTTGATAGAGGATACAACCGGCCGAATGGTTGCCAAGTGCGATTTTGCTACCGCCAGTTTATATTGCGGCAACGCTACGGCGGCAAGTATGCCGATGATGAGAACGACAACTAAAAGTTCAATAAGCGTAAATGCTTGCTTGTTTTTCATACAACCTCCTTTGTTTCATTAAATAAAATGTAGCAAAAAAAAAAACGATGTCAAGCAGAATTTTTTCCGACGAAGAAATATCCTTTTTGTAGGTCGGATGTAAATCCGACATTCTCAATAGAGTAATATTTTGTCGGACTTACGTCCGACCTACAAGAGTTACCTGTGCGAGCGCGTGTTGGAAAAAGTGTTAGAGATTTAACGAGTTACAAAGTTTTATTCCCAAACTATTCTTAGGTGTACAAATTGTTTTTCCGCGATCTCCGCCCGCATAAGGCGCCCGGTCGTAGTGTACCGTCAGCGCGGCCATAGAATTTTGTTTACAAGCCATATGATTGGTTGTTTTCTCCGCTGTATTCGGGCAAAAGTGCGCTTCCAAACGTCCGTAAGAAACACCGAAAGCCAACATATTATCTATATACCAATCGCCGCAAAATTGCATGTTAGGGTACGATAGATACTGCGTGCATGATGTAGGCAATTCTATATCCAAATCTGAGAAATTAGCCGCATAGGTTGCATCGGCCAAATAGTACCGTTCTTGTGCCTCCTTGATACTACGTAACAAAGGTAACACGGTGCTAAATCTCGTTTTGGCTACTGCCAACTGATACTGTGGCAACGCCACCGCAGCAAGTATGCCGATGATAAGAACAACGACTAAAAGTTCAATAAGCGTAAAACCGCCGTGTTCCCTCGCCCCTTGCGGGAGAGGGTGGCTGAAGGTCGGGTGAGGGGTATGTAAAATAAATTTGTCATCCCGTACTTGATACGGGATCTCACCGCTTTCTAAAACGGCAACAAGGTGAGATGCTGAAATAAATTCAGCATGACGTCTTATTTTATTTTCTTTTAAACAACCTTTAAAACATCTTTCTTTTTGCATACACTTTTCTCCCGCCGCACTTCGTCATCCCATAAAGTTTCTGTACGGGATATAAGTGCGGCTTTTGATATTTATCATTAAATAAAATGTAGCAAAAAAAAAAACGATGTCAAGGCCCTTGCCGGGCCCAGGCATTTTGGGAGCCAACTTTCACTTAATTGTAGCCACACTGTTTTTGTTATGTTGCTTTGTTAGGGACCGACGAGGAAACTACAACAACGAAGTTAATTTGACGTATCCGTCCGGCGAGATTTGCTCCGGGCGAATGGTAAGCGGCCAGTTCAGCGCGGTAAGCGCGGCAGAAATTTTTTCTTTCTCATACCCCGCTAACATAAGCGCATTGAGTAATGTTTTACGGCGGTGCAAAAACGCGCCCGTTACCACGCGGTGCAAATTCTCCCACGGCACGTCCGGCGGCGTAATTTTTTCAAAAGACAGCACCGCACTTTCCACTTTGGGCGGAGGTACAAAACAGCTGCGCCCTGCTTTGCAAATTAAACTTATGCGCGCGCGCAATTGGCTAAAGATAGCGAGCGGACCATAAAAATCGTCACCCGTTTTGGCGCGTATTTTTTGCGTATGTTCTTTTTGAAACATAAAAACCGCCGTCTTAAAATGCGGCCACGATACTACTTTATCTAAAATTTCCGCCGCGTCATTGTACGGCAAATTGCTGATAAACGTCGTCGGCACGGGAGCGAGCCGCGCTAAATCAAACTTCAAAAAATTTTCTTGTACGATGTTGATGCCCGCCGGCTCCGGCAAATGCGCGCGCAAATGCGACACCATTTCCGGGTCAATTTCTACGACGGTAAAATCTTTTAAGCCGCGCGCGATGAGTGCGCTTGTCAGCGCGCCTTTGCCGGGGCCGATTTCCACCACGTTTTGTGCGCGCAACAACAAAGCCGCATCCACGATTTGCGTGATGACGTTTTTATCTGTCAAAAAATGTTGACCGTATTTTTGCCGCATAATTAATGATCCGTTAAAATTTTCAAATTGCGTTTGGCCGTTTTGTTATTCGGGTCTATTTCCAACGCCCGACGGTAATACGATACAGCCGCATCGTCGTCATCTGCAATCACGGCAGCCGTGCCGAGCCCTAATTGCGCCAACACGTCACTAGGGGCTTGCGTAGCGGCCTTTTCAAACGAAACCCGCGCCGCGCCCGCATCCCCTTTAGCCAAAGCGGCTAATCCGTTAAGAAGCGCACAGATATTTCCCGCCGGGCAGGAAAATTCCTGTAAATCTTCCTCGGCCTCGTGCACAAACTTGATCCACGTGCGGCCCATCACCCATAAGCCCATATCGTTGCCTACAATGCGCGGATCGTACACTGCGCGCGGCGGAGCGGTGCGGTTTTGCGTGAGCGCGTTGGGGGCGGCATAATCAGCCGTGCGGCCTTGCAAGGATAAATTGACTTGGTAATTTTCGCCCCCCTCTTGCACCGCTTGACGTAACGCCGCAGAAAAATCTTTCACTTGTTTGGCGCGCTCTTCGGCGGCCGCCGCAGGAAGCGTAAACATCCGCTTAAACGCGCGGGCCGCTTGTGCGGTTTGCGACGAAACTAAATTATCATTAACCGAGCGCAACTTTTGATATTCGCGCTCAAAACTGTTTGCCGCGCGGCCCTTAGGCAAGGTATCTTCCTGCGGCGGCAGATATTCCAAAGCGACTTCAATTTGCACGGGTTTAGACGGCGAAACTTTATTTAAACTTTGCGTAAACTGTTCAATCTGTTTTTCAAACGCGGCGGGCGAGGAGCCGCTGGCGCGGTAAACCGCGTTTAACGCAAGACCGTCTTGGTTAAATTTGGAGATAGAAAATGCTTCTTCCAAAACAGCACGGGCTGTTTTTTCGTCCCCCAACCGGACGAGCAAAAACGCATAACGCAGGCGCGCCACGTAATCGCCGGGTTTTGTTTTGACGGCTTTTTTATAGAATTTAAGTGCGTCTTGCGTACGTCCCATATTTTCATAGAGTGCACCTAAACTCAGTTGCGCGTCCTCGTAAGAAGAAAAATAACGCAGTGCTTTTTTAAATGATTCTTCGGCCTGTACGTCGCGCCCGAGCATTTCGTAAAGCGTGCCGAGCTGATAGTGATACAGCGGCTCACGCGGGGCCAGTTCGCTGGCGCGGCGGAAGTGTTCCAACGCTTTTTCCAGTTTATTTTGCACGGCGTACGTGGAGCCCAAATTCATGTGCGTGTCGGCCTTGTTGGGGTCCAATTTATTGGCGGTTAAAAAATAATCTTGCGCGGTAGAAATATCGCCTTTCCACCCGGCGGCAATACCTAAGAGTTGGTGAGCCATGGCGTTGTTGGGGTCCAGGCGAAGGGCCTCTTTATATTCGCTGATAGCATCGTCCACTTTTCCGGCCCAGTATAAAGACGCGCCGAGCAGCAAATAGCCCATGGGGTCTTTGGTGTTTTTGATAACGGCTTTAGCAAAACTGTTGGACGCGTCTTGATAGCGGGCTTGACTCATTTCGCTCATGCCGCGGCGCATATCGGACACCGCTTGCTCCAACATAATTTGATCCCATACGGTTTGGGAATAGTCAGTTCTGATAGTGGGTTTACTTAGCGAAAACGGAAAGCGTGCTTGTGCAGGCAGAGTTGCCGCACACACTATAAGTACCGCCGAAAAAAAATACAATTTCCTCATAAATATATAATAGAAAAAACCGCACTCGCGGGCAAATGGGGAATATAATTAAAAAAATGTCATTCCGTACTTGATACGGAATCTCACCGCTTTTACACTAGAAACAAGGTGAGATCCTGAATCAAGTTCAGGATGACAGTTTTAGAGGGCCGGGATGACATTTAAGGAGTAAAAAAACAGGGGCGGCCCGTATAAGGCCGCCCCTGTAATTAAACTACAAATAACTACTTATTAAGACCACTAATCGGAGTTATCGGACCCCGGCGCACCACCATCACTGGTAGGCGTTTGTCCGGGTTTATACTCCGCTTTACCCATACCTTTAGGTTTGTAATCTAACCCGGCAGAACAAACCCCTTGGATATATCTCAACACATCGGCCACTGCCATTGTGCTGTTTCCGGTGAAAGCTTCACAAGCCGTACCGTTACCGCTTCCGCCTTGGTCTTTAATAAGTCCGGCAAACCCATTGGGTCCAAACGAGTTGTACGTAGAGACATAGTTTTTACCACTGATTTTGCGGCAACCTCTTGTATTGCCTTGGCAATCATGGGGCAAGTCACTATGACCCTGAACAAGATCTTTCAACGGGGCCGAACGCATGGTAGAAGTAAGCGATTTTCTATACTGATCCAAGTTATTAAACTTAGTTCCGTTATAGTTATTGTACGCATACCCCTTACCCATTTCTATGCCCATGGCAGACGGACATCCGCCGCCCACCAGACCTTTGGGTTGGAAACGCCAGTCACACACTTGTTGGCCGTCCACTGTCACATACGCATCCGGATACAACACAGACGTATCGTGGATGTAAGCCAAGTACGAACCTAACTCGTTATGATAGTAGCGTTCTTCGCCTTTTTGTCCGAGAGCGGATGTCATTTTCCGTGTACCGGCGTGTTTATCTTTAGACATACGGGTAAAGTCGCGCCCTAATTCACACACGGCGGCCGTGGACACTCTTTCCAAACCGGGTAAGTTTTCTCTCGCCGCAATTTGCAAGGCGTCCATGAATTCACCGTCTGTCGGATAGTCCGCACCGAACCGGATGGGCAAGACGTTCGCATTATTTTGATACTTCTTATTATATGCATCACGCACTTTAGTTACGAATTCCGTGGCTTTTTTGGAGTCCATCTTATAGCCAAACAAGTCATCACAGAATTGCCGTCCTTGGCAACCGGGGCAAGAAGAGCCGTCGGCACGGTGAGGATACGTTTTCACTAACGGTCCGCTAAACGTGCTCGCGCTTAACGGGTTTTGCGCCGTTACGGCTTTGCGGTCTTGCGGGTTGGCCGGAACCCAACTGATCTCCCGAGCAAAGGCAGTTGCCTCAACTGACGGGTTCCGGTTCGGGTCCCGGTTCGGATCCCGATTCGGATCTTGGTTCGGATCCCGATTCGGATCCTGGTCCGGGTTCGGGTTTGTTTTCGGCGTTATAACGCATTTGTCGCCAGCCCACTTATAATTATAGACGTTGTCATTGGCACCGGCTTGGGCACAGCATGCCGCATTTGTGTGTGCCCCTTTGGGACAATCTTTTTCTTCTACGGTAACAGACTTCCCGTCGGCAGCCAGATTCACCTGGCATACAGCGTAATCAATGACTTCACCGCCACGGAGCAAGTTCCACTGTATTGTACCTTGCAGCTTGGCAGGATCCACATTATTATTTACACCCGTCACGTTTCCGTCTTTATCAACAGATACTGTGATAGGACGCGTAAAGGTATAAGTTAAGGTTTGCGCTGCTGCAGTGGGAGATCCTTCAAAGTCTTGCACAATTCCTTCCCCACCCACTAACGGTCTATAAGTGGCAT
Organism: Candidatus Avelusimicrobium caledoniensis; assembly: GCA_900315795.1. GTDB lineage: Bacteria > Elusimicrobiota > Elusimicrobia > Elusimicrobiales > Elusimicrobiaceae > Avelusimicrobium > Avelusimicrobium caledoniense. The sequence continues at coordinate 9,117 of ONAM01000011.1, forward strand.
TTACCGTAATGTCTTTTGCGGTAAACTTCGGCGTTGCAGCACCCTTATATCCTTGTTTAAAGGTTACGGTAGCCGTTGGCAACGAATCAGCATCCGATACGTTATCGCAGTTAATACTTACCGTATCATTAAACATACAGCGATCACCCATCACGTAGTTTTCGCCTTCCTTGCGGAGTTTACGTTTATCTACATTCAAATGCCACACGGCGCTGTTGCGTTGGGACGAAGTTTTTTGATGCCGGACATATGCATCATGGAATCGCCAATACAACATCGGCAAATTCACAGCATCGCCGTCGGAAGCAATACCAAACCATCCGCGTGCCGCCAAGCGTTTTTTAGCCGCAAAAGATTCAATAAACATTAAATCTAACTGGTTAAATGCTTTGCGGGCTTCCACGCCAATGTCTTCTTCCTTTACGCCTTGCTGACGCAATAAGCTGGCCAATTGTTCAATCATGGTTGTTTGGAAATTATCATAATTGAACGTATCACCTTTTTGCAAGTAAATGACACAGCCATGCTCCGGGTTTTCCGGGTCAATTCTAGCCATATCAGACACTAAAGGAGCATCTTTTGTACGGCGCGTTCTGGCGGTTTTATCGTCTTTGCCGTCTCTGGCGGTTTTACCGTCAAACTCCGGCTCTAACTGGCGGTATCCCACCCCGGCAGAAACTTCCGCACCGATTTTCAAGTGGTCGCTTTCTTTAGTGCACAGAAAGTGCCGCTTTGTATCGCTACCTTCCAACCGGAGTTTGGAAGCTTCCGGCAAGTAGTTACGCGCCACTACATAAATATACGTGTTCCAATTACTGACTTCGCCGGAAGTTCTTACTTGATACAGGTTTTTCATGTTTCTGCACGAATTGGCTTCTACTAATTCTCCGCCAACTAATGCACCCAAACAAGCTTTACGAGCTTGCCAACCGGATAAGTGTTGATCTCCGCCGCCATGACCGGCTTGCCAACCATCGGGGCACCCGTTCTTTTTATAATCTTGCCCGTAATTTTTCGTAGCGAATGCTTTGCAACCATCACTAGTGAATGGTATATTCGGCTCAATCAACTTGAAACGTTTTTCTTTCATACCGCAACATTCTGGGGCCTTACCACCGGATCCACCGCCGGAGCCCAAGAATGTATCCGGGTCACCATCAGAGTTACCCGTAACTAAACAGTTGGATATTCCGTCTATCCAAGTTTGGAGCTTTTTGGAAGCGAAATTGATCCAGTCTTTTTTCAAGTCAAACCACAGCTGCCATTCCATTTGGGCGCGCTGTTTCATCATATCCCACCACCACGGCTCTTTGCCGTTGTAGTTGAAATTGCGCTGTAAGCCACCGGGACCACCGCCCGGGCCGCCAAAATCGCCGCTGGCCAAACCGCCGATGCGGCCCGGCTCCACGGGTTTCATTTGGGCGTCCATCAAAGCTTGCATGGCATTACCTTTGGACATAGCATCTTTACTGCGGCGCGCTTCTTGCGCGGCGCCTTGCCCGAAGTACGAGCGGGACGGTTTGCCCGCCGCTTGTAACGGTTGTAAAGATACCGGCTTAGTGCTGTTGACTTGGCCCGGCCCGCGCACTTTTTGTGCGGCCGCTTTCAAACCGCCGCCAAAGTGCCCGATACCTAATCTGCCACCGCCGCGGCCCGTTAAACCGGCCCCTTTCAAAGTGCCGATTTTGGTAGCCGCACGACGGAACGCCGCACGCGTTTGCGCAGGCGCTTGTTTGCGTTGGCGTTTATAGATATTGGTAATGTTGGTTTCTTCGTCCATGTCGCTGCGTTTATACGAAGCCGCATCACTGGTGGACGAGGAATCTAAGCCACTGCGGTAAAAATCAGCGAGCGAAGTATCTGCTTCTTCTTCGTTGCGGTGTTTACCCCAGCCCACAATTAAATCCATAGAATCACGGCCGGATAATTGCGAAATCTGTCCGTCCGCATCCCCGCTAAAATCAAAACCGGAACGATCCGGGTTGACAATCGCGTCCTCATAACCGGGGCTGACCATGGGCGTATCTTCTTCTACTTGACCGCTGTATTTATACAGGAACGGTAAGAGTAAAAGCGCTACCAAGGCCGCGATAAAAAACGGCGCATCCCGTTTGGTACGCTCAAAGAGCGTTTGGCGGGGTTTGCCATCGCTACCGATTTTAGAGGTGAAACGATTAGCAAAAGATCTATTGGCACCACTTGCTTTGGTGCTTTTAATCTTATCGCTAAAGGTAAAACTCTCCTTCTTTTTTTCCTCTGGCATAAGTGCCTCCCTAAAATTAAAACTGCGTGTTTTGGGGTTTGCTTGTTGGGCTCCCCCACGGAAAAACGGCCTTGCTAACTGCCCGGTTTTCCGGTTGGTACGTCTACTACATAATAAAAAGTGCGTTGTTCGGAGATGGTCCCCCACTCCGTGACAACTTACTTTATTTAATACTCCCTATCTTTATTATAATGATTTTTCTCATTTTTTCAAGGGGTATTTTTGTAAGTTGTCGTTTAATCGGCAACGCGGCCGTCTATTAAATGACTGCCGCCCCAGTTTATACCGGGGAAATAATCGTGATTAAATCCATTTTCCGAATTGCCGTCCTGATAAAAGGTACCGGCAATGTCATTTTCCAATTGGCCTTTACTAAAACTATTCCCCATTCCAAATGGCTCATCGGATGAACGGCCCGCCCACGCGGCCAAACACGCGGCTTGTTCCTCTTCATTCTCTAATTCAGCACATTTGGCTTTTTCTTCTTCGCACGTAGTGGCAAACTCGGTAACGTAAGACCCCAGTGTAACAGATTCGCATTGGCTGTTACCTAAGTCAACCGATAAAGAGGCACACTTTTGACGGATATTCTCGTAGGCGGCGCGCATCTGTTGGCATTGGGCGGAAATAGCATTAAGCGCACCCGTGTAGGCCCCGGCTCCGTTTTCGGCCAATTCCCCGCAAGTGTTAGGAAAACTGTTTACCAAACCGCCATTACCATTTTCGTCCCCGTTAATATTTTCGCCCAGTGTGTTCATATCCGCACTATTCCACCCGGCCACCATGGCCTCTTGGCAATCTTTATCCTGGTCCAAATATTTTTGCACGCTGTCCATATCGGCGAGTACGTCATCCGGTTTGATACCTACGCCGGAAAAACCGGACGTGGTAAACACGCTACGCGGCAGTTCCGCCCCGTCAAAACTGGAGGAGGCAAGCGTCTTTTTGAGTATCACGTGCGGCGTACGGCGAGCAGTGCGGCCCATGAGCCACGCCCAGTACATATCGCGTTTAGCGCGCGAATCGCCGATTTTGCGCATATTACCCATTTTGGCAAGCATGGAACTGCTGTTATCGCGCGATTTGGAAAAGTCGGACAAATCGGTTTCACTGCGCATGGCCTTATCTACCAGACGATCCAGCCAACTGTCGCCGGATGAGCCGGCTACGGGCGGATTGGCCACTTTTTTAAGTTGGTTAGTAGAATTAAAGCCGTCGTTTTTATCGCGCTGACGGGCGGAGATATCATCGCCGAAAAACACTTCGCCGTTTTTTGCCGCGTTGGCCTCGCTTTTGGCGGCGGCATTTTTATCTTTAACGACGATATCGCCCTCTTTTTCTTGTTTTGCGGGGTTTTGGTACGCGCCCGCCAAATTATCGCCCGCTTGGCCCTGTTTGGCAAGTGATTTATTGACGGCGCGGATGTCAATGAGTTTATTTTGCGCCCCCGCCAACGTAGCATTAAACGCGCCGCCCGCCGCACCGAAGATATTGGCTTCGTCGGGGTCCGGCAGTTCGCCGCGCATCATTTTGGCGTGTTCATTCCACGATAAAAGTGCTTTTAGAAAAGACATATTTTTGATTTCATCGGGCGTGTAACCCATGGCATAAACGAGGTTACGCAAAAACGGCAACTTGCTAACGGGAACAAAGGATAATACCCCCAGTAACAACAAAAGTACCGCCGCCACCGCCCAAATCTTTTTGGACTGCCACCACCGACGTTCCCCCACTTGCACGGGAACGTATGGCTCTTGTTGCGGCATTGGTTGCGCAAACGATTCTTGTTGCGGTATTTGCTCGGGTAATTTATCCATAATTTATAAGACGGGGAAAGCCCAACGGCTCCCCCCGTATGAAAAATTATTTTTTGCTAAATATAGTTTGTTGGAGTTTTCCTAAACCGAACGAGGATCCCAACGAAATACCCTGTTGCAGTAAGAATTTCCACACTTTGCCGATATTTTCGGTAATTATGGACCGTGTGCCCGGGATAGCGGCTAGCGTAACTAATGCATAGCCCATAGCCCCAAACACATCACAGATTGTCGGTAACGTAGGAGCATCCCACGTTTTGCGAAACAACCACGCCACACGCAACATATGGGTAATGGCTAAAGCCACACAAACCAACAATGCGTACCCTATGGCAGCCATCCAACTGGTCCAAGGAGTTTTGGCCGCTCCCATAAACCAACAAGCAAGCGGAACTACCAACACCAAAGACCCTAACACACCCGCCATCCACCACAGCAAGGTATTGCGATCTTTAGCGCGTTGTTCTTCGGTTAGATCGGTTTTTTCTTGCCACGTTTGGAGGGCTTGCTGCTGTTTGGGAAGATTTTTCATTTCCAAATCGGACGACCCGGTAGTTGTTTCTTCTACGCTGTTATCAAACGACATACCCGCCGTTACCCGGCCCGCCGCCAAAAACGGCTCCGCGCCCCCTGTAGTGGAACGGTGCGAATTGGCCGCAATTTTGGCAGATTGGCGGGAAATATCTTTTAAATCGTTCCCGGTAGATTTAAATCGGCCGCTTTGGCCCACGGAGGCATTACGCCCCGCCCCAAAGCCGGAAGAATTTCTGCCGCCCTCGCCACGCATGGAAACCGGGTTGGTGCCGCCGGGCATCGCGCCGGACAAGCGGTACCCTTCGCCGCGGGCTGAACTGCCGGAATAAGACGAACTACCGGACCTGTTCGCGCCGGAAGAAGAACTCCCGCCAAAACCGGAATTTGATACGCCGCTCCCACCCGAAGTACGGGCCGAAGCCGGGGCCAACGTGTTTGAGGCCCCACGCGCGTTGCGGGCATTTTGGCCTTGTTGGGCTACGGTTCCGGGCGCAACTTGCGGCATGTTAGCGGTAGAGGAGCCGGACGCATTATTTTGCATAACTACCGCATTTTTACCCATGCCAAGCCCTTCGGTATCGGACATTTCCGCCGCCGAGCCGGACATGGCAGACGCCACATTTCTGCCCATATTATCCGCCGCATCTAAGCCAAATTGGCCGTTGCCGGTGCGGGCGGCTTCAAAACGGGCGCGTTCTTCGGCCGAAGCAATACCGTCTAAACCGCCGGAGAGGTTAGCCATATTCATTGACGACAAACCCTCTTTTGTCTGGCGCAGACCGCCGTAGTTATACGCATTGGAAATAGACGACAACGAACGCGCGGCTAATTCCTGTTTGGACGTTTGTTCGGCTAAGTTATGGGCAAGAGAGACGCCCAAAATACCGACGCCGGCGGCTAACACAACCGCACTTTGCACGTTAAGGGTCAATTTACCCGCACGGCCTTTTAAAAAACTAAACCATTTCATATTGTTGCTCCTTTTATTTTTTCACACCGTCAATGGCGTTTTGAACGCCTTGCCGGACGGCCTGCTCCTCTAACATACGGCTCTTGTACGCCGCTTGACGGCGTTGGCGCGCTTGGCGTAATTCGTATTGTTGTACTAAAGCTTGCCTACGCTCCTCAATACGTTTCCCTTCTTGGTAAATCATAAAACCCCAAACTACCCAACCAAGAATCAACGCGATAACAATTAAGCGCGGGATAAAATTTTTTTTGTTCCAAGGATGAATAATTAATTTTCCAATTTTCATATTTTATCCCACCGTTTACTTGGGCAAGATATTTCCACCCAAAATTTCGCCCAATTTCGCCTGTTCTTGGAAAACGGCACCCATACCACTACCGCCGGAAGACGTAGGCGCAGCTGCTCCGGCAGCCGCACCACCGCCACCGCCGGCACCTTCGCTACCAAAGCCCAAAAATTGCCATACGCTTTCATAGAATTTAAGGAACGCATCTGCAAATATCCACGATGCCGCAATACCTGCCATCATAGCAATAGCAATGATTCCGGTGGCTGTACTTAAACCTTCGCCGCCCCATTTTTGGGCATATTCAATTGCTTTAACCAACGCCACGATACAAAAAGCAAGTCCAACCGCGGCAGCCGCCAACGCAGCAATCCAACCATATACCGGAATATTTTTTAAAATGGGGATTGCGATCATTGCCGCCACACCGCCGGCAATAGCTACCCATAGCCAGGTTGTTAAATTATTACGGTCGTTTTCACGGTCCAGTTCGGTCAAATCTACACCTTCTGCCCATGTTTTAATACCGCGCAGATTCACTTGATGTTCGTTTTCAAAATCTTTAGAGCCCTGACCGGAGCCCGTTTCAAAGTTTTCAGACGTAATCATTAAACCGCCGGAAAGCGTCGCGCTAGCCAAGAATGCTTTGGCTCCCTCGTTAGCGGAACGGGTTTTTGATTTGGCTACTTCCACGGAGGTTTTGCGGGCAAACTCCAAGTCCGTTCCCCCTTTGTCTAACCCGCGGCCTTTGCCCACAGACGCGTTTTTATAGCCGTTCATACCGGACGACTCGCCAAAAGACGATTTACCTTTAATGCGCGCACCCTCTAACATTTGGGCCGCTTGCGCTTGGATGTTGGACATATCCACATTGGGCCCGCCCATAGCGGCACCGCCGCTACCACCTTTAGGCGCGTTTTTACCGCTGTTCTGCACGGAAAAAGACATATTAACGCCGTTACTGCCGCCATTACTACCACCCGCTTTAGAGCCCCAATCGGCCTTTGCACTAGCTAGCCCGGCCGCTTTAGCACCGTCTTTACCTTCGGCCGCGGCTTGGGCTTGCGCTTGGGCATTAGCTATCATACCTTGAATATTACCCATAGATTGCGAAAGTGCCCCCATGGAGTTATTTTTTAACGCCTCTGCGTCCGCGGCGTTACTTAATAAACCAAGCCCGCCCTCGGAATCGCCCATTTGATAACCGGCCGGAGTTTGCGGCGCGGTAGATTCTTGCGCCGTGGCTTGCATTTGGGTATATTCTTCTTCCATTTCCGCTTGCGCACGCTCTAACTGGGCCTGACGGTCCATGCGGTTAATACTCTTAGCCGAAATGCGCGACAGCGGCCCGGACTCCGCGCCGTTGCCGCTATACGAGCCGCTTTGATAACCGCCCGTATTGGCTCCGGACACGTAAACCACCTCGCCGGAGTTATATTGTGACGGGTTGAAAGCGGTGTTATCTTCTTCCGGCGTACCTAAAAATTGGAACGCCGCTACCCCCGCCACACCGACAACAGCCGCCACACCGCCTATTTGCAAGGCGGAAAAAGCGACTTTGCCTTTTTCATTTAAAAACTTAAAGATATTCATAACGCCTCCTTTATTGAAAAAGATTTATATATCACAAATAAAAGTCCTGCGGCGGTTCTCCATTCCCACCGGGAGCACCGATATTTAAATTGTTGTCGCCATAACCAGTCGGCGTGGTCGTCGGCGTAGTCGTTGGCGTGGTCGTCGGCGTAGTCGTCGGTGTGGTCGTTGGCGTAGTCGTTGGCGTAGTCGTCGGCGTGGTCGTCGGCGTAGTCGTCGGCGTGGTGGTCGGCGTGGTCGTCGACGGAGCCGGAGAGCTTCCTGTTCCTGTTCCAAGCGTATCCGTCCACCCTAATTTGTTAGTTAAGCCATCTACCCCGGCACATAGAAATTTACTGGTCGCATTGGCAAGCGCATCAATGCCGCCTTTCGCCAACATAAACAATAATTCATCTTCATAATTTCTTTGCGTTTGACTGGCCTGTGTTTGGCTGGCATGACGGGCTGTATTATCCACGTCTTTATCTAAATTACTTAAATCGCCGGACTCTTGCGGCGCATTGGTATCTATGGCTAAACCGTTAGCTTTGCTTAAATCTATCCCTTTATCGGTAAACGCTTCACTGCCTTCAATATTACCGCCCATCATCGCTCTTTTGGCGTTGCCTGCCTTACCGTCTTTAAGCCCGGCCGCCGCGCGGCTACCGCGAGCCGTCTGCCACAGTGCTTTGCGGGCATCTTGGTTTTTTAATTGTGGGATTTCGGTCCCTTTGTTCTGGTCTTTATACGGCGAGAAGTCGCCTCGCGGAGCACCCCAACTGCCTTGAATGCCACTACCCTGCGCCGACTGCATATTGGCCGTGCCCAGTTGCTTAACTTCCGTAGGCGTAGCTGTTCTTCCACCCCCCCGGTAGCCGCCGTAACCGTGAGAGGTGGGCGCATCTTCACCCTCGCCGGAACTCATCGTGCTTTCAGAATCGGCAGATTCTTCGCCTGCTTCCTTTTCGGCGTCGGCTTCTTGGCGGGCTTCTTTTTCCTCCGCCGAGTATAATAAAGTAGAGCCGTTTTCTTTCATATCCGGATATTTGGCGGCTAATAAATATTTCTCCGCTTCATCGTTGACAAACGGCATCTGCGCCAAATCGTATCCGCGGGCATTTAAACCGTCAAACGAAGCGTCGTCGGCCTCCCCCATCATAGACGCCAATGTGAGCAAAGCCACAAAACACACAATAACTACTGCCCCTATCGTGTAGGCCTTTTTGCGGTCCATGGTGTTGAGCTTTTCAAACACATTGCCCGGTTTTAACTTAAACATAAAATCCTCGTACACAATAATAAAAATTACTCCCGTTGACCCGCTCCCAAGAGCACTCAAACTAAGAGTTTATACAGACTACTTCTATTTAAAGTATAGGTAGAAAACGATGATTTGTCAAGGCCCTTGCCGGGCCGGGCGTACGGTCTCGGACCGCTGTATGTATTTATGGGGATGTTTCTGTAATGTGGAATTTCATGGACGGTGCTTATGTGCTCGCCGCACGGGCGTGAGACCTAAAACCTCTATCTGCTCATACCGCAAAGTTTTTGCAATACGGTTTTCATAGACGGTGCTTACGAAATAAAGAGTCGCCCCCCGTTATTTCCCTTCGGGGCGTTGGTACGGGTTGGGACGGTCGTTGTGGCCTACGTATTTAATCACGGACACTTCGCCCCCCGTCTCACACAAGAAAGCGTAGCCCTTTAAACATTTGGCATCGCGCTCACACACCCGGTCTTTATTATATTTGCACAGAAACCGGATACGCGGGGCTTTGGTACGCGCGGTAAGTACCATTTTCGTCCAGGTGCCGGAACGGTTGATGTCTAACACCAGTTTATTTAAACTTAAAAATTTACGCATCCCGGCGTTATCAAAGCCGAGATATTTTTCCACTTTCTTTTGGATGTCTTTTTCTAAAAAGCGTTTATCCCATGTGCGTTGGTAATAATCGGTTTCGTGTGATTGCAGTTGGAAACGGCGCGCCGCGTAATAACCCGCTACTTCCATTTTTTGGCTCAGCACCAGTAGCCCGAAAATTTTAATAATAAACAAAATAAAAATCACAAAGACAGGGAACAACAGCACCACTTCCGTGGTTGCCTGCCCTTTGCGGTTGCGGATACATAAAAACGGTTTCATTTTACGGCTCCAACGTCACGTTATACTTGGGTAGCGGGTTAGGCCACACGCAGTTGTTACTGTTGCGCGGACAAGCGAGCACCACCCTGGTACGTACATACGGTTTATATTTTTGTTCCAAATTGATATTAAAATGGTTACGCGGTAATTTAAACGGCTGTTTAAGAGAAATACCGCGCGCCAACGATTTTAACTTACTGCGGCTGGATGAATCTAAATACGCAAATTGAAATAATTTTTGACCGTTTAAGACTTCTTCGGCTTCAAACGGGATAGAATAAGCCCCGGCATTGCTTCCGCCCGACGCTTCCGATGCGTAAAAGTGAATTTTACTAAGCTCAAACGGTTTTGTTTTTATTTCCAAATAGGGCCGCAACTGCGCCGCACTCTGCCGGGCACAGTCGGAGCGTTTGCAATCGTTCACGTTTAAATAATACGCCTCGCGGAACATAATAGCGTTTTTGCTTAACTCCTGATACACGTAATCCTGCGACCGGTAAACGGACCCGACACGCGCGTATGTTTCCAAATAAAACACAATGGCTTGCACGGCCTGCCCGCCGCGGGTCATAAAGAAATGGTTATCCGCAAGCGTTTTACTCATAACGGGCACATACTTGTCACTGGGTGGGGCTTTGGGGTTTTCTTTTTCCCAGTCCGAACGCGGAAAGTCCGGATCCACGGTGTCCCCTTTAAAATATTGCAAGTCCCAATCAGTTTGTTCCGGCGCGGGATTTTTGTTAATACCCACGTCATGGTCCGGCCCGATAGACGGGAAACCGCCGCCTTTATAAAACAAATCAAACACGGTAATAGCATCCGAAGCGCGGGTGGGAACCGGCGGCAACGGATCAAAATTTACCAACTCCAAAAATACACGGTAGGGCAACGGTCCGTTGATCATGGCCATGGCGTTTAGATACGTGCTGGCAGAAGAAACTTGGGAGTAGGCGGCATTATCTAACGCAAATTGCTGGCGAACCTTGGTCATGGACACTTTGGCCGTTTCAAAGAGCAAGTAAATTACCAACACAAAAATAGGCGCAAGCAAAACGGAAGGCAACAAAATTTGTGCCTTGCGTTCACGCAATTTACCTAGAATGTATTGGCCGTGCAACATAATTAACTCGTCAAAAGCTGCCCGATGAAAGTGAAAAACCACCGGACAATATGGGTATGAAACGCCGTCAAAAACGCGGACAATACCACCGCCACCGTGGCTAACATCAGTACATATTCCACGGTTGCCTGTCCGGCTTGTCCGGACCAGGGTTGAAGTCCCGTTTTAACGCGTAACAAGTTTACTCCTCGTCGTCTTCGTCCGGCACGACTGTCCCTTCGGAAGAAATTAACCCTTTTTCAATCGCTTTGACCACCGCTTCCGTGCGGCTGCTTACACCTAATTTGTGAAACGCACTGTTGAGGTGGTTTTTAATCGTTTTAACACTGCAATCTAATTCTTTGGCAAGTTCCTTATTGCTAAGCCCTTTGCCTAAATAATCAAGCACCTTAATTTCGGTCTTGGTCAATGTGGCTTGGGAGGGCAGCCCTCCGTCGCCCATCTTGCGAAGGCCATGTAACAATTTGCCCATGAGTTGTTGGGGAATCATCAGCCCTTCGCTGGTAAATGTTTTAATGGAGTTAACCAACTCTGCCGCCGGCAACATTTTAGACAAATAGCCGTTGGCGCCTGCTTGAATAGCGTCTAATACGTGCGCTTCGTCTTCAAAGCTGGACAACATCAGCACGTTGACTTCGGGGCAGGACTCGCGGATTTGGCGGGTAGCATTGATACCGTCCATTTTCGGCAAACGGATATCCATAAGCACCACATCCGGTTTTAATTTTTTAGCTTTAGCTACGGCTTCAATACCGTCAGCCGCTTCGCCCACTACTTCCATCCATTTTTCGCCGGACAAAACATCTTTTATTCCTTCGCGGAAAAGTGTTTGGTCATCGGCAATAAGTACAGTTATTTTTTTCTTTGCCATATTCTACTCCCTTACGAACTTTAAAATTTACGCGTTCACTACCGGCAACGTAAAATTAAATGATGCGCCCTTGCCTAACCCCTCGCTATGCGCCCAAATACGTCCGCCGTGGTTGGTAATAATATCCTTGGCAATAGACAAACCAAGCCCCAACCGACCCACACGGTCTTTGGCTCCCACTTGGGTAAAACTGGTAAACAACTGCGGGGCTTTGTCGGGTTCAATACCATCCCCGGAGTCCGTTACCGACACTTTAGCATTTTTTTCATCTATTTTGCTAACAACAATATCAATACTTCCGTTATCGGGCGTATGACGCACAGCGTTTTCCAAAATGTTGGAAATTACTTGGCGGATACGTTTTTCGTCGGCCATAACAAAAACAGAACCGCAACTCTCAAACGTCACGTTAATAGCGCGCTTAGCGGCTTTGGCTTTAAAAATTTCCGCCGTTTTTTGCAAACTTTCCGTCAGTTCAAAACGGGTTTTTTCAATGCGCAGTTTACCTTTTTCAATGGCGGCCCAGTCCACAAGGTCTTTGATGAGATGTTCAATTTGGCTGATAGATTCTTCCATAAACATCATCTTTTTTTGTTGGTCCTCGTCGGGCGAGAGTTTTTTGCGTAACATATCAAAACTCATTTTAAGCGTCATCAGCGAGTTAGACAAGTCATGCGATACAATAGAGAAAAATTTGGACTTCATATTATTTAACCTATCCAAATCTTCGTTGCGGGTTTTAAGTTGGGCCAGTAACTCGCGGTTGCTTTCTTCCAAGAAATACTTATCTAACGCGCGGTTAATCGTGCGTTTTAAGTAATCAAAATCTACCGGTTTAATCAAAAAATCATACACAGACTCTTGCATCGCTTCCATAATAGCATTAAGCGACGCATACGCCGTAATCATAATAATTTGCGATTCTTTATTAAATGCGCGGATCTTGCGGATTAGTTCCATACCGTTTTCGTCGGGCAGGTTATAATCCATCAAAATGATGTTAAAAAATTCGCCGGCGCAAAGATCCAAACACTCCGCCGCGGTAGCGGCCTGATAGACTTTATAACCGTCCATCTCCAACAAATCTACTAACGTTTCACGTAGGTTATTATCATCATCTACAACTAAGATTTTAACGGGTTTCTCCATAACGGGTATCTCCTATTTGGTGATATATTTTTAGATACATTTGAAAACAAGATCCTTTCCCTTCTTCGCTGGTAATAAAGAGTTTTCCTTGATGCCGGTTGACAGCTTTACCGACGACCGCTAATCCCAACCCCGTGCCGCGGGCCTTGGTGGTAAAGAACGGCGCAAAAATTTTATGACGCAAACCTTCCGGCACGCCCGGGCCGGTATCGGACACGTAAATACACACCATGTCTTTGCCTGTCTTTACACCCACGGTAAGTGTTCCTTGGTTTTGCATGGCTTCCACCGCGTTAGCCAACAGGTTGCGGATTGCTTGTTTAATTTCTTCGGTATCAATTTTAACGTACACAGACATTATTTCCAACTTTTCTACCAGTTTAATACCGGCCGCAAACGGATAGGAAGTCAAAATATCGTGCACGTAACTGTTGACTTCAATTTTACTCAAAATCGGCTCACGCGAGCGCACATACCCCAATACTTCGCTGATAATACTGTTGGCCTGTTTGATTTCCGATTCAATGATACCGATTTGTTTTTCAATTTTGGCATCGGGCGTTTTAACAAGCATTTTAATGAGCCGCGTCGCATTGCTGATCACCGTAAGCGGGTTGCGGATCTCGTGGCTGATAACAGAGGCCATTTGTCCCATGGTGGCTAAGCGTTCATTGGCAACCAGTTTGGCCGTAGCGTCTTTTAATTCGCGGGTACGTTCTTCCACCCGTTTTTCCAGTTCTTGGTTAGAATCGGACAACTGGCGTTGGGCGGTGAGTAAATCTTCGCGGCGTTTGTAAAGTGCGTGCGACATTTCCACAAATACTTCTGCCAAGTCGCCAATTTCGTTGCGCGGAATATCCACATCGCTGCGTTCAATACTACCGGCTTCGCCGTCGCGTACGCGCAAAGCCGCCTTGCGCAATTTTTCCACGGGGCGGCTAATCGGTACAATGACCCAATAACTAACCCCCACAATAAATAACAAAAGTATCGCCAACAACCGCAGTAACCCCCCGTAAGAGTGAAGGGCACTGGCTACTACCAATTTGGAAGCCACATTGGCCGGTTGTCCCACAAAAACCGTCCACCCCATAGCCGGCACCGTAGCCGATGCAACCAGCCATTTTTTGTCGCTGGGCATGGTTACTTCGCCGACCGTTTGCCCGCTGAGTTGCTCTTGCATAGCTTGCACTTGTTCGTCTAACGAGCTAAGATTGGCACTCATCAGTCCGCCCGGCGAACCATTATACGCCACAATCTCGTGTTTATCATTGACGATAAACGCTTCCATGTCCAAGGGATAGGCCTGCACCAAAAGAGGAGCTAACGTACGCAAATTGACTTCCGCCACCAACACCCCACCCACGGCCGCGCCGGACAAACTTTCTTGTACCGGAAACGCCATAAGCACTAACCACCCCTCATTACTGAGTAAGGACGGGCCCATATACACTCTGTGTTGATTGACACACGTGTTTAACAGCACCGGCAATACATTTTGTTGCTGTGAATAGAGTTGTGAAACGCCGGAGGATAACACCCGTTTCCCTTTCGTATTAAGTAAGGCCAGATAGGTAATGGAAGAATCTTTTTTCTGTAAATAAGTAAGATCCGAAGCGTCCAAAAATGCATGACCGCCAAAATCGGTATGTAAATCTAAAAAAACGGTAAAAAATTCAGAGGTGTGCGCCAAATACGTTTGTACGACGGAAGACAAGCGCACCGCTACGGCCTGCTGCTTTTGAAAAATTTCGTGTTGCAATAAATGGCTGTTCACGCGGGTCAAATGGACACCAATAAAGACAAACGGCACCAGTGAGATCAAACTAAGTGCCAGTACCGCATTAAAAAATAAACCACGAAATTTTTTTCTACGCATATCCCTTGTCTTGTAAAACGGGGGCCGGATGTGTCCTCAGCCCCCGCCAGTTACTAAATTTTACTTACCCGTTAGCAACTACCGGACGGAGCGGACGGAACGCCTTGCGCGGCAGAGGGATTGAAAAATTCAAACCCTTTGAGTTTGGCAGCACCGTCTAAGCCCATTTGCACTTTACCTTCCCACACCAACGAGGGAGAGGCACTGATGTTATACTCCCGGGCATATTTGGCTTCTTCTTTTAAGAGTTCTACCCCTTCGGTATCAAATTTCTTCATAATCTTTTTCACGTTGATACCGGCCTCTTCCATCGCTTTATCCCAGCGGCTGGAGCGGTAGTCTTTGTTGCGAATTTCCAAATATTTCCAGAATTTCTCCGGGTAGTATTTGGCAATTAAGAGTTGGCGGACATTTTCTTCCCACTCCCCGGACCCGTGCAAACTGTTGAAACCTTGTTCGGGCGTGTAGTTGACAATGTAGCGCACACGGACGGTTTTATCTTGCGGGAAAGTGCCGTCTTTCTTGGCTTTAATAATCAAATCTTCCGCACGCACCCCATACGGGCATTGGGACATTACAAACAAGTCCATCACACCCGGTTGGGCGGTTTTATTGCCGTAAACACCTTGGCGGGTTTGATGCGGCAAAATGATAAATTCGTCATTTTCTTGCGCCACGCCGTATTGAATCGGCTGTTCCATTTTGGTACGGATGGCTTTTGTCTTTTTTACCAAATAAAGCGGTAAAAAACTGTAATCTAACCCGGCGAGTTTCGGGTCTTGGGCTACGGCAGAAACAGACACGTGTTTGACTACCGGTTCTACTTCTAAAAATTGACCCAATCCCTGCGTGAGCATTTTATCTTCTTTACCGGCTTCATATTCGTCCGATTCAATGACAATAAATTCAGCTCTCGTTTTGGGCTGGGTTTTGACCGGAGCTTTGGCCGTTTTAGTGGCCGCCGCCATCGCCGCACCGGCCAAGGCAAATACGCAAAATAGCGCAAAAACTTTTTTCATCATTTTTATACTCCCGTTAAATTATTTGTCTTCCAAATGCACTTGAACGCCGCGGATTCCCAAAGCACACAAAAAATTGTAGGTCCACAAAAAGAACACCACAGACACGAGTGCCAAAATAGTACCTTGGATAGCGCGCAAAACGAGCCCGAGAAAATAGGCCATCGTAAACGCTACATCCGGATTAAACATTTCCATCAGCGCGCTAATTAGCATCACCACAAAAACGGCTAACGGAAACACTGAAAACAACACCGACATCACAGGTATTTTTTTGATTTCTACTTTCATACATTTCTCCTAAAATTTATTTTTCCGGCTCCAACACTAAAACAATACGGTTTTTGCCGGCATCGTCCGGCAGTTGTACCGCCTTCACTACACATTGTACATTTTTATTCTCTACCGCACCACGTAATACTTTGGTGGGATTTTCCATCGCTTCGCCAACTACTTGTATGACTTCCTGTTGGCGGCTGTCAAATATATCTAACAAATGGACTTTGTCTTTACCCGGCACATTGAGTTCAAAATTAGTGTAAAGGATGTTGTTATTCTCGTCTACTACGAGTGCCCGCGATCCTTTCGGCACCATCACCGCGAAAATAGCTTTCCACCATTGTTGCTCTTTTTCCAAAGACAAGATTTCCCCTCGTTCCAGCCCTTTTACATCGTCGCGCACGCGCTCCAAAAGCGTAGTAACGGAAGCAGCCACATCGCCAATTTCATCACGTCTTGGTGGGAAAGAAAGCGTAATGTTATTCATGGACACAGCATCAATGCTGTCTTTAAGCGAAGTAAGCGGTCGGATAATTTTAAGCAGTAAAAATAAATACAATACGCCGCCGATAAGCAGCATCATAATCAGCGCGCCGATCGCATAGCGCACCATGGATGCCTCAATGAGTTTCTTAGCGTTTTGGCGCGACACAATAACGTTTACCACACCGGCTACCATATTGTCTTTAGCCAGTAACGGGATAGCCATATCGTATGCGTCGCCTTTACCAAACAAAATAGCACGCGGTAAGCGGTCACGCATCGCTTGCGCTACGGCGTTGGTGTCAAAGCCGACCGCGTTGTTATATTCCGAATAAGACATCCCCAAAAATTTGGTATTTTCGTGCCAACGGATAGATCCGTCGTAGTTTAAATACACCAAACTTTTGATACGGTCATCGTTGCGCACCAGTCCTTTCATCACTTCGGCTTCGCGGAAGGTGGCCTCGCCTTTGGGGCGGGCAGCTAATTGTTGCACCAAAGACGGCGCACGGTAGCGGACCATTTCCACCATTTCGTTTTGTAACTTTTTATCAAATACGAATTTGAATAAATTGTAATAGAATAGCCCGCCGATGACAGATGCATACACCGCCACCAGTACGAACCATAAAAGCCATTTTGAAGTCAGTTTCATTACATGCTCCCTTATTTAAGTAATTCTTCTACTTTGCGAAGTCCCAAATCGGCATCGCTGTTACCGGGGTCTAGTTGTTTGGCCACGATCCACGCTTGGCGGGCGCGTTCATAATCATCTTGGTTAAACGCATCTAACCCCTCAATGTACTTGGCGCGCGAGGCCGCACTGGCCTCGGCCGACACCCGGCTCACCCCACCGCCCAATGTCGGCAAGGTTTCGTTGGCTCCGGCCGCGGCGGCACCCGCCCCGGTGGAGGAAGTAGTCGTCGTGGTGGTAGTAGTCGTGGTGGTCGTTGTAGTAGACGTACTGCCCGGCACAATCGTTTGACCGGAAACACCCGGGATCGGATTGTCAATAGAGACCGTTTCAATCACATCCGGTTTATCTTCGTCTTCCTGTTCTTGTGCGGCAGCAGCGGCGGCCACAGCGGCTTGTTGGGCTTTTTGCTCTTGGAGCAAGCGTTGGCGTTGTTGCATGCGCAAATAATTTTCTTTGGCATCACGCGCTTGTTTGATAAGTCCGTCCATCGCGGAAGTATCTGCCCCCCATTTTTTGGCATTGTTCCAATACGAAACAGCTTGGTCAAATTTAGCCGCATTGTAAGAACGGGTCCCGGCAGTATAATATCCGGCGGCGATTTCGTTCTTGAGTTGCGACATATACTTTTGGACCCGCGGATCGCCGGGCTGAATTTTGGTAATCCGTTCAAATACGGCGTACGATTCCACGTATTGTCCTTTATTATAAAAATCAAGCGCTTGTTTCATATATTCTTCTACTTGCTGTTTGCGCAGTTTATTTTCCGCATCGGCAATTTTGGAAACAAGTTTCGGGTCGTCTTTACGCATTAAGAGTGCGTTATACCACGCATCTAACGCTTTTTGATAATCACCGTTTTTTTCGGCTTCGTCTCCGCGGCGGGTATATTCTTTGGCAATATCGTAATCAATTTTGCGTTTCCACGATTGGGCTTTGGTATTGCCGGGCTGCAAAGTCAAAATTTCGTTGACCTTATCGTTGGCTTCTACCAAGCGGCCGCTGTCGTACAAGCGGGAGGCCTCTTGGAATTTGGCCTCAATCACTTGTGCCTCTGACGTCGTACCATACGTGCCCATATTTTGGGCCTGTTTGGCTAGTGTCTGGGCTTGTTTGAAATTCGGATCAATGCTTAAAATGGTTTGTGCCATTTCTTGCGCGCGTTGGTAATCGCCTTGCTTATACAGCGTGTAAGCATTTTCATACACCATACGCAAGGTATAATTTTGGATACGCTGTTTTTCCAACTGAACCGTGGAAAGATATTGTTTGCGTTCTTCCACATCATTTAACGTACCCATGGAAATTTTGCCCAGGTCCAAGAGCATACCGGCCTCTTTGCCGTGTTGGCGCACCGTAGAAGGACGGTTAAATGTATTATTGGCCGCCCACACAGACGCGGCGACGGATAGTAAAACAAATGCAAAAACCAGGTTTTTCTTCATAATTTATCCTCTAAAATCCCATACCGCCGTTGACAAGGCCCATAATCATCGGCGCTAAGATTAAAATAAAAATCGTCGGGAAGATGAACATAAAGAGCGGAAATAACATCTTCGTAGAGGCCTGCGCGGCTAACTTTTCGGCGCGGCTTAAGCGGCGCGCGCGAAGGTCCGTAGAGAAGTTGCGCAGCAAGTCCACCAAGCTCGTACCGAGTTCGTCGGATTGGATAATCAGCCCCACCAGTGAGCGCACTTCCTGTACGCCGGTCCGGGCGGCAAAACGTTCTAACGCTTCGCGACGGGAATAACCGAGCTTAATTTCGTTAATAGTTTTTTCCAGTTCTTCTTCCAAAATTGTTTTTTCTTTGGCAATTTTAATAATACGCTCAAATGCGGTTAAATAATCTAAACCGGATTCAATAATAAGCGCGGCCAAATCTACCGTGGTAGAGAAATTGCCTAAAATTTCCGCTTGGCGTTTTTCTATTTTACTTTTGATGATAACGTCGGGTAAATAGAAACAAAGCGGCACTAAAATAACCGGCCAAACCGACTGGAATAAAAGCATGATCGCCGCCGGGACAAGTAAAGCACACCAAATTTTGCTGTACAAAATATCTACCGGTTGCGGATTATCGGGGCTGCCCAGTTGCATGTGCATTTCTTCCAAGCTGTCTTCCACATGAAAGTTACGCAAACAGAACACGGCCACGCGGTCCCAAAATTTTTCTTCCGGCTGCAACCGCGCAAAACTGGACGTAGATTTAAACCGTTTGACGGCAATATCCACAACTTCTTCCTTCTTTTCTTTGGGCGAGAGCAAGCCAAATATCGTCAGGAATACGGCAAACGTTCCTATGGCGAGTAACAATTTTAAACCGACGGTAAAAATTAAGCTATTCATATTACACCCGTACCTCGCCCATTTTCTTGAGAATCTTCATACCAATTCCGATCCAGATAATACAGAACAGGAACACACAAATTCCCAGCGGGCTTGTGTAGAACGAAAACATTTGCGACGGATTGAAAATAAACATTACCAGCATCATCACAAACGGCATAATACTTACTACGATAGATTGAATCTTCTGTTGCGCTGTCATGGCTTGTAGTTTTTCTTCCAGTTTACTTTCTTCGCGGATGTTTTCCACCAAGCGCGAGAAAATAACCGTCAAATTACCACCGACCTGCCGCTGAATAATAATCGCTTTAACGATATAAGAAAGCATCCGGCTGTCCACACGTTCGGTTAGCCCGTCCAACGCTTTTTCAAAGGGAGTGCCGAGTTGGTAGTTTTTAACCACGAGGCCAAATTCATCGGCAATCGGCGGCAACATATCGCGCGAAACAAGCTCAAACCCTTGCACAATATCCATACCCGAACGGAGCGAGTTGGACAGCAAAATAAGGGAGTCCATCAGTTGCGCGTTCACCTTGCGTCCGCGGCTTTTTTTGAGCGCATCCAACACCGCCATCGGCATACGGATACTGATAACACCGCCTAAGAATAAAACGAGCAGGAAGATAAACACACCCAAAAATCCGCCGGCTATTAAGCCCATGAGCAACCCGCCCAACGCAAAGAAAGCGATGGTGCCAAATACGATGTATTTGATATCAATAGTAACGAACTGACGGTTGAAATCTTCGGCCCAGGCAGAACTTTTTTGTTTATAATCCTCCAAAAAAACTAAGATATTTTCTTTTTTATTTTCCAATAGTAAAAACACAGCTAACCCCGCCAACGCCGAGCCAAGCACAATCATAAACAGACTGGTAGCGCGGTCCGCCGGGGTCGTGCGGTAAATTTTCGGATCCGGCACACTGCCCGGAATCGGTGAGCTCATAAACTGCGAGAACAAATGGTTCGCCAATACCACAACGGCCATAACTGACTTGCGGTATTTATCTTCGCGTTGGCTGATAGGGCTGGAAAACGACTCAATCGTGCTGAAAAATTCGTTGTTAATAAGTTCAAACGTAGATAACATGGAACGCGCCCGGCCTTCCATGCTGTCTTTCATGACAAGCAGTTGTTTGCCGCGCAGTAAGTCTTTATTTAAGCGGTCCAATGTAGCCATTAAGTTAATGCGGTTGCCCACATACCCGCGGGAAAGTTGATCTAGTACAATAGGCTGGTTAGGGTCTAACGACTTATCGGCCCGGTCCAAAAATAAGTACACGTTGGAAAACGCCTGACGCCACAAATCTACCTCGCTATACGTCCCCTCGTTGGGCACATAGACCACTTTGTTAGCGTCCATACGGGTCAGCTCATCGGCAAACCATTTGGGCATAGACACTTTGCGCACCCGGCCACCGCCGCACTCGGCCGGCAATTCATACTCTTTTTTATCGTTGGCCAAATGGACGTCAAAAAACTCGGCCATGATACGCATTTTTTCCATGGAACAACGGATGCTGGTGCGGTTTTTGGCCGACAACGCACGCCCTTGCCCGTCCACAGGCGCGCCTACGAGCAAGCCCACAATCAAACATACGATAATTCCATGTAGTTTTTTCATGTTAAATTCCTATGCACCTACCGGCGGAGCAGGCGGAACGGCGGTTTCCCCGCTTTGCGCTTGTTCCTTTTTCAAGGCAGACAAATCCGGCTCACCGTTTTCATCAAGCGGCACGGCTCCTTTGGTAAATACCGATTCATCCACCGGTTGGCCTTTGGCCGCAAATTCTTCATAAAACGTAGGCAAATTACCCGTCGGGGCGAAGATACCTTGCACCTTACCGTTTTCATCTACGCCCGTCTGCACATAGCGGAACAAGTCGGTAGATTGAATTTGACCGTCTTTTTGTCCGTGCATTTCGGTAATGTAGGTTACTTTACGGGATCCGTCCGAGAAACGAGACAGTTGGACAATCATGTTCACCGCCGAAGAAATCATTTCGCGGATAGCAAAAATCGGCAAATCGGCTCCGGTTTGCATACACATCGCTTCCAAGCGGGATAAACCATCACGCGGGGTGTTAGCGTGAATCGTCGTTAAAGATCCTTCGTGACCGGTGTTCATGGCCTGTAACATGTCTAACGCTTCGCCGCCGCGGCACTCCCCGACCACAATGCGGTCCGGACGCATACGTAAGCAGTTTTTGACTAAATCTTGAATCGTAATGGCCCCTTTGCCTTCCACGTTTGGCGGACGGCTTTCCAACGATACCCAGTGCGGCTGTTGCAACCGGAGTTCCGCGGTATCTTCTACGGTAATGATACGTTCGTCATCAGCGATATAACCGGAAATAGCATTTAAGAACGTCGTTTTACCGGTACCCGTACCCCCGCAAACAATAATATTTTTGCGGATCTTAACGCACCGTTTGATAAACTCCATACACTCCGGGCTGATCGTACCGAACCGGTAATAATCTTCCGGGCCGAACGGCTTGGTGGAGAAACGGCGGATCGTAAGCGTCGGGCCGGAAACCGCGAGCGGCGCGATAATGGCGTTTACACGGGAGCCGTCTTTCAAACGCGCGTCCACAAGCGGCACAGATTCGTCAATACGGCGGCCGAGCGGGGCCACAATACGTTTAATAACCTGTACGACTTGTTCGTTATTTCTAAATTTGTATTTGGTTAAGGTCAACTTACCTTTTTGCTCAATAAAAATCTTGTCAAAGGCGTTGACCATGATTTCGGTAACGGCCGGGTCGCGCATTAACACTTCCAGCGGCCCTAACCCTAAAATTTCGTCTAATAATTCAGACGTAAACCGCGTGCGTTGGTCGCGCGAGAATTGCAAATTGGGTTGCTTTTGTAAAATATCATCCACAATAGCGGCCACACGTTTGCGGGTTTGCTCACTGGCGGCACTTTCGTCACTGATGGCGATGTGCTCAATCTCCAACGTGCGCACGACTTCTTTGTGAATTTTCTGTTTTAAATCGTCCCAAAACGAAAGTTGGGCTTTATTTCCCTCATCTTCCGTAGCGATATGATCGGTAGAAATAGATTTTTTACCGTCATTAAAAAGCACCGGCGACCAAATTTCCTGTGCGGCTTGGGTAAATTCTTCGTCGGAAACGGAAGAGGACCAATCTTTAGGAGCCGGTTTTAAATCACGGATTTTGGCAAGCACCAAACGGAGCCCTTTGACCCACTCGGACTGCGGACTTGTGATAATTTCCACCTCGCGGCGGTTGGAGGTGGCCATGACATCTGCGTCCCACGGCAAAAACACATCTACTTCGCGCCCTAATTGCGAGTAGAATTTTTCCATTTCTTCGTAAGGAATAGATCCGGGCATATCGTACCCGTTACAAATTACGCTCACGCGGTCCATGGGATAGTGTTGCTCTTTATAATCGTTAAAAAGTTGCACCGTGGAGTTAATATGTGTACGCGTGGCGTTAGACACCCAAAACACTTTGTCGGCAATATCAAACGCAAACGCCTGCATAGGGAAACTGGAATCAACATCTAAAAAGATATCAAAAGTTTGCGACAAACGCGATAAAATCGGAATTAAAATTTTCGGGCTGATAGCGGCCACTTGTGCCCGCGTGTTACCAAGAGGCAGTAAACCTACCCCCCATTGGGACATGGAAATTTTCCCGCGCAAAAGTCCCCCTACTACTGCAATAGACGTATTGCCCAACACTTTAAGCAGGTCCGACACGCTGACCGGATCAGAAATATCTAAGTAAAAATTATGCTCTTGGCGCGCGAGCGGATCCAGCGGCACAATGAGTACCGGACGTTTTTGGATACCCGCCCAGCCCAGCGCCAAATTTAGCACCAACGTCGTCTTGCCGACGCCCTCTTTCGGCCCGGCAAAAGCGATAATTTTTGCTTCATTTTGGGGAGTTTCGCGTTCTTCAGCCATACCCTACTCTACGATTTCTACCGTAATGAACAGGAAGAGCGAGCGTTGCTCTTCGGTAACGTCTTTGCTCTTAAAGAGTAAGCCGATTAACGGCAATTTGCCTAAGAACGGCACGCGGTCTTCGGACACGTTACGCGCACTGCTCTTTAAACCGCCGATCACAAGCGTTTCGCCGCTGTTAAGTTCCACGTGGGTTTCCACATCGCGGTTGGTAAACGAAGGCGCCGTGGCCGTACCGATTACCACCGTACGGGAATAGTCCACCGTGGAAACGGCCAGTTGCACTTGCAAGTCAATAATGTTGTTGCGTTCGGGAATGATCGTGGGAAGTACGTTAAGCAAAATACCGTAATCTTCCATTTGCGATCCAACCCCTTGGTTATTGACTACCGGTATCGGCACTTTACCACCGACGGAAATTTTAGCACTGTTGCCCGAAGAAGTAACAATCTTCGGGTTAGAAAGCACTTGGGCGCGGCCTTCCGTTTCCATTAAACGAAGGCGCGTAGTTACCGCGGTTTTGCGCTGAAATTCGCCTAAGGATAAAATCCCGGGGATTTCGGCTTCTTCAAAATCAAACAGTTGGTTCCATGCAAAACCCTTGACGCTCTGCATCGTACCGCCGATTTCCACCACATCGGCACTCACAGCCACCAGCTGCGTCCGTTTAGCGTGTACCGTACCCGGCAAGAGTACGCCCGCGAGTAAAACTGCTAAAGATACTTTTGTAATAAATTTCGTGTTCATAATTTATCCCACTAGTTAAATAATTTTTCAAAGGTGGCAATTTCCATCAAGTAGTTGTTCACGTCGCCGTGAGAACGCAAGATGACCGAAATATCGCCTTCTGCTTGCGCCAGAGCCAAGTACTGCGCATCCCGCGGAGACAACGCCAACGCCAAGGTGGAGTTGTCCGAATAAGCAGAGGCCTCTTCGTCTTTGGTTTTCATAGCGCTGGCCGAACGGGCGTCTAATCCCTGTCCTAAGTCAGCCCCGACACCCAACACTTTTACGTTTTGCAGCAATGTAACGGCTACTTTTTGGCGATTACCGCTTTTCATCACCGCTTCAAACGTAAGCAGTACGTCCACGTTATCGTCCGGCTTAATCATACTGGCCGTGGCAACGGGAATACTAATCATATACCCGCGCATCTGCACCGGAATTTTGCTGGACAAGCCCGCCTCGGGAGACAAAGACGTAATAGCATACTTAGAAATTTGGTTACCTTTAGGAATTTGGATGCGAGCCACCGCATTTTCAATGGCTTTAAAGTCAGCATCCGTTGTGTACGTAAACGCATCTTTTTGCAAGTACGCAGCCGGCACAGGAACGGGGCGGATAAAGTCGCGCTTAATCACTTCGCGCTCTTTAATATCGCGCAAGGGCACGAACACTTGCTTAATATTCTTAGAAGCGTTTAACTTCTTCTCCGCGCTGCTGACAATCATCGCGTACACCAACGCCGCAAGTATGGCTACTATCAAGGGCAGGAAAATTCCTTTTTTCATGTTGTCTCCTTAAAATTACGTCAATTCTTTAATACTTTCAAATCTATTTCGTATCCGAACTTAAATATGCCTTTTCAATGGGCATACGTGTTACCACTCTGATCCGGCGGATGCCGTCGCGCTTGGGCTCGCTGGCCAGTACATAGCTAGTGCCCGGAAACAGCAAATGCACGGGGTACGTCACTGTAACTACTACATCTTCATGGCGGTGTTTTTTATACATCGGGTCCACGCCGGTGGTTTCCACCTTTACGTTCACGCCAATTCCTCCCGCCTTGGTGCCAAACACTTTTTGTTTGGCTTGGTTAATTTTCTGCGTGATGACCGTCCGATCGGGGTTGCCGCTGGGCTTTTTGACAGCTACGAGCGACCCGATACGCGCAAATTCGTAAGAAGCGTGGTTAGCAATCACTGAGTGGTAGGCGATGTTGCCGTATTCAAGCACGAAGAAAATCATCAGCATAAATACGGGCAAAATCAGCATTAGCTCGGCGGTAACCTGCCCCCCACACTTCTTAGCGAATTTGCACATAAATTACATTTCGTTCATGCTGCCGGTGATTTTCGCTTTGACTTGTTCAAACAAATCCGGCATGAACTTTTTAATGAGCATGCCCGCCAAACCGGCTACACCCACTACTACTACGAGCATGAGCACGTATTCAATGGTGTTCTGCCCTTCTTTTTTCTTGAGGCAATCAAACGCTTTGGCTTGAATGCTGTTCATTTTATTTTGCAATGCAACGATAAACTTCATAGTCCGTCCTCCTGATTTTAAAAATTATTTTCCTGCATCATATTCCTTCAAAATTAGCTGTGCGCCCTCGTCAAACTGTTGCGGCACCAAGTATGAGTACAACACATAAAAGGAAATAATCGCCGAAAACAACCCCGCCGCCACAATAATATATTCTACGGCGGTCTGTCCTTTGTTATTTAGCCATTTTTTCCCTTTTTTAAACATACTTAAAATTGTACGGATACCGCGAGTTGTTGCGATGTCCCGAGTGCTCCAAACGGCGTTACGGAGTAGTCAATAGACGCACCGTAACCAAACAGTTCAGAGCTGTAAATACCAAAGCCGAAAGATACTTTAGAGGTTTCCTGTAACCCAATATCTTTGACCCACGAATCTTCCGTATTGACCCCGGTGTTTTCGCGCGTATAATACCCAACGCGCAGATCAAACCGGGCCACTTGTAATAAATCTTCCGGGATGTGCACGGCCAAGCCCACGCCGTAGCGGGCGTTGTCGTCTTTATACTTCATATATTCGCCGGAGATAGTGAAATAGCGCGTATCCAAATCGGCCCCTAAGCGCAGTCCGTTAGGCATATCGTCTTTATCGCCGATGTTAACTAAAGCACCGCCTAAACCGAGCCAGTTGACCAGGCGCAATTTAGCACCTACATCAAAACCGATATTATCGTAATGGTTATGGCCCGAACCGTTATATAAGCGTTCGCTAATATACTTAGCCGTACCGCCCAGTTGGAGTTTCTGGTTAATAAATCCGCGCGCAATAGAAATACCGCCCACGAAGTTTTGCACCGGCACGCCGACTTCCGGGAGTTGGTGTCCCCATTTATCGCGGAAATCAAAATCATCCATATCCATATAGTTTAAGGATACGCCGATAATGGTTTTGCCGATCGGTTGCAAATACGCCAAGGTACGCGCTTTATAACCCTGTAAATAGTCCAAGTACGTAAACCCGATTTCGCGCGTAGTGGCCGAAGCCGCACCGGCGGGGTTCCAGTACAAGGCCTGCGGGCCGTCCGCAATAGACACATAGGCATTACCTAACGCCGTAGCGGCCGGGGCACCCGCACCGATTTTTAAGAACGCAGCCGCGCTAGTACCGGCATTTTCGTTAATGCTGGCCGTCGCGTTTGCGCCGCAGAAACCAACTGCTAAACAAGCTAGTAAAACTTTGGTTTTGATATTCATAAATGTTTTTCCTGTCAAACTCCTTATTTTAATACTACAAATTTTTCACTACGGGATGAGCACTTTGACTACTTTTTGGCAATGCTCCCGGCCCATTTGTGCCTTAAAGTCTATCAGCCCAAAGTATACCCCGCGCGCTACCTTCTTGCCGTGTTGGTTCGTCTTATCCCATCGGCATCTCAAGGCCGC
>ONAM01000018.1 GCA_900315795.1 Candidatus Avelusimicrobium caledoniensis
AAAGGAATGATGTCCCTATCGGGCCATTGTCAGGCAAAGCCTGACCTACCTAAATTACAACGCTCCGGCTTTACGTTAATAGAATTATTAGTCGTCGTTTTAATCATCGGCATTTTGGCCGCCGTGGCATTGCCTCAATATAAAATGGCGATCGGAAAAGCATACTGGAGCGAGATGGTTACCCTCGCCGGCACCATTAAACAAGCCCAAGAGCGTTATTATTTAGCCAACGGTGCATATGCCAACACCCAAGACGAGTTAGATATTGCATTACCCGTTCAAAGTACTCCTCACAACGTAAGCGGGAATTATTTTTACACCCCGTCCGGCTTATATGTCCGTCTTTACGGCTACGGTGTGTTAGTCAATTCAAAAACCCGGTTCCCGGGAGTTCTATTGATATGGCGTTGGGATCATACTGACAAGAGGCCCGGAAAACGAGATTGTTATGCTATCGCAACTAATAACGATGCCAACGAATTATGCCGTCGCGTCTCCCAACATGCGCCCCTTTCAGGCACCAGTGAGGGTTATAAAGTTTATTACATAGATTGACAGGGGTTATTACACGTCCGCACTTTTACACGCGCGTAAAAATACGGCAGAACACACTACCTCTTTGTCGGGGAAAAGCTTTTGCGCCGCCGATTTATATACCGCAAGTTGCGGGCGGTATTTTTCCACTAATTTTTGCGTGCCACCCGTGGGAATTTTGTCGGTTTTGTAGTCCACCACCCAAATTTTTCCGCCCGTGCGTTCCAACACAGCGTCCATTACGCCGCTTTCCACCAGTCCGTTTTCGGTTACGTACGAAAACGGCATTTCCGCGGCTAACAACTTACACGCACGCAACTGCGCGCAAACATCAGACGTTACAAACGGCGTGATAATTTCCGCCGCGGCTTGTTCGCGCGTAACAAGTCCCGTTTCGCGCGCGGCTTGCGCTAATGTTTGCCCCACGTCCGGTTGCGGCTGCATGAGTAAAACTTGCATCGCGCGGTGGCAGACTGTTCCCACCTCGGCGGCGGCTTGCTGTTCGGGCGCAAGCAAGGTATTTGATTCTACCCGCTCACTGGGCGACAAATTTTGCTCGCTAAGCAATTTTTCATAACGCGCTTTTCGCGCATCAAACGCTGTTTTCCACTTCGCTAAATCTAATGAAGTTAGCGCAATTTCTTGCACCGGGTGCGTGCGGTAAATAAACGCGGCCGGATCTTCGTACGCAAAGTACGACACGGGCACAGCTATTTCTTCCGGTCCCAGTTTTTCCGTTTGACCGTCCGGCCATAACCCCGCCTCTACAAATGCGCGGGCGGCTTTCTCGGCTCCTTTGCGCCCGTCGGCTACAAGCAACAATTTTTCTTTGGCACGCGTTAAAGCCACGTATAAAATGCGGACTTCTTCGCACCGCTCGTGTTTCTTTTGTTCTTCTTCTAAAAATGCTAAATTTGCATCGCAAATTTTCCCGGCTCTGAGTCCGTGCATGTTATACTGCCACGAAAATAGATGTGACGAAGGCGCGGCTGTACTTCCCGTTTCTTTTTTGGATAAATCTGCCAAAATGACGACGGGGAAATCAAGCCCTTTAGACTTATGCACCGTCATTACAGACACCGCATCCAGCGCATCCAGCGGTGCAGAGCCAAACGCCTCGGGCGTGTTTTGCAGCGTATCTTGCAGCGCGGCTAAAAATTGCCCGAGTGAAGACGGCCCTTCCCCCCACACATTTTGCGCTTGTGCCACCAAACGCGTTAAAATTTCTAACGTCTGTTCGCCTTCGTACGCCGCGGCGCACAGCTCGGGCAAGGAAGTATTATCTATCACTTGTTCCAACAATTTCTGCACGTCGCTACGTCCGACTTTACCCGCAAATTCAAGGAGCAGTTTATAAAGCCGCGCCAACTTTTCATCCGCTGTTTTGGCATGAACAGACAACTCCCCCCGGGCTGAAATTTGGTAAATTTCCTCGTCTGTAAACCCGCCCAAAGGACTACGCAATACCCCCACCAACGAAGTAGTGTCCGACGGATCAGCCGCTACGCGCAGGAAATTTAGAAAATCGTTAATTTCTTGGCGTTTAAAAAAATCTTTTTCGCTATCGGCGTTAAACGCAATGCCGTGACGGCGCAAAGCGTCCATATACGGTCCGGCGGTGGTAGCCGCACGCGTTAAAACGGCAATGTCTTTATAGGCCAATTTTTCGCCGCTAGCCAGTTTCATCCGGCCAACGTTTTGCTTGATCCAACACGCAATTTGTTCGGCTTGGTTATCGCGCAAATCATCGGCTTGCACCGGGGTTTTTTCGGGCGTGTTCACAAACAGCCACTGCACGGCATTTTCCCGCGGCAATTTGGTAGGTACAATGGGCTCGTACGCCGGTTGGAACGCGGTTTGCTGTACCATTGCGCGTTGGCAAACTTCGTTGGCGACCGTGACGATATCCGGCACACTGCGGTAATTTTGGCGCAAAAAACATTTCACGCCGCCCTGACTTAAAATCAACCGGGTAAATAATTCATACGCCGTAATATCTGCCCCGCGGAAACGGTAAATAGATTGTTTCGGATCGCCCACCACAATCAGTTTGCCCGGGGTTAATTTGACATCTTGCCAACGAAGCGCGGAAGACGATTTTTCTTCCGCCAAAAATAAAAGAAGTTCCCCTTGGGCCGGGTCGGTATCTTGGAACTCGTCAATAAATAAAACGTCCAGTTTTTCTTTCAGCAGCCGCCGCACATATAAATTATGCTCCACCAAATTGCGCGTTTTTACAATTAAATCGTCAAAGCTTAAAATACCCGCACGCGCGTAATCTTCGCGTATCTGCCGTGCAAGCGGCTCCACTAACGCAAGTGCTTGGCGGAATAGTTGTTGTTGATCCGGCCGCATTTTAAGCGCAAATTGCACGAGTCCGCGCGCTTCTTCAAATGCGTCCTCCTCCCACCCTTTGGGGAGCGTGGAAGTAAGCGCGGGCGGGGTTGTTTTTTCAGACGATAAAATTTCTTCCCCGCGCAAAAACCGGGCGGCTTCTAACAAGGTTTTTTCCGACCATACAAGTGCTTTTTCAATGTTGCGCGGTTGCGGACGTTTGGGGTCCAAATAGGCACTACTCCACGCGCGCGCCTGGGCGGCTTTTTCTTCACAGATATTCGCCAGCATAGACGCGTGCGAAAAATAATCGTACTGCTCTATTTTACCGCTGCAGAGTTCTTGCGTAAACGCTTTTAACTCAGGTAGTGAAATTTCCGGCAGTACACTTTTCCACGCTTCTTTACGCGAGGCATTGATGCCCAGTTCTTCATCTAAAAATGCGTTCCAACGGGCATTAAACACCCGCGCGGCCTTCGTGCCGGAATCAATTTCCGCCTGCGGCGACAAACCCGCCTCTAACGGAAATGTGCGCAAAATATCGGCACAAAAACTGTGAATTGTTCCCACGCCGGCGCGGTCCAAACGCGCCAGCGCCGCCTGCGCACGTGGCAAAATGTCTTTAGCTTGCAAATTAAAATGTTGCTCAATAAACGTAAGTAACGAGCGCTCGTCAATTTCTTTTCCGGCTTGTTTATCTTGGATATCGCGCACAATTTGATGCAAGGCAGTAACTAAGCGGTTTTTGATTTCGGCCGCGGCTTTTTCGGTAAATGTCAGCGCGACGATTTTATCTACCGCTATTCCTTGTGCCAATACCGCCAGACAAATACGCCGGATCAGCAGCGTTGTCTTTCCGGTACCCGCCCCGGCCTCCACCACCATATTGACGTTCAAATCGTGCAGTACACGCGCACGGTCTTCGGTCAGTTTAGTTACCATAGCGGGCCTCCTCTAATTGTACGCCGGGCGCACTTTTGCGTGCGCGCATTAAACAGGAAAAACTGTCCTTGCGGCAGATCGCACTGTACGGACAAAACGCACATAATTCCGACGGGTACAACACAAAGGTTCCTTCGCGCACCAGTTGGGCCAGCAGGTTTAAAAATGCTTCGGCTTTGGGCCGCATGGCCGCGATTTCTTCGGCGGGCAAATCGCGTTTATCATACCCCTTGCTAATGCTAAGCAAACACGCACCCGCGCACGAAAACCCGTTTAATTTCGCCAGTTTTCCGGCGGCAAGCGCATATAAAAACGGTTGGAAAATCAAATGCGTAAAAAACGATTTGGCTAAATCGGACGTGCCTTTGCGAGACGATTTATAATCGGCAATAATAAATTTTTTCCCCGTGTTATCCACATCAATACGGTCAATAATACCGCGCAACACAAACGGCAGATTATCCACGCTAACGGCGGAAAATTCTTGCTCAAAATAACTCGGCGTAAACGTGCCTAAATTCTTTATATCTTCTTGAGCAAAGCTGATAAGCCGCGTGCGGATCTGTTCTAATAAGAGTTCCCACACCACCGGATAAATACCAAACGCCCGGTAGCTTTGCTTAGTGTAATGTTTGGCAAGCGCGCGGTCTATATATTCTTCTACGCCGCTATCAAAAAGCTGATGCGTTAAACCTTGTTTATTTAGTTCGCGGTAAAATTCCTCCAACACACGATGATAAACCGTACCGCGCGTGTTGGGGGCCAGTTCATAGCGTGCGCAAACGTCGTCTTGATCTTCCAAATGTAACGCTTTGCGGAAAAAGTATTTCATCGGGCAGGCGGCTAAATCTTGCAAAGCCGACGGCGAAAAACCGCTTTTTTGCCCGGCTTCAAATATGCGCTCGCCACTTTGAATCAGTCCGTCCAACGCACCCACCGCCCCGCGCGATTTAAGTGCATGCGCCGCGGCGGTTTGACGCATTATATCCGGCGTAAAAAACCCGGCCGTTTGCCAATCTTTTTCGCAAACCGGGCCGCGCAAAAGTAACGTACATGACATTTCTTTAGGCGTTAAAAAAGACAAATCAATCCGGGCCAATTGATGCGTCATGCGTGCGCTGATACGCGGTGCCTCGTTGGTACGCCACGCCTGATGCGTAGCGCGCGCCAGTTCGGCCACGTACACCGACGGCACGATTTCTTTTCCGTCAACGCCGCGTGTGGCATACGACACGTATAATTTGTGCGTAGCACTGCTGCACGCACTAAAAAAAAGTAATCGTTCTTCCGCGGTCCGCTCCGACTTTTGACTGATCCAGTACCCAAGCACATCACGCAAAATATAGCGGTAACGGTCGCGCAAGATAGGGTCTTCGGGTAGTACTTGCGGAAAAACTTTTTCGTTAAGTCCAAGTAAAAATACGGCTTTAAAGCGTAGGCCGCGCGCGCGTAGCACGTCGGTAAAAGTAACACCGCGGGCCACATTTTCCACTTCGTTAAACGTAAGCGAAGAAAGTGCTTCCGTTAATTCGCGGATAAATTCGCCTTGATTACTTCGCGCGCGCAAGGCACCGTAGTTAGTGAGCGAAGAAACACACGCACAAACCGCCCGGTAAATTTCCAATTCTTTACCTTGCAAAGAAGTTTCGTCTATGTTCTCTGCCAAAAACGCAAGCGTTTGTGTGCACTTTTCACCCCACGCGCCCGGCGCAGATAAGGCCTTTAATTGCGTATTACAATTTTCCAACCACGTTAAAAATGCAGGATCAAAATTTTCGGTCTGCGGCAGTAAATCTTGCCATTGGCTCAGATTCAAACTTACCAGTGATTTTTCCGTCAATTTGCGCCAGGTCCGTTTGGCAGGTTGTTTAAAATATGGTGATGAAACAATAGCCAGCACCTGTTCGCGCTCAAAGCCGCCAACGTCCAACGTTAGCAAATTCAAACAAAACGCCCCGAGCGGGAATTTAGCAAGCGGATAGGAAAACGACGCATTGAGCGGAATTTGGTTTTGTGCAAAAATGCGGCGCACCTCCTCTTGGTACGCGCCCGGTGTGCGCACGAGCACGCCGATATCGGTAAAATCGTATTTTTCTTCTTCCACCAAACGTAAAATTTCTTTAGCCGCAAAAAACACCTCGCCCGCCGGTTGCGCTGCCGATACAAGTTGCACGCCCGGGGCGGGGGCGTCTCCTTGCGGGGCAAACAGATACGGCCCGCTGGCTCCCAGTGCTCCGAAATCGTCCGTATTTTCATCTTGCCCGCCGCCGAAAGTGCCCAGCCAGTTTGTCTCAAAAAACTTACGTGCAAACTGGTAAGCCGGAAATTTGCCGTACGGGGCAAATACCGTCAGCGGATAGTGGGCTTTGAGTTGGTGCATAAGCTCCAACTGACGCCCGGGCATATCGTAAAACCCGTACCAAATAATTTGGGAAAATTGCTTGAGATAAGGCGAGTTTTCCGCTTGCGCAAGCGCCCGCTCAAAAAGCGCCTGATACGGGCGGTAACCCGGCAGGTGCGCTTCGCGCGTTTGATATTCTTTATAAACACGCACAAGCCACGCAAAGCGTTCTTTGTCTTGCGCAAACGGGCCGTCATCGGGCTCGCTCGCCAGTTGTTCTTCCAACACCTCTGGCGTAGCCAAGCTGTCGGCCAAATCACGCAACGCACTTTTAAGTGCCCCGATAAACCCGCGCGACACCGGATACACATTTAAACCCGGTTGGGATATGATTTCTTTAAACAAAAAATCGCGCAAATGGTCTTGCGGGAAAACGGGCAAATCGGGTCCGGCCTCGCTATCCAAGCGGTATAATAAAGAAGAGGCCGTCGTAAAATGGATATTAGCTACCGCTCCTTGCGTGCGCGCCAGTTGTGTTTGCAAACGCCGGGCTATGAGCGACGACGCACATACTACCAGCCACGGTTCTAACGGGCGGCGGTTGTGCATTGTAAATTGCAAAAATGACTTTTCCAAAGACGGATAATGCGCGTAAAAAAGTGTCATAGCCGGTAATAAATAGTAAAATAAAAATACTTACTTTATTATTGCATTTTTGCGCAGTTATGCAAAGCGTTTGAGGAGAAATTAATGACAATTTTGGACGCCGTTTTCTTAGGCCTGTTGCAAGCGTTGGGCGAATTTTTACCGATTTCCAGCTCCGCACATTTGGCACTTTTGCCGTATCTGCGCGGGCAGGAATATCAAGGGCTTAGCTTTGATGTAATGCTCCACGCCGCCACCTTGTTAGCCGTACTGCTCTATTTCTGGCGCGATTGGTGGGTGCTACTTAAGCAAGGTTTAACCGCGCCCAAAAGCCGCGAAGGCAAAATGCTGTGGTACTTAGCCGCGGCAACTGTTCCGGCGGCGGTAATGGGTTTTTTGCTAAACGACTGGGCGGAAAACGTATTTCGCAATCCGGCGTTAATTGCTATCAATTTAATCGTGTTTGCGGGCGTATTGTTTTGGGCAGATAAACAAGTTAAAAACCAAGCAACCGATTTATTTGACGTATCTTTTAAGACGGTATTTCTGATTGGTTGCGCGCAGGCACTCGCGTTAATGCCCGGCGTGTCGCGTAGCGGTATTACGATTACGGCGGCGTTATTTTTAGGGCTTTCTCGCAGTGTCAGCGCGCGTATTTCGTTTTTACTTTCCGCGCCTGTTATCGCGGGAGCTACGGTGCTTGAACTGGGGCATTTGGCCCCGGCCGATTTTAACGGTGCGCTACTGGCAGGAGTGATCAGCGCGTTTATCGGCGCGGTGCTTGTCATCGGCGGGCTGATGAAATATATTAAATCGCACACGTTTAACGTGTTTGTGTATTACCGGTGGATACTGGGCGCGGTAATTTTGGCAGTATATTATTGGAAAAAATAAACATTCTGGGCGCCATATCCCGCCTCTCTATCACGTTGAGTTTTTCCGGTTGCATTTTTGCATACCGCGTTAGCTGTGGAATTGTCAGCGGTTGCATAGCAAGCTCTTTTATCTTCCCAATCGGTACTCGCATGAGAATAACCAAATATTAACAGAATGTCCGGCAAGAAATTTTGTCCAAACGCATATACGCTTCCATTTACGCCGCCCGACGGATTTAAAGACAAACGCCATCCGGCCTTTCCAACCAACAGATTCCCCGAAACTTGGACATGTGGAATATCTATATCTAATTCCGTCCAATCGGTGGTATATGTTCCGTTAGCTAAGTAATACCGCTCTTGCGCTTGAACAACGGAATTAGCCAATGTGACCAGTTGCGTCATGCGCGCTTTGGCTACCGCAATTTTATATTGCGGCAGTGCCACCGCGGCCAATATGCCAATGATAAGTACGACAACGAGTAATTCAATAAGCGTAAATGCTTTGCCGTTACTAAATAAAGGTCTGTCATCCCGGAATTCGCCCGTCCGGCGAGGACTCCGGGATCTTCTGATTTTCTCTCGCTCGTTAGCCGTCCCGATAGAAACAAAAATACGAAGATGCCGGATAAAAACCTTCCGGCATGACAGCTTAATTTGATTTAAACAGCCCAACAAACAACTTCCTTTTTGCATACATATCCCTCCACAGAGTTTTTGTGTAAGAATATTAAATCAAAAAAAAAAACGATGTCAATAGGCATTTTTTACCGACGATGGAAAAGTTGTTTGACTTCCCCCCTTGCGGGGGAAGTGGTTTGGCGGACAACGTCCGAACAAACCGATGAGGGGTATAGAGTAAAGTTATTTTCCTTGTTCTATTATACCCCGCTTTTTATTACCCCTCACCCGGCCTTCGGCCACCCTCTCCCGCAAGGGGCGAGGGGAAAAAAAGAGTGGTGCGCCACCCTCTCCCGCAAGGGGAGAGAGAATAAAGGGAAATACCATTTGGACAAAAACAAACGGCCTGCTGCAAGCAGACCGTTACGTATACCAATAATTCTTTAATTATTATTCTTGCGATTGTTCTTGCGGAGGTAAAACCGCTTTATCGCAACGGGTATTAAACGCGCAGTTTGCGCATTGGGCCGTGTTGGGCTCAAACTCTTGCGCGACGATTTTTTTACCCGTTTGGATAAATGTATCAATAATTTGTTGCTCGTCAAACGCTTCAAACGGCGCGCTGTGCACTTGATCAAACGCCACAAAATAGAAACTGGCTTTGCCTTGTTTCATGTTCCACGCACGTCGCGCGCCCACGGCGTAGATACCCATTTGGAGCGAATCCGTTACGGGAGCCGTTAAATCAACGTCCGTGCCGGTTTTGTAGTCAATCACTTCCCACGAGCCGTCGGGCAGTTTATCAATGCGGTCAATTTTGCCGCGCAAGGTCCACTCCCCTTCTTGGAAGATAAATTCACGCTCAGTGCTGTCCACGGTGGTTTTGCGTTCGTACTCCCGCTCTTGGTACGTTTCCAACATTTTCCGACCTTTTAAATACCATTCCATTTGCTCGCCGGCGTTTTTATAGCCGGCCCCCATCCAACAATCGTCGTAATAAGACAATAATTCCGACGGATCGTTACTTTGGCTGTGGTATGCCTCTAAGGTACGGTGCAAAGAAACGCCCAACGAGGACGAAGGCGTCAAGCCCTCTTTTTTGCCGTCTATATATTTGAGTTTATAGGCAAGCGGACATTCGCGGTAGGTTTTAATCTTGGAGAAATTGAGCTCGTGCGGATCACTCTGCATGCGATTCTCCTTGTGATTTCACACGCGCGGAGCGCAAAAAATGCACCAGCGTATCGCCGTATTTTTCCACGCGGTAAATTTCCAACTCCGCCGGAACGGCAAATTGTTCCGTTTTATGCGTTTGCAAAATAATAAGGCCGTTTTTTGCAAGCAGTTTAGCTTGGGAGACATTAGCCAATGCCGGCTCAGAGAGCGACAACATTTTATTATTGATATCGCGGTACGGCGGGCCCATAAAAATAATATCGTAGCCCTCGTTGTCGCTATACGCAAGCAAATAATCAAGCGGTTTTAACACATCACCGCGCAGCACCTTGGCGCGGTCTTCAAACCCCAAATGCGCCAAATTGCGGTGGATATTTTTGATACATGCCGGCTCCCGGTCTACCATCACGCAACGCATCGCCCCGCGTGAAAGGGCCTCTAAAGATACGTTGCCCGTTCCGGCGAATAAATCTAACATCATCGCTCCGGTTATACGCGGACGGATGATGTCAAATACCGACTGTTTAATTCTATCCGAAATCGGCTTAACGGGTAAATTTTTAGATACGGAAAATATCCTGCGCCCGCGGGCGCTTCCGGCAATAATACGCATAGTTTCTTTCCTTTATAATTGGGCAATACCTTCTTTAATGGCAAAACGCACTAGTTCGGTCTGTTTATGGATACCCAATTTCTTCATAATGTTGTTGCGATGCACGTGGATCGTATTGAGCGACAAATTAAATGATTTGGCAATTTGTTTACTGCTATACCCTTCGGCAATCAGTTGCAACACTTCCTTTTCTTTAGGTGTTAAACCGGTACCGTCGCGCTTGCGCGAAGAAGTTTTACCCAAAAATCCTTGCACAATATATTTGGAAACCTTGTTACACAAGTAGAACCGTCCGGCACAAATTTCTTCAATCGCACTCACAATTTCGTCCGCAGCCGAAACTTTAACAATAAAGCCCTTGGCCCCGGCTTTGAGCGATTTTTCCACCGAAAGCCGGTCATCGTACATACTTAGCATAATTACTTTGGCTTCCGGGTGGAATTTAACCAACTGTTCTACCGCCTCAATACCGTTCATAACCGGCATAGAGATGTCCACCACGTAAATATCATCCGGGTGGTCTTTGGCGTAATCTACCAACTCTTTGCCGTTGGAAAGCTCCGCCACCACCTGCATATCTTTCCCCAACCGCTCCAATACGGTGCGCACACCCGTACGCACGATAGCATGGTCATCTGCTAATACAATCTTCTTCATACATTTATCCCCCATAGATAACACTGGGGCAAGATACCTCTATGCACGTCCCTTCGCCGGGCGCGCTTTTAATGGCAATCGTGCCCCCTAATAAGTTAACACTGTCTTTCATGGCCAAAAGCCCCACGTGTTCAATAGACAACTGGCGGGCCGGCTGAAAGCCGACTCCGTCGTCACACACGCTCAAGAAAATTTGCGCGCCTTCTTGTTTAAGAGTTACGCGAATATGCTTAGCCCGCGCGTGTTTAGCGATATTGGTTAGGGCTTCTTGCGCAATACGATACAACAAAATTTTTACTTTATCGGACAAAAAAGTTCGGTCGTCCACTCCGTCATAATCAAAGGTATAAGGCACGTGGGCCAATCCGCTGATGTTATCCAGCAAATCACGCACGGCTCCCCCCAAACCGCCTTTGTTTTCCAAAGCAGGCGGACGTAACGAAACAATCACCTGTTTTAACCGTTCTACACTGTCTTTGAGATGCGTGTCTAACTGGGCCAAATCTTGTAAGGCCTGTTTGGTATTGCCCGCTTTTACGCTGGCGCGCACTAAACTAAGTAAGGCCGTGAGCATGACTGCATTAGAGCCAATTTCGTCATGCAAGGCCTTGGAAATTTCGCGCTTTTCGGTTTCGCGCGCGGCCAGTAAAATTTGCGCAAAGGTACGCGCACCACTGCCGTCATGTAATTGGTAAGAATCGGACGCTCCCGGCAAAAATCCCTCTTTAATTTCGCGCGAAAAAGAAAGTACTCCCGTTACCTCTTGCCCAACCGGGCGCAACGCTACGCAAGTCGTTTGATAAAGACGAGGCATATTTGTATGTTGGTCGGCCCACTCGTAGTGATAAACCCCTTGTTTAAGCGTTTGCGTCAAGGCCGCTTGGTGGACCGGGTTGTCCTTATATAAGGAAACACGGGCATGCGTTGCACCGCCCACCTGCGTAAAACGGAGGGAAGCCGGATCCACTAACAAAACAAAATCGTACCCATAGAATTTAGAACGTCCGGCGGAAGGTTTGTGCTTGGCGCGGACCGTCACTTTTTTTGCAGATTTACGTACCATAAATAACTCTTTTTAATAAGATTTCACAGGGCCTTACTATTTTACAATAGTTTGGGCCTTTTGACCATGGGCCCCCTAATTGGCAAGCCGTCTTTTGTGCGCATTTCCTTCTTGCCTTTTGTGCAATCATTTTGTGTCGTAATTTTGGCAGCTTGCAAAATTTCGCTTGACAAATCAAAAAAAAAAACGATAATAAAGGAACAAAAAAAATAGAAAGGAGCAAACAGCATGAAAAACAAACAAGCATTTACACTCATTGAATTATTAGTGGTCGTTTTAATTATCGGCATACTCGCGGCGGTAGCGTTGCCGCAATATCAAAAAGTCGTAGAAAAAGCACGCGCTACGGAAGGGCTTGTCATGTTAAAAGCCATAGCTACTGCTAACAAAGCATACTACATGGCTAACGGAGAATATGCCACCGATATTGAAGCGCTTGATATTGACGTGCCTGGAGAAAATACTACGCTACCGGGACACTCGCTCAACCGTAAAAATTCAAAGTGGTTTGAATATGGCACAGTTGCTCCTGCCACTCCTAACCTTATAGCGGTTGCCAACCGATTGCCCCGGCCGCTTAACCCTTATGCGTTTTCCTACAACACAGACGACATAATTTGTTGTTACGGTAGGACGGAACCAGGAATTGATGTATGTAAACGCCTGAGCAATAATCATACCAAACCGGGCTATTCGTCTGCCGAGAATCTTCCTTGTTACCAAGTACAATAACCTTATCGGTATTTCACAACTAAAATATCCTGTAATGTTTTTTTCGTTCACAGGGGTTGTACGCTGCGGTCTTGCGGTCCAATTTTGATATAATCTAGTATATGGCCAAAAAGCGTTTTTCTTTTTCTAAACCGTTTTTGTTTACCGCACTAGCCGGATTGTTTGTTTTTATCATTGTGTCTGCGGTATTTATGCGCTATATTTTCTCCGGCTTACCCCCCGTGTATGAAATGGAGGAATATACCCCCTCCCTCACTACCAAAGTATACGACCGCAACAATAAACTCATCCACGAATTTTCTATTGAAAAACGCAGTATGGTCCCGCTGGAAGATATCCCGGTGGATTTGCAAAACGCCGTAGTCGCTATGGAAGACCGCGATTTTTTCAAACACGCCGGCTTTTCCATCCGCGGCATTTTCCGCGCATTACTGCACGACCTGGTTACCGGACGGGCCAAACAAGGCGCGTCCACACTTACCCAACAGCTCTCGCGCGGTGTGTTTTTAACGCAAGAGAAAAAACTTATCCGCAAAATCCGCGAGATTATTTTGGCTATTCAAATTGAACACCAGTTTAGCAAACGCGAAATTTTGCAACTTTACTTAAACGAAATTTATTTAGGCAGCGGGGCATACGGCGTTAAAGCCGCCGCTAAAAAATACTTTGATAAAGAACTCTCCGAAATTACCACCGGTGAGGCCGCCTTACTGGTGGGCTTGATTCCCGCTCCGGGACGGTACAACCCGTTTGCCAATCCGGCCGTAGCCCGGCAACGCCGCAATCTCGTGTTGGACGTTATGCACGAGCAAAACTATATCAATGACGAAGAACTAGCCGCCGCCAAAGCCGAAGAACTACCCACCAAACAACCCGCGCCCGAGAAAAAACCCGGGCTATACTTTATTGAATATATCCGCCGCATTTTAGAGCCCAAATACGGCATGGACGTTTTGTGGAAAGCGGGGCTGAACATCTACACCACCATTGATATTGAGCAACAGGCACTTGCCGAAGAAATCATGGACAAAAAACTCCAAGAATATGATGAACAAGTCGCTAAAGGGCTAGGTATTGAAATTGACCCCAACGATTCGGAAGCCGATGCTCCCACCCCCACCAGCGAAGAAGAACCCACCGAAGCCGAACCCGAAACGAAAGCCGATTATCCGCGCTTGCAAGGGGCATTTATGGTGCGCGACGTCAAAACCGGAGCCGTACGGGTACTAGTCGGCGGACGCGGCTTTAGCGAAAGCAAATTCAACCGCGCCACCCAAGCCAAACGCCAACCGGGATCTTCGTTTAAACCCTACGTATGGATGGCGGCCCTGCAAAAAGGATATACGCCGGCTACGCTGGTTAAAGATTTACCCACCATGTTCTATTACGACGGACGCAACTGGCGCACGTTTGATGAAAATGCCGACTTATATTCGTTA
Organism: Candidatus Avelusimicrobium caledoniensis; assembly: GCA_900315795.1. Taxonomy (GTDB): domain Bacteria; phylum Elusimicrobiota; class Elusimicrobia; order Elusimicrobiales; family Elusimicrobiaceae; genus Avelusimicrobium; species Avelusimicrobium caledoniense. Next base: position 13,973 of record ONAM01000018.1, read on the forward strand.
GACTTAGCCAAACAACCGTTCATCGCCAGTAAAGATTTCAACGTTTGGGTTCCACAAAACTACGGCGGCCGGGCCGAAGGATGGGTGACACTTCGCAAAGGGTTAGAAAAATCTAAAAACCTAGTAGCCGTCAATTTAATTGACGCCGTTTCTCCGCGCGCCGTTATCCAAGTAGCCCGCAAAGCCGGACTAACCGCTAACTTGCCCAATGTACCGGCCTTAGCGTTAGGTGTCAGTGTCGTACAAATGGACGAACATTTAGCCGCATTAACCACCTTTGCCAACGGCGGTATCCATACCGATAACTATTATATTGAGCGCGTAGAAGATGCCAACGGACGGATTTTAGAACAACATATCCCCCTTGAAACAGCTGCTTTTTCGCCGCAACACGCTTATCTTTTAATCAATATGATGAAAGGCGTTACCCAACGCGGAAGCGGCGCATACGTAGGCCGTCTGGGCCGCAACATCGCCGGCAAAACCGGCACCACTCAAAGCCACCGTGATATGTGGTTTGTCGGCATGACGCCTTCCACCGCCGCCGCGGCGTGGATGGGGTATGATGATGATACCTCGCACGAAAACGGTGCGCGTTTTACCGGTAGCACGACCGCCCGTTGGTGGACGGAAATTATGGAGCAAATTTTAAAAGATGAACCCAATGACGACTTTGCCGTACCGGAAGGTATTTCGTTCTCGTATATTAACCCCATTACCGGTAAACTGGCTATGCCCACCGACCGCAACAAATTTTTAGAAGCGTTCATTACCGGTACAGAGCCGCAAAGTTTCTAGTCCAAGTTGCTACGTAAAATTATGAGCCACACCCAACCGCCCACGTCCTCATTTATTTACGGCTTGCCCAACAGTGCCGCCAAGGCGTATTTTGTGTGCCGCCAAATTTTGCCGCGCGCCCGACAGGTCCTGCTGGTTACAGCCGACGACCCCGTGGATATGGAAGCCGCCGCGCGCGAATTTGCCGCACCGGACACCTCTATTATCTACTACCCGGATACCGACACCGGGCGGTTAGCCGCCCTGTACCAACTTAGCCGGGCGCGCGGGAAACAACTGGTCATTTCTTCGTACGACAGTTTATCCGCCCCGCTACCCGATTTAAACGAATTTAAAAACCGTATCCGCACGTTATGCCACGGTGACACGTTACGCCGTCAAGAATTACTTGATTTTTTGGAAACGTCCGGCTATACGCGCGAAGATTACACCGAAACACCCGGCCAATACGCCGCCCGCGGCAGCGTGGTGGATGTTTTTTGTGTGCAAGAAAATTTACCTATGCGCTTATATTTTGCGGGAAACCGGTTGGACATGATCAGCACCTTTGACCCGGATACTCAAAACACCCAACATAGCGTAGATGAAATAGTTATTTTGCCACTCGCTTTTGATCAAACCCCGGCTACGCTGACCGACTATTTACCTAACGCACAATTAGTGTTTGACGAGCCCGACAAAACCTTTGATTTTACCGCTTATCCGACGGCCCGTTTTATAACCCAATTCCCGCATGAAAATGCACACAATGCCGGGTTAAAGTCGCCCTTGCCGTTTCAAGCCAACATGACGCTGGCCGATAAAGAAATTGATTCTCTTACCCGGCAAGGATACCGCGTTCGGCTGAGCTGTTTAAACCGCGGTGAGTTGGACCGTTTAAGCGAATTACTGGCCGATTATCCGCACGCTAAACAGGCCGAACTGTTTATTTCCCCCTTAACCCAAGGGTTTTACGACCCGCAAACCAAACAAGCTTTTATTACTTCTAACGATTTACTCAACCGCCGCTATAACGCCTCTGCCGTGCTGCGCCGCTTTGATATAGAGGGAGCTAAACGGGTACGGTTTAAAGAATTAGAGGTGGGTGATTATGTCGTCCACCAAGAACACGGCATCGGCCGCTACTTGGGCTTAGAAGTCATGGACCCGGACAACAACCCCACCGATTGTCTAATCATTGAATACCGCCGCGGCAGCCGCTTATACGTGCCCATGTACGACTTTAAAAAAGTGCAAAAATATATCGGAGCCGGCGGCAAACGGCCTACGCTTTCGGTATTGGGCGGTATCAAATGGAAAGACGTAAAAAAACGCGTTAAAGAAGAGGCCCAAAAAACCGCTAAGGAAATTTTAAAATTAGAGGCCTTGCGCCAAGCCACACCCGCCCCCGAAATCACCGGAGACGCACGCATGGAGCAGGAATTTGCCGATTCTTTCCCCTATACGCTGACCCCGGGCCAAGAGCAAGCGATTGCCGAAACACTGCGTGATTTATCCCTGCCAAAGCCCATGGACCGTGTACTGGTGGGCGATGTGGGCTTTGGCAAGACCGAAGTAGCTATGCGCGCCGCGTTAAAAGTCGTATTATCCGGCAAGCAGGTAATGATGCTTGTTCCCACCACCATTTTAGCCGCCCAACATTACAAAACATTTACCAAGCGCATGGCGGGTTTTCCGCTGAATATCCGTATGCTCTGCCGTTTTCAAACCGCCAAAGAGCAACGCACCGTTGTACAAGAAATCAAAGACGGCGTGTGCGATATCATTATCGGCACGCACCGCCTGATGAGCAAAGATATTTCATTTAAAAACTTAGGGCTTGTAATTATTGACGAAGAACACCGCTTCGGCGTCAAACAAAAAGAAAAAATACGCGCCAAGTGCACCGGCGTTCACTCGCTTATGCTTAGTGCTACGCCTATTCCGCGCACGCTCAACCAATCGCTTTCGTCGTTGCGTGATATTTCACTCATTGACACGCCGCCGCGCGGACGCACCCCTATCAAAACCGTGGTTACCCCGTGGAACAACGAACTGGCGGCCTCGGCTATCTCGCAAGAACTCGCGCGCGGCGGGCAAGTGTACTATGTATATAACAGCGTACAGAGTATGGAATCACGCCTGTTGTTACTAAAAAAACTCGTACCGCACGCGCGTATTTGCGTGGCTCACGGTCAAATGGACGAAAAACAACTGGAGCAAACATTATGGGATTTCAACAACGGCAAATACGATGTTTTACTGGCCTCTACCATTATTGAATCGGGCATAGATATCACAAATGCCAACACGCTGATTGTGGAAAACGCACACCATTTCGGCTTAGCGCAACTGTACCAATTGCGCGGGCGCATCGGGCGCGGCAGTACGAAGGCATATTGTTACTTATTCCACCCCGATTGGCTCTTTCAAAAAACGCCCCAACAGGAAGATAATTTTTCCGATTTGGCCGCCGTTCGTTGGAATCCGACCCCGGAAAAAGACCCGACCGAAGAGGCCAAAAAACGCTTAGCGGCTCTGATGGAATTTAGCGAACTGGGCAGCGGTTTTCGCCTGGCTTTGCGCGATATGGAAATTCGCGGGGCGGGCGAACTCTTAGGCGTTAAACAACACGGTCAAATCAGCGAAGTGGGGCTGAGTTTGTATTGTGACTTGGTAGCCGCGGAAGTCAAAAAACTACGCGGGGATAAACCCGAACCCACCTGGCGAGCTACCGTCAATTTACCGCTGGCGGCCTATATTCCGCCCGATTATTTGCCCGATGACGCAGAACGTCTAAAATACTACAAAGCACTTATGGGAGCCGACCCGCAACGCACCCAAACACTGCTTACGCGCTTAGCCGATTTATGCGGCCCCGTTCCGCAAGAAATTATCAATTTGACCGCACTATTTGATTTATCTAACCAAGCCACCCGGTTGCACATTTTTCATCTTGATTATATAGACGGAAAATTAGAAATTTTATTTTCCCGCCATTTCCAAATGCCGCCCAACTTTCCGGCAGAACTTTTCCGCCGCTTTGGCGCAGAACGCTTGGAATTTATTAAGTCCCGCCAAGGCGACGGGTTGCATCTGGTACCCGCCCCTTCCCAACTTCCGCTAGATTTTGCCCGGGAAGTAATGGCCTTTTTGGCTACGCTATTACCCGCGGAAAAATGATATAGTATATATATGAAAAGAAGTTTATTATGTTTACTGGTGTTGGCCGTGTTGTTGGGTGCGTGCAACAAACAGGAAGACAAACCTAAAGCGGACCCCAAGGCCCGCGTCCGGCCGGACGTTCCGACCATTACCGAACAGGACGTGCAGGACCGCTTGGTATTATTGGAAAAACAAGATGCAGATTTTGCCCAAACCCCTATCGGGCGGCAAAATCTGATACAGATTATTTTGCGCGAAAAGCTGATTCAAACCGATGCGCTTACACAAGGGTTAGACAAAACGGCAGATTATCAAAAATTGTCCACCGATAAACGCATGGCCCTCAACGAAATTTACCAGGCCTATACCCGCCAACTATTAGAAGATTTATGGTACGAAAAACAACGCACGGACGGCGAATTACAAATTACCGATGAAGAAATTGCCGAATATTATAAAAAATACCCGTACGAAATGACCGTCCAACAAATTATTGTAGACAATGCCGAAACGGCCGACCAAGTCTTGCGCGCGCTGAAACGTTCGCCTTCGCGTTGGAAAGAATTGTCCCGTCAATACAATATCGCTCCGGAGATGATCCGCAACAGCAAATTTACATTTATGCCCGGCGAATTTTTACCGGAAATAGAAGTTATCGCAGCCACGTCTTCTAACGGAAGCGTGCAAGGGTTCATCAAAACAGCGTTTGGCTTTCATATCATTATGAAAACCGGCGAGAAACGCTTGTCTAAAGAAGAAGCTTACCCGCGTATCCGCGCCGTGTTGGAAAACAAAAAATTAGATAAAATAATAGAAGATCTACAAACTAAATACGAGGTACTGATTGATGCAAAAAACGAATAAATATGTATTAGCTATTTTTACAGCGGCCTTATTAACCAGCCCGCTCTGCGCCAAAGTAATGGAAAGTTCCGTGGCCACCGTGAACGGTCGTCCGGTTTTGGCGTCTGAATATAATGCGTATGTGGAAGGCGTTATTGACCAATACAAAGCGGCTTCCCCGCAAACACTTACGCAGCCGTACGCCGGCGATTTAATCGGCAAAGAAGTATTAAAAGAACTTATTTCCAAAGAGCTTTTGTACCAAGCCGCCGAAGAAGCCAAAATACAGGTCAAAGATTCGGAAGTAGATGCCGGTATTAACGAAATCAAAAACCGCTTTATCATTGACGAAAAAACAGGTAAAGAAGACCCTGCCGGGGCCGACAAACGCTTTAATGAAGCACTTAAAAAACAAGGCATGAATTTAAAACGCTACAAAGAAAAAATTAAAAAAGATGTAGCGGTACGCAAACTGATGGAAGAAAAACTCCGCGCTACCGTCAAACCGGTAGAAGAAGCCGACGCCAGGGCCTTGTTTGACAACGTAAACGCCGTTTTAAAAAATAACACCAAAAAAATGAAGGCGCTTGAAAAAGAGGACCCGGCCAAGCTCCAAGAAGCGCAAGCGATTGCCGCAAAACTCAAACAACTTACCGCCGAGCAAGTCCGCGTCGGGCATATTTATTTGGCTATTACCAAAGATATGAAACCCGAAGACATCAAAAAGAAAGAAGAACTGGCCAAACAAATCAAAAAAGAAATTGATAACGGGTTAGAATTTTCCGCCGCGGTGCAAAAATACACCGAAGAAAAAGCGGCACTGGCCAGCGGTGGCGACATGATCTTAATTAAAGGCATTGCCCCCAAAGAAGTGGACGACAAAGCTTTTACACTTGCCGTAGGCAAAGTCAGCGCGCCGATTAAAACCGATATCGGTTTTCACATCATTAAAATCAAAGAAAAACGCGCCGAAAAAACCGTTACGTTTGAGGATATTTCGCGCGACTTGGGCCAATACCTCGCCCAACAACGCATCCAACAAGCCATGGCGCAGTACGTAGGCGAACTTTACGACAAAGCAGACATCAAAATTACTAAAACGTTTGAGATTGATAAAGTTGCTGCCGAACAAGCCGCCAAAGCCAACGAGAAAAAAGAAGAAGTAAAAAAATAGTTTTTAATACCGTCCCCTGTGCCAACATGACTGCGGGGGGCGGTTTTGTTTTTATATGATTAAACCGCTTGTACTTATCACCGCCGGAGATCCTAACGGCATCGGGCCGGAAATTACCGTACGCGCGCTGAAGGATCCGCGTGTACAGCGTGCATGCCGCACGATTGTTATCGCAGATCCGGTATCTCTGCGACAGGCCGGGTGGACAAATGATTTAGGCGGGTTATTACCCATAAAAAGCACGGAAAAATTATCCCCCCTGCACGCTCCCAGCCGAGCCGGCGGGCTGCTCTCTTTTCAAGCCGTCAAATTAGGCATAAAACTGGCACTGCAAAATAAGGCCGCCTTAGTAACCGCCCCGATTTCCAAACAAAGTTGGACGCTGGCCAAGGTGCCGTTTACCGGGCATACCGAATTGCTCCGTTACAAAACAAATGCAGACGGTCTTATGATGTTTATAAGTGATCGTTTACGTTGCGCGTTAGTGACCGAGCATTTTCCTTTAGCGCATTTAAAACTCACAAAAGATCGCGTGATAGATGCAGCCATGCATTTTAAGCGGGCCCTTGTCAAATTGGGAATAGAACATCCGCGTATCGGTCTGTGTGCCGTCAACCCGCACGCCAGCGACAACGGTAAATTCGGCACCGAAGAAGCCCAATTTTTAATTCCCGCCATGAAGAAATTACGCAACATAGGTTTGTCGGTTGACGGGCCGCTTCCCTCAGATACCGCGTGGCTGGCGCATATAAAGGGAGAATATGACGGGTTACTTTGTATGTATCACGACCAAGCATTACTGGGCATGAAATTAGCCGCCAAAAAACCGATCGTCCACCTGACAGCCGGCCTTCCGTTTTTGCGCACATCGCCTGCACACGGCACGGCTTTTGATATTGCGGGCAAAAACATAGCCGACCCATCTAGCATGATAGCCGCTATTTTGTTTGCGGCGAAAAAAAATTAAGGTAACGCATAAAATCGGTGTTCAAAAGTTGCTTTTAAAGTGCCCCGAAATAATTTTTGACAATAATCTCCCGCCGTACCAGAAAAAGTAACGCCATTGGCAAGTCTTTCCGTACACACAACTTGTTTTGTCGGCACAAGGGCATCATTTCGCTCAAATGCCCATGTAAAACCCGCGCCGGCGTAAGGCCCTGTCATCCGGGTAATGACAATACCGCTAGAGCCATTACCACTAGACCACCACTGTAACGACCAATCACTATTTGAAACGGCATCACTTGCCCCTGCGTTAGTGTATCCTTTAGTTGTACCCGTCCAACTCGGCGGTTCTATTCCGATCTCATCAAATGATGACGGCCATTCCCCACTGGCTAAATGATATGCCTCGCCCGCCTCACCGATACTTCTAATCAACGTAATAGCTTGCGCGGCACGGCTTTTTTCTACCGCTTTTTGATATTGCGGCAACGCCACCGCGGCGAGTATGCCGATAATTAACACTACCACTAATAATTCAATGAGCGTGAAACCGCCGTGGTAAATAAAAATGTCATCCCCGAAAGTCTCTGTCGGGGATCTCAAACCGCTTTGTTGTTTTTGCAAGGATGAGATGCCGGACAGAAACCTTCCGGCATGACGTCTTATTTTATTTTCTTTTAAACAGCCCAACAAACATTTTTCTTTTTTCATGCGACCTCCTTTGTTTCATTTAATAAAATGTAGCAAAAAAAAAAACGATGTCAAGTTTTTATTTTTCTCTCGCGTTGTCCCGCATTTTTGCCGCCCGCAGGGTCGGGATGACGAGCGAGAGAAAATATATACAGAAACCCCCCTTTTGTTTTTCCCATATAAAGGCCTCGGACAAATACAGCCGCCGTCTTAATTTGATATAATATGTATATGAGCCGGTTGCTACATTTAGACACGGTGGACTCCACCAACTCGTACTTGAAAATGCACCGGGCCGCATTGCCCCATGGCACAGTAGTATATGCCGATTGCCAAACCGCCGGACGCGGCCGTTACGACCGCACCTGGGTCTCTCAAGTGGGCGGGCTTTATTTTTCCGTTCTTTTAAAACCGTCGTACAATCCTTTTCTGCCCAACCTCACACAACTGATGGCACTGGCCATTTGCCAAGCATTAGAAACTTACGGACTTTTACCTGCTATCAAATGGCCTAATGACGTACAAGTGAGTGGCAAAAAAATCAGCGGCATTTTAAGCGAAGCCATTTTTGACAAATCGGTTTTTCAGGCCGTGGTGCTGGGCGTGGGCATCAATATCAACCAAAATGATGTATCGCACGTCGGGCAACCGGCCACTTCATTAAAAATGTTAGGGGTGCAGACCACACGCGAAACCGTGCTAAAAAACGTCTTGCAATTTTTTTGGCAAGACTACCCGGCTTTATGTGAAAAAGGATTTGAAACCATTTGCCCCGCTTATACCCAACGGTTTGCGGCGTTGGGCAAAGACATTACCGTCAAAGACGGCGATAAAACGATTTTCGGCCAAGCTGAGGGGATATCCCCGCGCGGTACGTTGCTATTGCGTACGGTGCAAGGCCTAAAGGAAATATATATAGGAGATGTATTATCATGAGTGCAGAAAATTTATTTTTACAGTCAATTAACATTACCGCTATCGGTATGCTGATTGTGCTGTCGTTCTTAATCTTACTGATTGGAATGATGAAGATTTTAGGCGCGTTTGTTGCGTGGATGGACAAAAAATTCCCCGCAGTTACTGCCGACGGAGCAGACAACGCTTTATTAGCCGTTGCTATTGCCACCGCCAAAAGATTTGCAAAATAACTTATACAAGGAAATAAAACTCTATGAAAAAAATTAACTTTATGCTCACTGCGTTTCGCGACGGATTTCAATCTGTTTACGGAGCGCGCGTACTCACCAAAGACTTTATGCCCGCGGTAGAAGCGGCCCGCCACGCCGGAATTTCCCACATGGAATTTGGCGGCGGTGCGCGCTTTCAGGCGTTGTTCTTTTACTGCAACGAAAACGCCTTTGATATGATGGACACGTTCCGCAAAACAGCGGGGCCGGATGCTAACTTACAAACCTTGGCCCGCGGTGTCAACGTGGTAGGGTTAGACAGCCAATCTTCCGACGTCATCAAAGCACACGCCGAGCTGTTTAAAAAACACGGCACGACTACGATTCGCAACTTTGATGCTTTAAACGACGTAAACAACTTGATTTACTCCGGCCAGTGCATCCACAACGCAGGGCTCAAACACGAAATCTGCGTGACGATGATGTCCTTAGCGCCGGGTTGGGATCCGACGGGTAAAATTCACACCGCCGTTTTTTATGAAAAAGTTTTAAAGGATATTTTAAAATCCGGCGTTCCGTTTGACTCCGTATGTTTTAAAGACGCGTCCGGCACTTCCACTCCGCACACCGTCGGCGAAACGATTGCCATGGCGCGCCGCGTCTTGCCGGCCGGCACCAAAATTGTTTTCCACACACACGAAACCGCGGGCAACTCTATTGCTTGCTGTTTAGAAGCGATCAAAGCAGGTGCAGACTCGTTGGACCTGTCCATGCAACCCGTTTCCGGCGGTACGTGCCAACCCGATATTTTAACGATGTGGCACGCTTTGCGCGGTACGGAATATACGTTAGATATTGACCCGAAGAAAATTCAAGAGGCCGAAAACGTGTTCCAAGATTGCATGCGCAAATACTTCTTGCCGCCCGAGGCCACCAAGGTCAATCCGATTATTCCGTTCTCGCCGTTGCCCGGCGGTGCGTTGACCGCCAACACGCAAATGATGCGCGACAACGGCACGTTTGACAAATTCCCCGAAGTCGTTAAAGCTATGGGCGAGTGCGTTAAACTCGGCGGGTTCGGTACTTCCGTAACCCCCGTTTCGCAATTCTATTTCCAACAAGCATACGCCAACGTGATGTTCGGGCCGTGGAAAAAAATTACCGAAGGTTACGGCAAAATGGTGCTGGGCTATTTCGGCAAAACTCCCGTCAAAGCAGACCCGGAAATTGTCAAAATTGCCAGCGAACAATTAAAACGCGAACCCACCACCAAGACGCCGCTTGAGATTAACGACGCCGACCCGAAAAAGGGCTTAAAAGTGGCGGAAGCGAAACTGAAAGAAGCGGGCTTACCTGTCAACGAAGAAAACGCATTTATCGTTGCTACATGTGCGGATAAAGGGCTGATGTACTTAAAAGGCGAAGCCAAAATTAACGGCATCCGCTGGGCCGCCGATGTAAAACCGGCCACTAAACAAGACGGCCCGGTCAGCGTAACTGTAGAAGGCAAAACCTATACGGTTTCGTTTGAAAACGATACGACCGCCGTGGTCAACGGCAAACGCTATAACGTGGGCGTCGGTGCAAGCGCACCTGCGCAAACGGCCGCTAAACCCGCGGCCGGAGCGGGAGCAACGGTAAACGCCCCCGTGCCCGGTGCGGTACTGCGCTTTAGCGTGAAAGAGGGAGAGCACGTAGCCGAAGGGCAAGAAATTCTGGTTATGGAAGCAATGAAAATGGAAACCCCGGTTGCCGCTCCGGCCGCCGGAACGGTACATTTTGTCGTCAAACAAGGCGACCAAATTCAAACAGGCCATGCGCTAGCCGAGATTAAATAGGAGTCACTATGGACTTTGCACAAGCATTTAATCAAATCTGGCAAACGACGGGTATTTATTCCGTTTCGTGGCAACAACTTGTAATGATTGCCGTTTGCTGTTTCTTGTTGTGGCTCGGTATTAAAAAACAATTTGAGCCGCTGCTACTCGTGCCGATTGCTTTTGGCGGACTGCTGGCCAATATCCCCATGCCGGTTGGCGAAGAAATTGCCGGACCCAACGGGTTTTTAGGCATTGTGTTTAACGCCGGCATCAATACGGGGTTATTTCCGCTGTTTATCTTTATGGCGGTAGGCGCGATGACGGACTTTGGCCCGTTAATTGCCAACCCGAAAATGGCGTTACTGGGCGGGGCGGCGCAGTTTGGTATTTTCGCTACGCTCATCGGCGCAATCGGTTTATCGTACATTTACATTGGCGATAACCAACTCTTTGCCTTTGGTCTAAAAGAAGCCGCGTCTATCGGTATTATCGGCGGGGCAGACGGCCCGACGTCTATTTATTTAACGTCGCGCCTCGCGCCCGATTTGCTCGGAGCTATTGCCGTAGCTGCTTATTCCTACATGGCTTTAGTACCGATTATTCAACCGCCTATTATGAAACTTTTGACGACGGATGCCGAACGCAAAATCCGCATGACTCAACTGCGCCCGGTATCTAAACGCGAGAAAATCTTGTTCCCGATCGTGATTTTGCTCTTGTGCGCGCTGTTGTTGCCGTCTGCCGCGCCGCTCATCGGGGCGCTTACGTTTGGAAACCTTGTCAAAGAATCGGGTGTAGCCGAACGGTTAAGCAAAACCTTACAAAACGAGTTTTGCAATATCGTTACTATCTTGCTCGGCTTGTCTGTGGGATCCAAATTACAAGCCGATCATTTCTTGGTAACGGAAACCTTAGGTATTTTGGTACTAGGCATTATTGCGTTCTCTATTGCCACCGCTTCCGGCGTGTTACTGGCTAAACTGATGAACGTATTTAGCAAAACGAAAATCAATCCGCTTATCGGCTCTGCGGGCGTCTCTGCCGTGCCGATGGCCGCGCGCGTGTCTAACAAAGTAGGGCTTGAATATGACAAGCAAAACTACTTGCTTATGCACGCGATGGGTCCCAACGTGGCGGGTGTGATTGGCAGTGCGGTGGCGGCCGGTGTGCTGCTGGCCCTACTTAAATAACGACATTTCGGAAGTTTAGTTTTACGCACGAAACCTAAAACGTAAAGTTTTAGGTTTCGTTGCTTTTCAGAGCCAACAATTTGCCAAATCTGCCGGATACCGTCGTTGTTTTCCCGCCCCTTGAGTGCTGTTTATAAAAAGCGCCGAAATGGATAAGAAATTTTTCATGTTTGAACGCAGTGAGTTTGAAAAATTTCCCATTTCGTCTGCTTTTTATAGCAC
>ONAM01000019.1 GCA_900315795.1 Candidatus Avelusimicrobium caledoniensis
TTATGTTTTATTTGTTTCCATAGTTATCCCTCTCGAACTTATAATTTTCCCTTGCCGATAACGGCAAAACCCACGCTACATTAAAACATATTTTCTATTTTATGTCAACTTTTTCTATTTTTAATAGAAATTGACTCTTCTTGTAAAAATAGTTATACTGTTTGTATTGGAGAACACTATGCTTTCGGCAAAACAAAACCAAATTTTAGAACTCGTCCAGCAAAACCCGCAAATCACTTTGGCAGAATTGGCTAAAGCGGTTGGCTTAAAATCGGTCAGCACCGTGCACGTGCATATCCGCAAACTCATTAAAGAGAACTTTTTAGAGCGCAACGGGCACGCGCTGATTGCCACGCACAGGCCCGTGGATGAGTTTACCCCTATCCCCTTTTACGGTTTTGCGCAATGCGGGGATACGGACATTTTTGCCGAAGAAAACATTGTGGACTATGTGAATATGCCCACTAAGTTTTTGCCCACCCCTACGCAGGATTTATTTTTTATTAAGGCCAAGGGCGATTCTATGGAGCCGACTATTAGTGACGGCGATATGCTAATGTTCCGTAAAACGAGTGAATTGCCCCCTGTGGGGAGTGTGGTATTATGCCGCCGCGGAGACGGGCTCAAAATTAAGCGTCTTGGCCAATATAACACTGAAAACGGCCCTGCTTATCGATTGGTATCGGACAATAAGTCCAAATATGAGCCGTTCCCGGCAGACGCATCCGTCGAAATTTTAGCCAAACTCGTGAGAATGAATTAAAGGAGAATCTATGCAGAAAGATTTACAATTTTTACTCTACACAACCCCGAGTGAAGACATTAAAATCAACGCTGTTATTAAGGACGAAACACTGTGGCTAACCCAAAAGGCCATGGCATCATTATTTGGATGCTCTACGGACAACATCTCACTTCATTTGAAAAATATTTTTGAAGAAGGCGAATTGGAGAAAAACTCAGTTACCGAGAAAATCTCGGCAACTGCCAGCGATGGTAAAAATTATCTAACTCAATTCTACAACCTTGATGCCATTATCTCCGTAGGCTACCGGGTTAATTCTGCGCGCGCGACCCAATTCCGTATCTGGGCTACCAAGGTACTCAAAGAATACATCCAAAAGGGATTTGTGTTGGATGATGACCGCTTAAAACAAGGCACTACTGCGTTTGGCAAGGATTATTTCAGAGAGTTATTGGAACGTGTCCGTTCCATTCGCGCGAGTGAGCGGCGTATTTGGCAGCAGATTACCGATATTTTTCAAGAATGCAGCATTGACTATGACAAAAATTCCAAAATTACCCAAGAGTTCTTTGCTACAGTACAAAATAAATTTCACTACGCGATTACAGGCCAAACTGCAGCAGAAATTGTTTATTATAACGCTGATAGCATGCAAGAACACATGGGACTTAAAACATGGGCCGGAGCACCGGATAAACGCATTTTAAAGTACGATGTGAGCATTGCCAAGAATTATCTTACCGAAGACCAAATCCGCCGCTTGGAACGTACGGTAACGGGCTATTTTGACTATATTGAAGATTTAATTGAACGCGAGAATACGTTTACCATGGAACAATTTGCCGCTAGCGTAAACGAGTTTTTGGCTTTCCGCAAATACCAGATCTTGCCGAATAAGGGTTCTATCAGTCGCGAACAAGCCAAAGCACATGCCGAAGCTGAATACGACAAGTTTAACAAAAAACAAAAGATAGAATCCGACTTTGACCGCGCTGTTAAATTAACATTAAAAGCACACAAAAAAGAAATATAAACTAAAAAGTTTATTTTTGGGTTAAGTCAACTATCATTGGAACAGCCGATTTCATAGCCTTGCCTGCCAATACGGCGTGGTATTGCTTTAAATGCGGTAGCGTACGGGATAAGTCTCTGCCTAAATAATTTCCAAGGAAAGTAAAACTAGTTTCATCAAAAGCCTGGAAGCATATCACAGTATTGCACTGAGTTAGGACCGTCTTTGATACATTGGCAGTACGTTGGGCAATAATCATGAATCCAACTCCATATTTTCTTCCTTGTAAAGCAATCTGCCCTATTTTATTTACTAATGCCTTGTTTACACCGTAGTCCCCCAAATCCCCTAATGATGTGGTTTCTGGAATTAAAGTATGAGCCTCTTCAAAAACAATTAAAATAGGTTTAATTGGTTCATTTTGTTGATATTGCTCTTTAGCATATGTAAAGACCATATCAATAAATAATTGTGTAAATTCCAATAAAAAACTAGTATTTGACAAATCTGGTAGTTCGAGTATACCCAATGGATTTGAGTCGGCCATAAACTTATTTACATATTCCTGTAAAATTACTGATATATTCTCTCTAAATTTACGTTGTTCCTCTTTCCCTATTATAGTATGAAATTCTTTTTCCCTATCTTTCAAGCCCGATGGTTTTTGAATAATCTTCAAAGGATTAAGATCCTTTAACTTTGAGGAATACTCTCCTGTAAAGTCAATGCATATCACTTTATTTTCCTTTATCGTTTCTTTAATTAATTTATGAGAAATAAAAGTTTTTCCGGATCCAGTCACGCCCAATATAGCGATATGATGAGATATCATATCTTTAATATTAATCACAGCTGGAAAAGTTGTCCCCGGAACGTTCCCGAGTTGTAATTCTGGATATTCAAATGTTTGACTATTTTTATGCGGGGAAGTACGAAATACAGGTGTATTAACGGGTGGCACCCATCCATATTTTTGAAAAGAAAGAGTTGATGGATTCCATTCGCCCACTTGTATAGCCTCTCCCTCAATGTATCCGATTTCATTGCGAGCTTCCAAAGATTCAATCGTGACTAAACCATTTAATACTTGATAATATATTTTCCGTTTACCAATTTCTACAAATAATAAATCGCCTTCTTGTAAGTCATCATTTTGTTTTGAATACTCAAATTTTAGCTTTCCTATGTCAGAACCGGAATCCACTATCCCAACAAAATTCTCCAAATTCAAATCTGTCGTTGATTCTGTTGACAAATATACCACATTGTCAATTAAAGCATTCTTCTCAATATTTTTTGATTTTAATGCAAGAATTTTAGCCCATTTTTCTTGATTCAACAAATACGTATCAAACACTATCCCAATAAATGTTCGCTCCGACTGTTCTGCCATTTTATACTTAAACTGTACGACATTAAACTTTTTGATTCCTTTTCTGTCCTCAAATAACTTCACCAAAAACACTTTCCTGGACTGAACACCGAATATAGTTCCTATCTGCTGTTCTTGCTTTTGTAATTCTTGAGAAAACAACTGATTATGCAGTTTGGATGGGTCTAGTGAAATGATGATAAACCAAAGCACAAACATTGCCAATTGTTGCAGAATTGACAACTCACCAAAAAGACATAAAAATACTAAGAAACAAAGAGAATATAAAACCCTTGCTCTCCCTAAAATATTCACGATTTTGACTATTTGTTGGGACAGCTTATTTTGCCAAACATTCGGGCTTTTTGTTGTATCATCTAAATACATTCCAGAAAGAGAAATAAACAAAATTAGCCCACAAAAAACTAGCAACAGCCACCATAACGCGGGATACTCAAAAGACTGTTTAATTGGCAGTAGTAACAATAAAATTGGAAGAACATTAGAAATAACATTTTTCGGGGAGGTGTAATATGGTTCAATAAATAGAATGGAAAAATATAGCATGAACAACCCAGAATAAAACCATAGCCCCGAATTATCCGCACTAGGTATTATTTGAGTACCAAATAACAGATTTACAATTAGATATACAAGCAAAAAAATCAAGAACACGCCCAATTTACTGAATACAAAAGATTTCATTTTTTCATAATAATAACCTATTTTCATACTTTTTATTATATAAAATAGTTATATTATGTATTGTTGTAATTTATAATTAGGCGAATATTATTTTTTAAAACTTTTGATTGTTCTTTGTAAAATTTTCCCTGTTATTTCCCTGTTTCTCTGGGTAGGGAATTTGGAGTGTTTTTGGCGGATATTTCTCTGAAGAGGGCGAGGATTGCCATACCCCCCTAAAATCCAACGGGCAAACTTTTCAAATGCCTGTTTTTTGCCTGTTAATTGCCTGTTAAACAGGGAATTGCACGTTACCCACACGGCGTTCTAAGAACCGACGACCCATCAAAATTTTCTGCCCCACCATTTTTTAAGGCATCTTTTACAAGGTGCCTTTTTTGTTGGCCTATTTCCTCATAAACCAAGTTATATATTAAAAATAAATGCTTTATTTTGCCGATAAGGGAAAGAAAAGACCACAGATTCGGGTTCTGTTTGAAGCAATTTAAAATCTGCCCTTTTGATGGATTTTCTATATCAAATCAAGACCTTTTCCAGTTGCAACAATTTAATTTTTCGGTCTATTCCACCCGCATAACCTGTTAATTTACCATTTGCCCCTACTACGCGGTGGCAAGGAATAATTAGCGAAATACAATTATGACTCACGGCTCCACCAACCGCTTGGGCAGACATCCGCCCCCCTCCATTTTGCCGCTCAATTTGCACAGCAATTTCTCCGTATGTAGCTGTATGTCCATATGGAATAGCCAACATTATTTCACTCACTTGCTTGCGAAAGGGCGTTGTCTGTATTTTTATTGGAGGCGTAAAAGACGGTTCCTTTCCGCTAAAATAAATATCTAACCAACGGGCAACTTGTCGGAAGACAGGCACTTGTTTTGTCCGAACATGACCGGATACCGTATCAGCGAAATACTTTTGTCCGTCAAACCACAGTCCGGTTAAAAAAAATCCGTCGCTCGCCAACGTAATACCGCCAAGCGGTGATTGATAATGATACAAATAAGTCATACCCATTCTGCCAAAAACTGATTTATCTCCCAATAGAATTATAACAAAATCAACCACACACCCCTATTTTCGCACAATATGCTACACTAAATAAGACGGCTTTTGCTACACGTGAGGTTTTATGAAAAAAATCATCTTGTTTCTATCCGCCTTAAGCTTTATCTTTGCCTGCCATACTCCGACGGAAGAAAACAGCTCCGCCCAGCCGGAACCTAAGATATTGGTAGCGTATTTTTCGCACTCCGGGGAAAATTACAACGTAGGGGAAATTAAAGAAGGCAACACGCAAAAAGTAGCTCAAGAGATTGCCCGTCAAACAGGGGGCACGTTATTTCGCATCCAACCGGTCAAAAAATATCCGGCGGAGTATGACGCCTGTAAAGAAACCGCCAAAAACGAAAAAGATACCAACGCCCGCCCCGAATTAAAAGCCCACGTGGAAAACATGGACGAATATGATGTGATTTATTTAGGATATCCGATTTGGTGGGGCGATATGCCTATGCCGTTATTTACCTTTATAGAACATTACAATTTAGAAAACAAAACCATTTACCCGTTTGCCACGCACGAAGGCAGTGGTATGGGCGGCTCGGAAACTTCACTCAAGCAAGCGCTACCCGAATCTACGGTGGCCCCCGGGTTGGCGATCAAGGGGCACGTTGCCCAAAAAGAACATTCCGCCGTGTACACAGCCGTCAAAAACTGGCTCAAACACCACTAATATGCTCTAACTAAAAAAACCGTCCGGCAAACGATTTTTCGTTTGCTATAATACCCCTATGAAAAATTTATTTTTTACCTTAATTTTGACGATATTACCCGTCGTACTTTTCGCCCAAACCGTGGGCACGGTCACCGCAGATACTACCCGCATGAGTTCTCACACGCTTACAGAACATTTCCGTTTAAAACCGGGTGACGCGTTTTCCCCCGCCTTGTACGAAAAAGCCCAAGACGATTTACACAAACTGCGTGTATTTAAAAAATTAGATTTTACGGCCACCCCCAACGGCGAGCAAATAGATATTCACATCAGCGCGCAAGACGGGTATTATATTTTCCCGATTGCATTTTTTACAGGCGGCTCTAAAAATGCCGCAGGGGGCTCCGTTCACGCCGGAAATTTGTTTAAACACGGCGAACAAACTTTTTTATTTGGCGGCGGCAGTAAAGACGGTTTTACTACCCGCGCGGGCTTACAATGGGGCAATCATTTTTTGACCAAAGTATACACGCAATTACACTTTGACCAAAATTTCTACGCCGGAAATTGGCAAAACGTGTACGGTGTATTTTCCACCACCGATGACGACGAGCACCAAGATCAACTTTTACGCACGGTACGCGGACGGCAAGATATCCTTGCGCTGTTATATAATTATCGTTTTTCGCGCACGGGGCGCGTGTTTGTTGCCCCGGAATATAACCGCGTTACGTACGCACACAACCAATTGGACAGCGGCAACCACCACAACGTACGCGCCGGAATCAGATTTACCGACGATATCCGCGCCGGTATGAATATGGGGGCATTATCCGGCTACGGGTTGACCGACAAACAAAAAACGTTGCAAGATTTACCACACGCCCGTCACGGGTACAATGTGTCTTTCTCGTACGAAAACGGCGGACATTGGACGGACAGCGACTACAACATTTCCAAAGCATCATTAGAAAGTGCGTGGCTGTTGGAACTGCCGCAGCGTCATTTGCTCACGCTGCAACTCAAAGCACAAAACGCATTTGAAGGCACGTTTACGGATCAAGTTACTTCGTTAGAAGTGCTGACGGGAGCCGGAAAATACGATCGGCAACGGCGGGGCAAACGCGCCGCCGGGGCAGGCGTATCTTTTACATACTATTTGCTGCGTAATCAGACGGGGCTATTATCACTCGCACCGTTTTATGAACTTTCTTACACCGATGTGGGCCCGAACTACCGCCCGCACAGCGGTGCCGGGGCTAATTTATTTTACCGCTTGTGGCGTTTTCCGCTACCGATAGGTCTTAACTACACACACAACTTGCAAGACGGCAGCCACCAAGTAGGTTTTGTCGTCGGCGGTATGTTTTAACAAAAACATTCTTTGCTATTCTTTCCGGCCCTTATTTGCTTATGCAAATAGGGGTCTATTTTTTACAACCTCAAAGTTTCGCTTGACAAATCAAAAAAAAAAACGATAATAAAGGGACGGTAAAAACACAACAAAACAAGATGTCATGCTGAACTTGTTTCAGCATCTCACCTTATTTCCGATTTTAAAAAGCGGTGAGATTCCAAATCAAGTTTGGAATGACGGCATTATTTAAGGAGATTTTTATGAAAAAAACACAGGCATTTACACTCATAGAATTATTAGTCGTTGTTCTCATCATCGGTATTTTGGCGGCGGTAGCGTTGCCACAATATCAAAAAGCGGTGGAAAAATCAAAAGCCACGCAAGCATTAACATTACTTAAATCGCTCGGGCAAGCACAGGAAGAATATTATTTGGCTAACGGTCAATATGCAACCTCATTTGACGATTTATCCATAGATTTACCGACAGGATGGACAGGCAATACCCCGTGGGACGATTCGGCGGGCGTAAAAGATACGCGTTCCAATGCAGAATGGTCTTTGCAGTTATATAATTCCGGCGACTTTTTTCAAGGCATATATATCGGCCGCATTTCCGGTAAATACCAAGGAATTGGCTTTATGTTAATTTTCCAAAATACTGCCGGAAGAAAAACAAACGAAATTTTGTGTGCCGAGCGATTTGGAGCAGGCGTAGTGTTTGAAGGCCCTGCGGGAAATTATTGCCAGAAAATTTGGCACGCATCATCCGACAATGTTGCCTCTCAAGTACACACTTATATCATGCCATAAAATCGCGCCTATTTGTTTACGGCATTTTCCAGCGCGCGGGCAAGTTGGTCCGCGCACGACGTGCCTTTGCCGCCGCAATCGTTGCCTTTTAACAGCGCGGCAACTTGCTTAGCATTGGCCCCTTCCACCAATTTGCTAATAGCGGTCAAATTGCCCGGGCAACCGCCAACAAATTGCACATTATGCACGTTGCCGTGTTCATCCAAATCAAATAAAATTTCTTGCGAGCACACCCCTTGCGTGCGAAACGAAAACGAGGTCATAATAACTCCTTATGGTAAGATAATTACATTATACCAAGTTCGCGTAATATCGTTTTTTGTATAATAAATACGGGGAGTAATTATGTCATTTTCCAACATCATAACCAACAGCCCGATTGAGCCGCACACATTAGAACAAGCCGCCAAGCGTATGCTGGCGTTGCAAGAAGAATTAAAAACACATATCGCCCAAGGATCCGGCCCGTTTTTAGCCGCCATTTACGACGACAAAGGAAATCTCATTGCTAAAACAGCCAACTCGGTAGAGCACGACAAATGCAGCCATAATCACGCCGAAATGAACGTCATTAAACAAGCGGAAAAAATTTTAAACACATTTGATTTAGCCCCGTATAACTTAAGTTTATATGCCACGTCCGAGCCGTGTTTAATGTGTTTGGGCGGCATTATGTGGTCGGGCATTCGCACGGTATATTACGGAGTTCCGTCAAAGCGGGTAGAAGAAATTACCGGATTTGACGAAGGGTTTAAGCCCAATTGGCAAGATGAATTTAAAAAACGCGGCATTGCGGTGTACGGAAACATTCAGACGCAAGCGGGCGAAGCTGTTTTGTCTGATTACGTCCACGACGGACACCACATATATAATCCCTCGCGTTAACTAAGATTTTATACAATAGGGTAAACTTATGCGTTACGTATTATATGTATTTACAATGGCGTTACTATTTGTAGCGGGGATGTTGGTAGGAAATAATTTCTTACCGCAGCGGGAGGCCTCTCTGGCCAGTGCCGTATCGGTGCCGGAACTTGCCCAAGAAAACGAACTGTTAAAAACACTATCACGCGAACAAGCCGAGCAAGATTTAGCCAAATTAAACGAGTTCGCGCTTTCTTGCCCCGAGGAAGAACAACCCCAACGCCAAGAACTTTTAAACCGCATTTCCCTGCGGTTGGCCATAGAAAATTTTGAATTTAAAAAAACAAAGTTAGAATTGGAAATTGCCAAAAATGATAAAAATAACCGTCCCACTTCCCAACTGACTCAGGCCATGACAGAATATAACCAAGCGCGTGAACAAGTGGAAAAATTGGCCGAACAACTTAACCCGACTCACGCACCCACCGAAGAACCCCCCTCTGAAAAAAAGTAATTTTAAAAACCCCCGGTGCAGTGCCGGGGGTTTTTATTTCGTTTGATAAAATCTAATCGGTTAATTTCTGCCAGAACGATTTTTTACCCGGCAAGGCAGGCACGTTACTGCGTAACAAAACACCCACACAAATTTGTTGTTCGTTGACAACCGGCAAGGCATCACTTTCGCTTTGTGCAAACACTTCACGCGCTTTATCCTGCGTATCTTGCGGATGCAACACCGCACTTGCATTCATCACAGAGCCGGCCGCAGAATCAACCGCAAAGAACGCCAACTCCGCCGGGCGAATCACACCTTTTAAAACGCCTTCTTTATCGGTAATAATACAAATAGCGGGAATTTTTTTGCGCGGTAAATTTTTAAGTCGCTCAATGAGTTGTGCCAGTTTTACTTCGGTACGCACAGCTACAAAATCGGTTTGCATCACGCGGCCCACCGCATCGTCCGCATAGGAAGACGCCCCGCTTAATAGTTGCAAAAAAGAGGGCTCTAACACCGCTGAAATACGCTGACGGTACGGGCCGGAAAACAAGCTCATCAGTTTAGCTGCTTGCGGCACACTCAGCCGCGTAAGCACATAGGACGCCTGACGTAACGGCAAGCGCCGCAACACCGCCGCTGCCTTGGGCGGATCCATAGGGTTTAAAACGGCAATCATCGTTTGCGCCTTTAACGGAGAAATCAACTGCAACACTTCGTGCGTCGCCAAGGTTTCCAAGGCGGCGGCGGCTTGCTTAGGGGAAGCCGTGATAAATTTCTCGGTAATGGTGCTGGCTAATGCTTGCGTAGCCGGTTGCATAACTAGTCCTATAACAAAACTTGAACTTTCTTACAATTTTATTATAATAAAATAAACAGCACATCGCCAAACCCAAGAGGTGGTAAATATGTTTTTTGACAAACCGTTTCACGAAGTAACTTTTGAAGATGTCGTCAAATTCTGCCACAAACGCGTCCCTGAGGGCAAACAGTTGGACTACAAGTACGTTTTGCCAAAAAATTATGAAAAATTTGCCAAGGTGATAGCGTCGTTTGCTAATGCACTGGGTGGGCTTATTATTGTGGGGGTGCAAGACGACAAAAATGATCAGCCCCATCCCCCCTTTATCGGCATTCCGTTCCACGAAAAACTACGCAACACGATAGAAGATATCATCAAAGTATACATTGACCCGGTGGTATTTGTGGATATCAATATTTGCATCAACAAGACGGGCGATCGGATGTTTGTGCTGATTCAAATTCCGCAAAGCAATTTAACGCCGCACCTCGTTGGCAAATTAAAACGCGCGTATATCCGCACCGGGCAAAGCAGCCGCCCGGAAGCCATCGTCCACCCGGAAAAATTACCGTGGCTGTTAGACCACCGCAAAAAATCGGAACGCTTGCGCCACATTTTGTATGATAAAGCCGAGCGGCACTTTGAAAATTATTTAAAAACGATGACGGTATCAGCCGACGGAGAAGTGGTCTGCACGTTATCCCTGCAACCTTTCTACCCCGAAGATCCGCTTACCAGTTACAAGAAACTGCCGCAACTGATTGCGCAATCGTCCACCCGTGCGCCGTACGGAATTATGGCCAACCCGGAACTTCCCTTACAAGCCGTGCAAGACGGTGCGGCAGTCATTTCCAATCAGCGCGGCGTATATAAAATGACCGAGTTTAACGCGTACGGTTTGATAATGAATAAGCAAATCGTATCGTCGGAAGAAATGGTCAACGGACACGCGTCTAGCACGCTACGCATTGAAAATTTGGCACAAAACATGGTGCTGTTTTTTACAACTGCGCGGAAATTTCTAGCCAAATTAAACGTGGGAGGGTCGCTCTATTTCCGCTTGAAAATGACCAACACCCGCGCGCGCCGGGCATTATTTAAAAACCGCCAAGCTACCGTGCTAGAAGATTATTTACGCATGGACCGCACCCTATCGCCCGACGATTTACAGGCCGATTTACCGCAAATGTTGGAAAATTTATTACACGAGACCGCGTGGTCGTTGGGCTTGCAAATTCCGCAAGAAGAATTAGGCGCACTACTTAAACAGTTACTGAGCGACATAGACAAATGAAACACGGGTTTACATTGATAGAAACGTTGGTTGTTGTCGTAATTATCGCTATATTAGTGGCGATAGCGTTGCCCTATTACCGAAATGCGATAGAGGCCAGCCGCATCACGGAAATAGTTATGCTGTGGGGACGGCAGAAAAACTGGGCGACCGGACACAATATGTCGCCCGCACAAGCCCAAAAAGCAACCGAAAACCTACGTAAAGCCAAACTCAAATACTTCACCGGCGAAGTAATTTGCCGCGAAAAAGCGACCAATGACGAACTGTGTTGGGAAGCCGAATTTACCCAAACGGATGACGATCCTACCGTGCATTACAAACTAATCACTACCCACAATTTTGCACGCTTATCGTGTGTGGGGTTAAACAGCGCGGGCGAAGATTTTTGCGAAAGCCAAGCCCATGATGAAACCCCTGAAATCATTGACGGCCAAAAAGTCTATTGGATTAGGTAACTACCCCGTATTATTTCAATACAAAATCTAGTGGTTTTCATCTTCTCCTGTAACTTCCTGTAAAAGGAAGTTTTTTGTTGCCGGAAAAAACGCTTTAAAAAACAAAAAAAAAAACGATAATAAAGAGACGCAGAAAAATATATAAGGAGCAAACAATATGAAAAACAAACAAGCATTTACGCTTATTGAATTATTAGTCGTCGTTCTCATCATTGGTATTTTGGCAGCGGTGGCGTTGCCGCAATATCAAAAAACAGTACTTAAATCGCGCGTAGCACAAGTAATTCCGATTGTCCGCGCAGTGGCACAAGCACAAGAGGTATATTTTCTTGCCAACGGAGAATATGCAACAAGTGTTGACGAATTAGGCATAGATTTTACTTGTCCAAACGGTTGGACGTGTATCATGGGAAAGAATATATGGGATGGCAATGCACCCGCAAATAAAATAGAGGCCTACCGTACAGACACCGAATCTTTAGGTGTCAATTATTACTACGGAGAAATAGCAACGAATTACAATTTATCGGCCATAGAAAAGAAACTTTATTGTTGGGCAAAAACAAACGATGCACAAGCCGTCAATGTGTGCAAAAGTTTCGGGCCTGCATTAAAAGTGGATTCTTCCTTCTCCCGCTATTTAATTCAATAGCTTAATAGGAATTATTATTTCAACTTTTCCAGTAGTGCGGGGATGACGTCGTACAAGTCCCCCTCTACGGCGTAAGTCGCTGTTTTCATTATAGGAGCGTTGGGGTCTTTGTTAATCGCCACAATCACAGGCGAGCCGCTAATGCCCGACGTATGATGCGTTTGCCCGGAAATTCCGCACGCAATATACAGTTTGGGTTTAACGGTTTTACCCGTCACGCCGATTTGGCGCGAAACATCTATCCACCCGCTGTTTACCGCCGCTTGCGTAGCCGCCACTTCGCCGCCTAAACGCTCGGCCAGTTTTTGTAACAGTTCAAATCCCTCTTTTTTACCGACGCCGCGTCCGCCGGCCACAATCACTTCGGCTTGTGAAATATCGCCTTGCTTGCCGGGCGACGTGCGTTTATTATAATAGTCGCGTAGCACTTCATCCAGCGTACCTGTTTTGGGCGCGGCAGAAGAAGCCGCCGCATCTTTAGCGGCATATTCTTTAATAAGTGCGGTTAAAATTTCGTTCTTTTGAATATGCACCGTGCCTTCGTAAATTTGCGTTACTTTGGCATCGCGCATATATTTTTCAAGCGGAAAATCACGCATGTACGCAATACCGCCGCAAAGCGTTACGCACTCATCCGCCACTTCCATCGCCACGTTGGAGCAGAACAATTTGGCCTCCGCGCTGTATTTGGTCCAACGCGCGCCTTTTAATTTTTTAAGCTCGTCGTGAATTGCGGTGCCGTTTGCAATTGCGTTTTGAACAGCGGGCAAAAATTCCTTATCCATGCGGTGCGTTAAATTATACACAAGCGCGCGTCCGGCTTCGGTCTTGGCGGCCAGTTCGGCTACTTTATGCCCAAGTGCCTGAAACGTAATAATCGGTTGGCCAAATTGTTTACGAGTTCGCAAATACGGAATCGTCACATCTAGCGCACCTTGCGCAATACCCACCGCTTGCGCGGCTACACCGGGGCGGGAATAATCTAATGTTTCTTGCAAATATAAAAGTCCGCGCCCTTCACTGCCCAGTAAATTTTCTTTCGGCACGCGCACGTTATTAAAAATCAGCTCATACGTCGGGTTAGAGCGGATACCCATTTTGGTTTCCTTTTTTCCAAACGTAAAACCCGGCGTACCTTTTTCTATGACGAGTAACGAAATACCGCGCGCACCGCGGCTGGGGTTGGTATTAACAGCTACGGTGTAAAAATCGGCCTCTTTGCCGGATGAAATAAAATGTTTGGCTCCGTTTACAACATAGTAATCGCCGTCTTTAATAGCGGTTGTTTTTAACGCAGTAGCATCCGAGCCGGCCTCGGCTTCGGTTAAGGCAAACGCCCACAATTTTTTGCCGCTTGCTAAATCGGGGCACCACTTTTCGCGCTGTTCTTTCGTAGCGGCTAAATACATGGGAATAGCACCAAGCGCACTTGTTCCCGTCGTAAGAGCTAGCCCCGCACACCCGCGCGAGAGTTCCTCAAACGACATCGCCAAACACGTAATCCCCCCGCCGCGTCCGCCATATTCCGGCGCAAGCCACAGGCCAAACATACCCGCTTGGCGGTAGGCGTCTAACATCTCGCGGGAAAACTCTTCTTTTTCGTCCATTTCCGCGCGCAACGGTTTGATTTTCTTTTCCACCAGTTCGCGGCTTAGATTAAGAACTTCTTGTTCTAATTCGTTAGTTGCGTAATCCATGGTTGGACTCCCCGGTGTGTTTTTTGAAATTTCTTTTGCGACGGAAAAAACGCCGTTTTCCGCCGTTCTTTTTAGTGGGCGGGACTAAACTGCGGTACAGACGTTCTTGTTTTTTTACCATGGTAGAAACGGTAAATTCCGAAAAATCACGGTGATCAATAGCCGCCTCAAAGCGTTGGCGTAACGCCGTATGGCGCAAAAGCACTTTTAACTTTTCGGCAAACATATTGATATCGTTGGGGGCTACTAAAAAACCGGTTTTATTGTTGGTAATAATTTCGCTAATGCCGTCCACGTTGTAGCACACGGCAGGCACGCGCATCGCCATGGCTTCCAGTAAAGACATCGGCAACCCTTCGCGCAGAGACACACTGGCGTACACATCGCTAATGGCCAACAGCTCCAGCGGGTCGTTGCGCCAACCGGGGAACAAAACTTGTTTTTCAATGCTTAAATTTTTAGCCAAGTTTTCAGCTGTCTTTTTCATCGGGCCTTCGCCGGTAAAAATGAAATACACATTTTTCATTTGGCTGAGCACTTTATAAGCGGCTAACACAAAATGGACCGGATTTTTAAGCGGTTTAAAATTAGCTAACGCAAGCACCACTTTAGCATTAGCGGGAATTTTGAGTGAGCCCTTTTTGGCGACCGGATCAAATTTAAGCGGCAAGATCGGGTTAAAATTGATCCCCGCGCGGATCAGTTCCGTGCGGACACTTTTCACAATACCGAGTTCCTTGGCTTCCTGTGCGTTTTTACGCGAAACAAACACGAGCACGTCTGTCATCTTGGCGCAAAATTTTTCTACCGCGACGAAAAATTTAAATTGCTTTTCGCCGTGTTCTTTCGCAAACCCAAGCCCGTGGAAAGTGTGTACCACTTTGGCTTTTCGCCAAAAAACACGCGCGGCTATACGCCCAAGCACCCCGGCTTTCGGCGCGTTAGTATGGACGATATCGGGCTTGACGCGGCGCAAAATACGCCCCATTTGTAGTAGCGCGACAAAATCGTGTAATACATATTTGGGATGAATCGGATGGCGCAAAGCGGAAACAAAGAAAACGTGTTCCGGGTCATTTTTAACTTTGCCATCCAACCGCCCGCCCGGGCCGGTAGCCAAAAAGGGCTCAAACTGTTGTTTATTTAAATTCTTTATCGTATAGAGCACACTGGCTTGCGCACCGCCTTGATCCATGCGGGTAATGAAGTACAGAATTTTTGTTTTTTCCATTTAGTTCACCGTTCCTGTTTTTGTGTTTAAGATGCGCGCCTGCGGGAAATAATATTTAATAATGGCCATATAGTCCGCACCTTGTTTGGCTAGTCCGTCCGCGCCGCGCAAACAAAGCCCCACGCCTAACCCCGTATCATAACCGCGCACCAAGACGCTTTTGATATTTTTTCCCTTGTATAATGGCACGATATCAAACAGGTTGGAGCGCATTGTCCCCGCGCTTAAGATAAACGCGGTTTCCTGCGGGTTTTTGGTTTCGTAAGAGCCCTTTGTTCCCTCAAAACGTAGCGACAAAATACGCCCGGTGGGCGAGAAAAGCACAGGCGTTACAGCCCGTAATTTGCCGATGTTTTGCGTGTAATAGGCCAGACGGTCCGTAATCTCTTTAGCGTCGTACAAATACATCCATTTGATGCCGGCCCACTGGGTCAAATCTTGCGGGCGGGAATATAAATCCTCGGGAGGATTAGACAGGATATATTTGCTGACGTTTGCGGGCGAGAACGTATAACCCGGTTTAGAGGCCGTATTTTCCAGTCCGTCTGCGGTTACCACGCCGCAGTCGGTATAAAAACCGGCTTGCGCGCGCGACAGACGCACATGGCTGGAAGATTTAGAGGCCTCCAACAAATTTTTAAAAATCAAATTGATACCTTCAAAATGGAATTTATCATCGTTATCTGTAATATGATACGCGGCGTTTTTGCTGTTTTCAACAGCATCTAACAAGGCCGAGCGGAACACCACCGATAACGCTTTTAAGGCTGCCTCGTGCTTGATATTTTGCGCCTGTGTAGCCAATAGAGCCGGCACTAAATCTTCCGACGCTACGTTGTTAATCAGTTTAAAGCCGTTTTCGGTCGGTATTACCTGCAAAGCACCTTTTAATTCTTTATCGCTTAAGTTAGCCGCAAACATCGTTTCGGCCCGTGCGTTTCGGATAAGTAGCGTATATTTATCTTTTTCTAACGTAAACGTAAACGGACGCTTGGCGGAAAATTCTACGTGTCCGCGATTATCCTTTACATCCACCCCGCCCGTTAGCGGGTTAAACACAACCGTCTTTTCCACATACGCGGGGATACGCAACACTTGGCCGTGTTTCTCGTCAGAAATTACCGTAGTACCCGAACCGCTTACCGCAATTGATTGCAACGCTTGCGGGATGTGTTCGGCGTTGGCATATAAGGCCATTTTGACAAGCGGCGAAGCGGTGGAAGTCATCACGTGCACAATGGGTTGTTCTAAACGCAGATAAAACAGGTAGTCAATACTTTTATCGCCCAGTTCTTGGGCGTACTCTTGTACTTTTTCGGCTAACTCTTTGTTGCGGGTATCTAAACTGTAAAGCGTCGCGTAAAACTGCCAAGCGCGCAAGGGGTTTTTATCTTTTTCGGCGAGTTTTGCAAAAAGTTCGGCGGCCGGATAATTTTTCTCGTCGTGTGATAACGATTGTTGCAAAAACACCGGAGCTAATTTTTTACCGTTTTTAACTTCGCTTGCTATCCGCCCTAACATATAAGACACAAACGAAATCGCATACGGGTTAGACGTATAAAGATATTGGAGCTCCAAGGCGGCTTTCTCTTTATTTCCGCCAAAATACCACGCCAACGCCGTGCCTAATTTAGCAGAGGAAACATATTCAAAATCGGCGGTGAGATAAAATAAATCTTCAAACGCTTTGCGTGCTTTTTTGTATTTCCCCGCGCCGAGCAGTAACCACCCTTGCGTAAGCTGGATAAAAGGATCGTCGGGGTTGAGTTCCACAGCTTTGGCAATATGCTCAAGTGCCTTTTTAACAAGTCCGCGTTGCATAGACAAAACAGCCAACTCCAAATTAGCCGCGGCCGCCTCTTTTGGGTCCGAAGAATTTTCGTATGTTTTGAGTGCAAAGTAGCACTCGTCTATTTCTCCGGCTAAGCATTTTTGGCTGATTGATTTAATACCGTTAGGCAACGAGTAGTCCATGACGCTGTTATACAAAACAGCTTCGTTTAAATTTCCGGTAAAGCGCGTAGCGGCTAGGGTAGATTTCGTGCCCGTCTGCGTAAACGACGGTTGTGCGTCCGCGCTCCCCGACACTTGCGCGCCAAGCGGCAACGCAAAACCAAAAACAACTGAAAATATCCCCAAAATCAAATAGTTCCTCATATACTCATTATAGCATAATCAACCGGGTAAACCATTGGACCTAGGCACTCTCTAGGCCCAAAGGCCCTTGCTAGAAAAAAAAAACAAGTAAAATTTAAGTGTAGGAAAATTCACAACAGGAGTATAAAAAAACAGTATGAATAAAAAACTACCGTATTTAATCGCGCTTTCGGCACTTGCCGTGTGTTTGCCGGCGGTGTCTCAAGCGCAAGGATTTGTCAAGGGTGCGGCGCGTGCCGTCAAAGGCGGGAAAGGTGCCGTTAAAATCGCCCAAACGTCTATTGATCCCGGTCTAAAGTTACGGGTAGAGCGGGCTATTGCGGAGCAAAGAATCAAGATACGGAGAGGCGTTGAGTATCAACGAACACCTCAAGAGGCCGCGCAACGGGCGTTGAATGTGGCCATTTACCGCAATGAAAGTGATCTTATCAAGCCGTTAATTGCAAGAGGGGCGGAGATCAATTCCTTCTTCCTTGACGGTACAACATTGCTCACTGGTGCCGTAGAGCTAGGTAACTTGAAAACCGTAAAAGAGATCCTTCAAAATGGGGCGGATATCAATATGCCTGATCGCTTGAGCAAAACTCCGCTTATTATGGCCGCCCAAAAAGGCAACTACGATATGGTCAAATTCTTGCTTGACAACGGGGCCAAAGTGGACCTGCAAGATGCCAAAGGTTTCACGGCTCTTATGCGCACGAATAACGAAAAAATTGCCAAACTACTGCTTGATAAGGGAGCGGATCCGAACCACCAAGAGGAGGATGGGTGGACAAAACTCATGTATATTGCCAACGCAGGGTATAAGGCCGATGAAGAGAAAACCAAGGCCCTGGTAGATCTGGCCACCTTGCTCCTTAAAAACGGGGCCGAGGTCAATCTACGAAACCACCATTATGCGACGGCACTTATACTGGCACTTGACGCGTCCAATTTTGCCTTGACCAAACTGCTACTGGAACACGGAGCCGACCCTTATATGATGGATGACCACGGCCGCGACGCGTTTGATGTGGCAACGTGGGGGCCCAACCGTCACAGAGACGACCTCCGCCGTTTGGTCAATTCATACAAAAAATAATTGTCGGGCAAACCGTAAATAATTCAGGGCGGCTTGTTAGGCCGCCCTTATTTTTGAGGTTAAAACCGTTTGTCTCACAGGCGCAAACGCGCCCTTAAAAAAACGATTTTTTTCGCACGCGCCAAAGCGCGCACCAATTATTTGTAGCTTGCTTGCGCTTTTAAGAAGTCAAATACTTTGCGCTCCGTGAGCGTGGCCAAGATGTGCTCTTTGCGCTCGTCAAAAAACGCTTTGATTTTCTTCTCGTCCGATTTGTTTTGCGAGGAGGACAAGCTCTTGTCTAACTCGGCTTTCCAATCGGCATCGGTGGCTTGCAAGTTTTCTTTTTTGGCAATTGCGTGCACGATATATCCGATGCGCAAATCTTTTTCTACCGTCGGGCGGATGCGTTCTTCAAACGCTTTGTGTTGCTCGGCGGTGAGTTGTTCGGGTTTAATTTGCGTCATGTTGTGCACAAAATTGTGTAAAGACGATTCGGTATATTCTTCCACCAAGCTTTGCGGCAAGTCAAAATTATTCATTTTAACGAGGTGGTTTTCAATTTGGGCGACTTCGTCGCGCTGGGAGTTTTGTTTGGCCTCGGCGTCTAAACTTTCTTTGACTTTCTTTTTCAGTTCGTCCAAGGTTTCAAAGCCCATGTCTTTAGCAAAATTGTCGTCCAAGTTCGGCACGATTTTGTTTTTAATATCATCTACCGTTACGTGGTACGAAACCGTATCGTTACCGTCTTTGGCTTCCACGTCTTTGACGTCGCCTTTTTTAAGGCCTTTCAATGCTTCGGCTAAGCCGGGCATCGTTTGCGGGGCAGACATATCTACCAGTTCGCTATCGGCGCTGAGTTTATAATCATCTTGTCCGTTGCGTTTGCCGGTGTAGTGAATAACGGCGTAGCATTTATCGTCAATGACGGCGCCGTCTTTGGCACTTTCCAAGCGGGCGTTTGCGTCTAACACGCGGTTTAAGTTTTCGGTTACGTCGTTATCGGTAGCGGTGTCGGCTTTTTTGGTAATTTCAATACCTTTGTAATCTTTTACGTCAAATTCCGGGGCAACGTCCACGGCCATTTCAAACGTAAAAGCGGCGTTATCTTTGAAGTTAGCAAAATCGGCCTTGGTCAGCGTGGGCATGCCTACGGCATCTAATTTAGCGTCGCTAACAGCGGCGCCGATAGCGGCTTTGACCGTTAAATCTAACGCACGTTCTTTAATGTGTCCGGCAAAATTTTGTTTGACTAAATCAAGCGGTACTTTTCCGGCGCGGAAACCCTGCATTTGGGCGCGCGATTGTACTTGCACGGCGGCGTTTTGGAAACCTTTGGCGACTAAGCTGGGGGCGGCTTCTACCGATAGAGTTACGCGGCAACCTTCTTTGCTGAGTTGTTTGGTTTTTACTTCCCCCGCTTGAGCGGTTTTGAAAATGGACATCTTATTCTCCTTACTCACCGGACGAACCGGATAAATATGGACGGAGAGGGACTCGAACCCTCACGGATTACTCCATACGCTCCTAAGGCGTACGCGTCTACCAATTCCGCCATCCGTCCGTGTTGGTTTAATTTTAAGTTGGAACTGCAAAAAGTGGGCCATGTGAGGCTCGAACTCACGACCTTACGCTTAAGAGGCGTCTGCTCTACCAACTGAGCTAATGGCCCGAAGATGTACTTATTATAACATATTTACCAAACGCTTTGCACACCCCCCATTTGACAATCCCCCCCGTAAACGATACAATAAAGTGTCGTTATACCCACATATATAAGGAATTTACACCATGAATTACAAATCTGTTACATTAGGTGTTTTGTGTGCCGGGCTTTGTCTGGCCACCAACGCCCAAGCGCAATCCTCATTTGAGTTTGATAACATAGACACCTTGCTTACCGATAATTTACTGGACGAAGCGGCTAGCCGCTATGCGTCCGTTTTGCTTTCTTTCCAACCCGAACAAGCCACCCGGCTAGGGTTTGCATCCGCCAACGAAAGCTTAACCTCCCGCACCCCGCGGCAAAGCGCCCAAATGCTTACCGTGTTGCGCTCGGTCAAAGAGTCGCTGGAACAAATTGACCCTAAGCAACTTTCCCAAGCTAAGCAAATTGACCGCGAATTATTACTCGGCGCCGTCAATGATGCCATTTGGCAAGAAGAACAAAACCGTTTTCAACGCGACCCGCTTTATTACACCCAAGCCCTTGATGCGATTTACGACTTAATCGCTAAACCGGCAGAAAGTGCCGTGCGTCAACGCTTGGACCTGACCGCACGTTTAAACCAACTAACGCAAGTGGCGCAACAAGCCGAGGAAAATTTGTCCAATGTAGCACCGTATTTAGCACAACTGGCTATGGAAAAAGCGTATTACGCTTATTTATCTGCCGACGAGTGGGAAACCGCCCTCCAACCCGACCCCAACGACCAAGATGCCGTCAACCAAGCCAAACGGACCGTTTATAATGCCAAACAAGCCGTGAAAAAAATGTTTGATTTGTTTAAGCAACTTTCACAAAAAGAATCAACGCAAGATTTCCGGCTCGGGCAAGACAGCTATTTTACCGTACTTAAAAACCGCTACCAATGGAGCGGCAAAAAAACCGCCCTATTTATCAAAGAATTAGAGCAAACGGTTGCCGCTTCGCAAACAGAACTGACCCAAGCGTTAGAGCCCTTTTTAGCACAAGAAGAGGCAAGCGAAGTGACTGTTGTAGACGGGGAAGATGCCCAACAAACCGCCCCGGCCAAACCGGTTAAACCTACTAAGAAGAAAAAATCTAAAAAATTAGAGATGCGTAACGCACAAGATTTTTACGCCGTCGCTAAACCTTTCTTAACGGCAGAACAGGACGAAAATTTGCTACAAACGCTGGCTAGTCAAGCCCAAAGCGCGCAAGAATTACTGACGCAGCAAGGGGCTCTGCCCACGCAAATAGCTGATTTCAGAATTTCGCCGTTGCCACAATATTATGCGTACACGCTTGCCTATTTGTTTGTACCGCCGTTTGGCAACCAACTGACGCCGCGGTCCGATTTTTTGGTACGTATCCCGTCGGGTAATGCAACGGCTCAGCAAGAACAGTGGAATCAAGATTTCAACCCGCTTACGCGCAAGCTGATGATCAGCGGCGAGCTTGTTCCCGGCCGCTATTACCAAGCCCAAAATACATTGAAAAACAGCAAGGTGCGCCGCTTGTATCCGTCAGCCAGTATGCAAAACGGTTGGGCCGCTTATGCCAAACGCTTAGCCAAAGAAAAAGGATATATAACATTAGACGAAGAACTTTTATTCTTAGCGTGGGATGAATATATCCACGCGTTGGCGGCATTTGTGGATGCCAAATTGCAAACCCGCCAATACTCGTACGCAGATGCGCTGTCTTTCCTTACGCAAACCCACGGGTTAAACGAAGAACAAGCCGAACAAATGCTTAAACAAGTCTCGGCCGAGCCCGGCAAGGCCGTGAGCTATTTTATCGGGTTGGACGCATTGGAAAACGCACACCGCACGTTTAGCAAAAAATACGGCAAGAAATTTAACGAGGCCGATTTTAACGCTAAACTATTCCAAGCGGGCAACGTGCCGCCAAGCTTGTTAGAAAAAGAACTCAAACGGCTCTACAAGCGCGACGCAGAAATGAAAAAAGCCAAATCCGCTTTTTAGTTAAATCAATTGCTACAAAAAACCCGCTCTGCTTGGGCGGGTTTTTTTGTCATCGGTTTTGTTATTGGTAACGATACATAATAAAGGGTTCTTCTTCCGACCCTTTACTAAAATAGACAGTTGCTCCCGTTTCCGCCTTGCAAAATTTAGCCCGCCAATCGTTACCACCATTAGTTCCCTTTGCGCGACAAAATTTCTCACCACCATTATCAACCATGTGTTGTGGAACAATGAATAGATCAAAATCTGTGTTTTTCCCACCGCAAATAAGGCCCGAACTATTGATAAAACATCTGCCCCAATCGGAGTCAATTACATTACCTCTATCATCTGTATCTGTACCGGGCGCGTCAATATCCAAGTCGTCTAAATTGAATGTATAACTGCCGTTGGCTAAATAATATCGTTCTTCGGCTTGCGCTAAACTTTCCGCTAACACTTTTACGTTTGCATAGCGCGCTTTGGCCACCGCCATACGATATTGCGGCAGAGCCACCGCCGCTAAAATACCGATGATAAGAACAACCACTAAAAGTTCAATAAGCGTAAATGCTTGTTTGTTTTTCATATTATTCTCCTTGGATCGTTTTAACCAACAAATAAAATGTAGCAAAAAAAAAAACGATGTCAAGCCCCCCTTGCCGGGGGCAGGCAATTTCATTGACGGTGCTTTCGTTGGGCTTGCCGGGGTGCTCGCCGCACGGGCGGAACGGGTAAGAGGAAAACAATGTAGGGCACCCTGCAACGGCTCCCTCTTTTTTAGTACAATAAGGATGAAGGAATTTTCCCCCCGTGGGGCATTAAGGATAAACACATGATTATATTGTTTTTAAACTGCGGCAGTTCTTCTGTA
The DNA here is from genome assembly GCA_900315795.1 of Candidatus Avelusimicrobium caledoniensis. Classification (GTDB taxonomy): domain Bacteria; phylum Elusimicrobiota; class Elusimicrobia; order Elusimicrobiales; family Elusimicrobiaceae; genus Avelusimicrobium; species Avelusimicrobium caledoniense. Next base: position 22,960 of record ONAM01000019.1, read on the forward strand.
AAATACAGCGTCTATGATTGGGACCAGAAAAAAAGTTTATGCGCCGGCGGCGTGGAACGTATCGGCATTGACGGTACGCGTCTTACCCAAAACCGCCCCGGTTTCCCGGAATATGAAATCAACCAAAATTGCAAAGACCACAAAGAAGCGATCAATTTAGTTATCAAAACCTTAACCGACAAACAGCACGGCGTCATTGAAGATGTCAACGTGATTAGTGCCGTCGGCCACCGCATCGTACACGGCGGAAAATTTGCTAAATCGGTGGTCGTGGACCAAAGCGTGATTGACGAACTGCGCAACATTTCCGACCTCGCGCCCTTACACAACCCGGCCCACATTATGGGTATTGAAGCCGCGCGCGCATTACTTCCTAACGTCACACATGTGTGCGTGATGGACACCGCGTTCCACCAAACCATGGAGCCCGAGGCCTATATGTACGCGTTACCGCGCAAGTGGTACACCGATTACGCCGTACGCAAATACGGTTTCCACGGCTCATCTGTGTTATACACCTCCCGCCGCGCGGCTGTTTTAATGGACCGCCCGGTGGAAGAACTCAACACGATCGTCTGCCACTTAGGCGCGGGGGCCAGCTTGACCGCCGTAAAAAAGGGCCGCTGTATTGATACAAGCATGGGCCTTACGCCGTTAGAGGGGCTCGTCATGGGCTCGCGCTCGGGAGATATTGACCCGTCTGCATGTTTTTACATGATGAAAAAGCTCAACATGTCGCCCGAAGAAATGTACCCGATTTTGAACAAAAAAAGCGGTATGTATGCTCTCACCGGCGACCGCTTTTCCGACCAGCGCGATGTGCGCAAAGGCATTGACGAGGGCGACGAACTGTGCGAAATGGCCGCCCAAGTACAAGCCCATCGCATTAAAAAATACCTCGGTGCGTACATGGCCGAGCTGGGTAGTTTAGATTGTATCGTTTTCACGGCCGGTATCGGCGAGCGCGACCCGGACGTACGCGCGCGCTCGTTAGCGGGCTTAGAGAATTTTGGTATTATCTTAGACAAAGAGCGCAACGAAGTCGCCAACACTAATAAGGTGGAATGCTTACTTTCTGCGCCGGAGTCCAAAGTTAAAATTTTCTTAATTCCTACCGATGAAGAAATTGTAGGGGTGCAAGATATTGTAGCTATTTTGGAAGGGAAATACGACGTTTACACGAAATTCCGGTATATCTTCCAAGAAAAAGATTACCGCAACAAACTGCGTGATGCGGCGTTTGTAGAACAAGCGAAACAAAAACCCGAGTTGTTAAAAGCGGCTATAAACGTGCCTGAGCAGTTGTTAAAAGCAATTAAACAATGATTTACGCGCCCGTTTGTTTGTTGTCAAACGGGCGTTTTATTTAAAATAAAAAAGGAGATAAACCCCATGTTTTTACCGAAAGAAGATAAGTTCTTTGATCTGTTTGATAAACAAGCGGAAAATATTGTCCGCGCGGCAGAGTTCTACCGCAAATTAGCCGAAGAAGGCGGCTTCACGCCCGAAAACGTGCGCAAAATGCACGAGTTTGAACACTACGGCGACGAATTAACCCACACGACTATTAACAAACTAAACGAAACATTTATCACGCCCTTTGACCGTGAAGATATTTTAGCCCTTGCCAACCGCATGGACGATATTGTGGACAATCTGTATCTGTTGGTCAATCACTTCTATTTGTATAAAATTTCAAAACCGACGGAATATAGCAAAAAATTGGCTGCTACTTTAGAGCAAACCACCAAGGCGTTGCAAAAAGCACTCGCCACGTTACGCCACAAAAAGAGCATGACCGAAACGTTGCGCCAATGCGTGGAAATCAACCGTTTGGAAAACGAAAGTGACGTTCTGCACGACGAAGCTATTTCGTATTTGTTTGAACACGAAAAAGACCCGATTATGGTGATCAAACAAAAAGAGTTGTACGAAATTGCCGAAAGCACCACCGACTATTGCGAACACGTCGCCAACATGGTGGAATCTATTTTGGTCAAAAATAACTAAGGCAAAATATGGCTTGGATTATTTTTTTAATTCTTCTCGCGCTGTTTTTTGATTATCTAAACGGCTTTCACGACGCGGCCAACGCGGTTTCCACCGTCATTTCCACGCGGGTGCTTTCCCCGCGTTTGGCGGTGTGGTGGGCGGCGTTTTTTAACTTCGTTGCCTTTTTGATTTTCGGCACCGCGGTAGCCAAAACCGTTGGATCGGGTATCATTTACACGCAATTTATTGACGCAAACTTAGTATTTGGCGCACTTGTGGGAGCTTGCGGCTGGAACTTAATTACGTGGTGGTTTGGGTTGCCGTCCAGTTCTTCGCACGCGCTTATCGGCGGACTTATCGGCGCGGGCTTTTTAAAAGGAGGCACAAGCGCACTGGTGGCAAGCGGTATTTTTAAAACGGTCGCGTTTATTTTTATATCGCCGATGTTAGGGTTTATTCTCAGCACGGTGATCGGAATTATCGTATTTAATATCGCCAACAACTTTAAACCCTCCAGAGTGGACGGTTTTTTCCGCCGGGCAGAACTTTTTTCCGCCGCCGCTTATTCACTCGGCTACGGTGGTAACGACGCGCAAAAAACGATGGGTATTATCAGCATGTTACTCGTCGGCGGTTTAGCCGGAGCGGAAGTAGCCCCCTTGCAAGAGTTTTTCTATTCTCACCAAGAATTAGCCGCCATACGCGCGGGCGAATTTGTCGTGCCGCTTTCCGTAGTAATTATCTGCCAAGGTGCGATTGCACTGGGTACGCTCTCCGGCGGTTGGCGCATTGTTAAAACCATGGGACAAAAAATTACGCGCCTTCGCCCGGTGGACGGTTTTTGCGCCGAGTCGGCCGCGGGTATTTCTATTTTCTTCGCGTCTTTTCTAGGTATCCCGGTGAGCACTACGCACACGATTACGGGCTCTATCGTCGGTATCGGTGCGTTGCGCCGTTTATCGGGCGTACATTGGGGCGTAGCCAAACGCATTGTGTGGGCGTGGTTTATTACCATTCCCGCCGCCGCGCTGATCTCGGCAATTGCGTATGAATTAAAAGTATTGCTGTTTTAAGATAAATAAGCAAGCCACAAAAAACCCGCTCAACACGAGCGGGTTTTTTATGAGTTAATAGTAACGCGAAGTTCCGGTATAAAGGGGAGTAGTAGTTATCCCCATTACTTTAGTACAAAATTTTCCGTTTAAATGACCTTTTTCAAAACATAAGAATTTTCCTTCTAAATTGGGAAAATTAACATGACGGTGAACAAAAACATACCCTGCGTCTTTATAAGGACCAGTTTTAAATTGTGCCATAGATAGAACAAAATTAGAACTTGAGTTGGAAAGCGCGTTGATTGCCAATTCAAACATATCATTACCACGTATTGCATCGGTAGAAGGTACTGATAACTCCAAGACAGATGTTTCTTGAGGATCCAAATTATCAAATCCTAAGTCCAATTCTCCGAACGATTTAGCATAATCGCCATTGGCCATAAAATAAGTTTCTTGAGCCATGGATAAATTTTTTGCCAAAGTGGACAATTGTGCACCGCGGCTTTTCCATATCGCTTTCTCATATTGCGGCACGGCCACGGCAGCCAAAATGCCAATGATCAGAACAACCACTAATAATTCAATAAGCGTAAATGCTTTTCCGTTATAACATAAAGATTTGTCATCCCGGAAATTTGTAATCCGGGATCTTCTGATTTTCTCTCGCTCGTTAACCATCCCATCAGAAACAAAAATACGAAGATGCCGGATAAAAACATTCCGGCATGACAAACTTTTTTGATTTTCTTTTTCCATAAAAACTCCTCCTTTTTATCATTAAACAAAATGTAGCAAAAAAAAAAACGATGTCAAGCAAAATTTTTGTCCGACGAAAAAACAAATTTTGTAAAATAATTTTATGCAAGTGAAAATAAATATAGACGGCGGCTCGCGCGGAAATCCCGGCCCGGGAGCATCGGCGTATGTGATTTGCGACAGGCAAGGTAAAATCTTGTCGCAAGAGGGGCACTTCATGCCCCACTGCACCAACAACCAAGCCGAATATACCGCGCTGAAACTTGCGCTTATCAAAGCAAAAGAATTGGGGGCCACAGAACTGTTTATTGAGTCGGACTCGCTGTTATTGGTCAAACAATTTTTGGGCGAATATAAGATTAAAAACCCCGATTTAGCCGCGCGCATGCAAGTCATCCGCCGCCTGGCTGAGCCGTTTACCATTCACATCAAACACGTCTTGCGCGAATTTAACAAAGCCCCCGACGCTTTAGCCAACAAAGCCATGGATGCTAAAAAATCTCTCGGCTTTAACCCGATTGAAAATCTGCCGGAAGATGATGAAATTTTATCCGCACCTACACAAAAAAACACCGTCAACGGTGTGGAAGTTAAACCGGTGGTGCGCGAAGAAAAAAAAGCCAAAAAGCCACACCAACCCGATTTATTCGGCAATTTCTAATTTGATACAATATAAAAGGACGGCTAGATAACCGCTCTTGTTTTAATGACAGGGGAGGAACTTCCGGACTCCACAGGGCAGTGCGCCGCTTGAAAGAGCGGGCTGACGGAGCGAAAATTCCGTCGGAAGGAAAGTGCCACAGAAAATATACCGCCCGCAAGGGTAAGGGTGAAAAGGTGCGGTAAGAGCGCACCGCGCGTTTGGCAACAAACGCGGCAGGGTAAACCCCGCACGGAGCAAGGCCAAGCCGGTCCATACGTAGCCCGCGTTCGCGACCAAGTAGGCCGCCTAGAGTAATGGTTATCCGGCCCGCAAGGGCTGACAGAATCTGGGGTATCGGCCGTCTATAAATTGTAAAACTCCCGCTATTTGCCGCACAGGCCAAGCGCGGGAGTTATTTATTAGGGCAACTGATAAACCGTACAAGCACCAATGGCGCATGTTTGATTGGACGGATTCGTTCCTCCCAAACTTTTACACACTTGGTTGGCTAGATTGTTATCTTGTTGTGCCTGACAAGATTTTTTATTTACAAAACCGCTACTTACATGTTCATAGTAAAAAACAAAAGAATTGGCTTTTGACTTACGCATGGCATAAGTATAACTTAGTGAGGACACCAATATACTCCATTGGCCCGGTAAATCAATTTGGATATCCGATACCACAGTACCGGGGATATCCACATCTAATGATTCAAAAGACTCTACATAATTTCCGTTGGCTAAATAATACCGTTCCTCGGCGTCTTTAACGCTTTTTAAGATTGTTAGTGCCTCGGTGGCACGCGCTTTTTCCACCGCTACTCTATACTGCGGCAACGCTACGGCGGCGAGTATACCGATGATAAGAACAACGACTAATAATTCAATAAGCGTAAATGCGTTGTTGTAAAAAAAGACGTCATCCTGAACTTGATTCAGGATCTCACCTTGTTGTCGTTTTAGAAAGTGGTGAGATTCCACATCAAGTTTGGAATGACATTTATTTTTGTTTTCTTTTAAACAACCTGTTAAACATCTTTTCTTTTCCATACAAATTCCTCCTTTGTTTCATTAAATAAAATGTAGCAAAAAAAAAAACGATGTCAAGGCCCTTGCCGGGCCCAGGCGTGAGGCCTAGGACCTCTGTTTGCTTTTAATGCGATATTTTAGCAATAGGGAATTTCATTGACGGTACTTTCGTTGTTTTTGCCGGGGGCAGGCAAATGGGGAGTCATCTTCCACTTAATTAGAGCCACACTCTTTTTGCGTTGTTACTTTGCAATGCAACAAGCCCCGTCCGCTTTTCTGACATCAGAAAAGCTCGCAAAAGAATGCCGCTCCACGGCACCACAAAAAGGCGGCACAAACAGAGTGTTCGTGCCGCCGATACCAACAAACTGTAAGAAATTCTACACCGTAGGTTTGGCCGGGGAAGCCACCGGCACTTTGGGGAACGCAAACCAAAACATCGCCCCTTGCCCAAGCCCGGCACTTTCTACGCCAATTTCCCCGCCGTGTGCGTTGACAATTTCCTGTGCGATAGATAAGCCCAAGCCCCAACCCTGTTTTTTCAAGTTGCGGTTGTTATCGGACTGGTGGAATTTTTGGAAGATTTTTTCTTTTTCGGTATGTAAAATACCGGGGCCGTTGTCGCTCACGCGGCAGACCAAATACGGGTCCTCGTCGTAATAACTTACTTCTACCCGCCCGCCTTGCGGCGCAAATTTAATAGCGTTACCGATTAAATTACTAAGCACTTGCGATAAGCGGAACCGGTCGGCCGTTACCGTAATATCTTTGGGATAATCGTATTTTTGCAAGAAAATACCTTTCTTTTGCGCGTTCACCGCTTGCAACGTAACAACGTCGGACACAAGTGTATTAAACGTAAACGGCTGTCCGTCCATTTTAAACCGGCCCGACTCAATCATGGAAATATCCATCAGGTCCGCCATCAGCATATTCATATTGTCGGTAGCTTTTAAAATATTGTTAAGGGCAATTTGGTCGTTATTGCCGGATCCTTGCGGGCCGTCCATCATCAGCACGGAAGCGAACCCTTGAATAGAAGAAAGCGGTTGGCGCAAGTCGTGCGCGACAATGGACATAAATTTAGAACGAATTTCGTTTAACCGTGTAAGCTCTTGGTTGGATAAGCGCAATTTGTTAACCATTCCTTCCAGTACCGTTACTTTACCGGAAAGTTGCATTTGCAAAGAAGCAATTTGCTGTTGGTAATTATGCTCGGCTTTCATAATCGTACGGTTCATTTTACGAAGCACAAATTTTTTTGTGATCCAATACGTCAGCAACGACAACGACGACGCAATAATTACCACATACGCTACTACCATTTGCCAAGGTGTACCTACCATAATCTACTCTCCTTTATTTGACGGCACTTCCTAACACATCTTCCAGTGCACGGCGTTTGATCGTCCCCTCGCGCAGTAACCGCGGTGCCCCCGTCATATCTACTACGCTAGATGCTACCGGGCTTAATACGCCCGCTCCAAAAATATAATCTACTTTACCGTCAAAGGTATCTATCAAAATTTTTTCGTCCGTAATCACGTTTTGCCCGTGCAAATTAGCACTGGTGCAAGCCATCGGCACAGACATCTTCCGTAGTAATTCTACCAAAAATATATTCCCCGGTACACGAAAACCTAACCCCGCAAATCCGCGCAGTAGCGGTTTACCGGCATCTGTGGGCGTCAAAATAAGCGTTAGTCCGCCCGGCCAAAATGCACGGGCCAGTTTTTCGGCCCCGCTTGAAAATTGCGCCGCTTGGCGTGTTTGCTCTAGACTACCTGTGAGCAATTGCAGCGGACTGGTCGCCGGGCGGTTTTTAAGTTGGTAAATTTTTTGGATGCTGTCCTCGGCAAAGGCCCCTGTACCGATGCCGTATACCGTATCGGTCGGCACGACCGCTAACGCACCTTGCTCAATTTCCCGGGCATAGCGGGCCAGCTCCTCCGCCGTTAAATCAGCGGTCTTAAAAATACGGGTTTTCATCGGCTTCTTCCTTGTCTGCGGTGGCAGGACGGTCTATAATCAATACAAATTCGCCTTGTACTTTTGGGCGGGCGGACAGTGTTTTTATCAGTTCACTTGCCGTGCCACGCAACCACTCTTCATATACTTTGGATAATTCCCGCGCAATAACCAGAGGCGTATTTTCGCCCAAGGTTTTGGCAATCAGTTCCAACATTTTAATCACGCGGTAGGGTGATTCATACAACACCACCGGCACATTAAGCGCATACGCGTTGGCAATCAGCTTAGCGGCTTTGCCGGGCTTGCGCGGCAAAAAACCTAAAAAGGTAAATGCACCCCCGGTAATGCCCGCGCCGGCTAACGCACACGCCACCGCACTGGGCCCCGGTAAAGACGACACTTTAATTCCGGCCGCTACGGCGGCTTTTACCAACTTCCACCCCGGATCGGAAATACACGGCGTGCCGCAATCGGATACAAGGGCCGCGGTTTTTCCCCCTTTTAATTGTTCCACACAACGCAAGACGGAACGGTCGTCATTTTCGTTATAGCGCACCGTGGGTTTAGAGACCGCAAAATGCGAAAGTAAAATTTGCGTGCGGCGGGTGTCTTCACAAAACACCACATCGGCACTTTTTAGCACTTCCAAAGCACGAAGTGTAATATCTTGCAAATTACCAATCGGAGTCGGAACAATGTATAACATAGTTAAAGTATATAAAATTATGGCGAAATACTTGAGCGTATTTAGTACAATATATACTTGTTGTTGTACATATTAAAAAGAAAGAGGAACCCCAGGAAAAAATGTCTAAGGTACTGTCTAAAATCAAGTTAAATACGTTTGCCATTATCTTATCGGTATTGGCTATTGTAACCGCGCTGACGTGGATTGTTCCGTCCGGCGCGTATGACCGCGTGGAAAACGCCGACGGGCGGCTAGTAGCCGTAGCCGGCACCTATCACCGGGTAGAGGCCAGCCCGCAAGGTATATTTGATTTGCTCAAAGCCCCGGTACAAGGTTTTTCCAAAACGTCGGAAGTCATCGTATTTTTACTTGTTATTGGCGGAGTGTTGGGCATTATTGAAAAGACAGGAGCCATCGCCGCCGGCATTCAAGCGGCCAGCGAATTTTTTAAACGCAAACCCAAACTGCGCTTTTTGTTTATTCCGCTGGGCGTAATTGTATTTTCACTCTGTGGGGCTACCTTTGGCATGTGTGAAGAAGCCCTTATTTTCGTGCCGATTTTTATTCCGCTTGCCTTATCGTTGGGGTATGACTCGGCCTTAGGCACGGCGATCCCGTTTGTGGGGGCCGGCGTCGGATTTGCGGCCGCGTTTACCAACCCGTTTACCGTCGGTATTGCGCAAGCCATCGCACAAGTGCCGCTTTATTCCGGGTTGGGATATCGTTTGATTATTTGGGTCATTTGCACTTCGGTTATTATCACCTGGCTGAGCTTATATGCCCGCAAAATTACTAAAGACCCGACGAAAAGTTTGACCTACGAGTTTGACCAGGAAAAACGCAAAGAACTCAAACTCAATAAAACGGAGTATCACATTACCCGACGTCAAAAAGCCGTATTATTGGCGTTTGGTATTGGCATGGTGGGCATGGTGGCCGGAGTGCTTAAACCGCAAGTGTGTGCCTTTTTACACGGCACATTCGGCATTGATTTAATCAAATGGCTCAACTGGGAAAATTCCGGTTGGTACATCACCGAGATTGCCGCCTGGTTTTTAGGACTCGGTTTCGTGTGCGGTTTTTTGGGCAAAATGAAAATGCAGGAATTTAGCGACACGTTTTTTAGCGGCGTACGCAGTATGGCCGAAATTGCAATGCTCTTGTGCTTTGCGCAAGCTATTGTAATTGTGGCAAACAACGGTCATATTTTGGACACATTGTTAAATGCCATGTCCGGCCTGATTAAACACTTGCACCCGATTTTTGCTTCGTGGGCTTCCATGATGTTGCAAACGGTCATTGATTTCTTTATTCCGTCCGGATCTAGCAAGGCCGTACTTACCATGCCGATTTTGGCTCCGTTAGCCGATTTAATCGGTATTACGCGCCAAACGATGGTGCTTGCTTTCCAACTGGGCGGAAGTTGGATGAATATGGTGATTCCGACGGACCCGGTAACGATTGCCGCAATCGGGTTTGCGCGTATTGCATACCCGAAGTGGCTTAAATGGATGTTACCGCTACTTATTACTATGTATTTACTGTCGTTCTTACTGCTCATTCCGCCGTACTTTATGAAATGGCAGTAGGACTACCGCATTACGTGTTTTTTTTGTAGAATGAAAGAAGCTCGGCTCAGACAAGCAGAGCTTCTTTCTTATGTTTAACGAAATACAAACGGCATCTTATTTTCATACGGCCGATTGGTTAGTGTTCGGAGCCGTGTTGTTAGCCACCGCGTTGGCGGCGGCCTATGGGCACTTCCGGCTACGCCACTCACAACAAAAAGAAAAACCCACCACCCTGGATTATTTACTCATGGGACGGCAACTTACCCTGCCGCTTTTCGTAGCCACCATGGTAGCCACGTGGTACGGCGGTATTTTCGGCATTAACGAAATTACATTTAATTACGGCATTTATAACTTTGTAACACAAGGCGTGTTTTGGTATATCGCTTATTTAATTTTTGCCTTTTTTATTACCGATAAAATTGCCCGTTACAATTCCATGACCCTACCCGATTTAACCAGTCAAATGTTCGGCCCGAAATCTGCCAAAGTGTCTGCCGTGTTTACCTTCTTATACATCACCCCCGTGGCATACGTGTTAAGTTTAGGTATGTTTTTACACATGGTCTTTGGTATTAGTGTTGTGTTAGGCATGGCTATCGGCACGATGTTTACCTGTCTGTACACGGCGTGGGGCGGATACCGTTCCGTCGTATTTTCAGATTTGGTGCAATTTTTTGTGATGTGCACTGCCGTGCTTTTAGTAGTTGTATTTTCGGTATATACGTTTGGCGGACTGGACTTTTTAAAAGCCAATTTGCCCGCCTCGCACTTTACGCTCACAGGCGGAAACTCGTGGTTAAATACGTTTGTGTGGGGATTTATTGCACTGGCTACACTTATTGACCCCAGTTTCTACCAAAGCTGTTTTGCCGCCAAAAGCCCGTTGGTGGTAAAACGCGGCTTAATTATTGCTACGATGATTTGGTTTTGTTTTGATATTTGCACGACAGCCGGCTCGTTGTATGCGCGTGCCTTATTGCCGCATGCAGAGCCGGGGCAAGCTTATTTCTTCTATTCCGTGCAATTGTTACCGGTGGGACTGCGCGGACTTTTTGTGGCTGGTATTTTATCTATTATCTTATCCACGCTTAATTCGTTTTTGTTTATTGCATCCGGCACGCTCAGCTTTGATTTGCTGCGCAAACGCTTTACCAACGTTATTTTATCTAACCGGATCATTATTTTCTGCGTAGGGGCATTTTCTATCCTGCTGGCCCAGTTATTTCATGATAGTTTTAAGGAAATTTGGCTTACCTTGGGGTCTTATTTTTCCGCCTGCTTGTTAATTCCGATTTTAATGGGATACCTGCACCCGGGAAAAATCAGCGATAAATTATTTGTCGTTTCTTCGTTAACCAGTGCCGTTGTAATGACGTTTTGGCGTATTTTTGTGCCGGAACAATGGCTTACGGTTGTAGACCCGTTTTACATCGGAGTCAGTATCAGCTTGCTGATTTTGGTGATTTTTAGGAGCCGTCATGAAAGCATTTCGTCACGCATTATTGATCGGTAACGGCTCGTGCGGTCCGGCAAAAACACTCAAACAACTGGCCCAAACCGCAGATTTTATTTTAGCCGCAGACGGTGGTGCTAACGCCGCTGTGCGCGCCGGAGTTTACCCGCACGCAGTTATTGGCGATTTTGATTCCGTTTCCCGGGCAACCCGCAAAAAATTACCCCATGCCCAGTGGATTTTTGTAGACAACCAAAATAATACCGATTTGCAAAAATCGCTTGATTATTTACTTGAGCACGGGTGTAAAAAATGTACGCTCGTCGGTTTTGGCGGCGGACGCGTAGATTTTTCACTGGGCAATCTGTTGGCACTCTATCCGTACGCGCGCAAACTGGATATTACGTGGGTGGGTGACGGATGGAAAATCTTTCCGGTTCATAAGAAAAAAATATTCCCGGCACGGGTAGGTGCGCGGGTCAGTTTATTGCCGCTTGTTGCGTGTAGCAAAGTAAGTTTAAGCGGGCTGAAATATCCCCTAAAAAATGCCCGTTTATCTTTGGGCATCACGCGCACCCTTAGCAACGAAACCATCCGCACGCGTTTTACCGTTTCGCTTTCCGGCGGTGTTTTGCTTGTCTGTCAAGAAGACTAATCTTGGCTAGCGCGATAATTTTTTATATAACTTCTCGGCGGCGGGCCACCCCGTACGGGCACGGTTTAAGAGTTCAAGCCCTTCTTCCGTGCGGCCTTGCGCTAAACGCAACGCCGCAATATGATAGGTAATTTCGGGATATTGGTTGACTATTTCCGGCGAGAGCGATTCAAAAATCTGCTCGGCCTGTGGCAATTTACCCTGTTTAACATATATCCACCCCAACGTATCGCGAAACGACACGTCATTAGGCGAAACGGCCAGTGCGCGGGTTACTAATTCCAGTGCTTCGTCCAAACGCGTTTCCCGCTCGGCCAAGCTGTACGCCAACAAGTTTAACGCCGGAGCATGGTGGGGTTGTTTACTTAAAATAAACTGAATTTGCGTTTCCATTTCTTTATATTTTTTTAAGCTTTCCAACGCATACGCATAATGCAAGCGGGCGTCTATATAGTCGGGGCGGGTCTGAAGTAATTTCTTAAACACGTGCGCGGCTTTTTTATACTCTTTTTGGTCGTTTAACAAAAGTCCGTAGAAAAATCCGATTTCCACATTATCTTCAAAACGTTTGTATGCCTCGGCCAATGTTTTTAAACTTTCTTGCGGTTGGTTTAATTTTTGTTGCAAAAAGCTCACCTGCAACCAGTGTGAGGCATTTGTGGAATAATCGGACCCGTCTTTTAAATAAGCAATCGCCGCCGCGTAGTCCCCCTTTTGCTCGGCAAACATAGAAAGAAAATAATTGGATGCAGGTTCGTGCGCATCGGCTTTTTTGGCTTTTAAAAAATATTCCTCTGCTTTGGGAAAATCTTTTACTACCGCAAACACTGCCCCCATACGCGAAAAAACCCCCGCATTAGCGTATCCTATTTTTTCTAATTCTTCAAATTCGTGTAACATTAAAAAGAATTGGGAAGTCCGCTCGTAAATATCCGCTTTTGCCAAACGCGGAGCCGGGTCATTCGGGTCAGCAACGATGGCTTTGTTAAAGTAAACTAACGCTTGATCGGTTTGTTGGCGGCGCATATACCAAGTACCGATTTGGGTATACGCCTGCGCGGCAATAGCCGGTTGGTCCACCGCTACTTTTTTAAGCACGGCAATCATTTTGTCAAAATCCGTTGTGGAAAGCACCAATAAATACTGGTACAACAGTTCCATATTCTCCGGCATAAGGGCTACGGCTTTTTCGTAGGCCGCTAACGCCTCTTGCCGGTTTCCGGTTTGCAGTTGGTAAGCCGCGTAAACCGCATAATCTTCGGCCTCGTTTTCGCCCATGTTAATATAATCGGCGTACACTTGTGCCAATTCCGGCTTGTTCATGGATATCGCCAGCGACACCAACGACCGGCGCAGGTATTTGGAATCGGGCGCAAGCTCCAACGCTTTTTGCAACGCTGAAAAAGCGCGGGGGACATCGCCCGCGTATTTGTAAACAGCTTCCAAATACGTGTTAAACAATTGGGCTTCCCGGCGTCCTTCGTCGCTAATTTCCAACGCAAAAAGCGGCAACGTCGCAAATAAACTAAGCCCGATTAAAATTGATCTCATAATGCACGCCCCATAATTAGCGCATCTTCATTGTTTGCATAAAATTTTTTCCGCACACCTACTTGCACAAATCCGGCTTTTTGATACAGCCGCACCGCCGGCAAATTGGTAGCGGCTACTTCTAACGTGATTTGTTTTCCCCCATGTTCCCGCGCCCACGACAAGGCCAGATCCACTAACTGCTCCGCTATTCCCCGGCGCAGAACAGACGGGTCCACTCCCACGTTTAAAATCTCGCCGATATCCACCGCTAAACGTAGCGACACAAACCCAAGGACACGTCCGTTTTCTTCGGCACAAAACACACAAGCAGACGTATCAGCAAGCTCTGTTTTCCATCCGGTTTTTCCCCATTGGGCGCAACGCGGTTGCAGACGTTCAATCGCTGCTAAAGCGGGCAAATCGGCAGGGTAGGCAGTGCGAAATTTCATTTAGGTTCTATCAGTTCAAAACGGGCCGGTTTTAAATATAGCGGCTCTAACGCGTCTTGTTTGCACGCATCGTGTTCGGCCAGTGCCAAAAGGGTAGCCGGACGGACGCGGCAATCTTTATCGGCTGCCAGCGGATATTTACCGCCTGTCAATTCAGCCAAACTTGCGCCGTTTTTATCGCTACCGGCCAAAAAAAGCGGTGCCGGATAGGTAGCCAAACGCGCGAGTAATTCTTCGCAAGACAACCACAGGGGTTTACTGTCTTTACCGTCAAAAATTTGTAAAAAATATTCTTCTCTAAAGGCGTGCAACACAACCCCCAACACCCCGTTTTCGTGCTGTTTTTTAAAGCGTTTGAAAGCGGCCGAACTTTCCGCCTGACAACGCAGAATATCAAAAAGTGTCGCCCCATAAACTTCCGCATGGTTTAAGTATTTCATCATAGAGGCAAATGTTAACGCAATACGTATCCCCGTAAAACGCCCCGGCCCGCGCACAATGCAAATTTTTTTCACGTCTTGCAAAGTCGCCGCGCACGCAGTTAAAGCGCGCGTTAGTACCGGGAACAACAACCGCTCTTGCTTGATCCCTTTTTGACGGCGAGCCACTTGTTGCGAACCGTTTTTAACCGCCACCAAAAGCGGCGAGCCCGACGTATCTAAAGCTAATGTTACAGCTTTGCTGCTTTGCATAATGCCTCCAAACACCGGTCCGATACCCGGCCAAACGACGCCAATTTTATTTCTCGCACGTCGCCTTGTTGCAACACAAAATCCATTTCTAAGCGGTCTTGAGGTAATAAGTGCATAATAGGGTCGGGCCACTCGGCTAAAATAATAGCTTGTTCGTCTTCCAGCATTTCTTCAAATCCGAGGTTAAACACTTCTCCCTCGCACAACCGGAATAAATCAATATGAAATAAACGGTGCGACTTATTATGATATTTTTTCATTAAGCTAAAACTCGCGCTGGTGGGCGAACTTTTAAGCCCCAGAGCGGCGGCAATCCCTTTGACAAACACCGTTTTGCCTGCACCGATAGGCCCGCGTAAAAAAATAATTTCCCCACCACGCAACGTGCGCGCAAAACGGGCGGCTAACGATAGCGTTTCTTGGCGCGAGGAAGTAATAATTTTTCTTTGTTTCATTATTTCACCGTTTTAATACACACCCGCCGTCCGCCGACGGTTTGGCGGTCTTCGTTCATGGGGTCTAGCACGTCGTCTCCATCCACTACAAAAACGTATTTATATTCGCCTGCCGTCAGTGCAACAGACGTTTCAAAATAACCTTTGCGGTATGCTTTGAGTTCAATGGGGTCTTGCCCCCAGCGGTTAAAATCGGCGGCCAATTCTACTTTTTGTGCGCCGGGAACGGTAATATAAAATTTGCGGTATTTTACTTCGGTATCGTAGGCAAGCGTGCGAACTTTTTGACGGGCGAGCAAGCTTTCTTTATTAAGCGGCGCGATGGAGGCCGTGTTTTCAATAGCGTTAGCGGTGTAATCGTAATAATCGGATGCTTCTACAAAAAACCACGTAAGCGTTAAAGCCATTAGAAACAGAAAAAAAGCGAAAAACACACCGGGACGTTTAATCTTGGGCATCTAAAAAACTCCTCAAATAAAATTGTGCCCCGCACGATTTGGCCACTTGTTCTACGGCTTTAGGATCAGCCCCGGTTTTATCTACACAACTGGCCACTACCTTTTTAAATCCGGCCTCTGCGCACGAGCGGATAAAATCTACTACATCCTCGTAACAATCTTTATATTCCGGCTCCGGGCGGACCAATTTTTGCCACGTAGCCGCATCTGCGGCGTTCAAACTGATATTCACTACATCTACCACTTCCGCCAACTCTTTCACAATGTCTTTATGATTGATTACATTACCTAAACCATTGGTATTAAGCCGGACCGGAAACGGCGGATATTTGGCTTGTGCTTGCCAACCTTTTAGTGTTTGGGCAACTAGCAAAAGTACGTCCAAACGCATGGTGGGCTCGCCGTAGCCGCAGAAAACAACTTCTTTAAACGGAGCTTTAGGAAGCTCCTGCTCTAAGGCAGCAATCACTTCCCCGGCGGACGGTTCACCTTCTGCTAAATTCAAATTATTTCCGTGAAAATTCATTTTCCACTTTGTTTTGACACAAAACATGCACAAATTAGGGCAACGGTTGGTCAGATTGATATAAACGCCGTTCTGAAAACGGTACACAATAGCCGGACTATTCATAAAATACCTCTTATAGGTATTATACTATTTTCACTGCGACGTAATGATACTGCATCCGGCAAAATAATTACTGGACTTTTTACGAGGAAACTTCTATAATGAAGGTATAATTATTCCCGAAGGGGTGTCCCATGCTACACAAACAAGGTTTTACACTCATGGAAATGCTAGCGACCATTTTGATTATCGGGGTGTTAGCAGCTATTGCCGTACCCGAATACAAAACAGCCGTCTTAAACAGCCGCTTGAGCACCGTGATGTCCAACGTAAAAACGATTGCAAACAGCTTGGAACTTTACCACTTATCTATGAACGGATACCCCGACAACGGCCTTTCTAATTTAGATATAGGCATCAACGGTTGCACTGTTTCTGACGGTGCGTACACGTGTGCTAAAGGTACCGTATATTCTTTTGGTATCAGCCCCACGGAAAAACCCGTCGGCGGCTTTTTAGGCAACAAACAAGGGTTGGCCTATATCCAATACCTAAAGGAAGAACCCACTTTCACCAAACGCAACCAGCGGGAATGTTGGGCTGATTCCGCCAACGAATTAGCCAACCGCGTGTGTTTAAACTTGGAGGGTGTACAACAAGGCACGGCCACGTGGCGCAGCGACCCCGCATTAGATCACACAACCGCTATTTGGAACGTATATATTCTGCCGTAGCAATTTCTTAACGCAGCATGACTGCACATTTCATTTTAAGGGAAGGGTGGCCGAGTGGTTTAAGGCGTCAGTCTTGAAAACTGATGTAGGGGCAACTCTACCGAGGGTTCGAATCCCTCCCCTTCCGAAAAAATTTAGCCCCCTTGCGGGGCTTAATTTTTTGGAAGGTGGCAGCGGCATAAACTGCTTTATGCCGCGTAGGGATGAGAAAGCCGCAGACATATCCGAGTTTGAGTGCCAACGGCACGAAAGGCGAGGATGGCGAGGCGGGGTCGCAAGCGGCGCACGTCAGTAAGCCGACTTGTGACCGAATCCCTCCTCTTCCGAAAATAAAAACCTCGTTTTTGCGGGGTCTTTGATTTTTTACAAAATAACACGAAGTCCCCCTCGCAAAACATAACATCATAAGCAAACAGAGGTCCTAGGCCTCATGCCCGTCCCGGCAAGGGGGGTTGACAAATCAAAAAAAAAAAACAAAAATAAAGGGACGGAAAAAATGACAAAAAAACAGTAAGGAGAAATTTATGGAAAGAAAAAATAAAGCCGTTAATAAAAATAAATGTCATTCCGTACTTGATACGGAATCTCACCGCTCTCTAAAACAACAACAAGGTGAGATCCTGAATCAGGTTCAGGATGACGTCTCTAATTGTTATAACAACGCATTTACGCTTATTGAATTATTAGTGGTTGTACTTATCATCGGTATTTTGGCGGCGGTGGCCGTGCCACAATATCAAGCTGCTGTACAAAAGTCTCGTTTTGCCACTTACCGTACGTTAGCAAATAGTATTGCTAAAGCAGTGGTCTCTTATCATTTAGCAAATGGCTCTTGGCCAAATTCGTTTGATGTATTGGATGTAGATTTACCGGCCGGTATGACTATTACCCAAGGATTAAACGGTCAGTGCGGGCATACGGATAATTTATTTTGCTGTCTTTCTAAACCCGTTCCTTCTTCAACGTATGGCTCTATTGCATGTGGAGACAACGCACATTATTCTTTAATATACAGATACATATTCGCATTAGATAACGGTACTCTTTTTAATAGAGCGAGCTGCCAAGTAAAACCCGCTCAAACCAAAATTTGTAAATCATTAGGGGCAAGAACTTGGAACAACTCCAATACAAAATTTGTTACCCCAAATGCAATTATAAAAAGTGGATATGATGAATATTATTTTTGACAAAACCGGCGGACAAATTTTTCGTCCGCCGGTTTCACTAAAAACACATCACGCCACTTTACTCTTCTTCTTCGTTGGCGCGTTCGGTGCGTTTGCGCAGTAAGTGTGATAAGATTTTCTTGCGTAAGCGGATGGATTTAGGCGTAATTTCAGCCAGTTCGTCCGGCGCGATATATTCTACCGCTTGTTCCAAGCTCATGGTGCGCGGCGGCGTGAGCACATAGGACTCGTCGCTGGCCTTACTTCTCATATTGCTTAAATGTTTGGCTTTGCACGGGTTGACTACCAAATCGTTAGAGCGCGAATTTTGCCCCACAATTTCCCCCGCATACACTTTCACGCCGGGGCCCAAAAAGAGCTCCCCGTTATCTTCTAATGCAAAGAGCGCGTATGGGGTTGTTTCGCCGTCTTCTTTGGCAATTAACACGCCGTTGCGGCGCAAGTCGGGTAGATTTACTTTCGGGAAATAGCCCTTAAAACTGTGGTGCATAATACCCGTACCGCGGGTGCTGGTTAAAAATTCGTTTTTAAAACCGAGCAACGCACGTGACGGAATAAGATATTCCAACCGCAAGCGTTCTTCACCCTCAGACACCATATTTTCCAGTTTGGCCGCGCGCGTACCTAAAATGGTAAATACCGCACCTTGAAATTCGGAGCGAATATCCAACACCAAATACTCCATCGGCTCTAAAATTTGTCCGTTTTCTTCTTTATAAATCACTTCGGGGGAAGATACGGCGAGCTCAAAACCCTCGCGACGCATATTTTCAATTAAAATAGTCAGGTGCAATTCTCCGCGCCCGTATACTTTAAATTTCCCCTCGCCCTCTAACTGTTCCACTTTTAAGCCGACGTTGGTTTGTGCTTCTTTTTCCAAACGGTTTTTGAGGTGGCGGCTCGTTACAAATTTGCCTTCTTTGCCGGAGAACGGGCTGTCGTTGACCATAAAGTCCATAGACATGGTGGGCTCGTCAATCGTCAGCGGCGGGAGTGCGTTTAGCGCGTCGGGGCGGCAGAGCGTATCGCCCACATCTACACCTTCTAACCCGGCGATAGAAACGATATCCCCGGCAGAGGCACTTTCCACTTCTACCTTACCGAGCCCCAAAAAGCGTTCAATTTTGGCGGCTTTGGCTTGCGTAACAGATCCGTCGTTATGGATGAGCGCGACGGTTTGGCCTTTGGTAATTTTTCCCGCCAAAATACGCCCGATACCAACGTGTCCCAAAAAGTTGTTGTAGTCCAACATCGTTACTTGCATTTGCAAAGGCGCATCGGGGCGCGCTTCGGGCGCGGGGACGTGCGACAAAATGGTGTCTAAAATCGGGGCAATGTCTTTACCTTGTTCTTCCATTTTTAAGCTCGCCCAACCGGCGCGGCCGGAGGCGTAAATAATCGGAAAATCTAATTGCTCATCGGTAGCTCCGAGTTCCATAAAGAGGTTAAATACTTCGTCTACGACTTCGCTGGGGCGGACGTGTTCGCGGTCCATTTTATTGATGACTACAATGGGCTTTAAGCCAAGCGCTAATGCTTTACGCAACACAAAGCGCGTTTGCGGCATGGGGCCTTCCACGGCGTCTACCATTAAGATAGCACCGTCTACCATGCGCAGTACGCGCTCTACTTCACTGCCGAAGTCGGCGTGGCCGGGCGTGTCAACAATGTTAATCGTATGGCCTTTGTAGCCGATAGAGGTACACTTTGCCAAAATCGTAATACCGCGTTCGCGCTCCAACGGGTTGGAGTCTAAAACGGTATCTTGCGCTTCGTCCTCTTTTACTTTAAATTCTCCGGCGAATTTTAACAAAGAATCTACTACGGTCGTCTTACCGTGGTCCACGTGGGCGATGATAGCCACGTTGCGTACGTCTTGGCGGGTGTTGCTCATAATAAGTTAATTTTTCCTCAGTAAATTTCCACAAAAAACCCCGCACACGCGGGTTTGCAAAAAGCCCAAGGGCTTGCAAGTATTGTGATTATTTATATTTTAGTATTTTTTGAGACACCGCGCTTGAATTTCCGCTTTTCGCCCCAGAGCGAAATTTCTTATAATAATTGTATGCAACGATTATTAGAAATGATAGGCGTGTTGGCTGTTCTGTATGCCGTGTATGCGCTGACGATAGCTAAGTGGGATTATTCTTCCCCCCAAAAACGCGCCGAACGTAAAAACGAGCTTAAAACAGAAGGTCTGTCCACCCGTTTTTATTTTATGCATCCGCGTACACAACTGGTACTTACGCTTATTAGCGGCGGGTTGTTTACATTTTATTGGTTATTTAAACAATGGGGGCAAGTGTTACGCGGCTTTAAACGCTTAGACGGCACCCCTTTAAAAGGAAACGCTTTTTTGCGCACCTTGGGCGGGTGGTGGACATTTTTTACACTAGCCGGACTTATCAACCGCACGTGCGAATATATGCACAAACCGACCTCGTGGCCGGCGTGGCTGTGGGGTATTTTGTGGTTGGGCGGGCTTGCGCTGACGTTCTGCCCGGTAGCGGTGGGTTGGCGTATCGGCGGATATTTAGTGTGGTGTGTAGCCCCGTCGGTATTTCAAGCGCGCATTAACACATTATCCAGCGAAAAAGTACCTGCGTTTCCGCGCGTGTTGGAAATTATAATTGCCCTGCTTGGCACATCGTGCGTGGTGGGCTTAATAGCCGCGTGGCGCGTGTGGGTAAAATAAAATTAAGTCCTCTCAAACCATTTTATAGACCGTCAAAACGACGGTCTTTTTTTTGCAACAAAGTCCATACCGTATAAGAGCGCGGTAAAAGCAAACAGAGGTCCTATGCCTTTGGCGGCCCGCAGGGTCCCGTGTGGGAGTCCCCGGCAAGGGGGTTGACAAATCAAAAAAAAAAACGATAATAAAGGGACAGTAAAAATATAAAGGAGCAAACAACATGAAAAACGTAAAAGCGTTTACACTGATTGAACTGTTAGTCGTTGTACTTATTATCGGTATTTTGGCGGCGGTAGCGTTGCCGCAATACCAACTGGCGGTAAATAAAACCCGCGTCATGGGAATTGTTACTTTTATGCGTGCGATAGATAACGCCCAACAAGTATATAAAATTGCCAACGGAAATTATGCTGAAAACTTTGATGAATTAGATATAGACATCCCCGCCGGAGCCGATTTTGACGGAACATTTGCCCGCTTTAATGATTGGCGATGTTATATTTGGTTAGGCACCTCTCTTTCCTGTTCCGGCCATCCGCAAGCCCCTTCTATTGAAAAGTACTTCGCTTATGAGAACTGGGTTTGTCGCGGACAAAAAGATTTGGCTAAAAAAACGTGTCAATCGTTACATCCCACGGAAAACAGTCAAGACAATGACGGAAATGGAATAAGCTACAAGTTTTATCTCGGCCAGTAGTTCATACAACCGCCGTTACATGACACCGCCCCAAGAATAATATTGTAGAAGTTTATATGATTTTTCAAATTCGCTCCAAGTTGCGCGGGCAAGTTGGGCGCATAGGCGTGCCTGAATGGCACGTCAAGCCCAAGGGACGCGCAAATTGGCAGAATTTGGAAAATTGTTTATCGGGAACACGACACAAGGGCGCAACGATTAGTTGCGCCCTTGTGCGTGCTTATAGAAGTTAACAACAGCCGTTCTTATTTGGCTTGGGAAACGGCTACGGCAAGCGCCACCGTCGCGCCTACCATCGGGTTATTGCCCATACCGATCAGTCCCATCATTTCCACGTGAGCCGGCACAGAAGACGAACCCGCAAATTGCGCGTCGCTGTGCATGCGGCCCATGGTGTCGGTCATACCGTAGGAGGCAGGGCCGGCGGCCATATTGTCCGGGTGTAAGGTGCGGCCTGTACCGCCGCCGGACGCCACGGAGAAATATTTTTTACCGTTTTCGGTCGCCCATTTTTTGTACGTACCGGCAACGGGGTGTTGAAAGCGGGTCGGGTTGGTGGAGTTTCCGGTAATGGATACGTCCACGCCTTCGTGGCGCATAATGGCTACGCCTTCGTTCACGTCATCAGCTCCGTAGCATTTTACTTTGGCACGGTCGCCTTCGGAAAACGCTTTTTCGCTGACGATTTTGAGTTCGCCCGTTTTGTAGTTATATTCGGTTTCCACAGATGTAAAACCGTTAATGCGCGAAATAATATATGCCGCATCTTTACCTAAACCGTTTAAAATAACGCGCAACGGCTCTTTGCGTACTTTGTTAGCGGTGCGGGCAATACCGATAGCCCCTTCCGCCGCGGCAAAACTTTCATGCCCGGCTAAAAAGCAGAAGCACTTGGTTTCCTCGCGAAGTAACATGGCCCCCAAGTTACCGTGGCCCAAACCTACGGCACGTTGGTCAGCTACCGAGCCGGGGATACAGAAACTTTGCAAGCCCACGCCGATTTGTTCAGCCGCTTCGGCCGCCGTTTTTACGCCTTTTTTAAAAGCAATCGCCGCACCGACGGTGTACGCCCAGACGGCGTTTTCAAACGCGATGGGTTGAATGCCTTTTACAATGGCTTCCACATCTACGCCTTTTTTGGTGCAGATTTCTTTGGCTTCTTCCAACGATTTAATACCGTTTTCTTTAAGTACGGCATTGATTTTATCAATTCTTCTTTCGTATCCTTCAAACGTAATCATAGTGTTTTCTCCTCGGGCTTACTCTTTGCGGGGGTCAATAACTTTGACGGCTTCGTCAAAGCGGCCGTATTTGCTGATGTTTTTCTCGTAGGCCGTTTTGGGATCTTCGCCTTTTTTAATAGCGTCCATCATTTTGCCCAAGTTGACAAATTGATAACCGATGATTTCTCCGTTTTTGTCCAAACCGATTTTGAGTACATACCCCTCGGCCATTTCCAAATAGCGCGGCCCTTTGGCTTCGGTGCCGTACATCGTGCCGATTTGGCTGCGGTGGCCTTTCCCTAAATCTTCCAAGCCCGCACCAATGGCCAGTCCGTCATCGGAAAACGCACTTTGCGTGCGGCCGTAAACAATTTGCAAGAAAAGTTCGCGCATAGCGGTGTTGATAGCGTCGCAAACGAGGTCGGAATTTAACGCTTCCAAAATCGTTTTGCCGGGCAAGATTTCCGCGGCCATAGCAGCCGAGTGGGTCATGCCGGAGCAACCCAACGTTTCCACTAACGCTTCTTTAATTACGCCGTTTTTGACGTTTAAAGACAGTTTGCACGCACCTTGTTGCGGGGCGCACCAACCGATCCCGTGGGTAAAACCGCTCACGTCGGAAATTTGTTTAGATTTGACCCATTTTCCTTCTTCGGGAATCGGGGCCGGGTCGTGCTTTGCGCCTTTGCAGACACAGCACATATTCTGTACTTCTGTGGTACATTTTTCGCAGCTCATGAATTTCTCCTAATTGAAAATAAAACTGTCACTATATTTTAGCAAATTAGAAGACGCGGAAAAGGTCTTTTTACGGAAACACCCACGTATTACTGATTTGTTGATTCATATCCGCACCCAAGTGTTTACAGTATGGCTTGGCAACAGACTCCGAACCAGTAGAAGCCGGATATCCACAAAACCGATATTCCCCTGCACTCCACGCACCGAACGATAAACGGAGCCCCAGCGAGTACTTAATATTTTTCTCCGTCGCACTCACGGCACCTTGCGAAATAGAAAAATTATAATAATTGCTTTCCCCGACATCAATATCTAAATCTGCGATGTCGGTGGCATATTCTCCCGTAGCCATATATCGCGCCTCTTGCGCTTGTTTTAAAGTGCGAAGAACGGCCCAAGCTTCGGCCGCACGTGATTTTTCCACCGCCCATTTATATTGCGGCACCGCCACCGCCGCTAATATGCCGATGATTAACACAACTACTAATAACTCAATAAGCGTAAACGCTTGTTTGTTTTTCATACAACCTCCTTTGTTTCATTTAATAAAATGTAGCAAAAAAAAAAACGATGTCAAGCCCCCCTTGCCGGGGGCAGGCGTGAGG
>ONAM01000017.1 GCA_900315795.1 Candidatus Avelusimicrobium caledoniensis
AAGTCCTTTTTTTCAAGCAGAGCGAAAAATGCAGACAATAAAAAAACTGTTTTTTTGCTACAATAAGGCCATGAGCAAAAAAACCGTTATTTTCGTACTTGTATGTATTGTCTGTACCTTGGCTCTTAGTTACCACACCGCGCTTATTAAGGACCGCGGCGAAAATTTGATCGCCGATGCTTATTACGGCGATTTGGTCAGCGTAAAAGATGATGTGCAAGAAGGAGCCCCACTTGATTTTACCTTATACTTTAGCGATGAAGAACGCGAGTATACCAATATGGAGTTTAACGCCCTGCACGCGGCGGCTTCCGGCGGCAACGAGGACGTCATTAACTATTTATTAGACCTCGGTTTTGATATCAATGGGAAAACACCCAACAAGTGGACCCCTTTATTTATCGCCGCGCGCGACGGCAATAGCGAGGCCGCCAAACTGCTCATTTTCCGCGGGGCGGACCTTAACACGCAAACCGATCTGGGGGCTACCCCCCTTTTAATGGCGGTTACGCAAAAGTATCCGACCGAAAAGGCGCGCACCGACCTGATTACCTATATGTTAAAACGCGGGGCAAACCCCAATCTGGCCACTCAAAGCGGATATAATGCGCTATTTTATGCAGCGGCCACGCACCGTTTACCTGTTGTGCAATTACTCTTGGAAAACGAAGCGGAACTATCTACTGAACGCTACCAAGAAGTTACTACGCTACTTAAAAAAACAAATACCGCTACCGACAAAAAAATAACCGCTTTATTAAAAAAAGCGGTTAAACACAAATAGTTCTAAAAAAATTCCCCGGTCTACACCGGGGAATTTAATTAAAATTTACCACTACCACCGGAGCCCGGGCCACCTGCATCACACTTTTCTATTCCCGAACCAAAGGAGCCGATATTATCTATGACCAATTTTTCCTGACCACACTGTCCGGCAGGAACCGGTTGTATATGTACGCCCGCTCCCGTAAATCCATTGATCCCAATCCCATACGGTCTGATGATTCGCACCGGTTTACCTTTCAATATATATTGCCGGCTATAATCTCTTGTACCGGCCTGCGAGCCGTCATAATCGGTGGCATAAATATTACTCCACATGACATCGCGGGAATTGGTAGCACTATTAAAATTATCCGTTTTACTGCCGGTACGGTTAATCGTCAGTTTATTAGCCCCAGCCGCCTGTACCGTAATACCACTATCAATTAACACTTGACCGTCCGTGGTAGTGGTAGCACCCTTGACCTGAAGCTCAGAGAGCTCAGCACCTGACATATTAAATGTACCTGCCAACAAGCTAGCCCCTTTTAATGCCCCGGAGTGAGACATCTTTACGCCGGGCACCCGGACCTCTTTAGCATTTGTAGAGGATAACCCGGCATTTTTATCAAGAACGACTTTTCCCAAAGAAGGGCCTGTCGTCCCGGCAAGAGAAATCGTACCGCCGGAAGACAAGCGTGAACCAAAGTTCACTTTATTTGCCGTTGCAGGGAAAGACGCGTTGGCCGTTTCCAAGTTAGCAAATGACCCCACCGGGGAGGACAATACCGTCACAAAGTCCATGCTTTCCCCGTAACCCAAACTAGCTACAAGCATAAAGCTTATTAAACCTAAAAATTTCTTGATCATAATTCTCTCCTGCCCCTACAATAAGGGTGTTTATTTATATTCCTACTTCCCTACTATAAGTGTAACAAACGTTTGGGAAAATTTCAATAGCTTTTCTACCGCTCGCTTGTTTGGGCAATTAGGGCATAACCTTCTATTACCCCGTCTGTACCGCGGCAGACAAATACTTCCCAAGTCATCTCTTCGTAGATACCGCTGGGGAGCAATACTTCCCATTTAACTTGGCACGGTTCGCTGCCGCTGGCGTTGCGGACCGTCTCCTGCAACGTACGGCGCGCAATATCGGCGTGCCGTATCCAAGAAGAAAATAATTCCCGCCCTACCAAACTCTCCCGTTTACGGTTAAGCCAACGCATCAGCGGTTCGTTGACATACGTAATCAAAAAGTCCGGGTCCACCCGCAAAGCCGGCACTTGCAAATCGTCTAACGTGCGGGTAAACATACGCGCGGCCGCTCCTAATAATTTATCGGCTTGACGCAGTTCAATGCGTAGTGCCAGCAAACGGGCCATCAACCCTAAAAACTCTTCTGCGCCGGCTGCAAACCGGCGGCGCGTGTCGCGCGCGGCGAAACAAAGCATACCCTCCACTTGGCCGTCCACTACCAGCGGAGCCGCCAACAAAGCCCCCAATTTCTTTTCGCGGTGTAAGCAATGTCCGCAAGACAAACCGCTCAAATCGGGAAGTAACACCACCGTCCCATCCGCTACGTCACGCAGACATTCCTCCACGGCAAATTCCATTCCCCGTTCTATATCAAACGAATTTTCCGACGCATACAAAACCACGCTGCTCATCCGCTCTTTGCGCGGTTCCAAACGGAGTACCAACCCGATATCTGCCTGAAATACTTTTTTACCTAAATCTAAGAGTTTGTCCACTTGTTCGGTCATGCTCAGGCCCGTCTCTTGTGACAAACGGTACAAATCGTGTAAATGACGGTCATAGATCCGTTTTTCGGAAGCATCTTTTACCCACACTACGGCTTCTTGGACATCCTTTAACGGTGACACATCGGCCTCGTAATAGCACGTTTCGCCGCTGCGCGGCCACTCAAATTCAAAATGGGAACTCACGTGTACCGCCAGCGACTCTTTAAGCGTAAACATCGCCCGGGCCGCGGCTTCACCGGGCCAGAACCGATCCGGCGTTTTACCCAAAAACAGCTCTTGGGCCTGAACGTCGTCTATGCCGGCTAAGTTAGAGGATACCTCCAACACTTTCCCCTTGGCATCCATACGCAGATACAATCCCGGTAATGTTTGGCGCAAACTGGTCAGTTCCTGCGCCTCTTTGGATGCTTTGCCCCACGCGGCTTGTTGGGCCGTTAAGTTGCGGATGACCGCCAACACTTCGTTGCGGCTGGGAATATCCATGACACTAAGCGACACGGCCGCCTCAAAAGAACTGCCGTCTTTATTGCGAAACGGCAACGTGAAAAAAGTTTTGCCCTGTTTAACTAATTCTTCTTGGGCTTTAGCTAATACCAACGCCGGCGACTCATCTTCCTGGGAGGGATCAAAGAATAAATCACCAAAAGACATTTGGGTTAAATCTTCGTGCAAATATCCTGTTTTGGCAGTTAACCAGTTGTTCAGCAGCTCCATTTGCCCGAGTTGGCAATTATTAAAAGTAACCCGTAACACCGCCCCGTTCGTAATGGCCCGCAACGCACTTAATTGGGAAGAACGCTCTTCCAAAATCTTCATAATTTGCAAATGAAAGGCCAAACTGCGCAGTACAAACAAATAGCGGTTATCGGTTGTTTTTTCGGCCGTAAGGCGGATTTTACATGTTTCTAACCCGCTGCCCAGTTCAATAGTATATTCGCGGTTAAAAAGTTTGCCGTCTTTGGCAAGCAACTTGAAATCTTGCGCCACTAGCGGTGCTTCATCTTGCGAGAATAAATGACGGATATCTTGCCCCATTAACTCGTCTTTTTGCAATTCACAGAGCGAACAAAGCAAGTCGTTACAGTCGGTAATGACAAAGTGTTCATCACAAAGGGCGTACGGCTCGCTGTTGGGTAGCACTAACTGTACTTCCGACGCGTTTTTCTTTTTTGATTGCACTAAAAACGGCGGCAGTGGCGGCAAAGAGCCGGCGGCCCGGGCCGTTTTAGCAAACGAAGTTTCCGGTGGCTGCGATTCTTGCACCGGAGCGGAAGTAGCCGGCGGCACAGACGGTGGTTCCGCTTTCGTTTCCGGCTCAGACGGTTGCATACATATCAAATACTCCGCTTCTACCGAACCGTCTTTGGCATTACGTTTGGAAAGCGGCTCAAACGAAAGAGACAGGGACAGTTTCCCCTCTTTACTTATCCGGCCCGGAAAGCGTTTGGCCGCTTTATCAAAATCTAACGTGTAATCTACGCGGACACTCCGGCCCTCTTTCATCGCGCGGCGGACCGGAAGGGCCAACGCCGGACGCACATATACATTGCAATAAAATTTCTTGTCCGCTTCGGTAAAACCAAACAGCCGGCGGGCGGCCTCGTTCATGCGCGAAACATACCCACGGGGAGAAAGTATCACAGCCGCTGCGGTATTTTTCTCAAACGCTTGGCGGAAATTATTACGCTCATTTTTCAAATCGCGCAAGGCATGATTATCAGCCGTAATGTCGCTGGCAAACCCCAGCACCACACGCCGGCCCATATATTTGGCCAACACCGCCGAAAATCTGGCTTCCACCTCGCTGTCATCAGCGTGCTTGAAGTGGACCTCAATAGCTCCCGGGTTATTATCCGCGCCGGACCGGACCGCTTCGTATTTTTCTTTTAAGAACATACGGTGGTTGTCGCTGGCGAAATCTAAGAGCGGTTTGCCCTTGATAGCATCCAAATTTTCGCTTCCCAACATCTTGCAAAACGCGTAGTTGGCATAAATGATTTTCCCGTCTTCTACAATAACCACCCCTTCGCGGGCATTTTCCACGAGTAAAGTGTTTTTGTCGTTAGCTTCGCGGATTTGCTTTTCCATTTTCGTTTTGGCGGTAATATCTTCTGACACGATCAGCAAACAATCGGGCGAGCCGTCGGCATTAAAAACAGGCGTTTTAACGGTATGCATGATTTTAATACCCACGTTGGGCGAAGAAATCAGCTCTTGCGGAATATTTTGTTCTTTTTTATTTTCAAAAACACGCAAGTCGGTCTCGCGGATAAATTCGGCCTGTTCTTTATTCAGGTCCGAACGGTAGGCCTGCTTGCCGATAACATCTTTGGCCTCTACGCCAAACAATTCTTCACTTTTCTTGTTCCACAAAATGTATTGCCCGGCGTAATTTTTAACCGAGAGCGACACCGGCAACTGGTTAATAACCGTCTGTAAAAAGTTTTTAGATTCCAATAAAGCCCGTTCCTGTTCTTTTTTAAACGTGATATCTTCCGCCAAGGTAAGCACGCAACGGCCCTCTTGCACGGGTGTTTTGATAATGTGGAGTAATTTTCTTTCGCCCTTGGCATTGATATATTCTTCTTCGGGGATATCCAATGTTTTACCTGTTTGTAAAATATCACGCTCGCGGGAAAGATAGGAGGTAACTTGTTCATCCGTTTCGTGGGCCAGGCCGCCGCGGTCGTCGTAATCATCCTTGGTAACGGGTCCAAACAATTCCGTGCATTGTTTGTTACGCAGTAACATGTGGCCGTCCTCGGCGCGGGCATACAGTGCAATCGGCGCGTTTTGCACAACGGCGGAAAAGAAACTGTTAATACGCTGAATTTCCTGCTCTTGTTCGCGGCGTTTGGTTACATCCTCTACGATAGAAAGCACCATCGGCTTAGGTCCCGCATCAAACAGCGGCACTTTAATCATGTGCACGATTTTTTTCTTACCGGACGAGTCCGTATAAACTTCTTCCGGATATTCATACGTTTTGCCGTCTTTTAAAATTTGTTGTTCGCGCACCCGGTACTCTTGCAAACTGCTGTCTTGCTGGTATTGGTTCGGGTGATCGGCGCGGTAGGGGCTGGTTTCGTTTAAAATTTGCATACTTTGTTTATTGAAAAAAGTGATTTTTTCGTCACAATCGCGCGTATACAAACCAAGTGGGATGTTTTCCAACACCGCATGCAATAATTTTTTACTGCGCTGCAAATCTTGCTCGTGGGAAAGGCGGGCTGTGGCATCTTCAAACAAGGTAACGGTAACCGGAGTTTTGGAACCTTCTGCGGGCAAGATATACTTGCTAATGACCAAAATGCGCTCCTCGGCCTTCTCCCCCGCTTTAAAAGAAAACCGTACCGGTTCTTTGCGCATTTTACCTGCTTTTAATTCTTCGTCCAATCCGTACAACATGGCAGATAATTTTTTAGGTAACGACTGATAAAGCATTTTACCTTGGGCTTGTTCGGCACTTACTCCAAACAAACGGCCGGCGGCTTCGTTCCAAACAATACATTTACCCGATTGATCCTGCACCGTCAGTGCACACGGATATTGGTTTAAAATCGCCTGAAAAAAAACATTTTCTTGCCGAAGTTGGGTAAATTGAGGCACCTCTTCCAGGGTAAGCGTCACAAAAGAAGATTCTCCCAATGCTTTTGCCCCGGCTTGCAATTTAAGCGGTTGCCCGAGGGCATCGGTAAGTTCAATAATGTGCCGAACACCGTCTTTTTGCCAAGCGGTTAATTGTTCGCTTGTAATGCCCCAATCTGCTATATTTTGGCCCACCAGTTCGCCCGGCTCTTTTTGCAGTAACGCAGCTGCCGCCGGATTAACTAAGCCGATTTTTCCCTTCCCGGTTACTAACACCACCGCCGTAGGGAATTGTTCTAAAAAAGATAACACATCCGCACTCACCTGCTTGAGTACTTCCGCAGAGAGTTTTTGTTTTGTAAAAAAAGAAAAAATGTTTTTGGACATAATTTTCTCCAAGTGAAAATTTTGGGGCGTTACGGTTATATCTTACATAAATCTCGGTTGACTTGCAATACAACAGCCGAACGCGCGCACAGTCGCGTGCGTACGGTATAACCTTTTTCCGGCTCCCACAACAAACCGAAATTTGCTAGTATGGAAAGATGAAACGCTTTTTACTGATTTTAGGTGCGCTTTGCTGCGCGGGTGCGGCTATGTATAAACCCGTAACGCAGCGGCAGAACGCCCAGTATTTATCTACACAAGCCGGGGCGGTGCAAGACACGTGCCCGGGCAACGATATTTTCAACCCGTTTACCTGCACGAAAGAGCAAGCCCCAGGATATACGTGTTTTGACGTATACCGCGTACAAGGCGACCCGATGGACAAAGACCGCTATACGCTGCTGGACCAAACGATCACTACCGAACAGACCTCTCCCGAGCCGCTATGTACGTTTAAAGAACTGACGTGCGAAAATTTTTTAAAAGCCCTTAACTATAATTTAGATTTTTCGTGGTTTATTTCCAATTTTCCCTCCTCCTCTTTCCCGCAGTGCGGCGAAACCTACTCTTGCACGCGTATTGCGTGTTTATTACCCGCCCCCGGCTCCACCGCGCAAAATCCGCTCTCGCAAAAACTCTCTTGCGTATTTAAGAAGAACCAAACTTTCTTTTTAGGTGCGCAAATCACTTGCCAAGACAAAAACGCCGCCAAATAGCCCCGCCCGCTAAATTAGTATAATAACAGTATGCTTTGGATCCATTTGCAAACGCTTTTTTCGTTCCGCGCGTATCACAAATTGATATTCGCTACCCGTTGGCAACTTATCGGTTTTGCGGTCTATTTGTGGATGCTTTCACTATTGGTTTTTTACGGATACGCCAGCGGTTTTGTAAAGAAAAATTTACCTGTATTTTTAAAAAATTTCCCGCAAGTTACCTTTGAAAAAGGCGTACTGACCGCGCCGGATAAAACCGTCTATGCGTATTTGCCGGGTAGCGACCTCAAAATTGCGTTTGAATCTGCCCGCCAAACGCCCCCGACTTTACCCGAATTTGCCCGGCAAAATATCAGCATGTGGGTCAGCAAAAACACCCTGTATATGCCCGGTATAGGCGGCGTACAAGCACACCCTATTCCCCCCGCCCTGTCCGCCACCACCACCCCGCAGTTTTTGGCTAAACACCAACCCGTGTTAGCCGCCAGTTTAACGGCTACGGCCCTGTTTGCCGCGTTGTTTTTTATTCCGCTCGTGTTTGCCTTTAATATATGTTTAGCCGCGGGCGTAGGTTTTTTATTTAGAGCGCTTACATTTAAATGGGTACCCGGCGGTATCATTTGGCGGTGGGCGTTATTCTTACAAGGGCCGCTGGCGGTACTTTGGTATGTACAGCTGTGGTACGATATCCCGCTTTTTATGCTCGCGCAAACAATTTTGTGTATCATTTATATACAGCAAATTTTTAATCTTATCCCGGAGGGAAAAAATGCGTATTAAACTTATCCGTTCGTTTAGCGCGGCGCACCGCTTGCCCGAGTACAAAGGCCCCTGCCACGATTTGCACGGTCATACGTGGAAAGCCGTTTTTGTGTTGGAAGGACCCGTCAAAGCCGACGGCATGGTGTGCGATTTTAAAGTCGTCAAAAAATTATTGGACAGTTTCCTGCCCGATCACCAATTCTTAAACGATTTAGTACCTAACCCGACGGCTGAAAATTTAGCCCAGTACTTATTTGACAAAATCAGCGCGGAACTGAAAAAACAAAATTTAACTTTAAAAACCGTTGAAATTTGGGAGAGCGACCATGCCGCAGCCATTGTGGAAGGTTAGCGAAATTTTTTACTCTATCCAAGGCGAAGGGAAACATACCGGCATGCCGGCGGTATTTTTGCGTTTGGCGGGGTGCAGTATGGGCTGTACGTGGTGCGACACGAAATATGCTTTTTCCGCCGGAAAAGAGATGAATAATTTGGAAGTATTGGTGGCGTTATCGCACTATCCGTGCAAAACGGTGGTGGTAACCGGGGGAGAACCGACAGAACAAGATTTACCCGCGCTGATTAGTGTGTTAAAATCTGCCGGGCACGTCGTGCATATTGAAACAAACGGCGCAAACGATTGCGACGTAAGCAAGGCCGATTTTGTATGCGTATCGCCCAAAAAATACGTGTCTGAAAATATGCTTAAAAAAGCAGACGTTATCAAACTCGTCGTCAACGAACAAACCGATTTGGAAGACTTGAAAAAATACTATAATTACGAAAACGAAAAAACAACGGTTTATTTACAACCCGAAAGCAACAAAGAGGAGAATATCGCCCTATGCGTAAAACTGGTAAAAGAACATCCGTCAGCACGTCTAAGCGTGCAACTGCACAAACTCATAAACATCAAATAACCGAAGAAAAAATTTTGCAAAACCTCCGCGAAATGCTTGCGTACATCGGCGACGATCCGTCGCGCGAGGGGTTACAGGAAACCCCTAAGCGCATTGTAAAAAGTTGGAAAAAACTATTCGGCGGCTACCACCAAAAACCGCAAGACGTGTTAAAAACGTTTGTAGAGGGCTCGTGCGAAGAAATGGTCGTTTTAAAAGACATTGAGTTTTACTCCACGTGCGAACATCACTTACAACCGTTTTTCGGCACCATCAGTATCGGCTACTTGCCCAACGGGCGCGTTCTGGGCATTTCCAAATTGGCGCGCCTCGTGGAAGTGTTTGCGCGCCGCTTGCAAATTCAGGAAAAACTCGTCGCGCAAATTGCCGATAGCTTAATGGAAACCCTGCACCCGCACGGCGTAATGGTGGTATGCAAAGCCAAGCACATGTGCATCAGTTCGCGCGGCATTGAAAAGCACAACGCCGTCATGGTAACCAGTGCGATTCGCGGTGCATTTAAGAAGTTGGAAGTACGCAGCGAATTTTTGGAAATGATTAAATAATGACCACGCAACTCTGGGGAATTATTAACGTTACGCCGGACTCATTTTATGACGGAAACCCGCAAAACACGTTAGACACGCTCGCCGCGCGCGCGCAAGCGTACATCAAAGACGGCGCTGACGTGCTGGATATCGGCGGCGAGTCTACCCGCCCCGGCGCAACCCCCATTAGCGAACAAACCGAACTCGCCCGAGTGTTACCCCTTATCAAAACCTTGCGCGCGCGCGGCATAAAAACACCGCTTTCGTTAGATACGCGCCACATTTCCGTGGCCGCCGCCGGGCTTGAAAACGGCGTAACCATTATCAATGACGTAAGCGGCAACCCTACAAAAGAACTGTTTTCGCTCGTCAAAAAACATCAAGCCCAACTCGTTTTAATGCACACGCGCGGCACGCCGCAAACTATGCAGTCGCAAACAGATTATACCGATTTACTTAGCGAGGTAAAAGAATTTTTAGCCGAAAAAATTTCGCAAGCCACCGCCGCCGGGCTTATCAAAAATCAACTCATTATAGACGTAGGTTTCGGCTTTGCCAAAGACCGCGTGCAAAATTACCACTTGCTAAAACACTTAAAATTTTTTAAAGATTTAGATATAAGGTTGCTGGTCGCGCTTTCGCGCAAGAGTTTTTTAAGCCAAGTAGGCGATACGCCGCAAGACCGTTTGCCGCAAACACTAGCCGCGCACCTAATCGCTTTGCAACAAGGGGCAGACATCTTGCGCGTGCACGACGTAAAAGAGACAAGACAACTGCTTCATTTTTATAACGAATGGGAGGACGTAAGATGAAAAAAGTTTACCTGACCCAATGCGGCACGTTTACCGCCGCACACAGCCACGACGGAATTTTAAACGAGCCCAACCACGAGCATCAATTTACGTACCAAGTTACGTTTTACGGTCCGCTCAACAGCGAGGGTTTTTTGATTGATTTTCGCGAGGTACAGCAATTTTTGCAAACGTATATCAACGACCGCCTGCACCACGCCGATTTAAATGCGCACTTCCCATATCCGACGACAGAAAACGTGGCCGTTTGGCTCTTTGACACCGTGCGTGCCAAATTCCCCCAACTCGTCCGTGTGCGCGTGGCGGAAGACGAGGACCGTTGGATAGAATATGAGGGAGAGAAATAATATGTCCCAAGTAGTGTTGGCGTTAGGCAGTAATATCGCGCCCGCCAAAGAAAATTTGGACCGCGCCGTGGCCGCGTTACCTACGCTAGGCACCATCAAAGAAGTATCCCCTTATATTATTTCAAAACCGGAAGGGTTTTCCCATCAACCCGATTTTGTAAATGCCATAGCTATTTTGGAAACAACGCTGGCGCCCATGGAGCTACTTAAAAAACTCAAAGCGTTGGAAACACAGCTCGGCCGCGTGCCGACGTTTCCTAACGGGCCGCGCGTGATTGATTTAGACATTTTATTCTACGACGATAAAGTAGTATTTGAAGACGATGACAACTACCCGTTATTTATCCCCCACCCGCGTTTACACGAACGGGAATTTGTGTTAAAGCCGCTTTCCTATATCTTGCCTGATTACGTGCACCCCAAACTGGGTAAGCCCGTTTACCAGCTGTACCGAGAGTTAATGAAAAAAAAGGGCGCACCATCTTGCCAGATATTGTAAAATAAAGGAGTCAAGCAGTATATCTTAAACAAAGGAGAAACAAATGAAAAAAGTATTTACCATTTTGGCAGCTGCTCTGTTTTTGGGTGCCTGCCATTGCACCAAATGCACGATGACGCCTAACCGCTCTAACACGTGTGCGAACGCGGCGGTTTGCCAAAGACACCACCACAAAAAAGGTTGCAAATGCAACAAATGCAAAAAAGAAAATTGCTTCAAACCGGTGGTCAAACAAGCCCCGGTAGCCAAACCGGCCCCGGCTCCGGCCCCGAAACCGGTAGCCAAAGTTGCCGATGATGCCGCCTTAGCCGAAGTTGTCAAAGTAAACAAAAAAGCCGACAATCTTTCTGTTTTGTCATTCAAAGAACCGGTCCTTTTCGGTCACAACAGCGATGTGATCCAAGATCAATCGTATCCGCAACTGCGCAAAACGGCCAATGCGCTTAAAAAATATCCCAACGCCCAAGTGCGTGTAGCGGGTTACACCGATTCTTTGGGTGATCCGGCCTACAACGTAGACCTCTCCCAACGCCGCGCCAAAGCGGTAGCCGACCAACTCGTTAAATACGGAGTACCTGCTGAAAACGTATCTTCCGTCGGTTTCGGTGCGGCTAACCCGGTAGCGACCAACAAAACCAAAATCGGTCGCGCCGCCAACCGTCGCGTTGAATTGGAAGTAACGAACAAATAAGTGAGTTACTGAAAATCTGTTTTGAAGGGCCCCCAAATGCGGGGGCTCTTTTTTAGAAGTGATAAATGTTATCTGTGCCGGGGCCGTTGTTGCTACTCGGGGTTTTTTTATGGGTCAACGCTTGACATACTTTATTGGCAAAATCGTTTCCCATCTTAGCATAACAAGACGTCTTACCCCGAAATGATAATGCAATAGAACCATGCTCATGAAAAAAATAAAGTCTGACACCTTGTACTTGACTAGAAACAGCGTAAACGCTACCGGAGGCGCCTAGTCCAATATACCCGTTAGGAAATTCCTTGATCTGTTTATGTGTAGGATTCGGTGTACCCGGAACATCTAATGCAAGTTCATCCCAATTGGCTGTATATTGACCGTTGGCAAGATAATACGTTTCCTCGGCTTGCAAAACACTTTTAACCGTAGTAAGCAAACCGCTCACGCGGCTTTTGGCCACCGCCATTTTATATTGCGGCAACGCCACGCTTGCCAAAATGCCGATGATAAGAACTACGACGAGCAGTTCTATCAGCGTAAAACCGCCGCAATAAAAAATATTGTCATTCCGTACTTGATACGGAATCTCACCGCTTTCTAAAACAGAAACAAGGTGAGATGCTGAATCAAGTTCAGCATGACGTCCTTTTTTATTTTCTTTTAAACATCTTTTCTTTTCCATACAAATTCCTCCTTTGTTTCATTTAATAAAATGTAGCAAAAAAAAAAACGATGTCAAGTAAAAAATTTTTGCCGACCAAAAACAAATACCCCCGTTCTATTTGAACGGGGGTATTTGGGTTATAGTTAGCAATTATTTAGTAACTAAACTCGCCTTTTTCGTACACGGTTACCGTCGTACCATTTTTCAAGCGGGCGGTAACGCGTTTATCTTCCGTGTTGATTAAATCCCAGTGCAAAGAAGAATCGTTAAAGCCCAGTTTCTTTTTAAATTCTTTGGTCATATCGCTTTGCGGCCCGGTGTACGTGTCGGCATAGCTCGCGCCGACAGCCACGTGGCAGTTGCCGTACTTGCCGCCAAAGTTTTCATCGTACAAAATATCCGCCATAAATTTAGTGATTTTGGAAAACCGACGGTCGGTAAGTGAGAACTCGCCAATTTGACTGGCTCCGCGGTCCATGGCCAGCATTTTACGCACAAACTCGCCGCCTTTTTCGGCATCGGCTTTTACCACACGGCCTTTCTTAAATTCCAGCCGCACCCCTTTGACATAATTTCCGCTGCGATACGACGACAAATCGGCAAAATACACGCCTTTGGTACCGCGCCAATCGGGCGAAGTAAAAATTTCAAACGACGGCACGTTGCACCCGCCGCCCGCAATAAATTTGCGCTTTTCACCCACAAGCACTTCAAAGTCCATGTGCGCCGATTCAATGTGCAATGTTTCAATCGGTAACGACGATAGCCACAGACCGATTTCGGTAATTTGTTTCGTTACTTCGGCCCATTTTTTGACGGGGTCTTTTTCATTTAAAAAGCACGCGCGCGCCACTTGATTGGCATATTCCTTGGCGGAAAGCCCGGCACGTTTGGCGAGTTCTTCCGTCGGATAATTGCACAACGTCCACGAAAATTGACCTTGCTGTTCGCGCACGTCCAAAATTTCGCGCAAAGGTTTATGCGCCACCGCAGTTTGTGCAATGCGCGCGGGATCTACGTTTTTTAAGTGCGTCAAATCGGCCGGCGCGCGCAACGCAATCAGTCCGTTGATACCGTTTTGAAATTCTTTCTCGCCGGGCGCAATAAAAGCCAGTTGTTTTTTATCAGCCGTCAAATAAAAGTTTTTAGAAAAATTTTCCGGTGCGTTAAACCGCAGTACCGGTTGCAAGCGTGCGTCTAAAAGCTGTTTATAAATTTCTTCGGCTAGCGGCGTTGCGCCCACGTCCGTGCGGAGTAAAACCACGTCGTAGGGTTTAAATTTCCCGTTGCGCCGGGCGGTTTTTAACGCCCAAATCATCACGCGGGCATATTTTTCAAGTTGTGTTTTGGTCAGTAACATTTTTGTTCCCCCTTTTCTCTTATAATGTTATAATACAAAAAAAGGACGAGAAAATATGAAAAAATTATTTTTATTGCTTTTGTTGGTTGGCCCGTTTGCAACCGCTTGGGCTGACGTATCCCCCAAACCGGAAATGGAATTTTCGTTTGTGTATAACACCGCGCAAAAACCCGCTATTGACCCTTTTGGCAGTGAACAAATCCAATGCACCGATAACCAATGTTTAGAAAGCAAACCGCTAGGCCACTACGGGTTGCAAAAATTATATTGCACGCCGGAAAGTTGTTTTTCCGTAGCGTATGAATATACCGATTTCCAAAAGTTAGTAATTGCCTTCGCCGACGGCACCAAACGCGAAAGCAATATCTTTCCCGCCACGCACAAATTGCGTGCGCGCTACAAAGTACAAGTAGAAAAAGACTCCCTGCGTGTAGAATCTACCAACGTCGTGCCGGACTTGGGCGCGTGGGCACGCACGGATGCGTTATTCTCGCTACTGCTCGTGCTGATATTGGAAATAATCGCCGCGGTAGCGTACCTTATCTATACGCAAAAAAGTTTTACCATTTTGTGGAGCGTGGCCGTAGCCAACGTGCTGACAATGGCGGTATCGTGGATATTGTTGGCGTGGTACGCGTCTGACACGGCTTTCTTGTGGGTGTTTTACGTAGTGGCGGAAGCGTTAATTATCCGTTTAATGAACATCCGAAAGCTCGCACTTAAAGATGCGTTTGTGCTTAGTATTGCCATGAACGTAACGAGCTATTCTATCGGCATGATATTATCGTTTTGGCTAGCCGAACTGATTTTTTAAACTATTGTTTGGAAACGTAACACATATTTTGAGCGTCATCTACTGAGCCGCAACCTGTACCAATGCTTTTACACGCCCGGTTCGCCCGGGCATTATTTTTGTCTGCATAGCATAACATCCAGCCATCACGAGCATCTCCATACCCTGCGTGGGCATATACACTACGCAACGAAACTCCCGGCAATAACGGCGAGCTCGTATAAACACTTTGATCCATGCCACCGGAAACTAAATAAAAATTGGTACCATCCGCTATTTCCCAATAATGACCTGATTTTTCTGTCGCCGCAAAACCGACGTCCAGCACATTAAAATCATTCGTGTAAGAATTGTTAGCCAAATAATAGCGTTCCTGTGCCTCGCGAATTGCTTTGTTAAATACAATCAGTTGCACCAAACGCGCTTTATCCACCGCTTTTTGGTACTGCGGCAGAGCCACCGATGCCAATATGCCGATGATTAACACAACAACCAATAATTCAATTAACGTAAATGCTTGTTTGTTTTTCATACAACCTCCTTTTTTATCATTAAATAAAATGTAGCAAAAAAAAAAAACGATGTCAAGGCCCTTGCCGGGCCCAGGCATTTTGAGAGTCAACCTCTACTTACTTGGAGCCACACTCTTTTTGCTGTGTTGCTTTGCAACGCACTCCTTACCAAACAGGCAAAAAACAACTCCGAAAAAGTTACAATATAGGTATGCATTTTATTGATTCACACGCACATCTAAACGACCCGGCCTTTGATAGCGACCGCGACACGCTGATCCGCACTACCTTACCGCAAGCCAATATCGGCGCGAGTGTGGAAATCGGTTGCGCGCCCGAAGAGTGGCAACCCACGCTTGATTTAGCAGATAAATATCCCCACTTTATTTACGCCGTACTTGGTGTTCACCCGGAGTACGCCCCCAAATATACCGCCGAAGCGGCGGCGCAGTTATCCCAACTTCTGCAAGACTCGCGCGTGAAAGCCGTTGGCGAAGTAGGGCTTGACTATACGTGTTTAGACATCGCCGACAAGACCGTCCAACACCAAACTTTTTTACAAATGATTACGCTAGCCAACCAAAC
This sequence comes from Candidatus Avelusimicrobium caledoniensis, assembly GCA_900315795.1. Lineage (GTDB taxonomy): Bacteria > Elusimicrobiota > Elusimicrobia > Elusimicrobiales > Elusimicrobiaceae > Avelusimicrobium > Avelusimicrobium caledoniense. The sequence continues at coordinate 15,689 of ONAM01000017.1, forward strand.
TCAAAAACCGCTTGTTTTGCATGTTCGCAGAACAGGCGAAGATTACGCCGCCTACGACGATACTTTTGCCGCACTCAAACATCATTGGCAACACACCGCCCGCACCGCTCATCCCGGCGTATTACACTGTTTCTGCGCCCGGTATGAGGAGGCCAAACGTGCCTTAGACCATGGGCTTTTGCTGGGCATTAACGGTTGTTTTACGTACAAGAAAAACGAATATATCCGCGAAGCCGTCAAAAAAGTAGGCGCTGATAAAATTATTTTAGAAACCGATTGTCCGTACCTCTCGCCGCAAGGCAAGCGCGGTACTCGCAACGACCCGTCCAACATCCCGCTTATTGCCGAGTTTGTGGCGGACTATTTAAATATCCCGCTAGAAGAATTAGCCGCTAAGACGGTAGAAAACGCAAAAAAGTTGTATGGCTTACCGTAAATTTGTTATAGTGGCTAAAGGAGCGTTATGAAAAAAGCAAGTTTATTTATTTTCTTATCTGTTTGTGTGTTATTCGCCGGATGCACGTCTAAAGAACAAGACGAAAAAATCAGGGCGTTTTGGTTTGGACAACTTTTTGGCGTAATGATGAAAGCATCCTCTTTTAAACAACCTGCAGCCATGCCGCTGCCGGTATCATTTGCCAAATCGGCCGCCGCACGATCCGCGCAACCCGTACCAGTGCAAAGCAAACCGGTTTCCCACACGGTCACTACCCCTAAACCGCAACCCGCACCGATTATGGACGTAACTATGGATGACGATGCCTTACCCGGCAAAGCGTCGTACGATGACCGCGTACGCATGAAACAAGATTGGACCACACTACAACTTAACAACCAAGCCGCGCTCAGAGATTTACAAACTACCTTCGGCGGAGACGTCAAAGACAAAGCGTTTTACATCATGCTTAATACCGAGCAAAAACTCAAACAAGCGGCCTATACCGCCGCCGATTATAACGCTTACGCCAGCCGCCAGAGCGGTTTATTGCAAGAGCAAAACAAAGCACTTGCCCAACTGATGGAACAAAACAAAGCCAGTATCCGCCGCATTAAAAATTAACCGCAGCATGGTTTTTGGCTCCGGCTTAACCGCCGGAGCTTTTTGTTTTATATACACAAAAAACACTTCTCTTTTTCGTCGCAAAATGATATGCTAAAGTTTTCAAGCCGTACACTAAGGAGATAACACGTATGAGAATGCTGGACATTATTATTAAAAAACGCAGTAATAAACCGCTCACGCAAGAGGAATTTAATTTCGTCGCCCAAGGGGCGGCTAAGGGCACCGTGCCGGATTATCAGCTTTCCTCGTTTTTAATGGCCTGTTTTTTAAACCCGCTTTCGGATAAAGAAACCGCCATGTTTACGAAAGCCATGGCGCACTCCGGCGGACGGTTAGATTTTAAGAAAGTTACCAAACTGCCCAAAGTAGATAAACACTCCACCGGCGGCGTGGGCGACGGCATTTCGCTAGCACTAGCCCCCCTTGTGGCGTGCGGAGGAGTAGCGGTGCCGATGATGTCCGGGCGCGGACTAGGGCATACAGGCGGCACGCTTGATAAATTAGAGTCCATGAAAAATTTTAACGTGCGTATGCCCGTTAAAGACATTTACAAACAAATTCAAAAAATAGGCGTTTGTATGTTCGGCCAAACGAGCGACCTCGCTCCCGCCGATAAAAAACTATACTCCTTGCGCGATGCTACCGGCACCGTGGAAAGCCGCCCTTTAATTGTGGCGAGCATTTTATCTAAAAAATATGCCGAAGGGGTGGACAGTTTGCTGATGGACGTGAAATACGGCTCCGGCGCGTTTATGCAAAAATTGGAGGACAGCCGCAAGTTAGCCCGCGCGCTGGTCAACACGGCCAAACTCCTCGGACTCAAATGCCGCGCACTCATTACGTATATGGACCAACCGCTCGGACGCGCCATCGGTAACGCGAGCGAAATGCGCCAAACGATTGAAATTTTAAAAGGCAACAAAACGCTCGCACCCGATTTTTACGAACTTTTAATGGAAGAAGCCGTGAACATGCTGCTGATCAGCGGTGCGCAAAAAGATGCCCAAAAAGCACGCAAACTGTTGGAAGAAAAAATTAGCAACGGTGAAGCCGCCGCCAAACTGCGCGAAATGATTAAATGGCAAGGCGGCAATCCGGCCGTCGTAGATAAACCGGAAGTATATTTTAAAGACGCCAAATTAAAATATGAATTTAAAGCCGACAAAAACGGCTATGTGGGGCACATTGATGCTAAAACCGCCGGCTGTGCCGCCGTACTTTTGGGAGCCGGACGCAACACCATGGAAGATAAAATTGACTACGGTGCGGGCATTTGGCTTCACAAAAAATGCGGCGACGCGGTGAAGAAAGGAGACGTTATCGCCACGATTTACGCCTCCGACAAAAAACGGTTAGACGCGGGAACGGCGTTATTTAAAACGGCCGTTAAACTAGGTGCCAAAAAACCCGCCCCGTATAAAATTATTAAGGAAGTAATTAAATAAAAAATTCCCCCGTTGGTTAGAACGGGGGAATTTTTTGCAATCAAATACTAGGGTAATTTGTAAAAACAGTTAGAACCGCTGCCGCACGTGCCTTGTAACACGCCTTTGAACAACTTTTCGCAATAAGCACCTTTGTCGGTAAAAGGGGATGCATTGTTGGGATGATTGCTTTCAACACAATATATAACCTGCCCATCTTCTAATGCCTGGTTTAAGGCAAAACCTGTTCCCGCATACGGGCCGGAAATTCGTCCGATATAAATGCTATGTCCGTGTTCATCGTGGTTATAAATTTGGACCGACCAGTCCAAGTTGGAACGGGTATCTGTTATAGCAGAACTGTTGTGCCACTTTTGAGTCCCTGTCCACGGAATATCAACATCTAGCTCGTCAAAAGTTTCGGGCCACTTTCCGCCGTTAGCCATTTGATACGTTTGCACCGCCTGACCAATTGATTTAAGCAACGTCAACGCTTGTGCCGCGCGCGATTTTTCCACCGCCTTCTGATACTGCGGCAACGCCACCGCCGCCAGTATGCCGATAATGAGAACGACTACCAATAATTCAATTAGCGTAAATGCTTTTGTGTTTTTCATACAACCTCCTTTATATCATTAAATAAAATGTAGCAAAAAAAAAAACGATGTCAAGCTTTTTTCGCTTTTCTGGCACCAGAAAAGCTAGCAAAAGCCGGCGGCCCGCAGGGTCCTACGCTCATAAAAAGCAGTTAAAACAGGAAAATTTTTCAAACTCACTTCGTTCAAACATGAAAAATTTTTACCTGTTTTAACGCTTTTTAACGACTCGCTATCAGGCGGATAAACAACAAAAAAAACAAAGTTTTTGTAGGTCGGATGTAAATCCGACGTTCTCAACAGAGCAATATATTGTCGGACTTACGTCCGACCTACTGATCCAAAAGAAAACCCCGCTTTAGGCGGGGGTATGATTAAGAGAGATTCGGTCACAAGTCGGCTCGTTGACCCTCGCCGCTCGCGACCCCGGTTTTAAAGTAGATGTTTGCGGTTTTATCAAAGAAAAACGCCTGAGTTCTAGGCGCGAACTTGCGAAGTGTACTGCTTGACACGCGCGGAGCGCGGAGGTACTCGAGCAAGTGAGCAACAAAGAAATCAGGCGTTTTACGAAGATAAAACACGGAGAGGGAGAGATTCGTCCTGCGTCAATTTCCTGACGGAAATTGCGCCCGGAACCGCCCTCGCGGTTTTTGCCTTTCGCGGCTTACGCACGCTCAAACAAAAACATCGCTCCGGGCTTCGAATCTCGACGTCACGCAAAGCAGTTTGCGTGACTCCACTCTCTCCGTATGAATTAAAAAACACCCTTGCGGGTGCTTTTTAATTCATACGGAGAGGGAGAGATTCGAACTCTCGATACGGTTTCCCGTATGCAGTCTTTCCAGGACTGTGCCTTAAACCGCTCGGCCACCTCTCCAAAATCGGTGTGCGGTTAAAACTACCTATCTATTATAGCAAATTCTACGAGGTTACTGGAAATGCGCCCGTGTTACCGTCGGGCCGGTGTTTGAAAAGTCAATCCCAACAACCGCCCCAATAACATCAACGGACATAAGATAAAAATACTAAATAAGATAACAGCCACCGTCGCCAGAAAACCAACTGCCAATACCAACAGTCCACCCAAGATCCCCCCGTTATCGCCTTGCGGGCGGGCGTGGTCTTTGGGTGCTGCGGGCGAAACAATCTGTCCCGTTTCGTCAATAATTTCCGGCTCAATGACGTGCGGTTTTTCCGTGTTCATACTTTATCATACCGTTTTTGCCGGAAAATTACTTCCAACAAAATAGACTAATTTACCCGCCGCGGATACACGCTGTCTTGCGGTTTCCAGTTGGCAAGCACTTCGGCAAAAGCACGGGCCTCGCGTTTGGCTCCGGCTAAATCGTGCAAGCGGTAATTACCGCATTGCCACGCGTGTTCGGCTCCGGGGATCGGGCCTTCAAAATTAGCAATAAACAAAAACGTTTCGCACAAAAGCGGTACCGCGTCGGATGCTTCCCACGTACCGGCAATCAGCAAATCAAACCCTGTCTGACACCCCATCGGCCCCCAATTTAATACTTTGTCCGCCCACGAGGAATGTTCACGCAAATAAACCGCCCCCAAATGTTCCAGCGTGTGAATTACTGCCGGACTCATCGGTGTTTGGCGGTACGGTGCTTTAAGCCGCACGTCAAACGTAGTTACCACCTTGGGGCCTAATTCATCTCGCCGGGAAACATACACGCCCGGGTTTAATTTTTCGTGGTCAACTTCAAAACGCGTTACTTTATTCATGGGTAAACTCCTTGGTTAATGCAGTAAGTAGCGTCCACGTCCGTTCAAAACCCGTGTGTGCCATGGTCTGCCAAAAATCTTCGTATTGGGCCATATTGGTTTGTTCTTGTCCGGCTACATCACTAATTAGGCGCATGCTTAAAAACGGTATTTGATAGCGGTAACAGGTTTGCGCGATCGCCGCTGATTCCATATCGCACGCAAGTGCTTGTGGAAAATGTTGCAGAATTTTCGCTACCGGCTCCGCACCGGAAACGAACAGGTCGCCCGTGCAAATCAGCCCCGTATGCACGGCATGCGGCGTTTGGGCGCGCAATTTTTCCGTGGCGGCCAGCAAGGTTTTATCAGCTACAAAAAAGGTGGGCAATCCCTGCACTTGACCGTACTCGTTGCCGTCTCCGCACCACATATCGTGGTACACATATTGTGTACCGATTACCGTGTCTAACGTATTTAAAGCGGAGCTAAGTCCCCCCGCCACGCCGGAGTTAATTACATAATCGGGTGAAAAATTTTTGATGAGTTCCAGCGTGCCCAACGCGGCATTTACTTTACCCATGCCGCATTGGGATAAAATAATTTCACACCCATTCAACGTACCGCGCACAAAGTTAAACGGACCTATCGTTGCGGCACTGTGGGTTTGCAACCGGGAAACGAGTTGCTCTTCTTCGCGTTGCATCGCGCAAATAATACCGATTTTTTTCATAAACACCTACCGCTTATATTTTCGCATAAATTTTCCCGCGGTGCAAGATAAATAGTAAAATATAGATAGGTTACGCGTGAAGTCACATCACGCAATTTCAACAACCGAGGAAAAATTATGTTACCCAAAGCGTATGAACCGCAAGAAGTAGAACAAAAACTCGCCGATAAATGGCAACAAGCCAAACTATTCGCGGCTAAGGCCGACAAAACCAAAAAACCGTTTGTTATCGTTATTCCCCCGCCCAACATTACGGGAGCCCTGCACATGGGGCATGCCTCCACAAATACTTTGCAAGACGTACTGATCCGCGCCCACCGGATGTTTGGCGAGGACGCCTACTGGGTGCCCGGCACCGACCACGGCGGTATTGCCACGCAAAACGTCATTGAGAAAAAACTTTCTAAAGAACAACATAAATCGCGCCACGATTTAGGCCGGGAAGAATTTGTCAAAACCGTCTGGGAGTGGTACAACGAGTGCGGCAACGCTATTTACACGCAATTTCGCAAAATGGGTTGGGCGTTAGATTTATCCGATATCCGCTTTACCATGGATGAAAAACGCGCCAAAGCCGTCTATGAATGCTTTAAAGAATGGTGGGATAAAAAATACATCTACCGCGGCAAACGCCTGATTAACTGGTGCGTGCGCTGTTCTACCGCATTATCAGATATTGAAGTAGAACATGAACAGCACGCCGGGAAACTCTGGCATTTACGCTATAAAGGCGAAGACGGCTCGGACGGCATTGTAATTGCCACTACCCGCCCCGAAACTATTTACGCCGATGCCGCTATCGCCGTCAACCCCAAAGACAAACGCTTTGCAAATATGATCGGCAAAAAAGTAATTATTCCGCTGGCGAACCGCGCTATTCCGATAATTGCCGACGAAGCTGTGGAAATGGAATTTGGTACGGGGGCGTTAAAAATCACCCCGGCGCACGACGCGACCGACTATGAAGTCGGCAAACGCCACAACTTGCCTATTCTAACGGTTATTAACGACAAAGGCAAGATGATTAACTGCCCGGAAAAATACCTCGGCATGGACCGCGACGTCTGCCGCAAAGAAACCGTTAAAGATTTAGACGCCGCCGGCCTGCTTGTTAAAGAAGAAAAATATACCAACAATGTTTCCACCTGTTACCGCTGCCACAGCACCATTGAGCCGTTTATGAGCGAACAATGGTTTGTGAAAATGGATAAACTGGCCGCCCCGGCTATCCAAGCCGCCGAAACGGGCGAACTGGCTTTCCACCCGGCTAACTGGAAAAACCCCTTCTTAAATTGGCTCAAAAACATACAAGACTGGTGCATTTCCCGCCAAATTTGGTGGGGGCACCGTATCCCGGTGTGGTACTGCCGTCATTGTAGCGAAAAAGGCCTTACGTTTGCTACCGACCAACAAGGCCGCGAACAACTCACTAAAGTTTCGTTTGAAGACGGCGCAGAACCGATCGTTTCGTTTGAAAAGCCGGAAAAATGTCCGCATTGCGGCGGGCACGATTTGGTGCAAGACCCGGACGTGCTAGACACGTGGTTTTCTTCCGCGTTGTGGCCGATGTCCGTTTTCGGCTGGCCGGAGAAAACGGCTGATATGGAACATTTTTATCCCACGTCTGTTATGGTAACGGGTTACGAAATTTTGTACCTGTGGGTCGCGCGTATGGTAATGACCGGGCTTGATTTCACCGGGAAATTGCCGTTTAAAGATGTCTATTTAAACGGTATCGTGCGCGATAAAAGCGGCCAGAAAATGAGTAAATCTAAAGGCAACGTCATTGACCCCTTAGATATGACTGCCAAATACGGCACGGACGCGGTGCGCTTTTCTTTACTCATGCAAGCCGTGCCCAGTAAAGATATCCCTTACGCCGAAGAAAGCATCACAGGGGCACGCAATTTCTGCAATAAACTCTACAACGCCTCGCGCTTTATCTTAATGAATATGGAAGGCATTAACGGCCCGCTTACCATGCCCAAAAACGTAACGGAACTTGCCGATAAATGGATATTGGACCGCTTTACCAACGCTATTAAAACGGCATGCGAAGGCATTGAAAAATACAACCTCGCGCTGACGGCCAACACGCTTTATCACTTCTTGTGGGGCGACTTTTGCGATTGGTACATTGAACTGGCCAAACAACGCTTTCAGACGGCCGAAAAGGAACACGTCATGGCGTTGTGCGTCAACATTTTGTATGGAACGCTCAAAGCGTTGCACCCGCTCATCCCGTTTGTGACGGAAGAAATCGCGGCCTCGTTGCGCCCGTACGTAGGCGAGAAAGAGGAATTTTTGCTCAACCAAAGCTATCCGACGTTTGACAGTTCCCTCTGCCACCCGGACGCGGTACAAAAAATGGACGTTATCCAAGGCGTCACGCGTGTGATCCGCACGATACGCAGCCAGTTTAACGTGCCGCCGGGCTTAAAAATTTCTGCCGTTGTTACCGCTAAGGACGCAGACGATTTGGCAATCGTGCGCGAACAGGCCGCGTACATTAAACTCATGGCGAAAATTGAAAACTTATCTATACAGGTCAATGCCGCCAAGCCGAAACAAACCGCTACGGCAGTATTTGAAAACCTGACGGTATATGTACCGCTCACGGGACTAATTGACTTTGACAAAGAACGCAAACGCTTGGAAAAAGAACTTGCGCAAGCCAAAGCCAATATCGCATCGCGTCAGGCACGCTTGTCGCAGGAAAATTTCATCAAGCACGCCCCGGCCGAGCAAATTCAAAAAACCAAAGATGAATTAGCCGCCGCCGAACTCGCACTGGCGCAAGTAACGGCTTCGTTGGAGGACTTAAACTAATGAACAAACTTAGCAAAATTATCGCGCTTGCCGTCGGCCTCTTATTACCGGTTGCTGTGTTGGCTCAAGAAACGGACTGGAAAGCTCTTTCCCACTACGAAAAAACGCCCGTTAAAAAACAACTTACAGACCGTCTGACTGAGTACGCCCGCATAGATACGCAAGCCAAAAAATCATCTAAAGTACCCAGTACCCCCGGGCAACTTAAACTGGCCAAAATGCTGGCTAAGGAGCTTAAAAAGAACGGGGCTGTTAACGTAAAAACCGATAAATACGGCATTGTTACGGCGGAAATTGCGTCCAATTTGGATAAACCCGCCCCGGTGCTGGCGTTTATCGCGCACCTGGATACCCCTTCGGCGATTTCTGCCGCAAATGTCAAACCGCAAGTACATGAAAATTACAACGGCGGCACGATCGTCATTAACGCAGAAAAGAAATTATCGCTAGACCCGTATATAGCCCCGCAACTCATGCGCGCCAAAGGGCATGATATTGTTACCGCTTCGGGAGATACGCTCTTGGGTGCCAACGGTAAAGCCGGACTGGCTATTTTAGTAACGGTGGCCCAATATCTTTACGACCACCCCCAAGTGCCGCACGGCACAATCAAACTGGTTTTCACGCCCGATAGCACCACCGGCAACGGCGTAGCACATGTAGATACGGCCACCCTGGCAGCCAATTATGCTTACACGTTAGATGCGGGCGAGCTGGGCCAACTGATAGACGAAACCGCTTCGTCCAAAACATTTAAAGCCGTCTTTGAGGGAGACCGCACCGTAGCATTGGGGCACGCCATTTCTTCCCCCTTTGCCGATAACGTGCTTATGGCGTCGGACTTTCACACCTTGCTACCGCGTCACAAACGCCCGGAAACCACCGCAAACAAAAATGGGTTTATCTTTGTAGATAACATCTCTACCGCGGGCAACCGGACCGAAGTAACGGGTGTTATCCGCGCATTTTCCGACGAAGAAATGAACAGCTTAACCCAAGAAGTTACCCAAGCGTTTGCCACGGTCAAACGGATGAACTATAAAGGTAAAAACTTTGCGCTTACATTTGCCGACCAAGAAAAAAATATCAAAAACGCTATCCCGCCCGCGGCATTGCGCATAGCCGAACAAGCGTTCTCGCAAGAAGAAGTAGCCGCGCACCGTACGGCCGCACGCGACACAACCGACGGCGCACGTTTAGCCGCTAAAGGGTTGCCTGCGGTGGGATTGTTTACCGGATATTACTTATCCGGCGTGCAGGAATATGCCGACGTAGACGTCATGGAATCGGCGTTCCGCTCGGTGATGCGGCTGAGCACCTTGTGGGCCAACCAAAAGAAATAAGTGCTTTTCTAAGTAAGAGCCCTACTCGCGTAGGGCTCTTAAATTTTGTCAGTTTTTCTTACGCTAGGGTAACAAATAGTATTTACGACTGCCGGCCGTGGTACTATACGTTGCCTTTTCTATTTTCTCACAGAAAGATCCGTCCCCGTTAGATGCTTCTTGGCAATAATCCCCCTCTTTCCAGAAAGAAAATCCCCAACATTTATAAGGCCCTTTTGTCCAATGCGCCATTACGTACACTGCTTGATCGGTCGTACCGTTTAACATAACTTCAAAATCTTTGCCTTGTCTATACGAATCAGTCCCATTCGTAGCAAACGAACAAATAGGATGATTTGGCGCCTCAAGCGGTAAATCTATATCCAATTCATCAAAATTATGTGCATATTTCCCGTTAGCTAAAAAATAAGATTCTTCTGCCGTTCTGATAGCGCGTGCTACTGTTTTCAACTGTGTATTACGGCTTTTCCATACTGCTTTTTGGTATTGCGGCAGAGCTACCGCCGCCAATATACCGATGATAAGAACAACAACTAAAAGTTCAATAAGCGTAAATGCGTTTGTCGTTGTAACACGTAGGTCAGGCTCCGCCTGACGGATGATTAACCTTATTTCATTTTTCCAAAAGGAATTTCCTTT
>ONAM01000031.1 GCA_900315795.1 Candidatus Avelusimicrobium caledoniensis
AGCGGGTAGCGAGTTTGTAAATTTTCCCGATTTGTCTGCTTTTTGTGGTGCCCCGGGGCGGCGGTCTTTTGTAGCTTTTCTGCCGTCAGAAAAGCGGAGAGGGGCTTGACATCGTTTTTTTTTTTGATTTAATTTTATTACATAAAGATTAAAGGAGGAGTATGTATGGAAAAGAAAAATAAAAAAAGTTTGTCATCCCGTGAGGCCGTTACACGGGATCTTCGTATTTTTGTTTCTGCCGGGACGGTTAATGAGCGAGAGAAAATCAGAAGATCCCGGATTACAAATTTCCGGGATGACAGACCTTTATGTTATAACAACAAAGCGTTTACACTCATAGAACTACTTGTCGTTGTCCTCATCATCGGCATACTCGCCGCGATCGCTGTGCCGCAATATCAAAAAGCGGTAGATAAAAGTCGGGCTACGAAATGTTTGGTTGGGTTGCGGGCATTGCGAAACGCACAGGAATCTTTTTATTTAACCAACGGACGGATTCCTACCGATTTTACAGAACTTGACATTGATTTCCCCGGGCAGTTGTCCAATGATCATACGCAGATGGTTGTTGATGATGTTTGGTTTACCCTTAGCGAATATGTGCTTTGCGGCGTAAGCGGAGGGCTAGGCGGAGCATTACATCTGTTGGCTTACTATCCGCCAAATACGGCCGATGCTTTGTATCGCGGTTCTTATTTTTGCCGCAGCACTTCGGACCGTGCCGAAAAAATATGCCAAGCATTGGGTGGAAAAAAGTTAGGTTCCCGGGGTTCGTATCAAGTATATTCGTTAGATTAAATTATTTGTACGCGTTATAACTTACTATTTCGTCAAACGGTTTGCGCGCGTGCGGTTTGCCTTGCAGTGCGTCCTCGGCGGGATAACCTACTGCAATTAAGTGTTCAATCTTTTTATTTGCGGGTAGGTTAAAAAACTTTCCGGCTTTATCCGAATTGACCCAACCGATCCAACACGTGCCTAAACCCAGGTCCCATGCGCGCAGTACAAAGTGTTCGCACGCGATACCGTGGTCTATCAAATAAAATTCCGTGCGGCGCAAAAAACCGCCCATGCGGCTAACAAAATTGCCTTTGTCCGATACCGCGGCCACAATCACGGGTGCATTTGCCACCCACTCACTCATTTTATATACGCCGCTAAAGGCCTCTTGGGCAAAATCGGCTTTTACTTTCGGGTCGTCAATGACAATAAATTCCCACGGTTGCGAGTTGCACGCCGACGGCGCAAGCCGCGCCGCTTCCAAACAGGCGTTAATTTTTTCCCGTTCTACGGGTTTGTTTGCATACTTGCGCACACTGCGCCGCGTTTTAATGACTTGTTCTAATTCCATACAACACCCCCTATAAAATATAAAAATAGGATAGCAAAATTTTATAAAATAAAAGCATGCATTTCACCAAATATAATGGATTAGGAAACGATTTTATTTTCTTAGACGGAGCCACGGCACTGTCGGTTAAACATCCGGCTTTGCTCGCCCAGCAATTATGCGACCGCCGCTTTGGTATCGGCGCAGACGGGCTTGTTTTGCTCTTGCCTTCGGCGCGGGCCGATGTGCGTATGCGCATCATCAATTCCGACGGTAGCGAAGCCGAAATGTGCGGCAACGCATCGCGTTGTGTGCCGATTCACTTATTTCGCCGCGGGCTTTGCACAAAAAAGGAAATTTCACTGGAAACTTTAGCGGGCATTATCCGCACGGAAATTATTGATGAGCCATGCGGGCTCGTGCGCGTAGATATGGGCTCACCGCGTTTGCACCGGGCGGAAATTCCCGTTGCCGGCGCGCCGGACGACCAAGCTATCGGAGTGCCGGTAGGCGTGGGAGGAAAAACGTTTTTCGGCACGGCGGTGTCTATGGGCAATCCGCACTTTGTAATTTTTACGGATGATGTGGAAAGTGTCGCGTTAGAACAAGTCGGCCCCGTGATTGAAAAACACTCGCTTTTCCCGCGCAAAACTAACGTAGAATTTGTGCAGGTGCTTAACAAATATACGTTGCGTATGCGCGTGTGGGAACGCGGGGCGGGTATCACGCGTGCGTGCGGAACGGGGGCGTGTGCCGCGGCCGTGGCCGGAGTGCTTAACAGTAAGACCGCCGGGAAAATTACCGTTAAATTAGACGGCGGAGATTTGCAAATTGAGTGGCCCGATAAACAACACGTTTTTATGACGGGGCTGGCGCAAGAAGTTTTTACCGGGGAGTACCGCGATTTATGACGGCTGTAAACGAACATTATTTAAAATTACAGGGCAGTTATCTATTTTCTACGATTGCCAAAAAAGTAGCTGCGTATAAAGCGGCACACCCGGACAAGTCCGTTATCAGCTTAGGTATCGGCGACGTGTCGCAACCGCTCGTGCCCGCCGTGGTGGAAGCGTTGCACCGGGCGTGCGACGAAATGGGCCGTGCGGAAACGTTCCGCGGTTACGGGCCGGAACAGGGATATGCGTTTTTGCGCGAAGCGATTTTAAAAGGCGATTACACGTCGCGCGGCATTGAATTAGCCGCTGATGAAATTTTTGTAAGCGACGGCGCCAAAAGCGATGTAGCAAACTTTCAAGAATTGTTTGCTCCGTCTGTAAAAGTGGCGTTGCAGAACCCGGTGTATCCCGTGTATTTAGACACCAACGTCATGGCCGGGCGCACGGGCGCGTATGAAAACGGACATTACGGCGGCATTATCTATTTACCGTGCACGGAAGAAAACCACTTTACGGCGAGCTTGCCTAAAGAACACGCCGATATCATTTATTTATGCTCGCCCAACAACCCCACCGGGGCGGCGATGACAAAACAAGAATTGCAAACGTGGGTGGACTACGCGCGCGAACATCACAGCGTGATTTTGTATGACTCTGCGTACGAAGCGTATATTACCGCGCCGGACGTGCCACATTCTATTTATGAAATTCCCGGCGCGCGTGAAGTGGCGGTGGAGTTCCGTTCGTTTTCCAAAACGGCGGGTTTTACGGGAACGCGCTGCGCGTATACCGTAGTGCCTAAAGATGTACAAGTTACATCGTCCGATGGGACGAAAGTCCGCTTAAATGCGCTGTGGTTGCGCCGTCAAACCACCAAATTTAACGGCGTGCCGTACATCGTCCAACGGGCGGCCGAGGCCGTCTATTCGCCGCAAGGGCGCGCGCAAACGCAAGAAGTCATCCGCGCCTATCAGCAAAATGCGCGCGTGATTTTATCGGCTCTCAAACAAGCCGGTATTACAGCGTATGGTGGGCAAAACGCACCGTATATTTGGCTTAAAACCCCAAAAGGGCTTGATTCTTGGTCATTTTTTGATAAACTATTAACAGAGGCGCAAGTCGTCGGTACGCCGGGCGTTGGATTTGGTGCGTGCGGGGAAGGTTTTTTCCGCTTGACCGCATTTAATACCCATGAGCTTACTAAGCAAGCCGCCGCACGCGTAGCCAAATTGCAATTTTAATAAGGAGAATATATGAATCAAAAAGGGTTTACTCTCATGGAGTTATTAGTAACGGTGATGATTTTAGGTATTTTAACCTCTATTGCCGTACCGCAGTATATGCGTTCGTTGGAGCGTGCGCGCGCGACGGAAGCAATGACCGGTCTAAAAGCGTTGAACGATGCGGTGTATGCGTATGCGGCCGGACGACCGGGTTTTGCCGGATGCCCGACTCAGTTTAAAAAATTATCCGTTACGATGCCCGGATCTGTAACCACCGTGGGAGGACACGAGGTATTGCGTTCCAAAGATTTTGAATATACACTTAATGCCGCCACGGGCGCACTTATTCCGGGTACAGATTGCCCCGGTGTAACAGCCAAACGGTTGGGAGTAGCGAAGTATGATTATGTTTTGTGGAATCCGTTTATAAAGGGAACGTCGGGCAAAGGGGCGTCTTTGGCGTGTTTTAGCCCGGATAATTTGGAAACCAGCCGGGCGGTGTGTGATTCGTTAGATTTATATACAGCCGGGGCGACGCCGTATGCGTCGGTTAACTAAACGTTTCAAAATATGTATTGATTTTTCGTCTTTTTTAGTTAAAATATAATAGTAAGAGCTTTTTTATGATAAGGAGTATTTTATGAAAAAATTATCGTTGTGTTTTCTTTGGGTGTTATTCGCAATGGTTTTGCCAGCCGAAGAAAACAAAATCAGTATGGTCACTTATTTCCCGGTGCCCTATGTGGCTTATAACCGCGTGCAGGCCGCCCAAGAAATGGATATCGGTTTAACGGAAAATGGAGGAAATTTATCGCTAGGGACAGCGTCTTCCAGCGTGCCGTTATCTGTGTCCGATACCACTAAAGTAACGGTCGGTAATTTAAATTTGGCATTTAATAGTGCTACGATAGAAACAGATCGTTATATCAATTTTACGGATACTGCTACTCCGCTTTCGTTAGGGGTAGCCAATTATCCCGATTCGGCCGATTTATTTTTTAAGAACTTACGTATCAAGGCGGTTTCTAACTCGGCCACGGGTACTGCCAACGGACGAGGAATTTCTTCTATCAATACCGATGAATTAGTCGTAAATGGGTTAACCTTGTTTGGCAAATCGTTCCCAAACTGTGCCAGCGTAAACCCCGATAGTAATGGCAATGGTCAAATCGCTTGGAAAACACTCACCCTTGGCCCTAGTGGTGATGGCGCTTCTGTTTATCTGACCTGTGGCGGAAGTCAAACATGCCCATTACTCAAACCGCTTGACAGACAGGCGTGCCAAGTGAACGAATGGGTTTCTAGCTTGAGCAATTCTAGATTGAGAAATTTATATGAGTCGGGGGTTGTTTCTTCCAGCTTGTGGGATTATTGTTTCCTTGGTGCGATTTGTAATTATAGTGCTATGCGGACCAACTTGCAAAACAAAGAAGGTACAGATTACCTTCTTTGCGGTAACCAAACGAAAAATTACGAATGTAATTTAGACGCCAATCCTCCCGCATGGCAGTCTGATTCTTCGTGGGATTATAGCGGATGTCAGACCCAACGGATACAAGAAAAAACAGTAGTTTCGTCTTGTTATGATTATTTTGCCGCTCATGCGAATAATATGTCCTCATTGAATGGCTGGACCGTGGAGGGAGACGTGTATCGCATCGTGAATTATACAAAGGATGCTAACGGTTTTTGCCAAGCCGGAGTCCCTGTTATTAGCACGGGCAGTTGTGTGGCTGCAAAATATGAATGGGGGAATGAAGAGTTAGTGAGTACGGGGACCCAGTATGTTAATCCTACCTCTTACTACGATCAAGTAGTTTGGTCTTTGCAACATCCCTCCTCATCGGGGATGTACATAAACGGTGGTCATTCTGCCTGTTGGCACATCAGAGAATGTAACGAAGGATATTCTGAGGCGTCTTGCAGTTCTAGCTCGGACGTTGGAACGACGCGGCAACATGTGAAGGGTGTTAGCACGGGGTCAAGCACCAAATGTCAAGTCTGGCGTCACAGATATTATACTGGACCAAACGGACAACAGATGGATAATCCGTGGCATGATAGTGCTGCTGATTTTAATGCAACTGTTTATTCGTGTAATACCTATCGTGAAACATGTAAAAAGAGATGTCGCGACGTGCGTATGTATGATGACGATCCGCAGGTATATTTCGTCAATAGCGAACGTGATTGCAACTAATGTAAAGTTTTATCTGCAAGGAAAACACCCCGGGGAAAATATCCCCGGGGTGTTTTTTTAATGTTAAGTCACAATAAGAATTGTCCGGTTTTGCGTCTTTGCCCGTACGGCGAGTACCCCCGGCAATGAGAACATTGCAGACTAACACGAAGACCCTTTTGTAGAAGATAACATCAAACGCAAATAGAGGTTTTAGGCCTCATGCCCGTGCGGCGAGCATTACATCTTAAAATCTTGGCCGAGGTATAAGCGGCGGGCATTGGTATCGTTTAACAGGGTATTTTGGTCGCCTTCTACCAAAATTTTACCGTCATAAATTAAATAAGCCCGTTCGGTCAGCGGCAGCGTTTCGCGTACGTTGTGGTCGGTAATTAAAACGCCGATGCCCTTGTCTTTGAGTTTAAAAATCATCTGGCGCAAATCAGCTACCGTAATCGGATCAATACCTACAAACGGCTCGTCAAGCAAAATAATTTTAGGGTTGCTGATCATACAGCGTGCAATTTCCATACGGCGTTTTTCGCCGCCGGAAAGCGTCCACGCTTTTTGTTTAGCCAGTTTAGTCAGTCCAAATTCATTTAATAACTCATCTACGCGCTGTTTTTGCAGTTTTTTATCGTCGGAAATGCGCTCTAATACGGCGAGTAGATTTTCTTCTACTGTTAGCCCCTTAAAAATAGTCGGCTCTTGGGCTAAGTACCCCAGGCCGTGGCGGGCGCGTTCGTACATGGGCAGAGAAGTAACGTCCATATCGTCAATAAACACGTTGCCGCTGGTAGGGCGGATGAAACCTACCATCATATAAAACGACGTGGTTTTTCCCGCGCCGTTAGGGCCCAACAGCCCGACAATCTCACCCGAGCGGACGTGTAAATCCACCCCTTTTACGACCATACGGTCTTTATAAACTTTGACAATTTTTTCGCTGCGTAGTTGCATAATGTTTCCTAAAATTTAGCATTCAGTTTCGTGTCGTTAATCTGTGGCGACACCAGCCAACCTTGCACTTTTCCGTCTAAATGTACGATGTTGCCTTGCGCGTCGCTTTGAAATTGGTCCGCAATCACGGCAAATGTGCCTTGCTCGCTAACGCCTTCTACCAACGGTCGCGCCCCGTATGCATACGAAACATCGTGTTGCCCGTCGTAAATAATCGTGTCGGCACTTAGTGTGCGTTGGCCGTCGGTTATTTTAGCATTACCCTCTAACAGCGCATACGTTTCCAATTGTTTAAACGTGGCCTTCTGCGCGGAAAGTTGTTGCGTGCCTTGCTCGGTAAGGCGTTGAATAAAAACGTCTTTTTCTAATATATAAATTTTTTGGCCGATGTCAAAACGGGCGGTTTTGGCGGTGGCGGTAATGACTTGGCCTTTCTCGTTACGGTAGACCAGTTTGACCGGAGTTTTGCTGCGGCTTACTAACGTGCCTTTTTGGGTGTGATAATTGTAGGATCCTTGGTCGCCGCGGGCTTCGTAAAAGGAGCCGTCCGGGTTATTTTGGCGCAAAAACACGTTGCCGCGGGCCGAAAACGTGCTCTTGGCCCGGTCGGATAAGGCATAATCGGATTTAAACACATACGCCCCGTTGTCGTAGGAAACGTGCCCGGAAAATTCTTCCTGTTGTTCGTCTTTGTAAATTGTCCAGTTATCACTTTGGATAATGCCGCCCAAAACGGGGGGAATATCTTTGGTGGATAACTTTTGCGGAGCGAGTGATTTTTTGGCTTGTTGTAACGCCGGTTTGGGATGCACGACGGGGGCCGCGGGCCCTTCTATTTTTACCGTGCGGCATGCTCCTGCCAAAAGCAAGCTGACGATACAACAAAATAACGGAAGTGTGTGTTTTTTCATCCTTGTTTTTTCAGCTCGCGTGCATCTTGCGGTACGCGGGTGGCATGTTGTTTAAGTACAATTTTTTTCAGTTTAGAATCGGTTTCTATCCCGCCGCGTGCAACAGCTTTGCCGCTGCCGCGGGTAATAGTAGTTTTTTTATCGGACCAAACTTTATCTTGGTTTACGTCGTAAAAAAAGCGTTCGGTGGTGATTTTGAGTTGTTCGGTAAGGGAGTTAATTTGTGCATTTCCTTCTACCGTAATAAGTTTGTTAGGATAATCAAACGTGCCTGTTTCGGCGGTAACAACGGCACTGTCTTTTCCGTTTTGCTTAAGTAATAAGTGCGGGTTTTTTAAGGTAGCGCGGGTAAGGTCTGCAAAGTCTACCGCTTCGGCGGTAAGAAGCCATTGTTTTTGATTGTCTTTGGACTCAAAAATAGATACCCGGTTGGCAATTTGTATACCGTCGTTGTCGTCCGGCGAGAAGGTTTCTTTCTTCCCGCAGGCACTTAACAAAATAAGCGCACTTAGCACAACCCCAAAGTATCGGTAGCGGATTTGTAGCATATTTACTTGAACTTTTTTACCACTGCATCAATTTGGCACAGTTCGCGCGCCATTTTGGCGGTTAATTTAAAATCTAATGAGTTGGGGCCGTCGGACAACGCTTGGTCCGGCGTGGGGTGTGCCTCAAAAAACACACCGGCAATGCCCAGCGCAACCGCCGCTTTGGCCAGAACAGGAGCCATTTGACGGTTTCCGCCCGTGCACGAGCCAAGCGCGCCCGGACGTTGCACCGAGTGGGTTGCGTCAAAAATGACCGGATATCCAAACCCTTTCATAATTTCCAACGAACGCATATCTACCACCAGATCGCCGTAACCAAAACTGGCTCCGCGTTCGGTCAGTAAAATTTTGTGGTTGCCGCGTGATTCAATTTTCTTAATTACTTGTTCCATCGCGCCGGGGGCTAAAAATTGGCCTTTTTTTACGTTGATGACGCGGCCCGTATCGGCGCAGGCCAACAGTAAATCGGTTTGGCGGCACAGGAAAGCGGGAATTTGCAAAATATCGGCTACTTGGGCGGCTTCGTCTGCTTGCCACGGTTCGTGCACATCTACCACCACGGGAAGTCCGGTAAGTTTTTTGGCTTTTTCCAAAATAGCCAGTCCTTTAGCCAGCCCCGGCCCGCGGTACGCATTTACCGAGGTGCGGTTGGCTTTATCAAACGAAGCTTTTAAAATAAAAGGATGTTTGGTTTTGGCTAAAATTTGTTTTAGTTTTTTAGCGGTATTTATGTAATGTGTTTCGCTTTCAATAACGCACGTACCCGCCATAAAAGCCAACGGACGGGTGTTGGAAACCAAAAAATTGCCGATCTGAATAGTTTTTTGCATATACCTAATGATAGCAAATTTTAGGCAGTTGCTACCTTGCACTACGCAAAAAAACTTGTTTTAAATGCCGTCTATTTTATACCATAGAAGAAACCGTAACTAAGGAGAGTTTATGCAAAAAGGTTTTACGTTAGTAGAGTTGTTAGTAGTCGTATTTATTGTTGGTATTTTAGCCAGTGTGGCCTTACCGCAGTACAGCCGTTCGGTAGAGCGGGCGCGTACGGCGGAGGCCTTATCTAATGGAAGAACTATGTTAGACAGTATGAACCGCGCCATTATGTTGCAACCTAACGCGTTGCCCAACACGAAAGGCGTGTTAGATGTGAAAATCGGCGGGGGCACATGGAATGCCGCCGGGAATGTTTATACGACAAAAGATTTTGAGTACGACATCAGCCACGGTACCTATTTATTGGTAACCCGGGTGGTTTCCACGGGTCCGTTATACCGGGTGTATATGTACACGCGTTTTAATCCGGCCAATGAAAACAGACGGGAGTGCCAATGGAGTACGGAATTGGGTCAGTTTGCCTGCAAATTATTTGGCGAACAAGGATATACCGTTTCGCAATATACAGGCAACTAATTTTTTGGGTCAAATAGAAACAACCCCGGAGTTAATTTCTCCGGGGTTGTTTTTTGTTGTAGGGAAATCTTTACTTTCAGTTGCTTCCCGTACTGCCGAAGCCGCCGCTGCCGCGGGTAGTGTCGGACAGTTCTGCGGCCTCTTCAAACGACGGATAAATCGTGGGCAAGACAACCAGTTGCGCCACTTTTTGCCCGGCTTCAAATACAAATTCCGTATCGTTTAAATTGTACATACATACAATCAGCTCGCCGCGATACGGCGCGTCCACTAAGCCCGCCATCGCTTTGATACCTTTACTTTCTACGGAGCTTTTGCCCCAAATAATGCCGGAGGTTTGTTCGGGCAGTTCCACACATACACCCGTGTGTACGTGGGTAACCGCATGCGGCGGCAAAACGGTGCGCGTGAGGGCAAATAAATCAGCCCCGGAATCGGTGGCGTGTGCGCGCAAGGGAAGTTTAGCGGCGGGGTTTAATTTTTTTACTTTAATAACAGGTTGCATACATTACTCCATTAACTTTTCAATTTGTAAAAGTGCGTTGGCGGCATATTTTTTTTCGGTATCGTCGCCTGATTTTTCTAACGCTTTTAACGGGGCGATAAGGCCCTTTAGCAAATGAATATCAAACACGCGGTCCGACGAGTAAACAAATGCATCGGGGTTGGACAGCACACTGGCCATATACGCCGCGGCACGCGAAGCATTGATGCGGGCGTTGGTGTTGGCGGAGGTTAGGTTTTTGCGTACAGCGTCTATGCCGTTGCCTGTCATAAACCCAAGGGCCAACGCGCATGTGTTGGCGTAGGGCGAGGTATAATTTTTGCGTAGCCCTTTTTCCACCGTATGTAATGTATCGGTGCGTTGGGCGGCAAGCCCGGTAGCGATAGCGGCTTGTACGGAGGGGGACGTTTCTTTTTTCGCCATTTTCAATAATTGTTTGGCGGAGTCTTGCGTGTGCAGAGACCCTAACCAAGTAGCGGCGGCGGCGCGGACTTGCTCGTCGTCAGAGGTGGACGCTTTTTGTAAAATTTTAAACGGATTTTTTGCTTTGGCGGTCTGCATGTTTAACGCGCGTTGTGCAAATGCCGGATCAAAAATATACAGGCGCACGATATCCTGTGTGTAGGCGGTATCTTGCGGTTTAATAAGTGCATACGCCGCAGCCGCATACGCGCGCAAAACGGGGTCTTTGCCGGTTAACGCATTTTCCAATGTGGGGGTTAATTCTTCGTGTACGGAGCCCATCGCCGTAATGATAACGGCGGCAAAAGTTTGTTTGAGCCCGTCTTGCGAGCGCATCAACACATTAAATAAGGCCGGCTCTTGTGCTTTAGCGGGCGGTGTTTTAACTAAACTGGCTCCGGCAGCAAAAACAACGTCCGGGTTTTTAGCGGTGCGGAACAACGTGAGCACCGTTTGGTTTTCTGCGGCGGAGCGATTATTCTTTTGCAAGAGCGGCAACACTTGTTGTAACGCGGTATCGGCGGCGTAAGCCGTTAACGAACAGACGAGAAAAGAAAAAACAACCACTAATTTTCGTATCATAAATATCCTCAATTTTTTCTTTTTATTATAACATTATTGTACGGAGTGCTTGTAAAAACTTCGCGTTTCTGCTGGTCGCGTGTCGTTGCAAATGGTACAATAACACTATGAAAAAATTATTTCTCTTGTTTACGTTGTTCTCGTGCGCGGCGGTGCTTTTCGCACAGGAAGATTCGCGTATTTTTATTCACCCGGGGCGCGAAACATTTGTGTATTTCCCGTCGTCCGCATTAGGTAGCACAAACACTGTTACGTTTTTCTTGCCCGAAGATTTCGTGCCGCTTTCCAAAAATTATCCGCTTGTAGTGATGTTGGGCGTGGTGCCCAAACAAGCCGAGCTTGTCGCGCAGTTTCAACGGGAAAATCCGGCCATCGTGGTGGGTATCAATTTTGAAGAAGAAGATTACACTAAACGTGCCGCGCAAATCAAACAGTTTTTAACAAAAGAATTACTGCCGTATGTGGATACGAATTATCTGACAAAAACCGGGCCGGAAAACCGCATTTTGGCCGTGCAAGGCGAAAGTGCCGCTAAAATTGCCTTAGACGTAGCGCAAACGCCCGATTTGTTTGGTGGGTTGGTGCTTATCAAGCCGGGCAACGTGTGGGAAAAACAACAAAAAATGCCGTCTGTTCGCATGCTGGTTGTCGGTTTGCAAGAAGAATTAGCATTGGCGCAACAGGCGTTGGAAACCGGCGGGAAATCGTACGGACCGGACTTTGCGTTACGCTACGCAGACGAAAATAAAGTGTGGTTTAGCGAAGTAGATACTTCTTATCTGTGGGCACCTGCGGATGAAGTACAAATTAAGTATGCCAAGGCAGACGTTTCTAACGATGTCATTTCGTTATCTTCCACGCAAGCGCAAGAAACCGCTTTGCGCGTGTGGGTAATCTTGCGTAACAACCTTGTTTTTCATTATGTGCCGACCTCGTTGCGTATCAGCCCGCCTGTTTTAAGTTGGCAGCCGGACAGGGGGGTGTTAAAAGTATTGTCCGGGGCCACTCCGGGTACGGTACGTGTGCGTAGTTTTGTGGATAACCCGGCATTTTCCGTAAAAATTAAGCTGAAAAAATAATAAAAACGCCCGATTTAAGCGTTTTTATGCAAAAAAAGAGCAACTTGTCAACAGTTTTTTTAAAATTTGTGGAAAAGAGGCCTGTTGGGGGGTGTCTAACGGATACCGTCGGAGAAAATGGGAATTTTCGTTATTTTTTGGCAGAAATGGAAAAGTTATCCACAGTAAAACGGAGTTATCCACAGCCCCCGGCCCAAAATGGCCCTTGTGCTACGAACAGGCCCGTTGCAAACCCCGTAAATGTAGAGTAAAACGGGGGTTATCCACAAGTTATCCACAGTATGTGGATAAATAGTACAATTAGATTTTTTTACGCAAGTTGGGTGTCTTTTGCTATAATGGGAACAGGAGGATAAATTATGAAATTGAAACCCTTTTTATGTGTTTTATGTGCCGCGGCCTTGGTAGCGTGTGCTTCGGGCCAGACGGAAGAGGACGATTTAACCCGTCCCAAAAAGACGGACCCGGCTATTGCCGACCAACAAGTGCGTAACGAGCATTTGTCCGCGCAGTCTGCCGCGCAAATGGGCAAAACCAAAAAATTGCCCTCTATCCATTACGATTTTGACTCTGTCCGCCCGCCGGAAGACGCCTACCCGATATTGGATAAAATTGTTACCGTGTTGAAAGATGACACTACTTTGCACTTGATCATTGAGGGGCATGCCGATATCGTGGGCTCGGACGAATATAACTACTGGATATCCGGCTCGCGGGCTGCGGCGATGAAGTCGTATATCGTCAGCCGCGGAATCAATGCGGAGCGTATCCGCATACACGCTTACGGCAAAGAACGCCCGATCACGTTGGATACTTCCAGCGAGGGACGCCGCGCTAACCGCCGCGTGGATTTTAAGCTAACCACGCGCAAGTGGCACTCTATTTATTAGTAGAAAAATAATTGTTGCCAAATACCACCCCGGGTACTCGCCCGGGGTGTTTTGTGTTGTTGTATAACTAAATCCCCGGCTATGCCGGGGGAAGATTTATTGCTGTTCTAAGGTCACGCTTGTCTGATCCATAATACTTGGTGTTTATCCGCCCCTTTAGCACCGTCTACAAAAAGCGCCAAATCGGAGAAGAAAATTTATATGTTTGAGCGGGTAGCGAGTTTATAAATTTTCCCGATTTGTCTGCTTTTTGTGGTGCCCCGGGGCGGCGGTCTTTTGTAGCTTTTCTGCCGTCAGAAAAGCGGAGGGGGCTTGACATCGTTT
>ONAM01000030.1 GCA_900315795.1 Candidatus Avelusimicrobium caledoniensis
CTTGACATCGTTTTTTTTTTTGCTACATTTTATTTGTTGATAAAAAGGAGGTTGTATGAAAAACAAACAAGCATTTACGCTCATTGAGCTTTTAGTCGTTGTCCTCATCATTGGTATATTAGCGGCGGTCGCGCTACCACAATATCAAATGGCGGTTGCCAAAAGTCATTTTGTACAAGCTAAAACTTTGGCAAATGCTTTGGCGCAAGCGCAACAAGTGTACTATATGAGCAATGGCGAGTATGCACATTCTTATGATGAGTTGGATGTGGATACACCCGCATACATTAGTGAAACAGATGATTTTAGTGCAGGTGTTAATCGTCCGCACCGCAATTTCTCATGGGGGAGTTGCGTTTTATGGCAAACCGGCGGAGTTTCTTGTTATATCATAGAAAGAGGAAAAGGGATGGCCTTTTCCGAAGGGAACGGCGAACAACAATGTATCGGTTATACGACAGACACTTCCCATTTGGTCAATAAAATATGTAAGGCTGAAACGGGACTTACAACCCCTAGCGAGACCGGTAGTGATTATTTGCGTTGGATATATCCGTAAAAAACACCCCGCGGCTGGCGGGGTGTTTTTTGTAAAGTCTTTTCTTATTTCAATGTTTCGTACAGCGGGAATTTCTGTAAGAAAGTTTTTACTTGTTGCGCAATTTGCACCAAATAATTTTCATCCGCGTGATGAGAAAGCGCGTCGTCAATAAATGCGGCGATTTGTTCCATATCTTTTTCTTTCATGCCGCGTGTGGTTACGGCGGGCGTGCCAAGCCGCAAACCGCTTGTGACAAACGGTTTTTCCGGGTCAAACGGAATCGTGTTTTTGTTAGCCGTAATGCCCGCTTTGTCTAACGCGGCTTCGGCCACTTTGCCTGTCATATTTTTGGAACGCAAATCTACGCACATTACGTGGCTGTCCGTGCCGCCCGCCACGAGCCGGTACCCACGCTTTTTAAGCGCATCTGCGAGCGCGGCGGCGTTTAATTTTACTTGATGTTGATACGTCTTAAATTCCGGTTTTAACGCTTCGCCAAAACACACCGCTTTGGCGGCAATTACATGCATTAAAGGCCCGCCTTGCACGCCGGGGAAAACGGCAGAGTCAATGGCTTTGGCTAAATTTTCTTTGCATAAAATCAGCCCGCCGCGCGGACCACGCAAAGTTTTATGTGTCGTCGTGGTAACAACGTCTGCGTACGGCACGGGCGAAGGATATTCTCCGGCGGCAATTAAGCCCGCATAATGCGCCACATCACACGCTAAATACGCACCGCAACTATCGGCTATTTCGCGCAAGCGTTTCCAATCAAACACGCGCGAATAGTTGGACGCGCCCGCTAAAATGAGTTTCGGTTTATGTTCTTGGGCCAATACGGCGGCCTCGTCGTAATCAATTTCTTCGGTATCTTTGCGCACGTTCATCGCAATCATATTGTAGAGTTTGCCGGAAAAATTTAAAGGATGTCCGTGTGTTAAATGTCCGCCGTGCGAAAGGTTTAAACCCAGCACCGTGTCGCCGGGTTTTAACAAGGCAAAATAAACCGCCATATTGGCTTGCGCGCCGGAGTGCGGCTGTACGTTAGCGTGTTCGGCACCGAACAATTTTTTGGCGCGCTCGCGGGCCAATGTTTCCACGATATCCACATATTCGCATCCGCCATAATAGCGTTTGGCGGGGTATCCTTCGGCGTATTTGTTGGTGAGAATAGAACCCTGCGCTTGCATAACGGCCAAAGAGGTAAAATTTTCGGATGCGATGAGCTCAATGCGCTCGCGCTGACGGGCTAATTCTTGGGATACGGCATTAAAAACTTCGGTATCGGTTTTTTGCAAATTCGGGTACATAAATTTCCTCACTTTTTACTATGAAAAATGCGTGTTATTTACTATAATTTACTAAAAGAAGTTAATTTCATCAAGAGGTGTAAAAATGGCTAAACTCACAAAAAAAGACTTCCTCAAAAACACTATCAAACACATTGATTTGAAAAAATACAATGTGGTCCCCATGGTAGAAGCGTTTGAGGGTATGGCCTACGCGTCGCGCGAAGTGGCCAGAGCAAGCAAAATCTATAACATGATGCTTTCCGATAAAAACTGTTCCGTGATTTTGTGTATTGCCGGGTCTTTGGTATCTGCCGGTATGAAAAAAGTAGTGGTGGATATGATTCAAAATAACATGGTAGATGCTATCGTGTCTAACGGGGCCAACATCGTGGACCAAGACTTTTTTGAAGCGCTCGGTTACAAACATTACATCGGCACTCCGTATAACCAAGACGATAATTTACTGCGCGATTTGCATATTGACCGCATCTACGACACCTATATTGACGAAGACCAACTCAAAAATTGCGACGAAACGATCCACAAAATCTGCAATTATTTAGAGCCGCGCCCGTATTCTTCCCGCGAGTTTATTTGGGAAATGGGCAAATGGCTTGAAAAAAATAAAAAAGGTAAAGATTCTATCGTTTACAACGCATATAAACACGGTGTACCGATATTCGTTCCCGCATTTAGCGACTGCTCGGCCGGGTTTGGTTTTGTAGCCCACCAAACCGAACACCCCGGTGCGCACGTGTCTATTGACAGTGCCAAAGATTTTTTGGAACTTACCAAAATCAAAATCAAAGCCAAAGAGACCGGGCTTATGATGTGGTCCGGCGGTGTGCCGAAAAATTTCGCGCAAGATACCGTCGTGGCTGCTGAAATTTTGGGCGCGGAAATTCCGATGCACAAGTATGCCGTGCAAATCACGGTAGCCGACGTGCGTGACGGCGCATTATCGGGATCCACCTTAAAAGAGGCCTCCTCTTGGGGTAAAGTTTCTACCGCCCTTGAACAAATGGTTTACGGCGAATGCACCACGCTTATTCCGCTGATTATCGGTTACGGTTATCACAAAGGCGCGTGGAAAAAACGCAAAGCGTCTAACTATGTAAAATTCTTGCAAGACGAAGACGCTAAAATTGCGAAGTCCCGCAAAAAATAATGCAACTTAAAACCGCGTTTTTAAGTTTCGTTTTACTGCTCTGCCCGTGTGCGCTATGCTACGGGCAGCTCAGTTTTTTGGGTGTAAACGGCGAACGCGGCTACTCAGCCATGCGCGGGCGGTATGTGTGGGATTTGGACAATAATTTTATCCTCGTCCCTTCTTACGAATTTTACCGCTCGTCCGACGATCCGGACGTGGAAAAAACCGGTACAACCCACCGCTACGGTTTGGGAGTTTTGTACGATTTTTCCGATACCTGGCGCGGTTACGTGCGTGTGCTTTATCAACCCTTGGCCGTAAATAACGCAGGCATTAGTTATTATGCCGGCGGCATATGGCAGCCCTTCTATCGCTGGGGGTTTCTGACAGACCCCTTTTTGGAAGCCCGCCTCGGTCGGGCGCACTACCGTATTGAAGATGACGACATTGGCGGGGTCATGGATGGCACCTACCGCCAACGGGAAACAAATGTTCAACTGCGCGCCGGAGCGGCCTTGGGCCCGTGGAACTTGAAAACCGCCTGGCATAAAGTGATACAATATAGTAACGAACCGGACCCGGATATATGGTTTAGTTGGACCGATATTCCCTTTATGACAGCCGTAGTGCAGGGTTTTTTGTATGAAGCGGTGGCGGCCCAGGTTAGCTTTCCGACCCGGTTTCTCACTCCGTACGCTTCGGCGGTACGTTATCGCTATGCGCAGGCCGACTCTTCGGAAACTGCCGTAAGTGCGGGAGTGCGTTTCCATTGGGAACGGACTTCTTTTTCCGGCGGTGTGGAAGTGTTTGAGCCGCGCCGCGAAGAAAGCCGTAGGACGTTTTTTTCTATGTCTGTGGAAATAGATTTTTAACAGAGGCCCGTATGCAACAGATAGATTTACAATGTAACGTAAACGAGAAAACTTTTTCTTGGACGCTGTTTTTAACGCGCGGTATTGTCGCGTTAGTGCTTTTGTATATCACGTGTGGCAGTTTGCTCTATTACCGCGAATTTTTATACAACGCCGCCGCGCTCGGGTGGCCGATTCCCGTACAATTGGGTGTCACGCTTTTATTGGGGCAACTGCTGTTTTGTTTGATGTTACTGCTGGGTTGGTTTACCCGGCTTGTATCGGGGCTGAGCGTACTTTGCATGGGCGCGATCGGTGTTATTTTTTTTGCAGGAGAACTTAACCGTATCTATGTAGCACTTATGCTCTTGCTCGTTACGGCGTTGTTGCCGTCGGTTTTATTAGGGCCGGGCAAGATTAGTTTGGACTACCGGCAGGTTGCCCGCCGTGCAAATAGAATTAACAGAGGTTAATTATGGAAAATTCAACAACTTCCCCCTATATTAGTTTGGCTAACAAATACCGTCCGCAAAAATTTGAAGACATGGTCGGACAGGAAAGTATTTCCAAAACTTTGCAAAATGCGCTCAAATCCGGCCGTATTGCCCACGCCTATTTGTTTTACGGGCCGCGCGGTTGCGGCAAAACGACGACGGCGCGTATTTTAGCCAAAGCCCTTAACTGCACCGGACACGGGGAAGATAAACCGTCGGCCGAGCCGTGCGGCAAATGTCCGCAATGTCTGGAAATTGCCCAAAGCGCCGATATGGACGTGCTAGAGTTGGACGCCGCGAGCAATACAGGCGTAGATAACGTGCGCGAGGTAATTATTGATACTATCTCGCTGGCATCGTCGCGCGATCGTTTTAAAGTGTTTATTTTAGACGAAGTGCATATGCTTTCGGCCGGCTCGTTTAACGCGCTTTTAAAAACGATTGAGGAACCGCCGGCCCATGTTATTTTCATTTTAGCTACGACGGAAAAACACAAAGTGCCTGCCACCATTGTCAGCCGTTGCCAGACGTTCCGTTTCCGTCCGCTCACAACCGACGAAATCACTACACATTTGTTAGATTTATCCGGTGCCGAAAATATAGATTTAACACCCGCGGCGGCTAAAATTATTGCCAAAAACGCCGGCGGTGCGATGCGCGATGCACTGACACTGCTGGACCGCGCGATTGCTTTTTGCGGTAGTCGTATTGACGAGAAAACAGTAGCCGATATGCTAGGGCTTACCCCCGATGAACTGCTCAAGCAAGCGCTTGGTGCGCTCGTGCAAAAAGATAGCCAAGCGTTGCATCAGGTTTTCCAAACGATTCAAACCGAAGGGTTTGATGCCAATTCTTTTCTAAAAGATTTAAAAAATGTACTGGGCGAAGCGTTTTATTTTGTGCTCGGTCAAGGCGATGAGCCGTTTGCCGGTGCTAAAACTGTTTTAGACGGAGTCAGCCCCGGCTTTTTGGCACAACTCTCGCGCAAAATCAACAAACTGTGCGAAGAAGTTAAATTTTCCGATAACGCCCTTATCAGTGCGGAAGTCGGTTCGTTTACCGTAATGGACAGTTGTTTGGATATTTCCGGCTTGGTCAGCCGCTTGGAGGCCTTGGAACGCGGGGAAGCGTTGCCGCCGTCTGCACCTACTTCTCGCGATCCGGTTAGTACGGTTAAACCGGCGTCCCGCCCGACGGCTATGCCCCGCCCGCAAAAAACAGATTTTGTGGCCCCTGCACCTGCAACTAAGTCCGCAGTAGTAGCTACCGAGCCGGAAACGCCCGTTTTGCAAACAGCTATTTCCAATCAAAAGCTATGGGAAAAAATGCTCAAGCATTTTGAAAAAAGCCCGTTTGTTTATGATGTGATGTTAAACAGCACCGTTACGTTTAACGAAACTTCGTGGACGTTGTCTTTCGCACCTGAAAAAGCGTTTTACCAAATTCCTGCGCAAAGCAAACTGGCTGAGTTGGAAAAAGCCGCTTTGGAATTGGGCGGTCGTAAAGTAACGATCCAATTGGCTACGGCTTCTGCTGCTCCCGCAAAGGCGGCTACTAAAGCGGCTACTAAAACAACCACTAAATCGGTAGAGATTTTAGATGAAGAGCCCTTGCCTGTGCCGGAAACATTTGTAGCACCCACCGCGGTTGAAAATGCGCCGGAAGAAGTCAAAGAAGTGCTTACTATGTTTCCCGGGGAATTGCTTGCTTAGGTTATGAAAAGTTTAGACCGTTTCGTCCGTGCGCTTCGTCGGTTACCGGGGGTGGGTCCCCGGCAGGCGGAGCGTTTTGCCGCCTATTTTTTGCGGGCTTCACAAGGGGAAACGGAAGAATTTATCAGCGCGCTTACTTCACTTAAACAAGACGTCAAATTGTGCCCGGTTTGTTTTGCGTATAGTGATTCGCAGCCGTGTGCCATTTGTAGCGACTCCGACCGCGACCATAGTCAAATTTGTGTAGTAGAAGATCCGCAAGATATTGAAGCCATTGAGAAAACCGGCGCGTATAAAGGCACGTATCACGTATTGCACGGGGCCATTTCTCCCATGGACGGACGCAGTGCCGAACATGTCAAAGTGCGCGAACTTTTAGCCCGTGTGCAACAAGCCCAAGAGCCGGTGCGCGAAGTGATTATCGCTACCGACCCGGATAGCGAAGGCGAAACAACGGCTTTATATTTGGCTGATTTATTGCGCGGGCAGGTAGCCCAAATCACACGTATCGGATACGGTGTTCCGTTAGGCGGCGATATTGACTATATGGACGAGATGACGCTGGGGTACTCGCTCAAAGGCCGCACTAAAATTTAATGCATCCCTCTGTGTATAAGCGTCCGTTATTGTGGCTAGTGGCGGCGCTGATTGTCGGACTTACTTTCTTTTATCGTCCCGCTCCCGCTAAGCAGGACGTTTCCCGTTTTATCTCATCACAAGAAGTAACACTTATCGGACAAGTGGTCAGTTTCCCGGTTACAAAAAAAGATAAACAAAATGTGTGGCTAAAAGTGCTGTCCGTTAGCGGCGTTGCTGCTAGCGGGCGCGTGTATGCCCGCATCGGTAATTTTACGCCGCAGTGGAAAGACACCTTGCAACTAACTGGCCGTTTGCAAACGCCGTACAGTGTGCATTTGCCGGGGAATTTTGATTGGCGCGAATATCTGGCGCGCAAGCAAACGTTTGCGGAAATTAAAACAACACAGGCCCAACGCGTAAAACAAGCCGCGTGGCCGTGGCGTGTTATTCGTACGGTGCGCCAAGATATCTTACACACGCTTACTACGTCGTTCCCGCCGGAGTTAGCCCAAATTGCGGGCGGCGTGCTTTTAGGCGAGCGCGGAGATTTCCCGCCGGATTTATATACCGCATTTCAAAATAGCGGTGCAATTCATTTATTAGTAGCGTCCGGCGGTAACGTCGGCTTTGTAACGCTAATCACGTTGGCGGTGGGTATGCTGTTTGGTTTGCGCCGCCGGGCATTACTGGTGTTTGCCTTAGGCACGGCGGGAGCGTACACGCTTATTGCCGGAGCCGATGCACCGCTACTTCGCGCGTATTTGATGGCGGTATGTGCGTGCGCGGGCTATTTTCTGGGCCGTAACAGCGGCGTATTTCAAGGGTTGTTATTGTCGTGTTTGATTATTTTGCTCATTACGCCGTCTGCGGTATTTGATACCGGGTTTCAAATGTCGTTTTTGGCTACGCTGGCCATTGTGATTTGTTTGAATAATTACCGCGTGCCCGGTTCGTGGCCCAAATTAGCGCGTTTTTTCGGGCCGATTTTTCTGGCTACATTGGCTTCGCAACTGGCACTTCTTCCCGTTTTTACCAATGTGTTTTATAAGGTTTCGTTGACGGGGTTGCTGTCTAATATGCTACTTGTGCCATGGGCCTCTTTTTTAATGGGGCTTGGGTTTGCGTATTATGTATTTTCATTACTTCACATAGGGATCGTATTATATTATCCCTATTTGTGGAGTTTGGAAATTTTTGAATTACTGGTCAGGTTTTTTGCGTCGTTTCAATTTTCTTCACTCTCTGCTACGTCGTGGAACGTGGGCAGTATCGTGGCTTATTACGTGGCCTTATTTTGGGTGTTACAACTGCCGCATAAAAATTTTGCAAAGAAACTGGCATTGCCGTGTTTGATAATAGCCGTACTGTTTTTTGGCATTGGGCGCCTGAATCAAAATCGGCCGAAAGTTTATTTATTAAGCGAGTGGAATAACCGCGCGGCGATTGTTCGCATAAACCGGAAAACAGCCCTTGTATTTAACGACGGGCTTGATCAAGAGAAAATAGAGCACGCCTTGTATGCGCTCGGGTTTTCGCAAGCATCGCTTATGCTCCCGTTAGCCGGCGAAGTGATTTTTGATACGATATGGCCGGGCGACAAATTTTCTGTTCCCGGCGGCGAGGTGCGCGCCGGGTGGGAGTTGCGCCAAGCTAAAGGCGGGCACGTGTGGGAAGACACGGGTTATTCGGGCAAACAAAATAGCGGGTTATCGTATTGTGTACAAGCCAAAAAACGGGAAATTTGTATCGGTTCACACGCGCGGTTTTTGGTATTGCCGGACGGGAAAACGGTTTCTTCCGAGCTAAATAATACCGTCAATACAAATTGGTAATTTGCCGTTAGCTGTTTGGTTACCCAGTAAGATTTCGGCAGCGGTTTCTTGAAATTCCGGTGCGGGGCTAAACGTAAATAAAGCCCCTTGCGTGTGTGTCTTTTCCGGCAAGGCCCACGGGCTTGCTAACAGGACCGCTACTGAGGTGCGACAATTTTGTAGGGCCGTTTGCAAGCGCAATTCGTCTTCTTGTTCTAACGCCACACTTCCGCGAAATGCTTTGTAACGGCGCAAACAAACGACCAATAAACAATCGGCTTTTCCTGTAAAAGGGGCTAAGCAAACGCCTGCTTTTTTTAGTGCGTTATATAGCGGTGCGGCGGATGTTTTGCCGTCGGAGCCGATTTCCAAAAAGTGTACCGTTTGCCCGGGCGTAAGCGCGGGTAATGTGCCTAGTAAAACAATTGCTTGCCGGGCGGTACGCCAAACGTAATCGCTTTTGGAAAAAGCGTCTTTTTGTGTGGGACGCGGGCCTGCTTGCCGGGCTTTGTCGCACAAGATGTTTTGTTGTTTTTCGCTACGGGCCAAAATAGTTGCGGGCACTTTTTTCTTTTCCAAAAAATCAATGAGATCGCCGGGATTTTGCGGTACAAGCAAAATGTTTACGCCTGTTTTCAGCGCGCGCCAAGCGGCCTCTTTTTCATCGCCAATGGCTTTCATTAAAAGCGCATCGGTAAGTACACACCCCTTGTAATTTAATTGTTGGCGCAATATATTTTTAGCAATAGCGGGTGAAAGAGAAGCCGGGTTTTCCGGGTCAATTTGAGGCAGTAATAAATGCCCCAGCATTACGCTGTCGGCAAGTGGTAAAAGGTTTTGGAAAGGGACCAATTCGCGCTCAAAAATTTCTTTTTCACTACGTTGCAAAACAGGGAGCGCGACGTGTGAATCGGTAGTCGTGTCGCCGTGCCCGGGGAAGTGTTTTATGCTGTTGAGAGCTCCGCCCTGTGAAAGCCCTTTCATAAACGCGCGGGCCAGCCGGATCACACGTTCGGGGTCTGCCCCAAACGAGCGCGTATTTACAATCGGGTTGAGCGGGTTATTGGCTAAATCTAACACGGGCGCAAACACCCAATCTACCCCCAAACTGCGCGCTTGGCGGGCGGTAATAAGCCCTTTTTCAAACGCTAAATTTTCATCATCGGCCGCCCCCAAGGCCATGTTAGAGGGCAGTAGCGGTGCATCGGGCAGCCAACGCCCCAAGCCGTCCTCGTAATCGGCGGAAATAAGCAAATAATCTAAGGGGGAAACAGCACGCACGGCCGCGGTAAACGCAGCCACTTGCTTGCGCGTGCCGCCATACAAACAAAACCCGCCCACGCCGCGTTTGGCTAAATCCAATGCGTCCTGTAAAGGCGTTTTATCAAACCAAAAACCGGGGTGAACTAAACGCGCAACGTTCATAATGTAATCTTCCCTAAAATAGTTTTTTTGTGCGCGCCGGTAGCGTGCGGACAGTGATTTGTTTTTTTGTGAAGCGCGAGCCACGCAAACAGCGCAAACGCGGCGGCCTCTTTGGCTTGCGGATCTATTTGATAGTCCAATGACGTTGTAATTTTCACGTGCGGCAATGTTTCGCGCAAAAAACGCAGGAGCGTTTTATTAAAGCATCCACCGCCGGAAACAATAAGTTCTTGTTGCTGTTTACGCGGTACAAAACGTGTAAGTTGATTGGCAACGGCGGCCGCGGTAAAATACGTTACGGTGGCTAATAAATCGTTGAGCCGGTTTTTAAATGTAGGCAGAAAATAGCGCATTAAATAATCTTGCCCGAAATCGTTTTTGTCTAAACTTTTAGGTGGCTTTTGTGTAAAGAACGGTTGTTTAAGTAGTTTGTTTGCCAGCATTTTATCCGGTGTGCCTTTGGCGGCTGTTGCACCGTTTTTATCAAACGGTTTGCGCAAAAATTGTTGGGCGCACAAGTCAATAAGCGTATTGCCCGGGCCGATGTCAAAGCCGAACGTCTTTCTGTTTTTTCCAACGAGTGAAAGGTTGGAAATGCCGCCGATGTTTAGCAAAATCTTCGGACTTTTTTGACCCCAGATATATTCATCAAAAAAAGGCATTAAAGGAGCCCCTTGCCCGCCAAGCGCGATGTCTTTGGCGCGAAAATCACTCACTACCGGCACGTTAAAATTTGCCGCTAAAAAACTCGGCTCCCCAATTTGGAGCGTATGCGGTGTGGTAGCGTTAGGGGCGTGTAAAATGGTCTGTCCGTGAGAGCCAATCACACAAATGTCCGACGATGATAAATGAAATTCTTTCAAAAACCGCGCCACTAATTTGCCGTACAATTCACCCAGTTCGTAATTAAGTTCGCTTAGCGGTGCGGCCTTTAATTGGGCTGCGTTTAATAACCGCTCTTGTAATTTTTTAGGATAAGGATAGTTTTTGAAATGCACTATTTTAAACGGGCGTACTCGCACCGCGCAGACGGTAAGTCCGTCGGCACTTGTCCCGCTCATAAGTCCCAATGCTAATTTAGTCATCTAATGCTTTCCCTAAAAATCCGTTCGCGCTTTTTAATTTCTTTTCGGCATTTACGCGCGATAATTTTTTACGGTGCATAACAACCGCTGTTTTTACGTTCCCGCCGGAAGAAACTAATAATTTGGCGGCGGTTTTTTCGCTTACGTGTGCGAGTAAACTAATCAGCCGTACCGCGCGCGCAACCAGTTTTTTATTGGTAGGTTGCACATCCACCATCAAATTGCCGTACGTTTTGCCGCACAAGGCCATCGCGCCCGTGGTAATAGCGTTTAGCGTCATTTTGGTTGCCGTGCCTGCTTTCAGGCGGGTAGATCCGCTTAACGCTTCCGGCCCGGTGGCTAAACAAATATGAATTTCCGCGTGCGCGGTATCGGCATGCGGATTGCACGAAACGAGCGCGGTGTGCGCACCTAATTTTTGCGCTTGTTTCAGCGCTCCCAATACGTAGGGCGTGCGGCCGCTGGCGGTTAGTCCAATTACAAAATCGTTCTTTTTGACGTGTGCGGCAATTTCACGTGCCCCTTGTTTTTCATTATCTTCGGCGCCTTCTTGTGAGCGAAAGACGGCCTTTTCTCCCCCGGCAATAAGCCCGATAATTTCCCCCGGCTTGGTGCCAAAGGTGGGCACACACTCTACCGCTTCCAGGATGCCTAACCGTCCGCTCGTGCCCGCACCGATAAAAATAATTTTGTGTTTGCTCGCATACGTTTGCGCTGCGCAAACAATAGTTGCCGCAATTTGCTTGCCCGCTTTTTTAACCGCACGCGCGGCGTTAAAATCTTCGGCGTTAAACACACGCGCGAGTTGGGCCGGAGTCATCCGGTCCAGTTTTTTTGTTTTCGGATTTATTTGTTCGGTTGGCGAAATCATTTTTGCTTAAATTGTTTTTCTGTTTCTTCCAAGGTTTTAATTTTAGCGCATAGCGGAACAACCGCAAAAGATAATAAACTGATAAATGCAGTTACCCAGAAGAATTTTTCATACCCAAGCGCCATTTGCATTTTGCCCGATATCATAGACGGTACCATCATCCCTAACGCCATAATGCCTGTGGAAATAGCATAGTGCGACGTTTTGTATTTGCCTTGCGAAACGTACATGATAAATACGGTTAGTGCCATCATGGCCAGCCCGTAGCCGAAATTTTCAAGCGTAATCAAAGCCGCCACCACGGTCAGCCCCGGTTTGGCTACGGCGAGGTATATGTAAAAAAAGTTCGGCAAGACAAGCGAGCACGCAAACGGCCAAATACACTTTTTAAAACCGTATTTGCCCAAGAGCCATCCGCCAAGTAAGTTGCCTGCGATAATGCCACCAAGCCCTAACGTGCCTTTAATCAGCCCGTAATTTTGCATAGAGAGTCCGAGTGCGCCTTCGCTAACGGGTTTAAGTAGGAATAGCGGAACAACTTTTTCCAGCAACGCTTCGCCGAAGCGGTAAATCAAAATAAACAGCAAAATATACAAAATATTTTGTTGGGTAAAGTACGAGGCAAACGCCTCTTTCCACGCCGTTGTTTGTGGGGTGGCGGCGGGTTTGTCGTCTTGCGGTTTGGGCAAGATGTGTAAGTGAAACGCGGCAAACGCCAAAAACAAAAGACCTAAAAAGCCAAATAAACATACCCAGTTATACGGTTTGGGGGCCAGGCCTTTTTCGGCTAAGGCACCGGTAGCGGATATTAAAATGCCGCTGCCTAAAATCATCGCTAAACGGTAAAAAATTGTACGGATGCCGACGAAATGTCCTTGGTCTTGCGGGGTCAGCGCAAGCAGGTAATATCCGTCGGTAGCAATATCCAACGTGGCGGACGCAAATGCACCGAAAAAGAACCCGAATAATGTTAGGGTAAAGGTGGTTTGCAAGCCGGTTTGCTCGGCAAATGCAAACGCTTGGAACATCAGCACGGCGGCAATCAGCAAGAACACGGCCGCCAAAACTGTTTGCGCGCCTAACAGCCAACGCCGTTTGGTGCTGCGGGCATCCACCAAGGGGCTCCAAAACATTTTTAAAATCCACGGCAGATACAGCCACCCGGTCCACAAGGTAATTTGGTCGTTGGGCAAACCTAAGTCTGCATACAATAACACGGACACCACATTGATAATGATGTACGGGAAACCTTCGGCTAAATACAACGTGGGGATAAAACCCCAAGGGGAAGTGATTTTGTTCATAATTATTTAAAGGCGTATTTCCCGGCTAACAAATTAGCCAACGGGCGGGTGGTTTCGTTTTTCTCAAACAACATTTTGATAATGGCCGTTAACGGTACGGCGAGTAAGGCCCCCATAATACCCCAAACAAGCGCCCAGAAAATTAAACACGCAAGCACGATGATAGGGTCTAAGTCCATACCCTTGCCAAGCCATTTTGTTTCTAAAATGTTGCCGATCACAAAGTGAATAGCGGTTAGCAAACAAAGCGCGAGCGCGATGTGCCAATCAAATCCGTATTGCAAAAATAATACAGGTAACGGCAAGGCCGTGGCGATAAACGGCCCGACGTTGGGAATGAAATTAAGCACAAATGTTAGCACCGCTAACATGGAGGCCAACTCTGTTTTGATGGTGGCTAATACTACCCATGTACAAAGCGCCGCTAAAAGCGAAACGAAAATTTTAATCAGCAAGTAAAACGAGATTTGTTGTTGGATCGTACCGACGATAGATACTTTGTCTTCGGCGGCTTTACCCATAAAGATAAAGATAACAAACAGCGTAATCAGCATTAAATTGGTGATGATAGACATTAGCATACTACCTAAACTTTTTACAAAGTTAAACACCGGCAATTTCGCGGCGGTTTCCAAGGCAAATTGGGCATTGATGTTGACCCCGTATTTTTGTGCGTGGCTTAAAAACCAATCCAACGTATCGTTTAAGCGGTCGGCATACGTGTCAGCTCCGTTTACGAAACTTTCAATGGAGTTGGAGATAAACAAAACAGACGTAACAATCAGTGCCAAAAACGCCGCTAAGCTGATAATCAACCCCAACGTATACGGCACGTGCCAATTTTGTTTCATTTTGTTAGCCAATGTGCCGGCTACCATGGAAATAAAAAGCGCGATTACAAACGGCATTAAAATACTTTTGGTGTAGACCAGTACGGCCGTGGCGGCTGTGCCGGCTAGAATCATTAAACAAATGTTATTGATAGGGGCTAATTTTTCAGCAGTAGATTTAAGCATAGTTTTCTCCTATTTTCAGTATAGCATAAAACCCCCTTGCCCGTGCACCAAGCACCCCGGCAAGCCCCACGAAAGCACCGTTTATGAAATTCCCTATTGCTAAAATATCGCATTAAAAGCAAACAGAGGTTTTAGGCCTCACGCCTGCCCCCGGCAAGGGGGTTGTTGCGTTGCAAAGCAACAGTGCAAAAACAGTGTGGCTACAATTAAGCGGAAGTTGACTCCCAAAATGCCTGCCCCCGGCAAGGGGGTTGACATCGTTTTTTTTTTTTTGCTACATTTTATTTAATGAAACAAAGGAGGAGTTTTATGGAAAAGGAAAGATGTTTTAAAGCCGTTGTAAATCAAATTAAGATGTTATTTGGCGCAACCCACCACTCGTCATCCCGCAGTGTTTCTATGCGGGATATAGTGGTGGGTTTCTTTAACGCCCCGTTATATCCCGGATTACAAATTTCCGGGATGACGAACGGGGCGCGGATTACAAATTTCCGGGATGACGAACGGGGCGAGCGGTTTTACGCTCATTGAACTATTAGTGGTTGTCCTTATCATCGGTATATTGGCGGCGGCCGCGCTCCCGCAGTATCAAGTAGCCGTTGCTAAAAGCCGCTTGGCGGCTATCAAGCCGCTACTGGCCGATTTAAAGGCGGCGGAAGAGGTGTACTACATGGCAAACGGACGATATACGGCAAGTGATACGGAATTGGACCTATCTATTGCCGATACGTTACATTCGCGCAGTAACGGAAAGTTGACGGATTTGTTTTATGTAAATTTGTTGGGAAATGCGGTTAGTTCCGCGTATGTTTATGTGTACTATTGTCCACGTACAGGTGCGGCAGATGCAACGGCCTGTTCAAATCAATTGGAGTTTAGATATATGGTTTGGTTTGAACATTCCGCAAAACCCAACGCCGTAGATTGCGTAGGATATACCGATTTGGGACGGAAAGTGTGCAAGACAGCCGTACAATAATAAGATTTCACTTTTTGCCTGTACGGAAAGCCATGGCAAGGGCTTACAGTATCATCATGCTGTCGCCAAACGAGTAGAAACGGTATTTCTTTTCTACCGCTTGCAAGTACGCCTCGTAGATAAAATCTTCTCCGGCAAAGGCACTTGTCATGCACAAAGGCGTGGAGTCCGGGAAGTGGAAGTTGGTAATCAAGCAATCAATCGCTTTAAATTTGTAGCCGGGATAGATAAACAGGTCCGTCCACTTTTTCCCGGCGTGAGTAATATGATTTTCGTCCGTGAAACTTTCCAGTGTGCGCGTGCTGGTTGTGCCGCACGAGAAAACACGCTTGCCGTTTGCGCGAACTTCGTTTAAAATGTTTGCCGTTTCTTCATTTACTTCGCCCAGCTCCGCCAGCATTTTATGCTCTTGCGGCTCGCCGCGAAGCGGCTTAAAAGTGCCCCACCCTACGTGCAACGTAATGTAGCAGATGTGCACGCCTTTATCTTTTAGTTTTTGTAAAAGTTCCGGCGTAAAATGAAATCCCGCCGTCGGAGCGGCGATAGAGCCCTTGTATTTTGCATAGACGGTTTGGTAGCGTTCTTTATCGGTTTCAATGCTTGCGCTCATGCCGCTATGTTTGCGCGCTTTTTCAATATATTGCGGCAAAGGCATGAGCCCGTGTGCATCGCAAAACGGCAAAATATCATCTTGGTTAAATTCTAAAATGGCTTCGTTGGCGTCGGTTTTGCCGAGCACTTTGGCAGTTAAACCGTCGCCAAAATCAAGCGTGATGCCCTCTTTATAATCACGTGTTAAAACGGCCCACGTGCGCGAATTTGTCGTCGGGCGTACCAATAATACTTCTACCTTGCCGCCGGTAGGTTTGTGAGCGAAAAGCTTAGCGGGAAAAACTTTTGTGTTATTGATGACCAACGCGTCGCCGGGGTTAAAATACTCATGGATGTCGCGGAAAATGCGGTGTTCAATGGTGTGCGTGTCACGGTGCAGTACCATTTGGCGCGAACTGTCGCGCGGGGTAGCGGGTTGTTTTGCAATCAACGGGTCAAGGTCTAGCTTTTTAAATCGTTCAAATGCCATATTTATTTTTTTATGGTGGTGATTTTGGCACCGGGATAATAATTCTTTAAAATCTGTTCGTAATTTTTTCCGGCTTTGGCCATGCCGTTAGCACCGTCTTGGCACATGCCGATACCGTGTCCGTAGCCGTGCCCGGCGGCGTGTAAGGTTTTGCCGCTTAGTTGCAGTTTGGTGAGTTTACAACTTCTCAGGCCTACGGCCAAACGGAAATTATTACACGCAATGGTTTTAGTGCCTTTAGAGGTGTGGACGGTTAATTTAGTGGCGCGTCCGGTAGAGGTGCGGTGTGCTACTTTTACACTTTTTACACTGCCCGGCAGGCCGATACCGTGCACGTACGAACTTACTTTGGCGTACGGGATATCTTGTTTAAACGAGTAACTTTTAGAATGAGAATCGTACGCGCACGAAGCTCCGCCCAGCGGTTTAATAGATTTAGCGTGCGTGTTCCAACTGGTTACGTCGTCGGTGCCGCCGCCGCAGTTGCCATGGTAATAGGTGTAAAAGAGTTGATCGTTGTACGTGAGCACTTTGTTTTTAGTGGCGTCCACGGCCTCTTTGACGGACGGATATTGTTTGCCGCCGCCTTTATACATTTGACTGCGCACATCGCTGTATAAATCAAAGTATTTGTTTTTACTGTGTTCCAAGGTTTTAAGCGTGTAGGTACGTGCGGCCACCGCTTGTGCTTTTAACGCTTCTATTGGCCAAGAGTAACTCATTTCGTAGGGAAGTACGCCGTAGAGGTAGTTTTCCAAATCTACGTGTTCTACGAGAATAAAGGTGTGTTGGACCGGCACGATTACCAATTTGCCCGCGTAACTATTTGCGTTCCAAGTAAGCAGGGTGTCTTTGGCGGGTTCAATAATAATAGGTTGGTTGCTTTTAAGCGTGCCGACTTGTACTTGCCCGTTTCCGGCAAAGCGGACGGTCAGCGTGCCGCCGGCGGATACTTTATATTTCTTTTCTAAATCTTGCGTGTAAATATAGACGCGGCCCGAGTGTTTAATTTCGGCGGTTGATTGGTTGTCAGCCAGCAACACGCGCACGATTTTGAGTGCTTGTGCCGATGACGATTGATCCGGCGCGGGAGCTTGGGCGGGGGCTTCGTTTTCCTCTTTAGGTAAGACGAGTTCTGTGGATGCGGTAACGGCTTGCGTAGCGGGTGCGGGCGTTTGTTTGGGGGCGGTTTGCGTTTTGCGTGCTGACGGCACGGCACACGCTATGCTCATGCCAAGCACGCAGAATAATGCCCCAAAACGTATGAGATGAGTTGCTTTCATATACGGTTATTCCTACGTCTAAAATAACAAATCGGTTTGTTGTTGGCGGCCCAAATGTTCGTAGGCCTTGCGCGTGGCAACGCGTCCGCGCGGCGTGCGGGCAATAAACC
Organism: Candidatus Avelusimicrobium caledoniensis; assembly: GCA_900315795.1. Lineage (GTDB taxonomy): Bacteria > Elusimicrobiota > Elusimicrobia > Elusimicrobiales > Elusimicrobiaceae > Avelusimicrobium > Avelusimicrobium caledoniense. The sequence continues at coordinate 17,585 of ONAM01000030.1, forward strand.
CGGCTTTGATTAAAAACGGTTCAATAACATCGGTCAGCGTATCAATAGATTCAGAAACCGCAATGGCTAAATTTTCCACACCCACCGGGCCGCCGGAAAAGCGGTCAATGAGGGCTTCTAAAATGCGTTTATCCACGCTGTCTAATCCCTCGGCGTCAATGTCTAACGAGTCCATGGCGTTTTGAGCGATTTCTTGTGTGATGATGCCTTGTCCTTTGACTTGTGCAAAATCGCGTGCGCGGCGCAGTAAGCGGTTGGCAATACGCGGCGTGCCGCGCGAGCGTTTGGCCAGTTCGGTGAGCCCCTCGCGCTCGGCGGCGATGTTTAATAAGCGCGCGGAGCGTTCCAAGATGTCGGTAATTTCCGGCGTTTCGTAAAAGCCGAGGTTAAATACAATACCAAAGCGGTCGCGTAGCGGCCCGGTCAGCAGGCCTGAGCGCGTAGTCGCGCCGACGAGCGTAAAACGCGGCACGGCTAGTTTTAAGGTGGTACTGCCTGCGCCTTTGCCGGTATTAATAAAGAACGTAAAATCTTCCATGGCCGGGTATAAGGCCTCTTCTACGGCGGGGTTTAAACGGTGGATTTCATCAATAAACAAGATGTCCCCTTCGGCCAGTTCGGTAGTGAGCATGGCGGCTAAATCGCCGGGGCGTGCAAGTACCGGGCCGGACGTTACTTTGATATTGACACCCATTTCGTGTGCCAAAATGTTGGCAAGCGTGGTTTTTCCTAAACCGGGCGGCGCATAAAATAAGCAATGATCTAGCGCCTCTTTGCGGGTTTTAGCGGCTTTGATAAAAATGCGCAAATTGTCTTTGAGTTTATCCTGTCCAACAAATTCGTCCAACGTCGCTGGGCGAAGCGCGGCCTCCAACCCGGCAGACTCGTCGGGCAGTTGGGTAACGTCTAACATTTCGTTTTGGTTGCTCATTTTTTCAATACCCGCAGGGCCTCTTTAATAATGGTTTCAATTTTTTCGTTCGGGCCGATACCTTGTGTATGGAGTGTGTCTAACGCGCGGCGCGCTTCGGCGGCGGAATAACCCAGCGCGCCTAACGCTTCTAACACGTTAGACAGATAGGTCGGTTCGTCCAACACTTTAATTTTGCTTTCGCCTTGCACGGTAACGGCGTCCATTTTATCTTTGAGTGAGTTAATCAGTTTTTCGGCTGTTTTGGACGTAAACCCGAAAATACCTGTCAAAATTTTAGGATCACGCTGCAAAATAGCTTGGTGGAAATCAGCCACCGAGCGCAACGCTTTATTTAAAAATTCCATGGCTTTTTTAGGCCCCGTATTGGGGATAGCGGTTTTAAACAAAAGCCATAAATCTTTGTCCTCTTTATGGGTAAAACCGTAAAGCACTGTGCCGTCGTAGGGCGAGATAGATTCCGCCACATACAGCGCGGTTTCTTGCCCGGCGGTTAATTCTTGTGCGCTGGGGCGCGCGAGGTTGACTTCATACCCCACGCCGCCGCACAAAATAACGGCACCGTCTTCACTTACTTCTAAAATTTTACCTTGCAGATAGGCAATCATATTTTCATTGTAGCATAATACGACTTATTTTTTGAGGTTGTTTTGACGGGCGGCGAGCACCCCGGAAAGACTAACGAAAGCACCGTTTATGAAATTCCCTATTGCTAAAACATCGCATTAAAAGCGAACAGAGGTTCTGGGCCTTCTGCCTGCCCCCGGCAAAAACAACGAAAGCACCGTCTATGAAATTCCCTATTGCTAAAATATCGCATTAAAAGCAAATAGAGGTTTTAGGCCTCATGCCTGCCCCCGGCAAGGGGGTTTTCTGTATATATTTTTCTCTCGCTCGTCATCCCGCAGGGTTTCTATGCGGGATATAGCGAGAGAAAAATAAAAACTTGACATCGTTTTTTTTTTTGC
>ONAM01000012.1 GCA_900315795.1 Candidatus Avelusimicrobium caledoniensis
TCAAACATGTAAATTTTCTTCTCCGATTTGGCGCTTTTTGTAAACGGTGCTAAAGGGGCGGATAAACAACAAAAATATTACAGAATAACACGAAGTCCCCCTCGCAAAAGATAACATCATCAGCTTACAGAGGTTCAAGGCCTCATGCCTGCCCGGCAAGGGCCTTGACAAATCAAAAAAAAAAACGATAATAAAGGGACGCGAAAAAATAAATACTAATTTGTCATTCCGTACTTGATACGGAATCTCACCGCTTTCTAAAACGGCAACAAGGTGAGATCCTGAAACGAGTTCAGGATGACAATAGAATATTAAGGAGGAATTTATGCAAAAAGAAAATCAGAAAATGTCATACCGCAAGGCCGCCCCGTTATATCCCGGATTACAAATCTCCGGGATGACGAACGGGGCGAGCGCATTTACGCTTATTGAACTATTAGTTGTTGTGTTAATCATCGGCATTTTGGCGGCGGTGGCCGTACCGCAGTATGAAAAGGCCGTTTGGAAAAGCCGCGCCGCCAATTTACGCACGCTCTTAAGCAGTATTGCTACTGCGCAACAAGCATATTTTTTGGCTAATGGAACTTATCCGACTACTTTTGAAGAATTGACCATAGACTTAAATAATCTAACCGCAGCCAGCCGCCCGCCTTTATCCGGAGAGTATGGGATCTCATCGGAAGATATGACACGGTATAACGATTTATTTGAAATAGTTTTATTTCCAAACGGAGTAATTTCCTATTTCAGAACCGGAAAATATAAAGGGTGTGGACTGATGGTAAACTTTCAAACAGGCGAATGGGAATGCCGAGAATGGTATACATATTATACAGGTGCGGCCGGCGGGTTCTGCCAAAAAGTTATGCAAGCCGGTGCCTTGGAAAGCAATCAAGGTAACGTACGCGCGTACCCCTTATAACACAAAACACCCCGGGCTTTCGGCCCGGGGTGTTTTCATTGAGTTGTATATCTATTACGTATAACTTTCCAAATACGTGTGCAAGCCCTCTTTTTTCGCTTGCGCCACACCGGCTGAATATAATTCTTCGGCTTTTTCCGTTTGGCCGAGCGCATACAAGACTTGCGCGAGCGACAATTTCGTCAAAATCTGTCCGCGTTTTTCATCGGAATTATCAAAAAGCACTTGCGCTTCTTGCAAATCTTCCAATGCGTCTATCATTTTATTTTTGCGGCGCAACACATCGGCCCGGCCCCATTTTACAAACCCCAAGTCCACCGTATCATGGATAGAGGAGTAGAGTTTATCGGCCACGTTGTAATGGCGCAGGGCCTCGGCGTATTTACCTTGTTGGCGAAGTCCGTTTGCCATGCCGCAATGCGTATACGCGTTGCCAAACACGTCTTGCGTGTGTTTAAAAATCTTCTCGGCGAGTTTGTAATTTTTAACACACTCGTCAATTTTTCCGCAAATGCGGCTGATGCCCGCCAACCCACAATACCCATACGCCTCGTTAATTTTGTCGTGAATTTTTTTGGCCAGCGCGATAGATTTTTTAAACTGCAAAATACCTTCTTCAAAGTGACCCTGAAGACGGAAAATCCCCCCTTTGGCCCAGTGAATAAAACTCATCCCGGCGTAATCTTTATTTTGCGTGTAAGCGGCAAGCACCGTGTCCAAAAGTTCCAGTGCATCGTCTAATTTTCCCCATGCGCGAAGTGCCATACCCATTTCTTGCATGGCACGCACGATGTAATCGTCATATTCCAGTTCGCCGGCCATTTGGAAAGTTTCATCCGCCAGTTCATACGCCGCGGCGGCGTGCCCGAGCGTGCGGTAACAGGCCGACATCGCCAGTAAAATATCCATGCGTTCTTCTAATACATCGGCGATTTTGAGTCCTTTGGCGTACGTCAGCAAGGCCGTTTCAAAATTGCCTAGTTGCCGCTCGGCCTCGCCTTGCAAAAACCACGCTTGCGCGTCTTTAGTGCGTTGTTTTTTTAAAATTGTAAGCGCGCGGGCGGGCTCATTTTTTTCTAGCAACTCATAAATTTCTTCCATGTCCAATTTTGCCATAGCACTCTCCTATTTTAAATGTTTTTTGATTTCGTTTAACGTGTCATCCAAGTCGTAGGGTTTGGGAATAAAATAGTCTGCCCCCGCTTCTTTGGCGCGCTCTTGCGATTCCGGGTCCGACAGGGTGGACATAATAATTACCGGGATACGCCACGTGTCGTTATCCGTCTTTAATAATTTACATACTTCAAATCCGCTTAATTTGGGTAACATCAAATCAAGCAAAATCAGATCGGGCTTTTCCGCCTTGGCTAGCGACACCCCTTCCACCCCGTTTTGCGCCCAAAAAACCTCTATACCCTCTACTTTCAGCGCACCCGAAAGTGCCGTCCCCAATACTTTGGAATCTTCAATCATTACAATTTTTTTCATACTTAAATTTCTTTGCACTCTTGTCGGTAAATTTCAACAGCTTGCGTATAATCGTGGGCGTTTTTCATAATAGCATTGACTTCATCTTCTTCCAAACGGCGTATAATTTTAGCCGGAACGCCCATCACAAGCGAGCCGGCGGGAATATTTTTCCCGGCGGGTACGACCGCGCCCGCACCGATAATGCAGTTGGGGCCGATTTCGCTTTCCATGACTACCGCGTTCATCCCGATTAAACAATTATCACCGATTTTACTGCCGTGCACAATGGCCCCGTGCCCCACGCTCACGCCTTTGCCGATCACAGCCGGCATGCCGTAATTGACGTGTACACACGCATTGTCTTGGATATTGGAATTATCGCCAATTTCAATGCCCGCAATATCGCCGCGCAATACCGCACACGGCCAAACAGATACGTTTTCCCCCAGTTTTACATCGCCGAGAATTACCGCCGTCTTATGCACAAAGCTACTGGCAGGCACGTGCGGGGTTTTGTCTTTAATGCGCTCTTTCATGGGCCACTCCTTTGCGTTTGGGTGATTTAGGCGGGGAAGATAATTGCAATCCCCAATAGATAAAAATACTGACCATACCGGGCAAAATGTAATAGACCACGCGGTAGATGAGCGTAGCCATTAAAGCGGCGTCCCAGTCAATACCCATTTGGGCATACACAGCCGTCATGGCAAGCTCCATAGCTCCCAGACCGCCGGGCAAAATGGGAATAAGCGTGGTTACCATCCCAATAGCAAACCCGGCTACGAGTACGCCCGCTGCGATGTGAACACCCACCGCGCGAAACGCAAAAAACAACACTAAAATCGTAAATAACCAATCGGCACAAACATAAATAATTGTCCACGTCATTTTTTTCTTTTTCTTGTGGATTAGCGCGATACCCTCGTCCAACTGATCCATAAAATCATCGTAGCGGCCTTTGGGAATTAACGCCCCAAACACATGGAACAGTATTTTATTAAGTAAGCGAAATAATTTGCGCACCGATTTATACCGCCACTCGTTATTAAATAAAAACGCGGTTACCGCGCCGCATACGGCACACATCACCACAATCAAAATAAAATTTTTGAGCAGTTGCACCGGAGTCGCCGACGAGTGAAAAAGCATTAAAACAGAGCCCTGCAAAATAATCACAGCCAGTACAAAATATAAAAGTACCGTAATAACAATACTGGCTGTAACGCACGTGCCAAACGGCACGCGCCGGCGGTTTAATAGATGCGCGCGCAACGCAAATCCGCTCGCCCCCAGCGAAGAAACCGCATAGTTGACCGTCGTGGAAACAAGCGCAATACCAATAGCCGCCCCCTTGCCGATACGCCGGCCCATGATACGCAGCACCTCGTATAAACTCATGCCCATCGCCACGTAAATCAGCACCGAAGACGCTACCGACAAAAACAAATACCGGGTTTGCACCGTCTGCCAGATTTTAACAAAGCTGTCTTTGGCCTGATAGATCATCGCAGCCAGCACACCGACGGATAACAAAATACCCAACGCATATAAAGAATATTTAACTGATTTTTTCACGTAATAAACTCCAAAAAAACGTTTAATAAATTATATAATTTATTTAAGGTAAAAAGCACTTTCCCCCGCAGTCAAATTGCGGTTATTTTTTTCTCATGGGGTTGGATATGAAATCAATTAAAGTGATCGGCGCAAAAGGCCACAATTTAAAAAACATTACGGTAGAAATACCCAAAGACAAAATGACGGTCGTAACCGGGCTGTCCGGATCGGGCAAGAGTTCGCTGGCGTTTGACACCATTTACGCCGAAGGCCAACGCCGCTACGTGGAAAGCATGTCGGCCTATGCCCGGCAATTTTTGGAGCTCATGGAAAAGCCCGATGTAGAGCACATTGAAGGGCTTTCCCCTGCTATTTCCATTGAACAACGAAACCCGTCTAAAAACCCGCGTTCTACCGTTTCTACCGTTACGGAAATTTACGATTATTTACGTTTACTTTTTGCGCGCGTAGGCAAGCGCTATTGCCCGCACTGCGGCCGGGCGGTGGAAACATGGAGTGTGCAAGGTATCGCACAGGATATTTTGAAAAAATTTGCAGACAAAACGCTCTATATTTTATCCCCCGTCGTGCGCGGACGAACAGGCACCTACGAAGAACTGTTTGCTAAGTTTAAGAAAGAAGGATATGTCAAAGCGCGCGTCAACGGCGAAGTCGTCACCTTAGACCATGTACCGACGTTAGAGCGTTACAAAAAGCATACGATTGAACTGGTAGTAGATGAATTTTACGTAGATGAATTTGACCGCGAACGATTGGTGGAAAGTTTGGAAACTGCGTCAAAATACGCGCAAGGGCTCGTACATATTTTGGAAACGTCCGGCGCGAAACCCGTTGATTTTACGTACAGCGAAAGCAACGCCTGTGCGCATTGCGGTATCGGGTTTAGCGAGTTAGAGCCGCGGCTTTTTTCGTTTAACTCCCCCTACGGTGCGTGCCCGGAGTGCAACGGCTTGGGCGTAAAAATTGAAGTAGACGAAACGCTCGTCGTACCCAACCCCGATTTGGCGTTAAATGAAGGGGCTATTGACGCGTGGGAAAACCCGGTTACCACCCGCACGCACCGGTGGAAAAACTCGTGGAGCGGGTATTATTACGATATGTTAAAACAAGTTTGCCGCCAACAACATATTTCCATGACAACGCCGTGGAAAAAACTCCCCAAGGCCCAGCGCGACTTGCTTTTGTACGGCACGGGGAACGCCACCTATACGTCCATTATTTCCGGCGGAAAACAAGATTTTGAAGGTGTGATTACCAACCTAAAACGCCGCGTGCAAGAGAGCGAAAGCGATTTTGTTAAAGAAGAAGTTACCCAGCGTTTTATGCGTGAAATTGAATGTCCCGTTTGTAAAGGAAAACGCTTAAAACCCGAGGCACTTGCCGTAAAAGTAGACGGTAAAAACATTGACGAAATTACCTCGTTGCAGGTATCTGCGGCTAAAGCGTTCTTTGACAAAATTCACTTGTCTGACAAAGAAAAAATTATTGCTAAAGACGTCTTAAAAGAAATTCGCGCGCGGTTGGACTTTTTAAACAGTGTGGGCCTTTCCTATTTGACACTCAACCGCAAAAGCCAAACGCTCTCCGGCGGCGAAGCACAACGCATCCATTTGGCTACGCAAATCGGCTCGGGGCTCACGGGCGTGCTATATGTGTTAGACGAACCGACGATCGGGCTTCACCCGCGCGACAACGACCGCCTTATATCCACCTTAAAAGATCTGCGCGATTTGGACAACACGCTTATTATTGTGGAACACGATAAAGACACGATTTTGTCTGCTGATTATATCGTGGAACTTGGGCCCGCGGCCGGCGAAAACGGCGGACAAATTGTAGCGGCCGAGCCCACCAAAAATTTTTTGAAAAACAAAACCTCGCTCACGGCCTCTTATTTAAACGGGCGTAACATTATTTTACCGCGCGAAAAATTACGCAAAGGCAACGGAAAATTTTTAACCATTTGCGGCGCCAAACAATTTAACTTAAAAGACATTGACGTCAAAATTCCGCTCGGCAAATTCGTGTGTGTAACGGGCGTGTCCGGCTCGGGCAAGAGTACGCTGGTGCACCAGATTTTATACAAAGCCCTTGCGCGCAAATTTTACGGAGCTAAAGACGCGCCCGGCGCACACGATAGTATCAAAGGGCTTGATAACATAGACAAAGTCATCATCGTGGACCAAAGCCCGATCGGCAAAACGCCGCGCAGTAACCCGGCTACGTACACGGGCGTATTTTCGCACATCCGCGATTTATTTGCGCAGATGCCCGAGGCCAAACGGCGCGGATATAAGCCGGGGCGATTTTCGTTTAACGTCAAAGGCGGACGGTGCGAAAAGTGCCAGGGCGACGGTATTTTAAAAATTCAAATGCAATTTTTGCCCGATATTTATGTGAAATGCGAGGAGTGCAACGGACAGCGTTTTAACGAGGACACCTTGCAAGTAAAATTCAAAGGGAAAAGTATTGCTGACGTCTTAAATTTAAGTGTCTCGCAAGCGTTGGAATTTTTTGACGCTATTCCCAAAATCAAACGCTGTTTACAAACACTTAACGACGTAGGCCTGGGATATATCAAACTCGGTCAAGCGGCTACTACGTTATCAGGTGGCGAGGCGCAACGCGTCAAACTGGCAGACGAACTTTCCCGCAAAGGGACCGGCAACACGCTTTATATTTTAGACGAGCCGACGACCGGACTTCACTTTGCCGACATTGATAAACTCTTGCACGTCTTGCACGATTTGGCTGACCGCGGAAACACCGTCCTCATTATTGAGCACAATTTGGACGTTATTAAAACGGCCGATTGGCTGATTGACCTCGGGCCGGAGGGCGGCGACAAGGGCGGCCAAATTGTATGCGAGGGCACACCGGCCGACGTAGCCAAGTGCGCTAAATCATATACCGGGAAATACCTAAAGCCGGAACTTGCCGCCGTGCAAGATTATTTAAAAAAGCACCCCGGCGAGGCCTTACACGGCGTGGAAGAAAAGAAAAAATTAGTTAGGTAACGTGTAAAAATAACTTGCGACACTGTTATATTTAACCGTCGTTGCGGTATCCAATTTGGCCTTTTCTATTTTTTTACAAAAAGAGCCCGACGTACCGGTGAAATAAACAGCTCGTTCCACACACCACATTGCTCCGTCTTCCGTGTAAGCAAAGCCCGCGCATTTGTACGGGCCGTCCGTCCACCAGGCCATGATCGGCGGATTTACGCGTAATTGAACCTCAAAATTATCCCCCTTGCGCCCCAAATCATCGTGAGCAACCATTCCGCATTTGCTGCCGTCACTCACAGTAAGCGGTAAATCTATACTGAGTTCATCAAAACGATTCGTAAAATTTCCGTTGCTCATGCGATATGCTTGTTGGGCTTTCCCTACCGAGCTAACCAATGTTTTAAGTTGCGCGTTGCGGCTTTTCCATACCGCCTTTTGATATTGTGGCAACGCCACCGCCGCGAGTATGCCGATGATGAGCACAACAACCAGCAGTTCAATAAGCGTGAAACCGCCGCGTTGCTTTCTACGTAGGTCAGGCTCTGCCTGACAGGGTTTGACCGATTTTGTAGTCAGTAACATAAGGATACATGCCTCTTGCGAGGCATTGTCAGGCATAGCCTGACCTACATTTTTATTTCTTTCCATAACAAAAACTCCTCCTTTTGATTCTTGTTTAATACAATTAAATCAAAAAAAAAAAACGATGTCAAGACCCTTGCCGGGCCCAGGCATTTTGAGAGTCAACTTTCATTTAATTAGAGCCACACTGTTTTGCATTGTCGCTTTGTAGCGCAACAACTCCCGCGCAATTTGTTACCATATATATATGGCAAAACAAAAACACGCCGAACACGTATTACCCGCCGCAGAACATTTTTTGCATAAAGCTCTCGTGCACGTAACGGGTGCGCTGGGGCTACTTATCAGTATTTCGTTTTTTACCGCCACATACGATACCGCACAAGTAAAACTCACGCTGTTACACATGGGCGGGCTCCTTTTGGCGGCGTTGTGGGCTTCGTTGCAAATCACGCGGCGCAAAAGTTTTTTAACAAAACAAAATTTACCCGTTCTACTGCCTGTACTTATTTATATCGGGTGGAACATCCTTTGCTATATTTTCGCCCCCCTCCACGCCGAAGCCGCCGAAGAATTTATCCGCTTTTTGCTCTACGGTGTCATTACGTTACTGGCCGCCACGGAGTTTGATTTTAACGATCTTAAACTAATTACCAACTGGTTGTTGGCGGCGGTATGGATTTCTTTTATATACGCGGCGGTACAAATGCTGGATGTGTTTTTCCCCGGGCTTGACCCGATGCCGTGGCGCGGCTTTTTTACAAAACGCATTTTTTCCACACACGCTAACCCCAACTTCTTTGCCGATTTTGTTATTTTCTCGTCTTGTATTTTAGGTAGTGTATATTTAGCAAAACGCCAAAAAAAATATTTGTTCCTAGCGGCGTTGGGGCTTGCAGCCCTCTTTTTTACCGAGAGTAAAGGCGCGTGGCTTGCCTACACAGGGGCGGCTACGCTGGGCGTGTTACTTTATACCAACTACTGCGCCCCCGCCCTAAAAAAATACCGCCTCAAAATAAATACGCTTGTTCTTGTAGCCGCGTTGGGCGTGAGCATATTGGCGGGCGTGTATACGGTCAAGCGTTTTCAATCGGTTAGTTTCCGCACGCACACGTGGTTAGCTACCTTGGAAATGATTAAAGACCACCCCATTATGGGTGTGGGGACGGGCAATTTCAAAACCGTTTATTCCGCATACCGCCGCCCGCAAATTTTCTATATTGAAAATTCGCACAACGTGGAAACACAACACGCCGAAAACGAACTGTTAGAACAAGGCGCGGTGTCCGGTATCGTCGGGCTATTTATCTTTTTGTGGCTGATGTATCACGTGTTTGGTCTGGCGTTTGGCTCGCTACGTAACAGCGAATTTTCCCCGGAACAAAAATATTATTTGCTCGGGTACACAGCCGCACTGGGCGGAATGCTAACGCATAGTTTGGTGGATATTTCTATCCGGTTTGCATCCAGCGGATTTTTCTTTGCGCTATTTATGGGGCTGATTATTTCGCTCTGCCGCCCGACGGAAAAAACGGCTGCTATACCCCCTGTTTCTTCGCCCGCGTGGGTATTGTGGACAGAACGGCTGTTGCTTGCTTTTGGGCTCGTGTGGCTTGTCATCACGCTCATTAAATTATTCCATGAAATCACATCTGCCTTGGGTACTGCTACGCCGGGAGATGTGGGCTTACTTGCCGTGGCGTGGGTGGTGTTTGTAGGCGCATTACTTGCCGCAAGCGTGATACTGCTGCGCGCGGCATGGCAGCAAAAAAATGCGCTTGCCATCGTCCCGTTGTGTTTAGTAGTGCCGCTTGAATTTGCGGCATATTGTCCGTTTCAGGCGAATCATTATTACAGTTTGGGTATCTCGTTTAATAACATGGGAAATGTAGAAGGAGCTTTGGGCTATTTTACAAAAGCGGTGCAATTTAACCCGTTGCAAGCCGAGTACCGCCAATTCCGCGCCAACTTATTTATGGCAATATTAGATTTAACCAACCGATTTTCCCCCATTCGCGGCGACACGCAAACTCCGTCCGACGATTTTTCCCGCGCATTAGCCGATTACGCCGTCGTGGAACGCCGTTCGCCCAATCATCCGCTGTTACACCATAATAAAGGTCAACTTTATTATAAAATGGCGTTAACGCGTTCGGACCAAGCATCCAAATCGCACAGCAAAACGGAATATGATTTCTTCAAACAAGACGCGTTGGATAATATGGACAAGGCCAAAAAATCGTTCGCGCGTGCACTGCAAAGCGACCCGACCAACCCCGAAACATACATGTATTTGGTGCAAATCGGGTTACTGGAAAACAACGTGGACGAGGCACAACAGTGGCTGAATAAATTTCGCCAAGGGCCTGAGGGCGTAACGGAAGAAGAATTTTTGAAACAACATCAAAATTATCCCGTGGCAGACCAACTGCAACAGCAAGTAAACGCGCGCCGCGCGCAACAACTTGCCCGACGTGAAAAATAGAATAGTAGCCGCACGCGCAAGAAAGCGGCGTGCAAAAGTTTTACTTTTTTTGTAGAATATAGAGGTAATAAGAATTTGTTGCCAAGATAGCTCAGCTGGTAGAGCAATCGCTTCGTAAGCGATAGGTCCGGGGTTCGATCCCCCGTCTTGGCTTTTTTTAGGCCCCTCGTCGGGGCCTTTTTTATGAAGAGAAACGCCGTTATTTCGCACTATTACCATCTTAAAATTGGCTTGAAATAGTGTGCAACAACGGGGCGGGGAAGCAGTAGCGGTGTCAGCATAGTGTCAGCATAAAAGCAATTTTAAAATCTTTGGATCTTATCTTTGCACAGCGCAAAAATTTGATCAACAAACACTCTTTTCACTAAAATTCTTCCAGCAGATAAGTTAATCTTATTTATTATTTTCAATAGGCATATTATACAACGTCGGTTTGGCAGGAGTTCCATTAGCCGTTACAGCCGGATTTGGAACATAATGGAAAATTTGCCCATTTTCATAGATGGCGTATAATTCTCCGCCATCATATAAATTGGAACTAACTCCTGTCACCAATCCATTCTTTCCATAGTTCATACCTTCTTGAGGATTGAGCACAGTACTATTGGCCATATCTTTCTCCACCTTCTTCAAAGTTTTTCCAGTTGTATCTGCTATTATTTTTGCAATTTTTTCTGTATCAATTTGAATGCTTTTTACTCGTTCTTCTACATCTTTTTCACGTAGAACCTCTTGATTAGAAAATTGCGTTGTGATAGGATGTATCAAAAAACTAGAATGCGGAACGCAAAGGCGCTCCTTTCCAGCGCAAAAAACTACCGTGGCAATACTATCCACAGAACCAAAATTGTAGGTAATAACTTCCGCATTTATACCTTTAAGATAATTATACACAGCAATTCCATGAAACACTGAACCGCCGCCGGACGATAACAACAGATGTATATGGCTGCAGCGGTCTTTCACTGCATTATCTATACAAGTAAAGAGCGCATGTGTTGTTTGGGGTAGAACAGGGGCCATGAACCTAATCCATATATGCTTCGTCATATGTATAGTATAGCAATTTTAGCAATCATTTCAACTACATATTATCCTCTACAATTCGGAGTTAAGGACGCCTCTTAATCGTCATAATAAATTGTCACGTTCTGGATGTCTAAAAATGAATAAATTCTTATAATTTTCTATAATACTAGTCAAGAGAGGATGCAATAGCGGAGTTTTTATGCAAGATTTTAAAAATAAAATTATATTAGGTGATTGTATAGAGGAAATGAAAAAATTGCCTAGCAGTTCGTTTGATATCGTTATTGCTGATCCGCCTTATAATATTGGCAAAGATTTTGGCAACAATTTTGATAATTACTCTTTGGAAGAATATATATCTTGGTCTAAAAAATGGATACGAGAATGTCGGCGCCTTTTGAAGGATACAGGGACGATGTTTGTGTACGGCTTTGATGAAATATTAGCGCATCTTTCAGTTATGTTTCCTATTGGCCAACAGCGTTGGCTAATATGGTACTACACGAACAAAAATGTTCCATCACTTAATTTTTGGCAACGCAGTCATGAATCAATTATTTGTCATTGGAAACAGACCCCTATTTTTAATAGAGACAATGTCCGTGAACCGTATACCGAAGGATTTCTCAAGGGCAGTGCTGGACGAATCCGACCAAATACAAAAGGCCGTTTCTCTCGGGAATCCTCCCAACCTACGGTGTATAAAGCGCATGCGCAAGGGGCTTTGCCGCGTGATGTATTTTCTATTTCCACCTTGGCTGGTGGTGCGGCTTTACGCGAACGTAATATTTTTTGTAAAACTTGTGGGAAATTAATAGATCCCCATCAGCGCAAATTTCATGAAGGACATGATGTGATTATCCATCCCACCCAAAAACCTCTTTCCTTAACTGAAAAATTAATCCTTTCGTCAAAACCAAAATCGGATTTTTCCGTGTTGATTCCGTTTGGGGGAAGTGGTTCCGAGTGTTTATGTACGCTGACACACGGGGGGCAATTTACTGCATTTGAACTGAATCCTGATTATGTTAAATTGTCACAAGCGGTAGTTGATAATTATATGTCGAGTTGCCTCTTATAACAATTCTTTGAATGCCTCAGGTGTGAAAACAACAAATCCGTTGTCTAATCTATCTAAAGTACCATTTAGGTTAAATTTTTTGAATTCCTTTAAGGAATTCTTAATCTTTCCTTTATTCACCCCGACTTTATATGTAAAATTTAGTTCGTAATCTAAAGGGGAAGGAACTATATAAAAAACATCTTTCACATCGCTTTCTTGATGTTGGTTTTCTTGCCTACGTGCAAATTCAGGTCTATGGGTGACTTTTTTAATTTGTATTTTTATTTCCGTTCCATCTAGTTTGGTAACAAGAATATCCACATTGCGGTGATCTAATTCTGTCCCCATTTTGATTGTATCTTTCCCAAAAACAGATTCCGCCACATAGCCACCGTGAATCTGCGTAATGAGGGAAGCCCATGTCCGATAAATTCTTGCTTCTAACCCACGAGAAAAACAATCGCACTCCAGGCCAAAGCCCGATTTCTGCCAAAAAGATTTAATATCGGTTTCGTGCGTTTGCCAATATACTTTGTAGTAATCTTCAAAAGAGAGCGGCGTTTTTAGATTGTCTTTGTTTTGCCAATACTGTTCATAAATTGTTTGCAATGCTTGAATATTTTTAGGCAAATCCATTTCTACAATTTTCGTTTTGGAGTATTTTGCTCGGTATTTATCGAGATCAATTTCTTTTAAAAAATTTGTAAAAGTATCATAGGTAAATTTCATTTTTGGTTCTCCAGTAAATCAGTAATTCTTATGGATAACGCATTAGCTAATTTTTCCAAGATTATAACACTTATGTTGCATTGGGCACGCTCAATCAGTCCGATATAATTATTGTGCAATTCGGCTTTTTCAGCTAATTTTGCTTGAGTTAACCCTTGCTTAGTACGTTCTTTTCGCAAATTTATAGCGATTGTGTGTATGATGTTATCCATTGTTTTTATAATACGAAAAATGGAACAAGTAGAAAACACACTATATTGTGTATTTCAGTTAAGGCAAAATTATACAGATATATTTTAATGGTAGAAAATGGTATAGGGCTAATTTGTGTCAGCATAATAGTCAGCATACAGTCTAAGAAAACTTGCCCCGTCTTGGCTAAAATTTAACCCCCCGCGTAAACGGGGGTTTTTGTTAGATCAACTGACATTCCATTACTTTCTTTCTTTAAAGAAAGAAATATCTACCTCTTATTTTTTGCTATACTATAAAAAGTAGTAGGATTTTAAAAAAGGGAGAGTTTTATGAGAAACCAACAAGGTTTTACGTTAATTGAATTACTCGTTGTTGTACTGATTATCGGTATTTTAACGGCTGTTGCTCTGCCGCAATATACTACCGCTGTTGAAAAATCCCGCGCAGCTGAGGCATTAACGCTTATGAGTGCCGTTACCGGTGCGGTTGAACGATACCGCTTGCAAAAAGACGATTGGCCACCTGCCGCAACGGCCGCCGACGGTGCTTCTTTTGCCAAATTAGACGTAGAAATTCCGCCGATCTCCGGCACCGCGCTTTACGGGGGAGCTAACTTCTACATGACCTTTGGGCCTGTTGCGGGAGCGAATAACAAATTTACCGTTACGGCTACCCGCCGCTTAAACGATACGACGCAGCAATACCTGTTAAAAACGGAAATTACCGAAGCCACCAACGGTACATTTTCTGTCAAACGCACCTGCACCCGGCACGACGGAACAGCTATCACCGAAACCGATACTTCCGAAGCCGCTAAATTCTGCAACGCAGTAACCAGCGGTAAACCGAACGGGTTTTAATCAAGTATGACTTGTAAAAAAAGCGGAACTTTTGTTCCGCTTTTTTTATTTAATGCGTCCGCAAACGGTTTCAAATGCAAGTATAGCCCGCGCATTATTTTCATGGATATCCGCCAGTTTTTCGTCGCTCAAATCAAACCGGATGTGGCATACGGCTGCCCTACTTTTAACGTCCGGCGCGGCGCAGGCGTTCGCGCACAGCATCAGCAGGCAAACGCTCCACACGTTGCATAATGTTTTGAACACGGGCCACCTCCTTGGCTTCTTGTTTAAGTGCTTGCAAGCGGGCGGCTTTTTTACCGTCTTGCCGCGCCCAGAAAACTGCCACGGATAAACAGATAATCAGTCCGTACAACAGCCACATCATTTTGTTTTCCCGCCGACAAACGAGCCGTCCGCATTACACAAAGACAACGCAGACAAAATTTTAATAATTTTGGCTAGCGCGTTATCGTCACTGCTCGTCGGGGTCAGTTTTACTATGAGCGTAGCTAACGCCACCACCGCCCCCAGAATTTGTAATAGTTCGTCATAATGTTGTGTGATAAACGTCATGTTAATTCTCCTTAATTTCAATATGCGGCCAATCTTGTAAGGTCCGCCAATATCCGCCGTACGTAAAGTTACTGGATATTTTCCCCTCCGCCCGGAGCATATTGGCTACCGTGTCAAAACGAATAATCATTTCGTTAAAACGGCTGATGTTATCCCAATCTACCGGATACGGGGAAATATCCACCGCCAAAGACGGCGTTTTGTTATGCGCCGAGTGCGGCCATTTTACCCGGCTTGCCCCGCGTTGCAAAGCCGCGGTTTGGGCGGCTTGGCTGCGGTGTCCTTCCAGTACGGTAAAATCGTACTGTTTGATAAGTTCGTTACAAACGGCTTGTAAGTCCGGGTGGCACGTGGCTAATCGCGCTTGGCTGGACGCGCTAAATTTTGGCATAAACGCATCTCTCCCTCTAACGTATATACCCGTTCTTGCAAGTGGTTATATTTATCTTGCTTTTGCTCTAGCCGCGCGATATCTTTGCGAATGGCTTTGAGTTCCCCCCACACAACTCCCGCGGCAAATACAAGCGCAATCACTTTCCACGCGGCGGAAAAAATAAACTCGTTCATCGTTTTACTCCCCGGCGCGCAACTGTTCTGCCAATGTTTCTATTTCTTGCGCTTTGGTTTTTACATAATCGCTGGAAACGGACGTTTCGGCCAGTACCATTTCGCGCATCGGCCGGATGAGCCCCGTGCTTGCTTCCAGTCCCGCCACTTGATTTTCTAACTCTTGGCGGTGCTTTTTAGCAATATATTCTGGCGTGTCAGCCCACTCGCCATTTTCAATAGGACGGTCGGTTTGTTTTAACTCAAGCCCGGTATATTGCGGCATAAACTTGAGCGTGTTTTCAATACGGGTTTTGTCCGTATCGTGTAATTTAATTTGTCCGTCTTGTTCAATGTAATAGGTCATAGTTTTCTCCTTAATTAGGTTTTGCGCCTTCGGCGTAAATAAATTTAAAATACGCAGTTGTTCCAAGTGCCGAATAAACAACTGTATACATATCGCCTTTTTTCACAGGAAGCAAAGTAAATATATTGATATCAGCATGACTTCCCCAAACAAATGCCCTCATGTTATTACAGTCAATAGTAATATTTTGCAAAGCAGCCGTTGTCATTTTTGCTAAAGCAACAAAACCGTCCGCCGGAGCAGTATAAGTAGAACCGGAAATTCCCAAAGTCAAATCAATATACTGGTTACTTGGCATCGCCATCTTTGCCGCTACGGCCTTACCCGCATCGGACAAATTATCTAAATTCACATCCGCCTTACCGGATAATGCCGTCTGAAACTGGGCAGCTTGCGCGGTACTGGCGGGGACAGCGGCGTTGTAGGCGCACACCCACGGGTAGAGTGTAGTATGAGCCGGAGTTACCGTATCGGATGCCCCATAGATGGAAGACGAACGGGAGGCATTAAATCCCCAACGCACCCCATACCCTTCGCGGGTGTTGGACTGATAATCAGTTGTATTACTCGCTTCATTATAAAAAGCTCCATACGCATTAGAAACACCGGCCAACCCCGTTGGGCTCATCCCCCCCGTGATATTAGGCAGACCCGCTCCGTGTTGCGAAATACCGTCCGTAACATTGGCCATTTTGATATAGTGGACTAACTTAGGAAGACGGATCGTTTTATGTTCCGTATCCAGTACGTATTTCGGGCATTCGCCGTAGGTGGATAAAGCCGTTTCGTAATCGGCGGCAGAAATTTGCAGTTCACTGTGCGTGCTTACCCACGCATAAAATTCGGGGTACAACGTGTCAACGGAGGAAATAGTTTCCCCGGTAAACAACGGAAGTGCGCCCCGGTTGTCGGTGGCCAGTGAACTTTGGGAATAATAAATTTCACCCACTTGCTTACCCAACGTATGTTCGGCGTAATACTGCGCGGACTGGGCAGCCGTTTGGGCAGCGGAAACAGATTGGGATAGTTCCGCTTGTATGGTTTGTGCCTGAGCGGTCAAATCGTTAAGAGCCGTTTGTTTGGCTTGCGCAATATCCGATGAAGCCGTCTGGGCCGTCTGCGTGGCGGAGGCGGCACTTTGCTGAGCCGTTTGGGCCGCACTAGCCGCTTGACTGGAAGCCGTTACCGCATCTTGTTTAGCGGCCAAAATGTTGGCCAAAAAAGTATCGGTTTCTAAACTTTCAGGTTGGGTAGAAACGGGGTATTTGATACAGCGGTCTACTTTTTCCGCTAATTCTTGGGTAATAAGTGTAAGCTTATCATACCCTTGTTCTAACACTTCTGCGTCCAACTCGCCTTGACGGAGTAAATCTATCTCTTGGGTAGAAGGCGTCTGGCGCACCAATGTAATTTTCCACCCGGTAGCGAGCGGATCTTTTCCGCTGGCAACCGTCGGATACGTAAGTGTATCCATGGCCGCATTAAGTTCATAATCTGCGTTGATTTTGGTTTCGTACCCGGCCGGGGAAGTTAAATAAACCTGTAAATCTTGCGCATCGGTTAGCGGAAAATCTACTTCCCACACACGGGTGAGTCCGTTACCCGCATAAATACGTTTTGTAAGTTGCATTGAAACTGTCATGTTATTCTCCTAGCATGTTAATAATGTTTTTATTTCCTTCCAAAGTTGCAAACGGTCTTGCTCATCGGCCGCGCCGCTTAACACGGTATAAACCGCTTGGGTAATTTCTTGTTCGTCAAACCCTTGCTTACGCATAAACGCACGCATACCGCGGCATAACCACTCATCGGCCCGGCTTTGCTTTCCGCCTGCCCGACTTTGCACTACCGCCTGCAAACGGAAATAATCACACGCCGCACATTGGCCTTTATCCAATGCTTTATCAACGTCAAGTTCCCCGTTAAAATAATTTTTAACAAACCAGTTTTGTTGGGCGGGTGTGGCCGGGTTGTCTGACGAATAAATCACGCGGCGTGCCCGGGCCGCCCCGGTTGCATCTAACACCGTTTGCGCATCTAACAAAGCCGCTTGTTCGCGGGTATTTAATTGCGCTAATTGGCTAAATAAATCCGCTTGTTGCGCCGCTTGTTGACGATACTTACCGGCGGCTAATTGCGTGATTTCCGCATGGATCTGTTCGCGCAAATCATCGTCCGGCTCATTTAATTGGGCAAGTGCTTTTTCTTGCACTTGCTGCCCACTTAACGAAGGTTCGTTTGCGTGTTGCCATAATTTCCGGGCTTGTGCACGTGCAAAAGCATGACGGATTTGCCCGGCACAACGCTGCTTTACCATCTCGGGCAAATGGACAGATTGCGCTTCCAATACTTGATCGGCTGTTTGCCAATCTGCGTTAGACAATGAACGTGCAATATGTTTTTCTACCGTTTCTGCGCGCAATTGTTTGACCGCTTGCTCGGACTCCTGCGCCGACATACCGTTTTCTTGCATACGGGCTTGAAAAGCAGGTAATTGTAATTCCAAATACGCCTGTAACGACTGGTTATCGGGCGTCAGCTCGCCCACTTGGCGCGTCCACGCGCGCTCCTGGTCCAGTGCTTGTGCACGGTGTTGCTGTAAGGCCGAGGTTTCTTCTTGCTTAGCGGTTTGGCGCAGTGCCGCATAATCCCACGCGGCGGGCGAGTGTACATTTTTTTCGCTGAAGTGAGAAACGGCAAATTTATCCAAAAACTCCGTAGTGACTGTTTGCTGTTTCCCAAGTTGAGTGCGCAACGCATCTGCCAATTCAAAGCGCACATCGGTTGTATTTTCCGTCGGAGTTATGTTTACAGCGGGGGCTGGAGTAACCGGTTTTATTTCGGGTGTTTCTTGATGAGAAACTGGCACAATTGGCATATTTAAAAACCTCCTATAAAACGGGATAACGCCGCGCCGATACCAAACCCGGACGAGCCCTTAAACGACGCTAAGCGATTCGCTAAGGCCAACTCTTTGAGGGCGCGAATTTTTTCAGCCGCTTGCGCATTGTTTTGAGCTACGGATACTTGCAAATTATCCGATACTGATTTTTCATCTAACAACGCCTGAAAACGGCTGTTTTTAAGAATATATTGCACCGTTGCGGAGTCGCCGCGTAACCCGGAAGCCGCAAAATTATTTTGGCGGCTGGCTTGCGTTTGGCGGTAATTCTGATATACATTACGCGCCTGTTCGGCCGCCGATTGCAACAAATACGTATTTTTCTGTTGGGCCGCCGCGGCTATTAAGTCCGCCTGATTTTGCGCCTCTGCGGCACGGCGGCGGTACGTGGCTGACGCTGTACGATTTTTATATAACTCTTGCAGAAAAGTAGTCAGTCCCTTTTCTACTCCGTCTAAGACATCTCCCATATTTCCTCCTAAATTAAGACATAATTAAAAGCCGGCTCCTTACAAATTTTTCTTTCCGCGCGTAAAAACGTATAATAAAAGAAATTACATCTAAGGAGCGTATATGATAAATCTGTTGATTTTCTTGTTGTTTGTTTTAGCCGTCGTATACGGTTTGTTCTTTCTGTTTTTTAAAGTGATTTGGTTACTGTTTAAAAAACACGCCAACAAATGGCCGCTTATTTTGGCAGGGATCAGCACCGTTTTGTCCGGTGTTATGCTAGCCATGTTAGTTTGGTGGGGTGTGAGTTTAATCATAACGCCGTTTCTGCCCATGCACCAACGCATCGCTGATAACCCGCAACCCATTTACGGCGTTCGCACATATACCGACCCGCAATATGCGTTTACGTTGCAAGTGCCCGACGGTATGGACTATTCCGATTGGATGTCTTTTGAGGGTGTTGCATTTAAACTCGGCATCAATACGAACCTATTTAAAAAAGACGAAGCCGGTAAAGAAATTACAGGGCCGGCGGTGTTATCGGTACTAATCCGGCAAACACAAAATATAGATGAAAACCAACCTTTTGCCGTCTTAGAACAAGAATTGGCTAAGGTAGCGCAAGACCGTCGGTTGGATATTCAAAAAGCATCTGCGCTTAACTTGGACGGACACCCGGCCTATTACCTTTCGGGCATTGCTTACACCAATAAAGGGCCTCTGCCCGTGTGGATGCAAGCCCTGTATCAAGACGGTGCAATTATTTACGTGATTTCGTTGGAAATAAGTGACCAGAAAATCACTCAAAGTGACGCAGAAGCCCTCGTGTCTAGTTTACGTCCGCTGACGATTGCGCCCACAAGTGCCAACTGAGTAACGGTATCTGTTTTTTGACGGGCTTGCCCACAAGGCAAGCCCGTTTTTTACGCCATGCGACACAGCAGAGCCAACAAAGTTACCGGTAGCGGATCCTCTTGCGTAAATATCACCGACGGCGTAAGCGTATGCGTACCGGACAGAGGCAACATATAACTGGCGGTTTTTAAAGATAGCGGCGTATTGTACGGCTCGGTCATACGTTGGATGATTTCTTCGCCGGTTTCGTCCTTCAGACTAACCGTCCCACCGCGGCTGTCCACCAGTTGCAACGTCACGGAAACTACCCGCTTTTTAGTATCGGGGCCTTGTCCGTTTTCCAAATAAGACACCAGCGGGAGCGTCTGTATTTTTGATTGGTATGTTAATCCCACATGCACACATTTCATCGCCCGCGGCAATGTAATCGCTCCGTTACTAACTTCCAACCCGGTAAGCGGACTCCCTTCGGCAAGTACACCTACGGTTTTGCCCTCCAAATGGGAAAGCCCGGTTACTTGCGTAAAAGCCGTATCTGATTTTTTTGACACGCTTGCATCTAAAAATACTTGGTCTTGCGGCTCTTTGCTAGCCAAACGCGGGAGTAATTTTTCAATACAATAACCGTTGGCCCGTTGCACGACAAACCATACTTCATCATATCCCCGGTTCGGAATTGTGCATACGCTGCGATACTGTCCTTGCGTATTATGATGCGACCACGCACACACGTTATGTTCCGCTACGTACGTTAGCGACGCTATCCCCCCATCGGAAAGCACGCACCAAATTAAATTATCCGGCTCTTGCTGGTAAGCTACTTCTTTAATTTCTTTGTTTTGAAATAAATGCTTGGCACAGAGCGTTAAATCTTCCCCCGTGTAAGAAGCCGAAGTATAGTTATAATAAAAATCGCGCAAAGACGCACCGCGTGCTTGCACGTAAAGTGCCCGGTTTCCCACCATGACTACCGACGTGCGGCTTGATCCGCGTTCACTTTGTTGTTCAATTTGGATATTGTACGGCGTTAGCGCACCCGGGGCCGATAACGTCCACTCGCTTCCGGCCGTAAAAACAAGTAGCCGTCCGGCGGCTGCCACTTGATGAATAGCGTTCAATTTTTTACCGGACAAGTTAATGCTGATAGAATCGGAATCTAACAAGGCACCACGGGCGTGGCCAAAATCGCTGTACGCTCCCGTCTTAGAAAACCACAAGGTTTGCGGTTCTGCGTACGTCCCGGCAAGGCCCAGCCGGTCTTGATAGAAAAACACGCACGATGCATAGCCGTTTTTCGGGCTAAAAGAACCCTCGGCCCAATCGCTGGTCCAATCTAATGCACCGCACGGACGCTCTAAATTTACTTTGACTTGTTGCGGCGAAATATATTCTTCCACTACCGCTACGCCTTCTTGTTTAAACGCTTCGGCGGACAATTCATAACCGGCTTGCCCGGTAATCTGGCACGCCCGCAAGCGCAACTGATAAATAGTTCCCGTGTCTTCCAAGGTGCCGAAAGCCACCGTGTTATCATCGGCGCTAGTGCGGATAAAATACTTAACGGCCTGCCACGTTGCGCCCAAATCT
Source organism: Candidatus Avelusimicrobium caledoniensis (assembly GCA_900315795.1). GTDB lineage: Bacteria > Elusimicrobiota > Elusimicrobia > Elusimicrobiales > Elusimicrobiaceae > Avelusimicrobium > Avelusimicrobium caledoniense. Next base: position 21,187 of record ONAM01000012.1, read on the forward strand.
TCCGATTTTTCCAATACGATCGTCCCCGTCCACGTGCCGGATGTTTGTACGCGCCAATCGCAAGAAGATTTTATCACGCTTGAGAGGTCTTCGTAGCCAAGCGTGCCGGTTTGGTACTGGCTTTCTAATGCGTGCGTCACGCTAAAGCGTGCGCCGACGTGTAGCGGCGTAAATAAATCAAAATCGCTTTCCAACAGATACGTGGTATCGCCTATAACGACCGTACCGCCGGAATTTACCCCGCCGCTAAGGGCTTGTTCAATGACAATAGCCGGCTCGTGGGCAAAACTGTCGCGGTACGTTAAACGTAGTACGGCCCCGTTCCAATTTCCCCCTGTCGCCACCGGAGAAGCAATTTTAATCACACCGCCTAAATTGGTGGCCGTGAGCCCGCTGGCGTTGTAGCGGGTATTAAACGCGTTGACCAAAGCGGTAATGTTTAGCCCGTAATCTTCGGCTACGTAAAAAAGCTCGTTCTGAAAATAGCCGTATACAAAATAACGATTATCCACCACGGGCGCAAAAGAAAGTGTAGCCGCCACACCGGTTACTTCTTGGCTTTCTTGGGAAGTGGTAATGCGCAATTTATGGTTTTCCTGGGTATTAGCCAGTTGAAACGGCCCGAATTGTACCGGCTGTTGGGCCAGTGTAAACCGCCCTTGCGCTACGCGCGATAACCCATAAAGCGGATAATTAGGGTGGGCAAGAAATAGTTTCTGGTCGTACTGGGCAAAAGACAAAGATGCCAAATCGTCCGCCGCATACGGCGAGGTAATCTCATACGGATCGCCATTATCGTCAAGCACCTGCCCGGCGGAGGTATATACGCGGATATATTGGTGGCCAAACTCCAGCACATACGATTCTTCTTCCCCTACAACAAACGGAATAATCCGACAGGATTTATCCGTATATTTAGCCGTACCCATGTAGGCCGTACCCGGGCGGTTGGAAACACCCCCTTGCGGATGAATGACAACGTTGCATGCTTCTTGTAACCACGTAGCATACGCCGTGCTGTCTACCCGGGCCGCCAAAGACGGGCTGACTTCTCCCCCGGAAAAAGACGGTTGAATATGACGGGTAAACATTAGCGCACCTCCGTAAAAGCGTCCGACGGGGCAGGCGTGACAAAGCTTTCCGAAGCGTTACTGCGGCGGGCTTCTTCCAAACTAAGCGTGTATTTTTGTAATAACTGGGCCGCCAGTTGGGTATCGGCCGTCAAGGCAACGGCCAAATCGCAAGCCAGTGCGAGCGAAAAACTCTTTACAAAAGCCGGGTCAAACAGGTTTTCATCGGTAATTCGGCGGGTATATTCCCCATAGGCCTGCCGGGACGGGGTTACAATGACCCGGCTGTGCAGATCGGCCCGGTAAAATTCTTGAAAATCTAACCGGGGGCAGTTTTGGTCAAAAACGCGGCGGAAAAAGAGCGCATCTACCGGATATTTATAAACAAACCGGCCTTGCGTATCGCTTTGGTCCTCCAATAAACTCAACGGTTCTTGAACTCCGGCAAAGGCCCAGTTATGGGTGCGTAGGACTTCATCACGCACCGGAGCATAAAATAATTTGAGCCGGCGGGCCTTTTCATTTTCCTGTTCTAATGAGGTAATTGGCGACTGCCCCAATTGCGCTAAGGCAAGATTACAAATACTTATTTTTGTTATCATTTTTATACTCCATTTTTAATTTTACTTATTTTTTAATATAAATTTTTTTATAATAAATTTAATTTTATTGAAAATTTAAGTATTTATTTTTTTAAATATATTTTTTGTAAATATAAATTTTAATAAAATTAGATATATTAAAATTTATATATAATTTTAAAAATACTTAAATTTTAAGTATTTTTATTTTTATAGTTATTTTTGAGTCAAAATTAGGTGCCTTTATTTTTTATCAAACAATTGTAAGTTATTTTGCTGTAACCACTCTAAAAAAATAACTAGTTTTAATTATTTATCTGAAAACTCAGCGTGTGCTGATAAAATGACTATTTTTTTACAATGTTTTTTTCCGGGTTGGGGTCTTTTTCATACATTTTCCCCCTTTAAAACCAGAAAAAGACACTTTTTTACCCCGATTTTGAGCAAAAACGGCCCAAAATACAGTTTTTTACCATTTTCCCCTATACGGATAACCCAAAAAGCGGATTTTTACGTCTTATTTTAACCTCGTTTGATAAAACGGGCCTGAATTTTGGGGGTCATAAAGATTTTTGTTCTTTTATGCGTTGGCAGTTTGGGGAGCGGGTAGCCGGAAAACCGCCCGCTCCCCGGGGGTCAGGCACAACGCTTAGTGCATATCAACGGCATCGGTCAAGAAGCAAGAGACCTTTCCGGCAGTAGCGGTACCGGTTACCGTATATTTAGCACGCAAGTAGCGTTTAACACCTGCGGGCACGGCAGCGGCCAACAGCGATTTATTGGCTGTAAGCGCGGCCGCCAAGAAAGAAGCGGATGCCAATTCTACCGCATCTGAAAAGTTTTCATTTTCGGCGGTTTCCAAGGCCACTTTCATACCGGTTAGCCCCGCGAAGTCCACATCCACACGGCAGACGGCAAACAAAGCACCGGGTACAAAGTTTCCCGCGGCTTTCAAGTCCACGATGTTGGTAGAAGCGGCCGTCGTGGTAACGGCTTGTTTTTCGGATAATACGCCATTTTGATCTAATAACATAGTTTCCTCCTAGGCCACGATGGCTTCCGTATCGGTGATGGCATCGCAGATATGTACCGGGATTTCGTTAAACGTCATCAGCGGACGCGCGGTTAATTGGTCCGGCGTATATTGGACGTTGGTGCGGCTGCTGGCGAGTTTGCGCAAGGCCGCTTTGACGGTGCGGTTCATATACCAGACCGGTTTGCCCATAGACAAACTTTGGATGCGTTCTTCCAAATCGCACATTTTGTCAATGAGGTCGGAAGGCACACTCGTCGTATCAATGTTGCAGATACGGCCCGCGAAACGCCAATCTTGCACGGCAAGTCCTAATTTCCACTCAAAATATTCTTTGTAAGCGGGATATTCATTGCCGTTGGCGTCCACGTGGTTAACGAGCCCGTGATCTACGCGTTGGATACCGGCTTTGGAGCCTTTGGGGAAGAAGGTAAATACTTTATCTGTATCCCATACAACGAGGTAGATAGACGAGTTTTTATTAGCGGTAGAGCTGCCACCGTCAATGACGTTGCGGGAACTTTCTGCGCCGGAAAGTTCGCAGTAGCGCGCGGCAAGTCCGGTAAAGCGTTCCGGGTTGGTGCCTACGTTTCCGTAGATAAGGTTAGACGCCATGGTATTAGACATACCGGCGATAATCGCGCGGGATTGCCCGGTGCGTACGGCGTCAACGTGGCCGCCTTTTTCGGCGACGAGTTTATCTACCACGGAATAAGCAGACAACGTACCGTACGATTCTACCACGACTTTGGTGGTTGCTTTGGCCGGTTCAATGCCTTGATAAGCACGACGCCATGTACCTTCCGGGATACCAGTGCGTACGGCATATTCGTGACCGCTGTCTAACGAACTTTCGCAGACGAGTGCGTCGCCGATAATATCGTTAGATTGGCTGAGCACTTCGGCGATAGCCAACTCTTGGCCCGAGGGGTCAAATTGTTTGGCGTAATCAACTAAACTGTATTGTTTATCAGCAATAATTGCCATTATATTTCTCCTTTAATTTTTTCTTCCGTACAGTGCTTCGGCGAAGGTTTTATCCTGCGGAGCGGACGGTTGCCCGCCCAGTGAGGCGTCTTCGCTAATAGTACGACCGATCCCGCTGAGTGTACGGATCACAACGGGATGATTCCCCAGCCCCGTTTCTTCTAACAGTTCGCGTAGTTCCGGGCCGCCAAACGTATCAGCCGCCCGAAGTGCAAACGTGATTTCTTTTTCCAACCCGGCCCCGTAAGCGGCACGGGTTTGGTGGGCCCAAGCGGCGATTTGCTCGCGTTTTTGCGCTTGCGCGTGTTGCGTTTGGTGCACTACACAATCGTTTTGAAACGCTAACCATTTATCCACTTGTTCAGGCGACAAGTTACACTCCTGCGCTAATGTCTTAAAGGCCTTAAAATCGTCCGCGGTAAACGGCAATTTTTCGGGCTCGGACCCATTTTCTAACGAGTCTTGGGTGTTGGTTTCCTGTTCGGTAGGGCTATCCAAGTTGGCATGGCTTTCTTGGCTAGATGCGGCATTTTCTGCCGGAACAGAAACGGTTAAATCGGTGTTTTCCGTTTTATTAGGCGTAATTTCAGACATGGGTTAACTCCTGTGTTAGACGGTTAATTTCGTTTTGTTCCGAAGTAAGTTCGGATATATATTCCCCCCGCATTTGTGTATATGCGTTGGGAGCGGCGTCCTCTATTTCGGCAAGCAAAAAGAGTCCTATACTTTGCTGGCCGCAATGAAACGCGGTGGCCGTGCTATCCCCGGGCACAAAGCTGTGTTGGCGTACCCGGCAAGCTTGCAAAATCCGCCACACCAATCGGCGGCCTTGTACGGTTTTTAAGACGGATTGCAAGTCGGAAGTATTTCTTTTTTTCAGTTGTTTTTCGTTCATAAGATCGGGTAACGGTCCGCCCGGCCGGGCCGTTACATGTTGCCAAACAGCGTGCTTTAATTTTAGACGCCTGTTTGCGCAAATTTATGGAGTATGTTAGGTAGGAAAGAACGGGCCGGGCCGTTCCCCCGCGTCGGGCCGTTACGCTTATACAGACGCGCCCGCACGCGGCTTTTTCCTTTTCTTTTCCGAAGGGTCTAAGAGGGCGAGTTCCCTTCTTGTGCAACGGACGTGGGGACCTCGTCTGTTGCATGCGGGGAGTTTACCTCGTTAGGCGCACTCCCCGCGGGGGTTATTTCATCTTCGCTCTTAAGTAGCGCCGGAGCCACCCCCAAGGCCTTGAGGCCTTCTTCCAGTGCGCAGTCGTAGTCTACGCGACCGGCAAGTTCCGGCTTGGCAGCAGCCAACGTGGCCGCATAGTTAAGCCCTTGTATCAGCGACGACAGCCCCGCCGCTTTTTGCGCTTGTGCAATCATGGAAACGTACTCTACTTTAAGCGGCATACCTTGTATGGAGTCCGGCGGCGTGGGCAACAGTCCTTGACGGGCCAATAAGTTAAACGCGCGGTCAATCAGCGGGTCTAGCAGTTCGTTTTTAAGCCGTTCCAATACCGGGCCGAGCACAAGCATTTTTTCTTGGTGGCGTTCGGCCACTTCGGTTGCGGTCATTCCGGCGTAATTTTGCGCGGAAAGCGACAGGAAAACATCGGCAAAAAATTGCGAGCGTATCGTGGCGCGCACCGATTCTATGGCGGCTTCCAACGCGTTTAGGTCGGGCTGAACTTGGTAAGCCGGACGTACCGCGCCGTCAGCCGTGCCGTTGTAGCGGGTAATACCGCCGGGGAGCAAATTGACTTCGCCTTGTACGTTAGCGGAAACCATCACGGGCGGGTTGGTACTTTTGTCCAGTGCAACGAGTTTTGTTTTCTGCATTTTTTGCAGCATTTTCACGTCGCCTAAACACTTCCACCCCGGCCCTTTGCCATACACATCCGACGCATTTTTCACTTCCCACCGCGCGGCAATGACCGGAAATTCTTTATATCCGCCCTGGCGCAACACGTGTCCGTCTTCCGTAAAATAGATACTCGCAAACGGCATGTGTAAATTATCTTCAAAGAACGGCACGTGACGGTTGTTGGGCACAATCAAGTGAAATACTTTGTAGTATTTGGTGGCTTGTTCGTGGGCGGGCAACGCGAGAATTTGCGGCGGCAAATTATCTTTACCAAAGGTGGTAATGAGTTGCTCTGCCGTCATAAAAAACTCGCGCCCGAAACGGTTGACTTTACCTTGTGCATCCGTACCTAAAACGTACTCGCCCACCGTAAACGCACGGCAGTAAATGCCTTTTTCGCGGTCTTCTTCCATTAAAAAAGCGGCGGTGCCGAACACAGCAATTTCTTCGTAGAAACCGTGCAACACGCCGTAGACGTTGCTTTTGGCAAATACTTCTTCCAAGCGTTTTTTCACGTCAAACACCCACTCGCGTGCACCGGGAAGTTCCATTAAATTATCGGGTGCGAGGGATAAATCAAACCAACTGCGCGCCGGACTGGTTAAGCCCGACATCATCCCCGCGCATAACACTTCTACCGACAAGCACGGAGCCGAATCTAGCAACGCTTTGTGGTCAATGCGGCGGCCTTGACTCGGCAGTTGCCCGTCAAAGAAACCGCGCGTGGGAGCCAGATACGTTCCCAACTCTTTCCAAACGGGCAACCACGTAGATTGCTCGTTTTTTAAGGCGTCGTACTGACGCTTATAATTATTTTGTAACTGTTTCATAATGTATAAAAGGAAGACACAAACGAAGAAAATTTACTACTATGTAGAAAACAACAGGAGGTAATGTATGGTGGGACTAGTGATAATTTTTATTTTTGTGGTATTGATCGCCGTGCCGGGGTTTTACATGATTACGCGCAAAGTGTTTCCGAAAAACAGCAAACGCTCAGCGATGTGGATCACTATTTTATTAACGGCGTTATTGGTAGCGGCTCTCGCGCTTATTACGCTGGGAAATTGGCCCGGGTAAGAAAAACGGACCGGAAAGTTTTTACGCAAAACCGCCTGAAAGGGCGGTTTTTTGCGCGCAAAAAAACCTTACTAATAAAACTTAAAGACAAATTATTCGGAAAAGAAAGGAAGAACTACTAAGATTTTATAATTATAGCATAAGTGATACTCTTTTGTCAAGTTAATCTTATTTTTCCGACAGAGAAATTACAAGTTTCCCTGTGTATTGATTTGGTTACACAGCTGGCGTTGGGCCGCAGTAATAATATTATTATTCATAACTGTACAGTGTATCCTTCCCGGCTCATCTGCTAACACAAACAAGGAATATACCGACACAAAAGCGTTCCCTTGCGGCACAACCCGGTGCGCCACCGCTAAATAAGGATTTTCACGAACAGTAGCTCCGGCAGGCGAATATAAAAAGTATTTCGTACGTTTACGATGCCCCTGATAAATTACATTGTCATCCTCGCCGGATATTTCCACATCCAACGCGTCTAATTCATCCATTCCGGCATAGGTCCCATTTGCTAAGTAATACGCTTGGTTGGCCTGAACAATTGCTTTTAAATTAACGACGGCCTCCGCAAGCCGTGCTTTTTCCACGGCCACTTGATACTTGGGCAAGGCCACCGCCGCTAAAATGCCGATGATAAGTACAACAACTAAAAGTTCAATAAGCGTGAAGCCGTTGCCGTTGTACAAAAATGTTGTCATCCCCGAATGTTTCTGTCGGGGATCTGTTGTTGCTTTTTGCAACGACAAATTGGTTGAGATACCCGACAAAATTCCTCGGGTATGACATTTATTATTTACTACATTTTTTCTTTGCATACAAAGCTCCTTAATGATACTCTTGTACCATCAAATAAAATGTAGCAAAAAAAAAAACGATGTCAAGTCCCTTATTGCACGACGAAAAAATCAAATAACGTCATACTCACTGTTAGCAAATTCACTGGTTGAGTTCGCCGCGCCCGCACGCACGGGCGCGGCAAACGTAAGCGCGAGCGCATCGGCCAAGTCGGGGCTTTTTCCGGTACGCGCTTTTAATTTTTCTTTCGGCTCTAACCTAAGCCGCCCGGACGCGTCATAATCATACGCAGTTTGGCACAAATCGGCCGCGAGTTCAGCTACGTCGGGCAACGCGCCGGATGATTTGATCCACGATGCCATTTCCCCCCACATCTCCGCGCGCTTGTTGGCATACTGTCCGGCTTTAATTGCCGTGCCGCCAAACGGCACTTCCGTTACCGTAAAACCCAACTGGCGCAAGCGGTCAATCACCCCGCCGCCGCAACCGGCATCTACAAAAACCCCGTCGGGGCGGAAATTTTCTATTTCACGCGCTACGTGCGAAGCAAGCGTCATATTGTCTATTTGCCTAAGCACTAGCGGCTCAAACGCTTGCAACCCCTGACGGCGGAAAATCACGCTACGGTCATCGCCAAAGCGTGCCGGATCAACGCCTAAAATTTTAGGTGCAAAGCGCAACTCAGTTGATGAATAGCGACGGCGCGTAGCGGCTAGCACATCATCAATGGGAATTAAAATATTTTCGGAACTCGCCGTAAAATCACATAGATATTCTTGACGGAAAATAGTAACGGGGGTTTCTTGTTTAATGTGCTCTAATTCAGCAGGCGAAATCACGCCCGACTCATCTGCACGAAAGACACCGTACCACCAAACGGCGGGCTCGGTTTGGGCGAGTTTTTGCGCTTGGTTAAACAAATCGTAAAACGCATTTTGTCCTTTAGGCGTACCCATAAATACCACCCACCCCTCGCGCGACAAGAGCATCGGCCGGATAATTTCAGAAAATACATCCGGCTTAATTTGCGCATATTCATCCAATACTACACCGTCGGCGTACGTGCCGCGCAAGGCATCGGGGTTATCGGCCCCGCCCACACTAATACGCGCACCGTTGGGTAATTTTACGCACAGCTCCGTTTCGTTTACGGCTATACCCGGTAGCGGAGCCGCGTAGCGTTTGAGGTAGTCCCACGCGATCAGTTTGGCTTGTTTTAAAAATGGTGCGATGTAAAAATACCGGGCGTGCGTGCGCTCATTTTGCAACGCTTTTTTAAGAATGTGATTGACGGCACACACCGTTTTGCCCAACTGCCGGTGCGTAACCAGTACACAAAAACGGTGCGTTTCCAATGCGGCGTGAATTTTGGCTTGCACTGGGCGCGGATGGTACGGAATAATAATACGTTTTTTATTCATCTTTTTCCCAAGAAACGACCATCGGCGGAGGGGCACTGCCATCATCCTTGCCGTCTTTCCAACCGAGCAGATTTTTGGCAGTAAAAACAGCAAACGACGCAGAATAATTACCGCGCAAACTGTTTTGAATTAAGATGTTTCCTTGCAAATCACGTGCTCTTTGGGCGGCCTCGTGAAAAGCGGGATGTTTGGTTTCCCAACTTTTAAGCACTTCGCACGTCGTGCCGAGCTGTTTAGCAAATGCGGCAAAGGTGGGCAGTTCGGCCGCCGTTTCCACGAGAGAAACAGAGCCGTCGCGCTTTTGTACTTCGGTTACGTGAAAAGCGGGCACATCAAAAAAAGCAAGTAAACGGTCGCAAAATTCCGGCTGATAACGAAGAGGTTTTACAGTGCTGTCGGCTGATTTTTTACGGGGCATATTTCCGCTCCAAACAAGTATGTCCCGCCGGGCGGGCATCAATTTCGGAAAGGAAATAAGGAAATAAAACGGGAAGATAAAAAATTACAAAGCGGACAATTTGCGCTTTGTAATTATATATTTATTATAGCATAAATTTATTCATTTTGTCAAATTTAAAAAAGGCACAGGCAACCTCCACCCGTTTTTTACGCCACCAAACGGCCACGGGTCATCCACCGATTTATCGTCGGCAAATGATTCGGCAAAGCACGCGTTATACAGGTAAATACTCACCTGTAAATACGGCTCTAACCGCCGACAAAATAACTGCCCTTGTCTACCACCGACCGACGTGCCTAGTTGGGTCGCACGCCAAAAAATAAAGTTTTCCAAATCAATTTGTTGGGACATAGCCCCCCGCGCCCTTGCCTTTCAAACAAACGCAAGGGTAAAAAAAGGGTTAGTTTTAAGAAAGGAATTTTTTGTCTAAAACGAAATATTCCGACGTGGGAAGCAAAGTTAACCCGTGTGCCTAAGTCCGTTTTGATAGTAGGCCGGCCAGCACGGCTTGTTAACTTTGCTAACCCAAGCAACCTATTATTTGCTACAATAACTGCATAGTTCTTGGCGGAATTATGCAATTTGCGCACAACAGAGTACGCCCGCCGCAGGCGCGGCAGTAGTCGTAGTAGTCCGACCTCTCCGTTTGAGATTTCCTAATGGTAATTGAGGATATTTCAAATGCGCTGGCAAGATGAAAAACGCCAGGTTGAAGTGTCTTTCATGTTGTTAGTATAGTAAGTATTGTTAGCATTTGTCAAGTCTTTTTTTTAGCCCTGTTTTTTCGGGTGGATTACCGTCTATGAATAAATTTGAAAAACAATTGGAAAAATGGAACAACGGCATCTTACGCGGAGCACAAGCTAAGTTAGCAAAACGCTTGCAAGTGACTACCGCCACCGTAGCCCTTTGGGCAACCGGTAAACGCCGCCCGTCTAAAGGATACATCGCCCAAATGGCCCGGCTTTTTTTCTTAGATGAACATAGCGTAGAACGGTTGTTTGCCTCCGCCCGTCCGCTTACACAACCGGAATGGACACCCCACTCTTGGACGTTGCACGACGCCAAAACAACCGATTTGGCCGCCGGATACTCCACCCTCAACCATACCGTGGCGTTACCCGTATTTGCACAAATTCCCCCCACATATCCGCAATTTTCAACCGCACAAGCCCGCACGTGGTGGCACGTGGCAACGCAGGCGGCCGAAAAAACCGATTTTTTATTTTTATTACCCACACGCAATGACCCCGAACGGTTGTTGTTTGTTACCTATTGTCCTTCTTGGGAAAAAGGAAAAATAATGCTGGTAAAACAAGGCACAAAATACCAATTGGTACACGTCAAACAAGTAAAACCCACGCTCGTTGTAACCCCCTTAGAGAACGTGCGTCTGTTGGCGCATGCGTTACCTATCGGACTAGTCAGACGGGAAATACGTGCTTTAAAAATTACCCCTTGATTTTAGCCGAAAAAGCATTATACTATCAGTAACCCTTGGAGAGGTTTACAGAAAATCTCCGCGCGGGCGAGTTGGCGTGAGCCGGAGCGTTGGCGTTGGAGAACTGTTACGTAGCGTGATTTAGGCAGGCGCGAAGAGCGTAGTTTAGGTGGCGGACGTGACAGAAAATGAGAGTTCTTTATTTTCGTGCGGTAGCGCAGGACGGTGCGGATGCAGCGTCCGGTACACAAGCTTCAAGCCCGTTATCTGAGGATAATGGGAGCACTTGGGGATATGGGCCGGAGCACCCCGCCTCAGGTGGTACGCGGCACTGTAAAATTCTTAACTGTGGTTTTCCGAGGGAAGAGAGTACACATGAACATGTCGGCTAACTGAGTCCTCGCGTTGCGAAACGCGGGGGCTCTTTTTTGTTCGTGAAAAACACTTGCAAAACACACTGTACTTTGCTAAACTATCAAACAGCGTCCGGCAAGACTCGCCCGAACGCCTCATTTTTTGGAAGAGGATTAGATTTATGGTAATTAAGAAAAACACAAAAGACACTTTAACAGCCGCAGAACTTAAAGAAATTAAAAAACATCTGCTCCAGTTAAAAGAAGAAGCCGCCGAACGCTTGAAAGATAAAAAAACAATGGACATGCCCGAAGCCGAAGTGGGCGACCCCATTGATGACGCTACCCGCAGCTTAGATAAAGAAATTTTATTTGAGCTTTCCGGCAACGCGCACAACACCATTGAGCAAATTGAAGCGGCTTTGCGCAAAATGGATAAAGGCATTTACGGCGTGTGCGAGTATTGCCGTCAGCCGATTCCCAAAAAACGCATTAAAGCGCTACCGTTTGCGCGTTATTGCATTAACTGCCAACATACCAACGAACACCGCCACGGGTAAGAGATACAAAATTCTTGTTTACCGCGTTTGGGTTTTTCTACCAAACGCGGTTTTTTTGTCATTTTCCTTATGAACATCTATCGTGACCTGATCTATTTCCCGCCCCTTTAGTGCTGTTTATAAAAAGCGCCGAAATGGATGAGAAATTTTTCATGTTTGAACGCAGTGAGTTTGAAAAATTTCCCATTTCGTCTGCTTTTTATAGCAACCCTGCGGGCCGCCCCTCCAGGCGGCGGTCTTTTGCGAGCTTTTCTGGCGTCAGAAAAGCGAAAAAGGCGTTGCAGAATAACACGAAGTCCACCTTGCAAAAGATAACATCATACGCAATCAGAGGTTTGAGGCCTTATGCCTGCCCCCGGCAAGGGGGTTGACAAATCAAAAAAAAAAACGATAATAAAGGGACGCAAAAAATAAAGGAGATTTTATGAACAGCAAAAATGGTTTCTTGTCCTCGCCCCTTGCGGGAGAGGATGTCCGAAGGACAGGTGAGGGGTATATAAAGGAAAATACTTATTTAAACCCCCTCATCGGTTTTGAGTGCTCC
>ONAM01000013.1 GCA_900315795.1 Candidatus Avelusimicrobium caledoniensis
AAGTTTTATTTTTTCTCTCGCTATATCCCGCATAGAAACTCTGCGGGATGACGAGCGAGAGAAAAATATATACAGAAAAGGCCCTTGCCGGGCCCAGGCAAATGGGAAGTCAACTTTCACTTACTTGTAGCCACACTGTTTTTGCATTGTCGCTTTGCAGTGCAACAAGCTCCTTTTCCGCTTTTCTGACGGCAGAAAAGCTACAAAAGACCGCCGCCCCATGGCACCACAAAAAGCAGACAAATCGGGAAAATTTACAAACTCGCTACCCACTCAAACATGTAAATTTCCTTTTCCGATTTGGCGCTTTTTGTAAACGGTGCTAAAGGGGCGGATAAACAACAAAAACATTACAGAATAACACGAAGTCCCCCGTACGGCGAGTACCAAGGGGGTTGATTTTCCACTATTTTTTCTTACACTATTACTACATACAGGAGGCCACCAAAGATATCTAGTTTTATTTTCGCCGCTTTGGCTGTTAAACGTGCCGTTCCTACGCGCGCGTAATTGACATCTACCCCCGGATAATGTTTTAATACTATATGCGGGGACAAACCCGTGATTACTTATCGGAGGACTTATGGATATTAAAATTACGGCCAAAAACATTAAATTAACTCCGGCCATTAAAGACTTTATCAATACCCGCGTGAGCAAAGTTGAAAACTTTTTTGACAATATCGTTTCCGCCCAAGTATTGATTTCCGTAGAGAAAAAAATTCATCAAAAAGCCGAAATCATCTTGCACACCGGTGCTAAAACGACGATCAACGCCAGCGCGGTAGAAAGCAATCTCTACAAGGCCATTGATGCCGCTGCCGTCAAAGCTGAAGCGCAAGCCAAAAAAATTAAAAACAAAGCCAAAGCGCGCAAAACTTCCAAAAAATCTGTCAAAATGGTAGAAATGGAAGCGTTTGCCGATACGGTTGTGTTGCCGCAAGCCGACGTGAAATTCTCGGTCATTAAGCAAGTAGAAGTCTTGCCCATGAACCCGGAAGACGCCGCTTACGAAATGGAACGGCTTGGCTATTCGTTCTGGATTTTCTTAGACGAAGATTCCAAACAAATCAATTTGATTTTCAAACGCTTAGACGGTACGTTTGGGTTAATCAAACCGATGAAGAAAAAATAAACCGGAGCCGAAATGGAATTTACCAAGTCCATTACCGTAGCCGAATTACTCCAAGTCAAACGCTTGAACTTGGAACTCGTTTGCGGTAAACGCTATATTCAGCGCGAGATTACCCTGGGCAGTGTCAACCGCCCGGGGCTGGCGCTTAGCGGACATTTGGATAATTTCCGGGCGAACTCCGTACAGGTCTTCGGCCGCGGGGAACATGCGTTTTGTCAAAAAGAAAACAAAGCGCGCCTGCGTGCCAACATTACCAAAATGCTCAGCGAGGGATCGGTGCCGTGCGTCATTATGACTGCCGATCTAACACCGCCCCCCGCTGTGCGTAAAGCGTGTTTAAGTGCGGATGTGCCGGTGCTTAAAACCGCTATGGAATCCGGCGCGTTCGTAGCTGAATTTTCCCGCTTCTTAGACGAAAAACTAGCTCCCGTTACCCACATCCACGGCGTACTGGTGGACGTGAGCGGCATGGGCGTACTCATCCGCGGAGAATCGGGCATCGGCAAAAGCGAATGTGCGTTGGAGCTTATCAAACGCGGACATATTTTAGTAGCAGACGACGTGGTAGAAATTCAAAAAAGCCGCGGCCGTTATCTGGTCGGTTCCTGTCCCACCATGCTCAAACATTATATGGAAGTACGCGGGCTGGGAATTTTGGACGTACCGCTACTCTTTGGCGTGGGATCCACGTTAGACGAAACCAAAATTGATATGGAAGTCGTCTTAACTTCTCCCTCTAAAGAGCCGCTGGACCGGTTGGGAGTCGAGCAGAAAACGACTGATATTTTAGGCGTGGAAATTCCTTCACTGGGCTTGCCCGTTACCCCGGGGCGCAACTTGGCGGTGCTCATTGAAGTTGCCGCCTTAAACCAACAGCTTAAAAGCCAAGGCATTTTTTCCGCCAAAGAATTTAGCCAAAAGATTTTAGACAAAATGAAAAAGGGAAACGGTAAACCGTATGTCAAATGAAAAAAGACGCTTATTTATCATTACCGGTATGAGCGGCGCGGGCAAATCGCAAGCATTAAAAATGTTTGGCGATTTGGGTTTTTACTGCGTGGACAATTTGCCGCTTGCCTTATTTAAAGATTTCATCAACTACGTCCGCCAAAACGACGCCACGCGCGACATCGCTTTAGGTATTGACGTGCGTGAAGGCGACCGGCTTAAAGAAATGCCTTCGCTACTTAGCGCGCTGGCTAAAGATGAATTTTCCGTCAAAGTTATTTTCTTAAATGCCTCAGACGGGTGCTTGATACGCCGTTTCTCCGAAACCAAACACAAACACCCGGTGCATAAAAAATTGGTGGCCGCTATCGCCCACGAACGCGAAGTGATGGCCCCCACGTTAAAATTGGCCAACGTAATTATTGATACGTCCGGCCTAAAACTGGGCGAACTCAAGGAAAAGCTTTCCTCTTTATTGTCGCTGACCCGCGCGGGCGATATGCAGATTCAAGTGATGTCGTTTGGGTTTAAATACGGATTACCTAAAGAGTGCGATATCGTCATGGACGTACGCTTTTTACCCAATCCGTATTACGTACCCGAGTTAAAAAACAAAACCGGGTTAGACAGCGACGTGCAAGATTATATTATGTCGTTTAAAGAGACACGTGAATTTGCCGAAAAATTTGCCGATTTGATTAAATACTTAATTCCCAAATACATCAAAGAAGGAAAAAGTTATTTAACCATTGCCATGGGTTGTACCGGCGGCAAACACCGAAGCGTGTTCATGGCACATAAACTGGCAGAATATTTAAATAAACTCAGATTAAGCGCTTCGGAATTTCATAGAGATATAGGGGTGTGATTATGCTTAAAATTATTTTAGTAACACACGGCAACTTAGCCAAAGAGATGCTGGATACGGCCTCTCAAATTATCGGCAAACCGGCTGATGACGGTTTTGCCACATTTGCGGTTACCACAACGGCTTCTGTACAACAAGAAGCGCAAAAATTGCAAAAAGAACTGGCCTCCTGCACGGAAGGAGCTGTCATTTTAACAGACATCTTCGGCGGCAGCGCTACCAACATTTCGCTTACGGCCAGCAAAGATTTACCCAACTGCCACGTGATTACGGGGCTGAATTTGAGTATGCTGCTTACCGCTATGAACAGCCGCAAAAAATTGACGGCCAAAGAATTAGCCGAAAAGATTGAATCCGACGGCAAACGCGCCGTTATTAACGCAACGGAACTACTTATTAAAGGACTCTAATGCCGATTGTTTTTGCACGTGTAGATGATCGCCTGATTCATGGGCAAATTGTTCAAGCTTGGCTACCGCAGTTAAACGTAGACGAGGTGATCATTCCGTGCACCAAACGTAACCGCCATAACCTTAACGAAGGGCTTTTGCGTTTGAGCTTGCCTTATGAGTATGATTTGTCAGTCATGGAAGCAGAAAAAATATCCAAATACGCCGCCACCTCCAAACGGCGGATATTCTTGCTCATGGCATCCTTGCAAGATCTATCGGATCTGATTACAAACGGCGTACCCGTAAAAAACGTCAACATCGGCGGTATGCACTTTAAAGAAGGGGCCCAAAAACTGGCCGACCATGTGTTTTTAGACGAACAGGATAAACAATTATTAAAACTGGCGCGGGACTTAGGCATTTCTATTGAAACGCGGGCCGTGCCGAACGATATTTCCCTGTCCTTAAAAGAGGTGCTCCGTGAGCGTTGAAATTTTACTTTTGTGTTTGCTGGCTGCCTTGCTTGAACTGGATACCACCTACGCTTTTCAGTTGACGTTTTCGCGCGGTGTAATTGCGGGCCCGCTGTTTGCGTTAATTACGGGAGATTGGGCCGCCGGCATCCAAATAGGCGTATTTACGGAGCTATTGTTTACCGATATTAACCCGCTGGGAGCCATTTTGCCCCCCAGCGCCGTTATTTGTTGCGCGATTGCCGTAGCGTTAGACTCCCTGGGGATCCAACTTTGTTACGCGTTTATTATTGCCGTGTTGGGCTCGCTACTTTTTGTGCAAGTAGAACGCCGCGTACGCAAACAACGGGTCAATTTGCTTACCTCGTGGGAAAAACAAATTATGCAAAACCCCCGCGCCATTAACCGGGTGGTGTTCTTGGAACTCGGTGCGTGCTTTTTAATTAACTTTGTACTTATTTCCTTATTCATCGGTGTTAGTGCCACGTTGGCACAATGGTTGCAACCGCATATTCCGCAACGCGCTTTTTATGCGTGCCAATTTGCATTTATGGCTGTGCCGTGGATCGGGCTAGCGTCGCTTATTCCCGAATTTCGGTTAAAAAAGAGGTAACGCATGAAATTTTCACAACACTTCGGTTTATTTGTGCGCTCGTTTTTTTTACAGACGGGTTGGAACTACCTGAAATACCAAAATTTGGGGCTCATGTTTGTCATGTGGCCGTTTGTGGAAAAATTATATAAACAAGATAAAGACGCGATCCCGTCCGTTGTTTCGCGCTATTTAGCCACCTTTAACACGCAACCGGTCATGGCCTCTTTTTGCTTTGGAGCACTGGCCAAACAAGAAGAATATATCGCCAACGCCAAAACATTAGACGAATCTAACGAGGAAACCTTGGAATGGAACGCCATTAAACGGGGCTTATCTATTACCACGGCATCTATCGGCGACCGTTTGTTTTGGGGGACACTTAAACCGCTTACGCTTTTGTTGGCTTTATTTATTTGGCTAATCCTGGGCATACACGTATTTGAAATTCAACAAGAGGATATCTTGCCGCTTACGTATGTGTTGGCCGGCAGTGTAGCCGCCTTTTTGGCATTTAACGCGATTGCGCTGTTTGTGAAATGGCAAGGTATTAAAATCAGTTACAATGCCAATAATAAAGCGTGTTACGGGTTGACTCAATTTGATTGGAACCGTACTATTTACAACGCTAAAAAAATCGGGCTTGTGCTGACTATCGGGCTGCTTTTACTGGGTATTTACTATTATCTGCGCGATTTTCAACATTCCATAGATGTACACTTTATTACGCGGGCCGTTTTAATCTTATTTTTCGTGTGTATCAGTTTTATTACCCGACGGTTACGTATCCCGAATATGTATCTTTATTTAGCGGCAGTTGTCATCTTCAACATCGTCTGTTACTTATAGGAGACACATGATAGAACTTGATTTAAAAATTATCAACCAACTGGGCTTACATGCACGCCCGGCCGCGCTGATTGCCCAAACTGCCGGCAACTATAAAAGCACCATCGGGCTCACCAAAGACGGTGTGCGGGTGGACGCCAAAAGTATCATGGGTGTTATGATGCTCGCCGCCGAGCATGGCTCTGTTTTGCATTTAACCGCCGAAGGAGCCGATGAACAAGAGGCCGCCCAAGCCATTAAGACACTTTTTGAAAACAAATTTAATGAGGAATTTTAGATGCTTGTTTTAAAAGGAATTGCCGCCAGCCCGGGAGTAGCGATTGGTCCGGCCGTGTTACTGCCGGGGGAACATGTTGCGCTTTCTCGCCAATATATTTCCGCAAATGAAATCCCGGCCGAAACTGCCAAATTTGATCAAGCTACCCGGCAAACCTTGGCCGAATTGGACGAATGCGAACACAAAGTGCATGACACGTTGGGCGCAGAATATGCTAATTTAATGTCCACGCACAAACTGATCTTACAAGATCCGGCTTTTCACAACGCCATTTTGCATAAAATTGAGCACGAGCAACTTTCCGCCCAAGCGGCCATTTTATTTACTTTGCAGGAGTTGGCGGCCTCCTTTCACAAAATAGAAGATCCGTTTTTTAAAGAACGCCGCAATGATCTGTTTGATGTAGGCAAGCGGCTTGCCAACAATTTATCAGGCGATAAAAATAATTTTTTATCTTCGGTACAAAAACCGTCTTTGCTCGTTGCACACAATTTGTATCCGTCAGACACCATCAATTTACAAGAGCATAAAATTTTGGGCTTTTGCACGGACGTCGGCGGGAAAACCAGTCACACGGCTCTCTTGGCGCAAAGTTTAAATATACCTGCCGTAGTGGGTTTATCTACGGCTTCTAAAGATGTGCACGCGGGCGACACGCTTATTATTGACGGCGAAAACGGTCTTTTGGTTATCAATCCGGACCGCTACACCCTGTCCAATTACCGTCAAATTCAGCGCGATATCAAAAAGACGGAAGCGTTGTTAAAAACAATCAACCATTTACCCGTTATTACCCAAGATGGCCACCCCATTAAACTTTTTGTCAATTACGATCCGCGCACCGATAAAAAAGAAAACAAACATTTAATTACCGACGGCTTGGGGCTACTTCGCACCGAATTTATTTTTATGGGCACGCCCGTTGCTCCGTCGGAAGATGAACAATACAACGTCTATTTGGCTACCGCCAAACGCTTTGATATGCGCCCGGTAACGATTCGCCTGGCCGATTTGGGGGCCGATAAAAAACCCGATTTCCCGTTAGACGAATTTGACCAAGACGAAAACCCTTTTATGGGTTGCCGCGGGATCCGGCTACTGCTTAAAAACCCGGAATTACTGCGCACCCAACTGCGCGCAATTATCCGCACCGCGTGCGAAGTACCGGCACAGTTGGGGATACTTATCCCCATGGTCTCTTCGGTAGAAGAAGTACGCCACGTACGCAAAGCGTATAATGAAATTTTGGAAGAATTTGCCCAAGCCGGCAAGCGGCCTGTTAATAAAATTGCGCTAGGCGCGATGATTGAAGTGCCCTCTGCCGCCATTGCCTTAGACGGCATGATAAGCGACTTAGATTTTATTTCTATCGGCACGAACGATTTAATCCAATACTTAATGGCCGTGGACCGCGTCAACCAAGAAGTGGCCCACCTCTACGACCCGTGCCACCCGGCTGTCGCGCGCACGCTTAATTTAATCATCCAAACGGCGCATAAACGCGGCAAAGTGGTCTGTATCTGTGGAGAAATTGCCTCCGATACCAAAATGTTACCGTTGTTACTGGGGTTAAACATAGACGCATTATCCGTCACACCGCGTATGTTTTTGCGTGTGAAAAACAATATCCGCAATTCCGATTTTGAACACTGCACCGATTTGGCCCAAGCGGCGCTGTTAATGGGCAGTTCCGAAGAAATAAGAAATTTAATTGAGCAAAATAACCGACATGAAAATTCGTAACTTTTCCATTGTAGCCCATATTGATCACGGCAAGACCACGCTGTCCGACCGTATTTTAGAGGATACCGGCACCGTGCCCAAGCGAAAAATGCAGGCCCAACTGTTAGACGGGATGGACTTGGAGCGCGAGCGCGGCATTACCATTAAAGCCAAGGCCGTACGTATTGCGTACAAAGATTATATTTTAAATTTAATTGACACGCCCGGCCATGTAGATTTTTCCTACGAAGTCGCGCGTTCGTTGCGCGCGTGCGAGGGCGTACTTTTATTAGTAGATGCGTCACAAGGAGTAGAAGCGCAAACGGTCGCCCACGCGCATTTGGCGCAAAGTTTGGGGCTTAAAATTATCCCCGTGATGAACAAAGTAGATTTATCCCAATCGGATGCGGACGCTTCCGAAGAACAGCTGTGGGATATTTTGCGCGAACCCATTGAAGCCGAACGCGTCAGCGCCAAAACCGGCATGGGCATTGAGCATTTATTAGACCGCATTATTGAGGATATCCCCGCCCCGCAAGGCAAGGCAGAGGCCCCTTTGCGCGCGCTAATTTTTGACTCGTATTACGACCCGTTCCGCGGCGTAGTGATGTATATCCGCTTGGTAGACGGCAGTATTAAGCCGGGGCAAACGATTCAATTTATGTCTTCCGGCGCGTCGTACAAAACCGAAGAAATCGGTTTTATGACGCCTAAACAACTCCATAAGTGCGACCAACTGTCTGCCGGAGAAGTAGGGTATTTGGTCGCGGGCATTAAAGATATCCACCAAGTAAAAGTGGGCGATACCGTCACGTTAGCCGAACGCCCCGCCACAGAGGCGTTGCCCGGCTACGCAGACGCCAAACCCGTCGTGTTTGCGTCTATTTTCCCGGTAGAAACAACCGATTTTCCGCTCCTTAGAAAAGCCCTTGAAAAATTAAACTTGTCCGATTCTTCGTTTCATTATCAAAGCGAAACATCCAAGGCGTTGGGCTTTGGTTTCCGGTTAGGGTTTATGGGCATTTTACATATTGAAATTGTAAAAGAGCGGCTTGAAAGAGAGTTTAATTTATCTTTAATTGCCACAAGCCCTAACGTAGTGTATCACGTTAAATTTACATCTCGCAAATCGCACCCGCAGGAGTTGGCGGCATTGCCGGATGCACCGGATGACCCCGGTTATAAAATTATTGATAACCCGGCCAACTTCCCGCCGCACGGCGATATTATTGATATCAAAGAGCCCGTCATTCACATCACGATTGTAACGCCCGTGGAATTTATGGACGGTGTGATGACGCTACTGAAGGAAAAACGCGGTACGTTTATGAACATGGACCATTTGTCTAACCAACGCGTGATTATTAAATATGAAATGCCAATGGGCGAAATGGTCATTGATTTTTACAATAAATTAAAATCGGTTTCCAAAGGGTATGCGTCTTTTGATTATGAGGTAGCCGGGTTTAGAAGTTCGGATGTAGTTTTAATGGAAATTTTACTGCACGGCTCGCCGGTGGATGCACTTTCCGTGGTGGTGCATAAAGACAAGGCACAAACCATGGGCCGCGCCTTGTGCGCCAAGTTAAAAGAACTTATCGGCCGCCAACAATTTGAAGTAGCCGTACAAGCCGCCGTTAACGGAAAAGTAATCGCGCGCGAAACGATACCCGCTTTTAGAAAAGACGTTATCGCTAAATGCTACGGCGGCGATATTACCCGCAAACGCAAATTATTAGAAAAACAAAAAGAAGGTAAAAAGCGGATGAAATCTATCGGCAGTTTGAACATTCCGCAAGAAGCGTTTGTGGCGATGCTAAAAATTGACGAGGAATAATTTTACAAATTGATTATCCAATAATGAGCTCCACTATCCCAAGTCGGTGTTGTTTTTCCGTATTGGGCACATTGTTCTTGTGTTCCAAGGCAATACAAAGTGGCTGGGCCTTCCGTCGTAAACGTCCATTCAAATATATTGCCTCTATTGGATTTTTTTGGCTCAGCATAAGCTCCTGCTCCTTCCGTACGAATCTGTACGTGATACCGATAATTGGCATCATTGACCGTTATGGGTAATTCTTCCAAATCGGACGTAAATTCTCCCGCACTCATGTGATACACCAGTTCCGCTTGGACAATACTGCGTAGCGTAGTAATGGCTTCTATTCCGCGCGCTTTTTTAACTGCTTTTTGGTATTGCGGCAACGCCACCGCCGCCAATATACCAATGATTAACACAACGACTAATAATTCAATGAGCGTAAATGCTTGTTTGTTTTTCATACAACCTCCTTTGTTTCATTAAATAAAATGTAGCAAAAAAAAAAACGATGTCAATAGGCAATTTTACAGACAACAAAAAACACGCACAAAACAAAAAGTTTTGTGCGTGAGTCGTTAGCAAACAACAACTTATAAAGCGATTTTTAATTTGCGCGCGAGCGCGCGGACAAGATCCTTGTTTTTGGCCGTTTCGCCTAAATTTTCAATACCCAAAAACACAAACTCCTGCGCTTTAACGGTATCGGGCTTGAAGCCAAAAATTTCCGCGTAATTAAGCAGTTCTACCAGTTTCATGGCGGCGGAAGTTTTCTCCGGGTTGCGGGCAAAGGCAAAGGCCAAATTAGTCACTTTGTCTGTTACCACATCGTTTACGCGCGGAGCGATATTGAGCCCCAACGCTTTGACATCTTCCATCAGTTCCTCTAACGAGCCGATATTGATGTCCGCCGCGCGGATTTCCGCCTTGATGTCTTCCGCCAATACAAATTCAGCTACCGGAATAAACGCCGGCGGCACAGGCGCACCGATTACCTGCAACGCACGCACCACCGGATATTGCGCTTCAAACAGTTTTGAGAAAGACACATCGGTCTGTTCGTCCATTTTACGGAACGTGCTTTGCATGACTTTTCGCCGCACGTCGTTAATCATAGAAGAAACGGTATATACGTGCACCAAATGTTTAACTATGACCGCGTGGACTTCTTCGTATTTTTGTGCGTTAAATAAAGTTTCCAATTCATTTAACCAACCGCTCGGATCCGTACCGTCATGCGGTTGCACCGCACACGTAAACTCGGCCGCGCCGCGGCGAAACACCGCAAAACAAAATTTTTGCTCTACCAATGTAACCGTAGATTTGAGCGCAATTTCGCCCGCCCACAACCGCGCATGCGGGGCCGTTAATTTGCGCGGTGCAAAAGACAGCACCTCGCATGAAAACGCCCGGTGCGGATTGGTTGTTTCGTCGGCCATGAGCGTGATGATATGCTCCAGCGCCAGTTTTTCTATCGGCGTAGTTTGCGGTTTTACATACCGCTCATACACGCGCGCACCGTTTTTTAATTCTTTAATGTTGCTCGGAGCGGCGGCTAATTTTTCCACAAAAGCCGGTTCCAAATCGTTACCTGTCAAACGTTTATTGAGTTCTAGTGCGCGGCAGGCATATTGCATGATTTGCACCGTCTCAATACCGCTGATTTCGTCAAAAAACCAACCGCAACTGGTGTACATAAACAGTGCGTTTTTTTGCATTTCCAAAAGCATGAGTGCCCCGGCGCGGTCGTTCCACGCTTTTTCGGTGGCGTGTTTTAAAAAGAAACAATGCTGCGCGTTCAAGCTGCGGTCCGACATTAAATCTACGTAATCGTTGCGCGCGGCCCACGGGTCTTTGAAATATTCTTTCCCGACCGTTTCAAATGTTTTGATAAGTTCGTCGCGCACAAAATCTAACGCGGCGCGAAGCGGCGCGCGCCACTTTTGGTGCCAACCTGCGCGGCCCGAATTGCACCCGCAATCGGCCCGCCAACGCTCTACCCCGTGACAACAACTCCACGACGAATTCTCCACAATTTGCGCTTCATACTGCGGCGGATATTTCTCTAAAAATTCACCGTAAACGGTCAAATTGACATCCGGCGTTTCTTCCACTTTTTTCAAGCAATACGCCAGCGACATATCGGCAAATTTTTGGTGGTGGCCGTACGTTTCACCGTCGGTGGCGATGTGCATAAGTTGTGCTTCTTCACTGTGGTTATACGCGCCCAGCAAGCGCGAAGCTAATTTTTCGCCCGACGACAACGTGTCCGAAAACGCGATCCCTTGCGAAATCGGCCCGTCGTAGAAAAATAAAGCAATCTGTTTGCCGTTGGGCAAGTTACATTGGTACGCGCGTTTGGGATCTACGGCCGCGCCGACTTCTTCCCATTTTTCCGCGCCGATTTTGCGCACGCGCGCACATTGGCCGGGTGCTAAAATCACAAATTTCATCCCCGCGTCCGCCAGCGCACACAGCGTGGGCGTATCGCAAGCCGTTTCGGCTAGCCACAAGGCCTCGGGTTGACGACCAAAACGTTTGGTAAAATCGGCAATGCCCCATTTGATTTGTGTTTCTTTATCACGCGCGTTGGCCAGCGGCAAAATAATATGATTATACACTTGTGCAATCGCGCTACCGTGTCCGCCAAAGCGGGTTTGGCTGATTTTATCCGCTTCCAAAATAGCGTAATACACTTCCGGTTCTTGCTTTTCCATCCATGAAAGAAGCGTCGGCCCGAAGTTAAAACTGATGCGGGAATAGTTATTGGTTAACTGAATTAAATTTTGTTGTCCGTCTAACAAACGCGCCAGCGCGTTCGGGCCGTAACACTCGGCACAGATCCGCTCGTTCCAATCGTGGAACGGAGCCGCGCTGTCTTGTTGTTCAATCATGTCCAGCCACGCATTTTCACGTGGTGGCTGATAGAAATGACCGTGTATGCACAAGTATTTCATGTATATATTGTACCCTTTTGACGCGCCGGACGCAAAAGTCCTTGATTTTCTTCTCAAACAAGTTTATACTATGAATAGCACTCTACGTTACTAGCGAGGGAAACTATGAAAAAAACTTTTATTTTGGATACCAACGTCTTACTACACGATATCAACTGCTTACACGCATTTGAGGATAACGATATTATTATCCCCATGGCGGTTATTGAAGAATTAGACGCCTTTAAAAACGAAAGCGATACCCGCGGCAAAAATGCGCGTATGGTTTCCCGCGAATTGGACAAAATGCGCGAACTCGGCCGCCTAAACGAAGGCGTACCGCTCGCCACAGGTGGCACGCTGAAAATTGAATTGGACCGCCCTAACGCCTTGCCGCAATCGCTCGCCTTTAACAAGGCAGATAATTCCATTTTAAACATCGCCTACACGCTAGGGAAAAAAGAGGGCTCGTATAAGAAAAACGCACGCCCGGTGTTTGTGGTAACTAAAGATATCAATATGCGCTTAAAAGCCGAGGCACTTGGCTTGTCCGCGCAAGATTATACGAGCGACAAAGTAAACGTAGATGAACTCTACACGGGAGTCACCGAAGTAGAAGTGGACCCGGCACAGATTGATGAGTTTTATCATAAAAAACAACTGGCCATGGACCCGACTCTCTATGTGCCTAACCAATTCATCATTTTAAAAACGAACGACGGCGGCAAGAAATCGGCTATCGGGCGCATTTCCAACGACGGCAATTTTATCTTGCATCCGCTTTCCAACCAAGAGCCCGTAGCATGGGGTATTAAACCGCTCAATAAAGAACAACGCTTCGCAATGGAACTGTTGTTGGACGACAGCTTAGACATCGTTACGCTCGTTGGCACGGCCGGTACAGGTAAAACGCTGATTACGTTAGCCACCGGCTTGCAACGCACCATGGACGAAAACGCCTACCGCCGTTTAGTGGTCTGCCGTTCTATCGTTCCGGTAGGGAAAGATTTAGGTTTCTTGCCCGGCACCAAAGAAGAAAAATTGGAAGCGTGGATGGGAGCGGTGTATGACAACTTGGCCTTCCTCGCCGACCGCAAAAACCCGGATGAGGGCGAAGAAAAAGCGCATTATTTATTGGACAGCGGCAAAATTGAAATTGCCTCTGTGACCCATATGCGCGGACGCTCGCTCCCCGGACAATATATGATTGTAGACGACGCGCAGAACTTAACCCCGCACGAGATGAAAACAATTCTTACCCGCGCGGGCGAAGGGACCAAAGTAGTTGTTACGGGCGACCCGTACCAAATTGACACGCCGTATTTGGATGTACAATCAAACGGGCTGACGTACTTGGTGGACCGCATGCGCGGCCAAAAGTCGTACGGTCACATTACATTTACCAAGACCGAACGCAGCCACCTGGCTGATTTGGCCTCTAAGTTGCTCTAACGCAATCTGTTTTTACACAAGCCCGCTTACAAAAGCGGGCTTGTGTGGGCTTATAGGACTAAAGACCTAAAATAGACTAGGTCTTTTTTCTGCCGTATGTAGGGCTTGTTATTGGGGGAAAAACCATTTATACTAATAATAGGTATGAATCCGCTGTTATAGGAGAAATAATATGTTCACTTGGCTTTGCCGTTTCATGATTTTAGTTTTCACATTTAATATCGTAGCCCCCGAATTGGCCTATGCCCAACAAGGTACGTCCTCGGCTGTGTCTTCTAAAAAAATATGGGAGAAAGTGGAAAAACAAATTTTTAAATCCCAAGCGACCCCACTGGCTTCAGCCAAGACGTTAGATGAATTAAACAAAATCTACGCCGACCAGTTAGAGGCCTTAACCGAGTTGTACATGAACACGCCGGTTACCGACGGCCTTTCGTACGAATCTTTAGCCCTCTTGGTCATGCAAATGCATGAACTGTCCGACTCGTATGTCACCAAAAAAAATTCTCTTGAACACACCGGTTTTCTTTCCTCGTTCAAAAACGGAGATCCTATCTTCACCCCGCAAGTTGCCGTAGCCGATGCTACGTATGTAGCCCAAGTCCGGGTGCCTCCCCACAATGAAGAAACAAAGGACAAAATAGACCACTTAGGTTCCTATACAAATTTTGTGAACCAATTGAGCACCCAATATCCCAATTTAGATAAAGAATTAAAGGGGCTAATTACCAAAGCGAAAGGGGATGCCACATGGCTATTTGTCAACGGAGAGTATGCCTTAGACAATTTGGCTAAAGCATACCCCCAGTTAAAAAAGGAAGTTGACAGCTTTTTGAACCAATGGGTTTCGGAAAACAACAAAATTGTGGTTAATGCCTTAGATGAATGGACCCAATTAGTTTCGGAAAACCGCTTATCTGCAGATGACATGCTGGAATATTTAGACCCGGTCATCCCTGCCGAAGAAACAACCGTGGCTACCCAAACAACTTTAACGGCGTACGCCGCACAATTCTTGTTTCAGTCTCTTAATGCCGCGCGTACTTCGGGCCAACTGGCAAACTGGGCCGATTTCTTACCGCGCGCCCAACAGCGTGCGTTGTACCGCTTGCGTAAACTTACCAGAAACATGACCGTCCGCTCCATGGACGAACATTTGATTGAGGCGGTAGGCAGCTTACGTCTGTTACTGGACCAAATTAACGCGGCATTTGTTGCCACAGGGAAAGGCAACTTTAGCAGCAGGGACGAATACCCGGTTGCTCCTACAACCGTGGATGCCGCATACGCAAAACAACTGGAAGCCGCTGTGGGCCGAGTAAGCAGACAGTACGAACCGATGGAGGATGCGGCGTATGTTTGGCCGGCGGACCAAGATCCCATTCTTCCCTACGAAGATCCTTTTGCCAATCTGCCGCCTGTGCCCGTGCAAGAATGGGTAATTTATCCGTCAGAAAAGATGTATCAGGCATACGTCAAACAGCAAAAAAAACTTACGAGTTCAACTCCCCGCAATCCGGAGCTGAACACACCGGTTACCTTGCCCACGGAACCGATGTCGTATGCACAATACAAACAGTTGGGCACAGTACCGTTTAATCCGCAGTCCGGCGACAGCGTGCCAGCCGGATATATTTTAGAAGAACGTACGGCCTATGTGTCCGGGTCCGATGCTTTAAGCATACAGCTTTCTTCTTGGTCTGCCGACGGGTACGCCTCCGTATCAAAATCTATTCCCCTTCCTCCGGAAGTCGTAGACGCACGGAACAAAAGACTTTCCGCCGCAGCCCCGGTTGCACAGGTACGTGTAGTTAATCCTGTGGCCCAGTACGCACCTCCGGCACAGCTTCCCCAGCCGACTGACAACTTTACGGATGCTTTTATAGAGGAATTAAAGGCATTAAAACAAGCTGCCCAAAAAGCGGGCGAAGGTTCTAAAGAACAAGAGCTGATGCGCATCCTGTTGCAATATGCCGTCCCCTATGTTTTATTAAGGGGCGGTTGGGACGCTAAACACGGTATTGAAACCATGGAAGGAATGTTTGCCCAAACTGCGGAAAACGGCCAACATGGCATCCTTAATTTGGGCGAACCGAAAATGGTACAGCCCTACGCCGGCGAGATAGAAACTTTGTTCGGTTTAATTACCGACACGTTGCTTTCTTACGCCTTAGACGCTAATACAGTCGCCCAAACCAAACAACAAATTTTTGAGTTTACCTACCCGGACCACGGGCCGGACACCCGCTTTATGGCATTGGGGGCAATGGGTATCTTACATTTAGAATATAAAATATCCCAAAATCCGCAGATAGCTAACACTATGTTGCGCGACCGGGAACTCAGCCCCAATGCGGCTAGTTTAGGTTTTAGTGATCAATCCCGGCAAATAGCCACCGAGTTTATTGCCTACATGTATGGCAGAATGGCCCGGTATGACGGGAAATATTCCGCGCATGATTACGGCCTTAATGCAGAACAAATGCAAGTGGTGCAAAAGACGTTGGCAGACGATGTGCTCAACCTGACCCCGGTTACGGCCTACAAAACGGAATGGAGCGCACAACACAAACAATACGTGGTTAAATATCCGTACGAAACCTACCAAGAAGAAGATTATAGAAATTCAGGCCATAATGCCTATTACTCGGACAGAGACAGACCGATATGTCTTGCAGACGGTACTACGATCAATAACTCGCCGCGAATTGTATATGTTTTCTTGTCGCCCGATATTAACCCGCGCAAAGTACAAGCGGAACAAGAGGCCGTTGTCAACCGGCTTATGTTGGAAGTAGCGTTCTGGATCGTGGCCGACGGTATCTTTCAGTTCGTTTTCAGAGCTTTAAGATATACTTTTACCGCCGTCAAATGGACGCCGACGGCTTTAAAAGCCGCCACGCGGGGCAGCAAGTTATCTTTTGAGAGCCGCGTTGGCCGTTTTATCAGCAAATTACGGCAAGGTATCAATTACAGCAAACCCGGTGTCAAGCGGACCTTATCACGGGCAGGAGTAGAAGTTACTAATACAGCCCGCACTACGCAAAAAGCTTTCGTCTCCGCCAAGGAAGGCGCTGAAATGGCTGTTAAGAGCGCAGAGGAACTGTTTGCGGAGTTGGGGCAAATCTCGCAACAAGTAGGCAAGGCCTCCGCCCGGGAAGTGGCACAAGGGCTATCCAGAGCTACCGAACAAATACTGCAAACAACTCGGAACTCTACCCAAGTTGCCAAGAAATTGGCCCCGAAAATGAAAGAGATTCCTTCGTTGGCTAAAGCCGAAGAGGCCGCTGCTGCAGCCGAAAGGAATGTGACCTTAGCCCAAAATGCCAGGGACGCGGCCCAAGGTACGCGCGAGTTGGCCCAAGCCGAAAAAGCACTACGTCAAGCCGAGCTGGCCTATAACGAGGCCCGCGCAACGGCGGCAGCCGCACGGGCCCAAGAAGCACAGCGCTTGGCCCAACAAGCCCGCGAAATGGCGCAGGCCGCTAAAACGCCGGAAGAATTAACTAAAGCAGCCGAAATGGCCACAAGAGCGGCTGAAGAATCTCAAAAAGCGGCTAAAGAACTACTTGAAGTGGCCCAAAAAGCCGGGGACCTGCACGTTGCCCCGGGAAACCCGGTTACTGTTGAAGTAGATACTCCGGTAACCCGTGCCGGATCAACGCCAACCGGCAGACGGTTAGACGGCCAAGGCGGTTTTTCTGACTGGGTATCTCGTCGTTGGAATAACCTGTTTGGCAGGAACCCGGACATCAGTTCCTTCCATATCAATGCGGCACGGCCGGGTTTTGAAAGAACGTCTTTTGACCTGGGGGCCGAAGCGTTAGGATTCACGCGCGGTGTTAACACTACGTTGGACCGCGCCCGTTTCTTACGCTATATCCAACGCGGCCCGCAGAATGGATTGGGCGTATCCTTGTCCCCCATGAAATGGATGGACCTCTTGCGCGTTGGCACAGAAGCATCTGTATTAAACGCTACCGGCCGTGCTTTTCAAAGAGATCTGGCAGGTAGCAGCTTAAGTTCCGGTCTGGGCGGGAAAATGGCCCGGGAAGCCGGAATCCCCAGAGCCGCTTTATCCGACGGAACAGAAACACTGCTCTTAGGCAGCAGCGAACCGATTGCAGGCAAATCGTTTAGCGAAGCGGCAGCCGCCGCCCAACGAAACGCGGCCGAGCAATTGCTCCGTACACCTCCGACCCATTTTAAATACTGGAAACATACCCCGGATGGATGGGTGGAAATTTCGTCGCAGGAATTTTCCGACTTGACCATGCAAATCCAACGGGAAAATTTAACAGCGGCCGCCCGCGGCGGTGCTACTATTGAGGCCGAAACTGTACCGGACTTTTATGAGATCTTGGGTGTTCCGCGTGATGCCACATACGAACAAATGAAAAAGGCTTACCGCCAAGCAGCAATGAACACTCACCCAGACCGCTTAGCCGGTTTGCCCGAAGCAGAACAGAAAATGCTTGAAGAACGCTTTAAACAACAAGCAACCGCTTGGGAGGCCCTTGGCTACGAAAATGCCACGAAGGTCAAGTATAACGGCAAGATATACACCCGTACCCAATACGATGCTTTGTTAGAACAACAAGCCGTCACCCCAACCGGCTCGCTGATTCCTTCGCCGGAAGGTGATTTCTTGGCCATTACGCCTAACGCGGATGCCGCTGTATCGGGCCATATGACCGGCGGACTCGGTCAAACCGTGGGCGGCAGAAGCTATCGCTTACGCTCGGACAGAGGACCTGTGGCCAACGGCGGTTTCGGATTTAACGAAAAAACATTCGGAAACGAACTGTGGATCAATGATTTTGCCAAACGCCTCTACGAAACCGGCGGTTTCGGCGCGGCGGGAGTAGGGCCGGTATTTACCAATCTCCCGCTGGTCCGTAAGGCAATAGGCAACTTCATCTTCTTTACAGGGTGGGAAGTGTTGGACCGCTTTGCATACGGTATACAAACCGAAGGAATTATGTACAACCGGGCTATTGATGCTTATAACGCAGAACTGGACCGCTACCCCAACGCGTTTAACGAGCACGACCACTTGCCTTCCACCGAAGAGCAAACGCCGAATCCGATGCTGCGTTTGAGCTCCTTGTTCAAAGCAGGGACGGATCCGGAAGCCCATGCCGGCTCTTTTATGTTTGGTACTGCAGGCATGTTAATCGCATTTGCTCGCGGACAAGAATTTATTTCCACCCAGCAAAAAACACAGATTAGTTTCGGGGCAGACAACAGCGTGTATAACCAAGCGCTGACCAATCAAATGATTTATTCGTTGCGCGACACCCTTGACACCAAACGCGCACAATACACAGCATTTGAACCGCGCACCGCGGAGCTAACCCGGGGGAAAACGGACATCCTCGCCCAACTTAACGAATTGGAAGAACTGGTGGACCGGTACGTTGCTATCCATAAAAAGGGAAGCAACAAAGAGAGAAAAGAATTGCTGGACCAAATAAAGAAACTGAATGAACACCTGCAAACAGAAGAACAAACTTTCGCCTTGCACGTGCAAGAAGATGCTACCCGTAATCAAACGGCTTTGCAGTGGACTGCCGCACGCCAATCGTTTGAAGATGCGTCGGCGGTTACCAACCCGCTAGCCAAAGAAGCTCAGGCCGTCTTGGAACAGATGAAACGGTTGCAGCCCCGTTTGGATAAAATTTTAGCAAACGGACAGCCGTGGGAAAAACAACAAAAACAACTTGAAACGAAAGTTTATAACGACAAAGCTTACATAGCAGCTCTAGAGGCATACGAGTATGCCGCTTGGCGGTTAGAGTTGTCCAACCTGCACCAAGAGGTAACGGACCAAGGCGGCAAGTATCCGCAAGAAGCGCAAGCAATGCGTGAGGAATTGAACAAGTTAAAAACCAAACTGAACGAAATTATTGCCGGCAAAGAGCCGCTAGAGCAAAAGAGAAAGAAAGTGGAACAACTCTTTAAAGATCCGGCTTTCGTTAAAGCAAGACAGGCCTGGTTGCTTAAAGTCAACATTCCGACTCTGCAAACCGGTTTGGCCAATGCACGTGCATCCTTTCAACAAGAGTTAGATGCACAAGAATTTGATACGTGGAATCGGCTAGCCGACGTTTACACAAAAGAGCTCTTTGACAACAACTTTGCTCTGCTGTGGCAAGAAACGGTAACGGGGACGGACCTCTCGCAATCGCGCCAACAAAATTGGCAAAACATATTAGCGATACGTAGCCAACTGCCCACCGACTACCGGCCGGCCTTGCGCGATATCGTAGCCGATTACGACGCGCTCAACCAACGCCTGCAAGCACTAGCCTCTAACGAGGAAGGCACTGACGAGGAACGTTACCAAGAAATGCTCCAAATACAAAAAGAAATAGAGCAATTACACAACGGAAAAGTAGCGGACCTGAATGCCCTTTACGTTACGAATGCATTTGCTACACAGGAAAATAACTTGAACCGCGCAGCGCGTGAATTCTTTGATATCTCCGTTGATCCTACGGCACCGGAAGCAGACCGCCAAGAAGCGGATCGCCAACTGGATTTGATCAAACAAAAACGCGAAGCATTACAGGTAGCTGCCTCCCAAAAAACGCGCGAAGACCGGGAGCTTTGGCTCTCTTTCTGGTTGCAAAACCCGACGTTGTTTGTGGCAGACCAAAAGGCCAAAAACCAGTGGGTCACCAACCTGGCGGAGGACTTACGCTATTGGCACGACAACGAGGCGTTATATTCCCAGCAAACCGCCGGGCAACAAAGCACGTTGGCCTTTGTGCTAAGCACTCCACCCGACGGAAAAAACGTTGCCCCGGCCCATGCGGGTCAACAACAACTTTTGCAAGAACGGTTGGATGCACTGGCTAAATTGCAAAAACAAGGCACGCTGTCCAACGAACAGTGCGTAGCCGCTTGGTCAGAATTGCAACAGTATAAAAACAACTGGAACAACCCCGTACAGTGGCCGATCTTTGCAAGCACTCCGCAAGCGCAACAAAATGCAAACGCCTGGTTCAAGTACGCTAGCATTACCGGAGACCCCTCCTCGGGCAGTTGGATGGACGACATCTATAATTCTCCGTTTGCCACCCAGTTGGAGGGAACCATTGCGGCGCTGGCAGATATTGAGGAGCAAAACGCCTTCCTGCGCGAGTTAAACACCATCCGGCTGGAGGCCCTCGGAAAAATGGCGGCTCTGTTAAACCAGTGTCTGTACGATTTGGAAGAAATCTGGTCTGATAAAACCTTGTCCGTAGACAAACGTGCGGAAAAAGCAGGGATCCTGTTGTTTAAAAAATTAGGGAAGGCCAAGGGCGTCGGCATGTTTGACACTCCGGCCCTGGCGATAATCAGAGACTATAATGATACGCTGAACGAACTTAACACGCGTATTACTATGAACGCAGCGTCCGCGCGACAAAAAACTGATCATTCGGAAGAATTAACACCGGACGAAAACCCATCCGGCTCAACAGGAGCTTACTAATCATAAACAAAAAAAGACCAACCCCCGGTTGCCGCCGGGGGTTGGTGCTTTATAACAAACTTAATGCAAACCGCATTTACAAACGTGGTCTTTGTGAAAAATTTCCAAACTCTCTTTTTCAAGCGGTTTATATTCGCCGGTACGGCGGATGAGTTCGTCAAAATCAATGGTGCTCGCCGGAAACATCGGCCCTTCCACACACGCAAAACGCACTTTGCCCTCCACCGTTACGCGGCAACAACCGCACATGCCCGTACCGTCTAACATAATCGGGTTTAAACTGGCGTAGGGCTTAATGGAAAGTTTATCCATCAGCCGCGCGGTAAATTTCATCATGGGTATCGGCCCGATAATAAATCCGGCATCTATTTTTTCGCCGTTGTCGTGCAACTGTTGGATAGCGTCTGTTACCATGCCTTTCATGCCGTGTGAGCCGTCGTCGGTAGCGCAAACGGTTTTATCACACAGCGCGGTCATTTCGTTTTCCAAAATTAGTAGTTCTTTGGTGCGCGCACCGAGTACGGCTATTACGCGGTTGCCGGCTTCTTTTAACGCGCGGGCAATCGGATACACTTCGGCAATTCCCACGCCGCCGCCGACTACCGCCACCGTGCCGTAATTTTTAATTTCCACCGGCGTGCCCAGCGGCCCGGCCACGTTCAAAAATCGCTCGCCTTGGTTAAGCGAATTAAATAAAGCGGTAGATTTGCCGATCGCTTGAATAATAACGGTAATCGTGCCTTTTTCCTTGTCCCAATCAACCAGCGTCACCGGTACGCGCTCGCCGCCTTCGCGCCCGCGCAAAATGACAAACTGCCCGGCCTTTGCCGAGCGCGCGATCAGTGGTTTGTAAATCACAAATTTAACAACGGCACTATTTAAAGATTCTTTAACTAAAATTGTATTTTCTTGCATATTATTTTCCCCCGTTTAGATACTTGTTAATGCGGCGCGCGGCTTCAATGCCGTCTTTCATGGCCAGTAGTACCGTTGCACCGCCGCGGATAATATCGCCCCCCGCATACACACCGGGAATAGAAGTCTTGCCTTGTTCGTCTAAAGAGAGCACCCCGCGCTCGGTGGTTTTTAACTGCGGCGTGGTTTTGGCGATAATCGGGTTCGGACGTTGACCGATAGCCACGATGACCGTATCGGCGGGCAAAATAAATTCAGAGCCGGAAATTTCCACCGGGCGGCGGCGTCCTTTAGCGTCGGGCTCGCCCAGTTCGTTGCGGGTACATTTAATGCCGGTAACGTGCCCTGTTTCGTCTTGCAAAATCTCTTTGGGGGTGATGAGGTAATCAAATTGCACGCCTTCTTCCTGGGCGTGTAATACCTCGGCCGCGCGGGCGGGCATTTCGGCCGCACTTCGGCGGTAAGCCACCGTTACCGTGTCGGGCCCTAAGCGCATCGCACAGCGCGCGGCATCCATGGCACTGTTTCCCCCGCCGAGGACGACCACGTGTTTGCCGATACGAATTGGCGTATCGGTTTGCGGAAATTTATACGCTTGCATTAAATTGACGCGCGTTAAAAATTCGTTGGCGCTATATACCCCAACGGCACTTTCGCCCGGTATACCCAGCATGGTGGGAAGCCCCGCCCCGCTACCTATATACACGGCATCAAATTCTTTGAGTAAATCTTCCACAGTTTCGCTTGCACCGACGAGCACGTCGGTTTGAAATTTTACGCCCATTGACTTGACGGTTTCAATTTCTTTATCAATTACTTCGCGCGGCAAGCGGAAAGACGGTATCCCGTAACGAAGCACGCCGCCAAACGCATGGAGCGCCTCAAAAACAGTTACCTCGTGCCCGGCGCGCGCGAGTTCCGCCGCTGCCGCAATAGACGACGGGCCGGATCCGATACACGCCACTTTTTTGCCGGTTTTTTTCGCGCAGACGGGCGTTTTTAAAAGGCCCTCTCGGCGCGCGGTATCGGCGGTATATCTTTCCAACATGCCAATGTTGACCGCGCCGAATTTTTCTTTTAATACGCAGTTGCCCTCACAATGTTTTTCTTGCGGACAGACGCGCCCACAGATAGCGGGGAGCAAACTGGTTTCCATGATTTTGCTAATCGCACCGCCGACGTTGCCGTCTTTAAGTAGTGCGATAAACGCCGGGATTTGTACCCCTACTGGGCAGTTGGCTTGGCAACGCGCGTTTTGGCAGTGCAAACAACGGTTGGCCTCGGCCAAAGCTTCTTCCTTGGTAAAAATTTGGGCGACTTCTTCAAAATTCTTCTTACGAACGGCGGGATCTAATTGTTTACCGTTTTGACGCGGAGCGGACGGATTAGGCATGATAAATTCCTCTCTCTTTTGGACTGGAAAAAATAATCTTTTGTTGTATAATATCTATATAACATTATACAAACTAAAGGAGGGGGATTATGTGCAACAGGACTGCTGAAACCGGACTGGCCGCATTTTTACTCGGTGCCGTAACGGGCATTGCGCTTGGTGTGCTTTTTGCACCTGCTAAAGGTGAAACCACCCGGCGCAAATTGAAACGCTGGGCCGAAGAAAATTACGAAGAACAAAAGGACTTCGTTTTGGAACACGCCGAAAATGCACGCGGAAAATTTGCAGACCGCGTAGATAGCGCGCGCGAAAAAATTGCCGAAGGCAAAGAACGCGTGATGAAAGAATGGAACAAACGCAAAGAAGAAATTGCGGCTAAATTCCGCAAAGACGAAGAAGAGAAATAATTTCTCTGAAATATACAAATTCCCGCAAAAGAATATCTTTTGCGGGAATTTTTTTGTCTTTCCGGCAAACTCCTCAGAATAAAGAGAGTGCCGTTTGTCGTTTTCCCGCCCCTTTAGTGCTGTTTATAAAAAGCGCCAAATCGGAAAAGAAAATTTACATGTTTGAGCGAAGCGAGTTTGTAAATTTTCCCGATTTGTCTGCTTTTTATGGCAACCCTGCGGGCCGCCCCCTAGGCGGCACTCTTTTGCTAGCTTTTCTGGTGCCAGAAAAGCGAAAAGGGGGTTGACAAATCAAAAAAAAAAACGATAATAAAGGGACGGAAAAAACAACAAAGGAGCAACAAACATGAAAAACATAAATAAAAATTTGTCATTCCCGAGATTTGTTGTCGGGAATCTTCCTCTTTCTAAGTCGTTATTAAAAGAGGAAAAACAACGCTTTTTTAATGGGAAGGTGGAAGATCCCCGACAGAAACATTCGGGGATGACACCTAATTTTAACAACAGTGCATTTACACTGATTGAACTTTTAGTCGTTGTCCTCATCATCGGCATACTCGCCGCGGTGGCATTGCCGCAATATCAAAAAGCAGTGGAAAAATCACGCGCGGCGCAAGTGTTGCCGTTATTGAAGTCCGTATATAATGCGGCGGAAGCGTATTATTTGGCAAACGGGAAAGCTGCCTCTTCATTTGATGATCTGAGTGTGGATATCCCGTGGACAGGAACAAGAAAATGGTATGACAATTACGCCTCGCCCGTAAAATCTAATAACGATTGGAGTTTGCAACTGTACTTTGATGCCGCTAAAAAAGAGCCGGCCATCAGTATAGGGCGTCTGACGGGGAAATATAAAGGGGGCGGTTTTATGATATATCTTCAATCAGCCGTCAATGGACTACCCAAAGCAACGCCTGTTTGTGTGGAGCGTCGTACCGACGGAGCGAATTTTACCGAACCAGACGGAAGTTATTGCAAAAACATAATGAAAGGCACGCTAAAATCTACACATAGTACGATGCGTTGGTACACGTTGCCATAGTAAAATTAGCACCTGGTTACGTTTGCAGTTACAGTATTTCCAGCGGGGCGAATTTGAGCATAAACGTCCGTTTTGTGCCGTTACCAAAAACAACCGTAATCTTCGCGCTCTCGCCGGAGCCCGCAATTTGCACAATTTTACCTTGCCCAAATACCCCGTGTTTGACAAGTCCGCCGATAGCAACCCCGTCGGCATTTTTTTCAGCCGGTTTTTCGGGCTCTTTCGGCGCGGGAGGAACGGCACCCGGCACGCGGCGCGGATCAGATAAACTGTAACCGGACGGTTTCGGCGCGGCATACAAAGCGCCCACACTCGGCGTGCGCGCGTAAGAAGAAAAGGAAGAAGACGTATAATCTAAATTTTCATCGTCTTGAATTTCGTACCCGTCTTCATCGTAGCGTTTTTGGAAGCGGCTTTTGCGCGCGTAGCCCTCAAAACCGCCGTCGTAATTATCGCTATACTCACGTTTGCGGCGGGTAAAGCGTTCGTAATTTCCGCCGGAGTAGGAAGAATTCCCCCCCCATGCAAAGCGCGTGCGCGGCGCGGTTTCCTCTACGGCGTTTTCGTCTAATAAACCGCTCTCAAACAAAAAGCGCGACGGTAAATTTTCCTGTAATTGCCCGAACTTGCGGCGCGTTTGCGCGTACGTCAAAAACAGCCGCTTGCGCGCGCGCGTCATGGCTACGTAACAAAGCCGGCGTTCCTCTTCGGTTTCATCCTCGTTATCGCGCCCGAGCGGAAAGAGATTTTCCTCTAAACCCGTTACAAACACATTGTCAAACTCCAACCCTTTGGCTAGGTGGACCGTCATTAAAGTAACTGCACCACCCTCACCGGCTTGTGTTTCGTCGTCGCCGGACAAAAGCGAAATCTCTTGCAAAAAGTCCGCCACGGACGGCTCTTTCTCGCCTTTTTCGCAACGCTCGTCATAATCTTTAACATCACTAACCAATTCCCCCAAGTTTTGCAAGCGCGATTCGGCTTCCGGGTCTTTATCCATTTCCGCTTTGACGGCATCCATATAGCCCGACTCACTTAAGATTTTATTAAAAACATCCGCGGGATCAGTCAACAACATATCCCCGCGCCACTTTTCAAACAGTTGCACCAGTTTGATAGCCGCTTTAACAGCCGCCGAACTTAAGCCCGGCACGTACGCCGCATTTTTGAGAGAATTGTAGAGTGAAATTTTATTTTCTTCCGCATAGGCAAGCAAACGATCCTGTGCGACTTTACCAAGTCCGCGCGTAGGAGCGTTGATAATGCGCAGTAAACTGACGTTGTCATTTGGGTTCACAAGTATGCGTGCATAACACATCATGTCTTTAATTTCTTTACGGTCGTAAAAGCGCATAGCACCAATTAAACGGTACGGAATTTGATATGTTTTAAAAGAATTTTCAAAACTGCGGCTCTGGGCGTTGGTGCGGTAGAAAACGGCAATATCTTTTAAACTCGCCCCTTCCGTTTCCACGAGCGATTTTATGTTTTGGCTAACCCAACGCGCTTCGCGCCCTTCGGTTTCCAATTGGCGCACTTCAATCGGGTCGCCGGAGTCTTTTTCGGTAAACAGGTTTTTCTCTTTGCGTTGTTTGTTTTTGGAAATCAGTTTGTTAGAAGCATCCAAAATTACTTTGGTAGAGCGGTAATTTTGCTCCAGCGTGATAATTTTAGCGTCTTTAAAATCTTTTTCAAACTCCAAAATGTTGCGGATGTTCGCCCCGCGCCACGAGTAAATACTTTGGTCCGGGTCCCCCACGACGCAGAGTTTGCGGTGGACGGCGGCGAGCATTTTGGTAATTAAGTATTGGGTGCGGTTGGTGTCCTGGTACTCGTCCACCAAAATATATTGAAAAAACGATTGGTAGTAGTTGCGGATATCCTCGTGGTCGCGCAGTAATACGGCGGTTTTGACGAGTAGGTCGCCAAAGTCTAGCGCCCCGGCCTCTTTTAATTTTTGCTCGTAGCGGCGGTAAATTTCCGCGACGCGAATTTTACCGTCCAACCCCGACGCGGTGGCCGATTGCATCATCGTATCGGGCGAAATCATATCGTCCTTGGCGCGCGAAATAATACCGACAATTTGGTTGACTTCTTTTTTGGGTTCTTTAACGCCCATTTGCTCAAGCAGCAAAGTAACGACCTTTTTTTGGTCGTTATCGTCGTAAATGGCAAAATCTTTAGAAAGGTTTAACACGCCCGCGTGTTGGCGCAAAATGCGCACGCCGAACGAGTGAAACGTGTGGATCCACACGCGCCGCGCGTTGCCGGGAACAAGTTGTTCCACACGCTCGCGCATTTCTCCGGCGGCTTTGTTGGTAAACGTAACCGCCAAAATGCGCGACGGATTGTAGCCGTCTGCGATCAGTTTGGCGATTTTGGTGGTGAGCGTTTTGGTTTTTCCCGTTCCCGCGCCGGCCACAATCAGGCACGGGCCGCCGTCGTAATTAACAGCGGAAAGTTGCT
Source organism: Candidatus Avelusimicrobium caledoniensis (assembly GCA_900315795.1). GTDB lineage: Bacteria > Elusimicrobiota > Elusimicrobia > Elusimicrobiales > Elusimicrobiaceae > Avelusimicrobium > Avelusimicrobium caledoniense. The sequence goes on from ONAM01000013.1 coordinate 27,170, forward strand.
GTGGGTTAAGAGAATTTAACGCTTCTTGTAAGGTCATTTTAATTTCAGTTGGACAAACGTTTCAATGTGCTCGCTGTGCGGGAAAAAGTCAAACGCTTCTACGTGTAAGATTTCGTAATGTTGCGTTAAAATTTTTAGGTCGTTAGCCAGCGTAACCGGGTTACACGAAATATAAAGCACGTTTTCTACGCCACTCTCGGCCACCGCCTTGGCGGCTTTGGGGTGCATACCGCCGCGCGGCGGATCTAAAATAATCAGCGCGTCCTTTTTCTCAATCGGTTGCTGTTTAACAAAATCTTCCACTTTGGCGCAGAAAAATTGTACGTTTTTTACGTTGTTAATTTTGGCGTTTTCAATACCGTTGTAAATCGCGGGTGCAACGGACTCCACACAAATACTTTTCTCGCACAAGTCGGCACACGAGAGTGAAAAACTACCCGCACCGCCGTACAAATCATAAATTTTCTTGGGGGCGAGTTTTTTAACAAACCCGCGCACGCGGCTATACATTTTTTGTGCCGTTTTCGTGTTCGTCTGAAAAAACGATTGCGGCGAAAGTTTAAAAATCACTTCGCGCTCTTTTTCGCCGTTTTCGTTTGTTAAAATAATTTTTTCAAAAATATGGTCTTTGCCTTTGAGTACACGCAAGCTCTCCGGCGCGGCGGTGTCGGCAAGACCCGTGTTCACAGCGGCCATAATGTTGGCGTTTGGTAAAACGCTTTCCACCGCTTGCACAAAGGTTTTTTCGTTAAAATCGTCCGTTACAAATAAAACGACAATTTGCTCGCCGGTGTTTTTCCCTTCGCGCACCAATAGATGCCGCAACACGCCCGTATGTTTGCGCGTGTCATAATACGGCAAATTTTCCGCCGCCGCCCACGCACGGAGTGCGTTTAACAAAGGCACAAGTTTATCGCTAAACAAAAGGCACTCGCTGATTTCCACCGCCCTATCAAAACGGCCTTTATATTTAAAACCGAGTGCTTGTTCAAACTCCAACGGGCGGGTTTTGTTGGCGGGGTCTTTTTTGTTGTAATCTTCGCGCCATTTGACTTGGTGGCAAAAGCCGAGTTCTACCTTGTTGCGGAAATAAAACGGGTTGTCGGTTTGGGTAACGGGGATTTCCCGCGTCCAAAATTCGCGCAGAGTTTCTTGCAACTTGGCTTGTTTTCTGGCCACTTGCTCGTCGTAAGATAAGTTGAGCAGTGCGCACCCGCCGCACACGCCGAAATGTTTACACGTTTGGTTAGGCATTGATTTTAAACAGGCAAACGTCGCCGTCCTTTACAATATAATCTTTGCCTTCCGAGCGTATCAAACCGTGCTCGCGCAAAGATTTTTCGTCGCCGTATTTGACAAGGTCGTCAAACGTATAGACGTCCGCGCGGATAAAACCTTTTTCAAAATCGCTGTGAATTTTGCCCGCCGCTTGCGGTGCCGTACAGCCGACGGGAATTAACCAACTGCGCACTTCTACTTCCGGTCCGGCGGTAAAATACGTGCAAAGATTTAATAACTTCATCCCCTCGCGCACTACTTTTTCAAGCCCCGTGTAATCGCTGCCCGTTTCGGCGAGGAACGCGTGTTTTTCTTCTTCTGAAAATTCGGCAATGTCGGCCTCAAATTTTACGCACAACTCCACAAAACCCGCGCCGTTTTCTTTAGCGTACTTAGCCACTTTGGCGGCATTTGCCTCGTTGCGTTTTTCGCTGTTGTTGCCGACGTACAAAACCGGTTTGGCCGTTAAAAATTGATATTCTTTTAATTCTTCCGGCTCTAAACCTAAAGACGAAACGGGCTTGCCGTTTTCCAACGCGGCTTTAATTTCTTTCATGCGCTCAAACGCGGCTACGGCATCTTTTTTGCCGGACTTGGCGTTGCTGCCCAGGCGGTCGCAAATTTTAGTGGCACTTTCCAAATCGGCGAGCATGAGTTCGGTGTTGATGACTTCAATATCACGCAACGGGTCCACGGAGTTCATCACGTGCGTGACGTTTTCGTCTTCAAAAAGCCGCACGACGTGAATAATAGCGTCCACTTCGCGGATGTTGGCTAAAAATTTGTTTCCTAACCCTTCGCCTTGGCTGGCGCCTTTGACGATACCGGCAATATCTACAAATTTAATAAACGCAGCGGTTTTCTTGGGCGGTTTAAACATTTCAAAAAGTTTATCTAACCGCTTATCCGGTATCGGCACAATGCCGACGTTGGGCTCAATGGTGCAAAACGGATAGTTGCTTGCTTCCGCACCCGCGCAGGTTAGCGCGTTAAACAAAGTAGATTTGCCCACATTAGGCAGACCGACGATACCGATTTCCATGAGAAAACTCCTTGGGAAGAAAAATACTAAAAAACTATATAGATATTTTAGCATTTTAACCGGGCCGCTGTATGAAACGAAAAATTTATATAATGACGGTGTACACGGAGAAGATATGTCTTTACAGAAAAAACTGAACACTTGGAAAGAACAACAATTTATCACCGCCGAACAATGCGAAAAAATCGCGGCTTTTGAACGTCAACGCGCCGCGCGCACGTTTGGCCGCTCGGCTTTTATCATTGCCGGACTGCTGATCGGGTTGGGTCTTTGTTTGATAGTGGCTTCTAATTGGCACGCGCTGGGCCCCGTGATTAAATTGGCGGGCGATTTTGCCCTGTTGGGCGGTTTATTTTATACGACGTTTTGGTGCATTACCCACGAGCGTAAAGGGCTTACCGAATTATTTACCATATTGTCTTTTTTAATGATCGGCGCCACGATCGGGCTTATTGGGCAGACGTTTCATTTAGACGGCGGATGGCACTCTTTTGCCACCGCGTGGGCACTGTTGGGGTTGCCGTTTGTGGTGGTCAGCCGGGCCCTGTTTTTTAACGTAGGGTGGTTGTGTTTATTTTTCAGTCTTTTTAATAACGGATGGTGGGAGAAAATTTTTGATTTTCTCTTTGACTCCTTTAATACCGGCACGGTAAGCGCAGTCCTTTGTTTGTGTTTGTTAAGTTATGCCGGCAAAAAATTAGACGAAACCGCCCACCCGTACACGCTGTTTCCCAAGGCCTTTGAAAAACTGGCTATGTGGCTGGCGTATCTGAGTATTTTTGGTATCGGGCTACGTTGGGGCACTAGCGGTTGGAACCACCATTTAGGCACTACCTTGCTTGCCAACCTCGTCGTGTTTGCGTTTTTGGCGGGGCGGATGTTTTTGGCCATACAAACGCAAAATATGATTTCTTTCCGCCGTAACGCTATTTTAACGGAAATTTATATTTTTATACTTTTTGCCAGCCACTTGAGCAATTTGTTTATGTCCGGCGTCGGGTTTATTTTCGGCGGGTTAGCCGTGTTAGCCCTGATTTATGTTTTCAAGCACACGTCTTTATACATTAAAAATATGGAGGCCTTTAAATGAAAACAAAAATTTTAGCCGTCTGTTTTACACTCCCTTTTGTGTGTTTAGTGGTTTGGACCTTGTGCCTGACGTGGCAACGCAACCACGGCACGGATGTAAAAGTAGCCGTTATGGGCTATGATCCGCGCGATTTACTTTCCGGCCATTATATTCAATACCAAATTGATTGGGCCAAAACCGATTGTACGCAATTTGAAAATAATATCTGCCCGAAGGAAAATTTCTGCCGCGAAGGCCGCTGGGGGCGGCAATGCCGTTTCTACGTGCCGGAAGAATATGCTAAACAATTAGATGAACTTTTCCGCAAGCGCAACAACCCGCAAACCACTTTTGAAGTGATTTATTCCTACACGCCGGGGCAAGGAGCGATGGCCAAAGAGTTACTTATCGGCGGAAAAAATTGGCGTGAAAGCGTGCGGTAGGGAACCCCCCAACCCAACGCATTGATTTCCATAAAGACCCCAAAGAAAATTGCTGAAAAGCTTGTAAGACGTCCTTTTTAAGGGGCTCGTTTAAGGCCTAGGGCAACACATAAATCGTACATGCGCCAATGGTACAATCGTCCGAATCTGAAGGATTTGTTCCACCCAAATTTTTACACAGCAAGTTGGCGGTCTTGTCACCTTGTTTAGCGTAGCATTTTTTCTTGCCGGCCAATGTGGAATTGATATTGTCATAATAGGACACCCATGTATTGGTATTAGTTTTGTTTTGTATATAAACGTAAAGCGGGGCCTGTAAGGAAATACGGACACCGCTGGGCAATTTAATCTGAGAATTTGTCGGAGTGGTACCCGGAAACGAAATGTCTAAATCTTCCACAACCGTAGTATAACTGCCATTTGCCAAACGATACCGCTCTTGCGCTAACTTTATATTTTGGGCAACGGTTATTGCTTCTGTCATACGTGCTTTTTCCACCGCCAGTGTATACTGCGGCAGAGCTACCGCGGCAAGTATGCCGATGATAAGAACAACGACAAGTAATTCAATAAGCGTAAATGCTTGTTTGTTTTTCATACAACCTCCTTTTTATCATTAAATAAAATGTAGCAAAAAAAAAAACGATGTCAATAGGCAATTTTTTACCGACGATTAAATGTAGGTCAGGCTACGCCTGACAGAAAAAATTCCTTATTTATGTTGGGTTAACACCCAACCTATAAGAGCTGCAACGAAAGAGA
>ONAM01000014.1 GCA_900315795.1 Candidatus Avelusimicrobium caledoniensis
AAAATTTACAAACTCGCTACCCGCTCAAACATGTAAATTTCCTTTTCCGATTTGGCGCTTTTTGTAAACGGTGCTAAAGGGGCGGATAAACAACAAAAATATTACAGAATAACACGAAGTCCCTATTTGCAAAAGATAACATCATCAGCTTACAGAGGTTTGAGGCCTTATGCCCGGCCCGGCAAGGGCCTTGACAAATCAAAAAAAAAAACGATAATAAAGGGACGCAAAAAACAAAGGAGCAAACAATATGAAAAACATAAATAAAAATAAATGTCATTCCAAACTTGATTTGGAATCTCACCGCTTTCTAAAACGACAACAAGGTGAGACCCTGAATCAAGTTCAGGGTGACGTCTTATGTTATAACAACGCATTTACCCTCATTGAACTTTTAGTAGTCGTTCTCATCATCGGTATTTTGGCGGCGGTGGCACTCCCGCAGTATCAAAAAGCCGTGGAAAAATCTAAAGCCACGCAAGTAATGGCTCTTATAACATCCATAGGTGCCGCACAAGAGGCATACCGTTTGGCTAACGGAGATTATGCAACTTCATTTGATGAACTAAGTGTTGAGATTCCGTGGACAGGTAACTCCCGGTGGTGGAATAATGATAGTTATATTACAGATACTCGGTCTAATGGAAATTGGTCTATTCAGATGTTAAATGATAATGACATCGGAAACAAAGGTATTATTGCAGGGAAACTATCGGGGAAATTTGCTAATAAAGGAGGTTTAGTTTTCCTTTACCAATATGACCAAAATACAGCAGTACCCTTAAATCAACCGTTATGTATAGAACTGGCAGGCACAATTAGTCCCGGCGATTATTGCACAAAAGTACTCAACGCAACACTGGTACAGTCTGCGGCAATACGCTACTACACGTTACAACATTGAAAAACACGCCCCGCACAAAGCGGGGCGTGTCATTTACAAACTTGTCTGCAAACAACAAGTTAGAATGTGCCTAACTCCATTTGTTTGAAGAAGTCTTTATTAGACTTGGTAGACGACAATTTATCCAACACCATCGTCATCGCGTCCACCGGGCCGAGCGGAGCCAAGACTTTACGCATGATCCACACTTTGTTCAGTTCGTCCTCGCTTAAAAGCAAGTTTTCTTTACGTGTGGAACTGCGGTTGATATCCACCGCCGGGAAAATGCGCCGTTCGGAGAGTTTGCGGTCCAAGCACAGCTCGCTGTTGCCCGTACCTTTAAACTCTTCAAAAATCACTTCGTCCATGCGGCTGCCCGTTTCAATCATCGCCGTAGCAATAATGGTTAGCGAGCCGCCTTCTTCAATGTTACGCGCCGCACCCAAAAAGCGTTTGGGCTTTTGCAAAGACGTCGCTTCCAAACCGCCTGTGAGCACGCGCCCGGACGACGGAGCAACGGTGTTATAAGCGCGGGCCAAGCGGGTTAAGGAGTCTAGCAAAATCACCACATCTTTGCCCTGTTCGGCTAAACGCTTGGCTTTTTCAATGACCATTTCCGCTACTTGCACGTGACGGTCAGCCGGCTCGTCAAACGTAGATGCCACCACTTCGCCTTTGACACTGCGGCTCATATCGGTTACTTCTTCGGGGCGTTCGTCAATTAAAAGCACCATTAAAACGGCATCTTTATAATTTTCCGCAATAGAGTGCGCGATTGCCTGCAAAATCATCGTCTTACCGCTTTTGGGCGGAGCGACAATCAGCGCGCGTTGGCCTTTGCCAATCGGCGCAATGATATCAATGATACGCTGGGTCAGTGAGTTTTTATCCAGCTCCAACGTATAGCGTTCGTTGGGGTGAAGCGGTGTCAAGTTTTCAAAAAGCGGACGGTTGTAGATTTTATCGGAGTCAACGCCGTTTACTTTTTGTACTTGCAACATCGCAAAATAACGCTCGTTATCTTTAGGCGGACGAATTAAACCTTCTATCGTATCCCCTTTGCGTAGTCCAAAACGTTTGATTTGCGAAGGCGACACGTAAATATCTTCGCCGCCTGCTAAATAGTTGTTTTCTTCCGAGCGCAAAAAACCAAATCCGTCGGGCAGGATTTCCAACACGCCTCCACCGTACACAGAGCCGTTTTGCTTGGCCTGCACCGCTACAATGCGGCCGATGAGCTCTTGTTTGCGAAGGCCCGAAATGTCGTCAATGTTGTAATTGACGGCCAATTTCGTCAGTTCCGGCACGCTGAGTTTATTAAGTTCCCGCGCGTCCATAGGTTTAGCTCCGTTGGGTTGGCGCGGAGGCGTGTTCGGGCGCAAATTGTTTGTAGGCCGTTGGTACGGGCGATTCGTCCCTTGACGGGCGGGCCGCTCGGTTTTTGTCGGAGCGGAGGCGGTAGTTTGTGTTTTTGCTTCTTTTGTTGCTTTCTCGGCTTTGGCCGAAGAAGTTGTTTCTTCCATGATATTGACTCCTTTATTTTACGTACAAATTTTCAAGTGCGTTGTACAAGTAACCCGCTTTTTTTTGCAACGCTTGCGGGGTGGTATCATTAAAAATAGTAATATCGGCCCGGCCTATTTTTTCTGTTTCGCTCAGTTGTGTTTGGCGGCGGGACTGATAAACATCCGGTGAAATTCCGCGCGCCTGCAAACGCTTGGCCAATGTTTTCTCATCTGCCGTTACCAAAACGGTCAGATCCATTTTTTGCTCCCACCCGGCCTCAAATAAAAGCGGCACTTCAAAAACGGCCCACGGTTTTGGGCAAAGGGCCAGTTTTTCTTGGGCCAGTTGCCACACGCGCGGATGTAAAAGATTTTCTACTTTGTTACGGACTGCATCCGATTTAAAAATCGCATCTGCTACGTGCTTTGGCTCGGATGAGCCAACCCATTTTTCCAACTGCACGCGCACCGGATCCGTCCGGTATAACTCCCGCACTAACTCATCAGCACTCAGCGTACACGCGCCCAACCGAGTCAACTCTCTTAATACGGTACTTTTACCGCTGGCGATACTGCCCGTAAGCCCAACAAGATATTTGGGGAATTTTGTCATAGCGAAAGTTTGTCCAACTCGTACCAATTTTTACCCGCTTTGGCGGCGGCCAATAACGGCACACGCAATTTGACGGTATTTTCCATTAAACTCTTAATATGTGCCGCTGTTTGCGACAACGTCGCTTGCGGCACTTCAAATAAAAGTTCGTCGTGTACCTGCATGGTCATTTGCACGGGAGAATTACGGTACGCGTTAAACACATCAATCATCGCTTTTTTAATAATATCGGCCGAGCCGCCCTGTACAATCGTATTGATAGCGGCACGTTGGGCAAACGATGCCATAGATCCGACGCCCATGTTAAACTCCGGTAAATAACGTATATGCCCCAACATCGTTTTAACATATCCGTTTTGGCGTGCTAGAGCGATATGTTCATCAATCCACTGCCGCACTACCCGGAAGTTCTTAAAATAATTATCTATATATTCTTTGGCTTCCCGCATAGAAATGCCTAACGCTTGGGAAAGCCCCATAGGACCTTGCCCATAAATGATACCAAAATTGATGGCTTTTGCACTAGAGCGCATCTCGGGGGTAACCAGTAGCGGCATGACGCCAAACACTTGCGCGGCGGTTTGCGTGTGGATATCTCCGCCGTCTAAAAATGCTTGGATAAGCACCGGGTCTTGGCTTTCGTGCGCTAGCACGCGCAAGTCAATTTGCGAATAGTCCACGCTGAGCATCACGTTTCCCGGCGCGGCACAGAAGGCCTTGCGCAGTTGGCGGCCTTTTTCCGTACGCACGGGGATATTTTGCAAGTTCGGGCTGGAACTGGATAAACGCCCCGTTACCGTGCCGGTCTGGTCCAGATACGAGTGAACTTTATTTTCTTCGTCTGCCATTAAGAGCAAATTATCCACATAGGCAGATTTTAATTTTGCATTGGAACGATAGTCTAAAATCTCTTGGGCAATCGGATACGTTTGTGCGAGTTGCACCAGCACTTCTTCGTCGGTAGAATAGCCGGTTTTCGTGCGCTTAACGGGTGGAATTTGCATTTGTTCAAACAGGAGCGTTCCCAACTGTTTGGTGGAGTTGATATTAACGGTATAACCCGCACGCGTATCAATAGATTTTTGCAGCTGTTCCAATTCTTTTTCCAAAATTACTTGGAAACTTTGCAAAAACCCCGGGTCAATGCGAAGTCCGGTAAATTCCATGTCAGATAGCACCATCATCAACGGCAATTCCAATGTATGGAACAACTCATACTGTTTGCTTTCTTTGAGTTTTTTGGTTAGTTCGTCTTGCAACGCAAAGCCAAAACGGTTGTACGCACGCATAAGTTCTTGCGGGTCTTCTTCGTTAATGCGGGTAGAAAAATAATCGGCACACGCCCCGGAAAAACTTAAATCTCCCGACGGATTTAATAAATACCGCGCCAGCCGCCCGTCAAAACAGTTGATAAATTGACCGTGCACGTTGATATCCAATTCGCGCAAGGTAAGTTTTAAATCGTAACCCGATTTTTCCACCGCGTCGTTTTGGACTAATTTTTTCAGTGCGTCTTGCTCCCACGGTTGAATTTCCCCCACCGGCACCAACGCAAATTCTTGCGGGCTCAGCCCCAAAAGCAGTTGTTCCTCCTGCGCGTGTAAAAACACACGCTTGGCGGCAGGCGCTTTTTCCAACGCCTGTGCCAAAGTCAGCTGGGTAACCGCCGTTTCTTGCACCACAGGTTGCGCTTGCACGGTGGTCGGTTGCTCTAGCAAATCTAACAAGTTTTTAAATTCGTACTGGGCAAACAAATCCGCCAACGCTTGCCGTTGGGGCATACGCACGCGGTAATCATCCAGCGCAAAAGGCATATCCAAATTATTGTCAAAAACAACCAACTGCTTAGATAAAAGCGCCTCGCCCTCGTGCTCTAATAATTTTTTGGCAAGGGCCGGTTTAATATCCGGATTGTCGTTATGGGCTGCGCGCAAAATATCGGATAAATGCCCGAATTTTTCTATCAGCTCTACGGCACTTTTGGGGCCCACGCCGCGCACACCGGGGATGTTGTCCGCACTATCGCCAACAATAGCAAAATAGTCCGGTAAAAACTCTACGCTTACGCCAAATTTTTCATTGGCAGCTTCCGGCCCTTTAAACCCGTCTTTTCCCCCCGCAGGCCATAAGTGGATAAAATCATTTAAAAATTGGTAGACGTCTTTATCCGTGGTAGCCAGCACACTGGACACTTGTTCTTTAGCGGCTTGTGTGGCCAAAAAAGCCATTAAATCATCTGCTTCAATACCCGGCTTGGCCACGACGGCAAGCCCCAGCCGGGCCACCAAGTCGCGCGCCAAATTAAGTTGGCTAATCAAAGCGTCATCGGGTTTTTTACGTGTTCCTTTATACGTGGGCAATAGGGCTTTGCGCCGCGCACAACCACCGGGCGAATCAAAACAAACCGCCACGTAGGCCGGGTGGTGTTCTTTAAGCATTTTAAGCAGCCACCGCACAAACCCGTACAACGCGCCGACTTCCTGCCCGGCAGAAGTCGTCAGTTTAGGTAGCGCATGATAATTACGGTGTAAGAAGTTATGCGCGTCTATTAAAAAAAATTGGGGTGAAAAAAGAGTTGTCATGATTTGTGTATTTCGGCGGGAAGAAAACAACCGTTGCGGGGCGTCCCCCGCAACGGCTTATATGTCACGCAAGCAAAGCGTCCAGTTTTTCTTGCAAGGCCGATTTAGATTGTAAGCCAACCGCTTGGGCAGCTACCTGACCGCCTTTGAAAAACAAAATCGTCGGTACGGAAGAAATGCGGTATTTGGCACTGGTTTGAGGTCCTTGATCGGTATCCAACTTGCACACTTTGACCTTACCGGCATAGTCGTTAGCCAATTCTTCCACTACCGGGGCTAACATACGGCACGGGCCGCACCACGTGGCCCAAAAATCTACCATAACCGGTTCTTTGGCATTAAGGACTTCCGTTTCAAAATTTTCATCTGTAATAATTACTTCGCTCATACTTCCCCCTTACTAGTTAATAAAGTTTCTCTATTCATAAGAGTATCAAGTGGCAAAGGGGCTTGTCAAGCAGTTTTTTCATTCGTTCAAATGTGCTACAATGGGAACAAGAGGGGAATTGTATGACCAGTAACACCAAAGAAAAGATTATTTGCATTACTTCGCCGGTGGACCGCACCTATTACCGCGCCATGGCCGTAGCCAAAGAATTTGTAGACCGGGAACAAAACGTGGTAAATACCGTTGGCACTTTGCCTGACGGAGAAGTGTGCGAGTTTACGGTCAATTCGCTGACGGTTAAACACCTAAAAGACGGCAAACTAAACGGCAAATTGGAAGTGCGTAACTTAACCGACGGGACGGTATCATTCAGCGAAGAATATGAAAACGGTGTGCTCAAACAAATCCAACAGAACACCCCTGCCACCACCGTTGCCGCACCCAAACACGAAGGCACCACCCTCAAAACTTCCAAAGGCACACACTCGTTTTATTGTAACGGTAAAGAAGTGGCCGAAGAAACTATTTCGTCCAACGGCATATCGTTGGAATTACTGGGTAACATTCCGGACGGCGAAGTAAAAGAATTTAATGAGAAAGACCAAGTCATTACTATCGCCCATTATAAGAGCAACAAACTAAACGGCGAGCTGATCCGCTATACCGACACCGGCCAAGAAATCGTACACGAAAACTACGAAAACGGTTTTCTGCAAGGAGACGCGGTCTATTTTACATTTACCCAACGCGGCACATGGACCACTAAATGCAGTTATAAAAATTCCCGCTTAAACGGCGAACGGACACTTACCCAACAAAACGGCACGTTGCGTTGCCGCGAATTTTACAAAAACGGTCATTTGAGCGGTCCGCGGGTGTGCTATTATTCTAACGGAAACAAAGAACGTGAAGAAAATTACAGCGACGGTAAACTCAGCGGCAAACGCGAAATGTTTTTTGTGGACGGCAAACTGTGGTACCGGGAAAATTACACAAGCGGCCGTTTAGACGGGGAACGGTTGTGCTTCTTCCCCAACGGGAAAGTATATTTGGAAGAGTTTTACGCAGACGGCCTGTTAGAAGGCCACCGCAATATGTATAACGAAGAAGGATCTCTACTGACCAGCGAAGAATATCACTGGGGCTCCTTGGTGCATAATACGGAGCGGAAAAAGTTATGAGAGTCACGCGGTTCTGCCCCGCTAAAGTAAATCTATTTTTGGAAGTAACCGGCAAACGCTCCAACGGCTACCACGAACTAGCCACCTTATTTGCCAAAATCAAACTGGGCGACGAACTAACTCTAACTATTGAACCCGCCCCAGAAACATCCCTTTCGCTTACACTTAGCGGCCCGGTGGGCAAACGGTTACGGGCCGATGAAACGAATTTAGTGTGCCGGGCGGCACGCGGTTTTTTGGAACATTTTAAATTAAGCGCCCGCGTAGAAATGCACCTACACAAACGCGTGCCGACAGGCGCGGGACTAGGCGGCGGCTCATCCGATGCCGCGGGCACACTACTGGCTTTATGTGATGCCTTTCAAAAAAACAAAACCGAATTACTGCCATTGGCCGCCACGCTGGGAGCCGACGTGCCTTTATTTATGTACGAAGAGCCGTTTTTAAAAGGCGAAGGTATCGGCGAAATTTTAACGCCCGTATCTACTTGTGGCCGGTTACCGTGGCTGGTGCTTATTTATCCCAACGCATTTATTTCTACCAAAATGGTCTTTGGTAATTTTGTATTGCCTTCAAAAACAGAAATGGACAAAAATGTCGCGCGGCTAACCCAACTGATTCATTGTGTGGAACAAGCACGTCCGCTCACTGATTGGAAAGATTTTTTATTTAACCGCTTGGAAGAGAATGTGGCGTCTGTTTCCCGTCCGGTGCAACAGGCCTTGACCGATTTGAAAAAGGCCGGAGCAAAGGCGGTGTTGATGTCCGGCTCGGGATCTACGGTATTTGCGTTGACCGAAACAGCCGACGAGGCGGAATCTTTGGCCCGGCAAGTTTGCAGCCACGAACGCACGGTATTTTGCACGCCGTTTTATATTCCCTCTACCGCCGGACAGAAATAAAAGGGCTTTACACACCCGCCCGAAAGGTGGTATAATAGTTGTAGGTGAAATTCACACCAACAGTTTCACTTCCGGATGGTGAAATGGTATCACTACTGGTTTTGGTCCAGTCATTCTAGGTTCGAGTCCTAGTCCGGAAAAAATTAAACCCCCGCGAAAGCGGGGGTTAATTTTTTGCGGAAGAAGGCCACCTGCGTGGCCTTCGTCTAGGACTCCGGGTGGGCAAGGCGTTCTGTTTGCTCTATTGCGTTTAGCCGTTTTTGTGTAAGACGGCTAGGCAAAAAAGTGAAGTCTATGTAATCATAGACGAGCTTTTTTAACAACGCCGGATAGCAAAAACGGCTAAACCCTGCGGGCCGCGTCCTTTTCACTAGGCACGCACAAAATAAACTACGCGTTACCCTAAAAAGTCCAGCGGCGCAAAGGCAAAAAGAACGTCTTGCCCACCCCAGCTCGCAGCGATGTACGAGTTTTGCCGTCAGGCAAAGGCGAGTACCGCGAGCCCGGCCTGCAGGAAAACTCCGTCAGGAGTTTTACCGGAAGGCGAGTCCTAGTTTATTTATAAAACAAATCTATTTATTACTTTCATTTCTGCTCATTTTTGCTCCGGCAAACAATGGTCTATTTTCGTCGGGGCACCAAATTTTGGTTGACAAATCAAAAAAAAAAACGATAATAAAGAGTCAGTAAAAAAACAAGGAGCAAACAACATGAAAAGTAACAAAGCATTTACCCTCATTGAACTCTTAGTCGTGGTCCTCATCATTGGCATTTTGGCGGCGGTAGCTCTGCCGCAATATCAAAAAGTAGTAGAAAAATCACGTGCCACACAGGCCCTCACGCTACTTAAAAGTGTTGGCCAAGCGATGGAAGCCCATCATTTAGCCAGCGGGGAGTGGGCGACCTCTTTTGATGAACTTGCGATAGATATTCCTCTGACAGGAAACACGCAATTTATTCCGGGAGACTCCGTAAAGGATACCCGGTCCAATAACGACTGGTCATTACAACTGGAACACTGGGAGGGATATATTTCGTTGCACATTGCCCGTATAACCGGTAAATATAAAGGAGCCGGATTTTACATAGCGTTTCAAAATCCAACCGAAACCGCTTCACAAAAAATAGTGTGTATAGAAAGAATAAGTTCCGCTAATTTTCTCTTTGACACTTCTTTGCCGCCGGGATCTTTTTGCGAAAAAATTATGCAAGGATCTTTAACAACCGTGGGAACATATGGTCGTTACTATAATTTACCTTACTAATTTCTTCTGTAAAATTTGTTTATCGGTAGCAAGCAACAACGGCACAAACATAATGTTTGTGCCGTTGTTATTTGCGCCAATAAGATGATTACGCGGCTTTGTGCTCGTATTTAAAGCAAACGGTAAACAGTATCGCCACCACGAGCGCAAACCCCGCAAACACAAACCACGCGTGGCTCCACCCTTGCATAATCGTTTGCGAAAGAGCCGGCGGATAAACGCCGTCTACCATCAAGGCCGGGTTTAAGTGAGAATTAACCAACGCGTTAATCACTTTCTGCGCCAGTAACGAGCCAATCGTCGCACCGAAACCGTTTGTCATCAAAATAAATACTCCTTGCGCGCTGGAGCGGATAGACGGGTCGGTTTCCTGGTCCACAAACAGCGAGCCGGAAATATTGAAAAAATCAAACGCCACCCCGTACACAATCATAGACGCCACGAGTAGCACAATGCCCAGTGCCGTAGACGGGTTGCCAAGCCCCAAAAACCCAAAGCGAAGCACCCACGCAAGCATACTAATCAGCATTACTTTTTTAATACCGTAGCGTTTTAAGAAAAACGGAATCAGCAAAATACAAAGCGTTTCCGACATTTGCGACAACGAAATCAAGGCGTTAGCGTTGTTGGCCCCCCACGAGCCGGTAAAACCGTCTAACGAGTTAAACCCGGTGATAAACGGACCCGCAAAACCGTTAGTTACTTGCAACGACATACCTAGCAACATGGAAAATATAAAGAAAATCGCCATTTTCTTTTGCTTAAATAACGCAAACGCTTTTAAGCCCAAAGCGTCGGCCAGCGTTTTGCTTTCGCCTTGCGACACCGGGCAGTTCGGGAGCGTCAAACAATAGCCCGCCAAGATTACGCCCAGCACCGCAGAAAAATACCATTGTGTATAACTGCCTTGAAAATGGGCAAAGTTCGTGGTGAGCATCGCGCAGATAAAACCCACCGTGCCGAACACACGGATCGGCGGGAACACTTTAACCGTATCTAACCCTTGTTGGCGCAGTGCCGTATAAGCCACCGAGTTGGAAAGCGCGAGCGTAGGCATATAAAACGCCACACTTAACGTGTAGCACGTGAACAAACTGCAAAAACAAATTGTCTGTTGGGAGCCGTAATACGCCGCCCCGGCCATAAACACCGCCGCCAAAAAGTGACACAAGGCCAACATCTTTTGGGCGGACACCCAACGGTCGGCAATAATACCGATTACCGCCGGCATAAACAAAGAGACGATCCCCTGTACCGCATAAAACCAACCGATATGCTCAGCCAGTCCCACGCCAAACAGAAACGTCCCCATAGACGTCAAATAAGCTCCCCATACGGCGAACTGGAGGAAATTCATCACCGTCAAACGAGTTTTAATATACATAGCTCTCCTTACACGCACAACACGAGTTTTTCCGGCACGCCTACGTCCGGCATACCGTTAAAACTATTGTACAAAAAAAGCTATAATATAGGAAATTTACCCGGCCCCGCGCCGAAAAGGAGAAAATTATGGCCGATTACAGCTTTGACATTGTGTCCAAAGTGGACCTAAACGTCATTAGCGAAGCCGTCAGCGCCGCTAATAAAGAAATTGCCAACCGCTACGATTTTAAAGGCACGTCGTCTTCCATTGAGCTCAACCAAAAAGACAACGAATTAAAACTCGCCTCCAGTGATGAGTTCAAAGTAAACACTTTGCGCGATATTATTTTCACGCGTATTGCCAAACGCGGCATCCCGCTTAAAAACATGCTCCCGCAAAAAATTGAATCTGCCTTAGGCGGCAATGCTAAACAAACCGTCAAAATACAGCAAGGCATTCCGGCGGAAAAAGCCAAGCAGATTTCCAAAGCCATTAAAGACGCTAAACTCAAAGTCAGCGCGTCTATTCAGGGCGACCAGTTGCGTGTATCGTCCAAATCAAAAGATGAACTCCAAAATACCATGGCGTTACTTCGCGGCCAAGATTTTGGCGTAGAACTCCAATTTACAAATTACAGGTAAACTTATGAAAAAACTAACACTTACGCTACTTATCAGCACGTTTGGCCTGTGCGCTTGGGCAACCAATGCACAAGACGCGCTGAACTTTTACAAACAGGAACTTACTTCCTTCCCCACGCAAAATTCCCGCGCCACACGCGCCTATGCCGTCGCGCTAGCAGACGGACTTCAAACGTGGTTGCAACAAAACGAAAAACACGCTTCCACCCCCGAAGTATTATTGTGGCAAGCCCGCTTGTTTACGCAGGCAGGCCGGAACGGACAAGCGTTGGTTACCTTATTTAAGCTACGCTATATGTTCCCGCAAACCGACCGCACGCAACTGACTTCTATTTGGGGCGAAAACATTAACGTTATTGACTACAAACTACAAGACAGCGCCACCCAGCTCTTTGCGCAAGGTCCGACCGAAAAGGCTGCGTTTGTGGAACAGAAAGAGGCCGAAATGCTTTATGCATTATCCAAACTGTCCGGGGACGAATTTTATCCGGCCGCCGCGCAAGCGTTTGAAAATTTCTTTGTACGCCACCCGTTCTACGAAAGAAACAACGAAGTAGAACTTTGGTACGGCGATTTGCACCGCGGCAACAAAAACTATCTGGCGGCGATTGCGCAGTATAAAAAAGCCGATGCGCTCTATCCGAACTCGCCCTATAAAGCGGCCAGCTTGCGTTTAATTGGCGACATTTACGCCGATAACCTCAAAAACACCGCCGCCGCTACGGAAGCTTATACCACGGTGTTGCGCTTGTACCCGAACTCGTCCGAAACAGGCATTGTGTATAAACACATGGCTATTTTAGATGAAAACAACAAACAATACGACAGCGCCCTTATCAATTACGACAAAGCCATTGAACTCTTAGGCGATTCTTCTGCCGTGTACGAAGCATACCGCGGCAAAGCTGATGTATATACCAAAACCAACCAACACGAAAACGCCTATAACGTGTTACACCGCGCGGCAGAACTGTCCAACATTTCCAAAGAACAAGCCGCCGATGCGTTGGCCGAAGCTGCCAAAATCGCACATAAAAAACTAAAAGACGAAACAAAATATGTCCAATCGTTGGAAAAAGCGGTATTACTCGCCCCTAACGATCCGAAAACAGCCCAACGGATGTGCGAAATCGGCGATTCGTACACCAAGCAAGGCAAATTAGCCAAAGCACAAGAAGTATATAAAAAGCTGATTTTGCAATTCCCTACCAGCAAATATGCCTCCAGTGCACAAGGCAAATTAACCCGCTTGCAAAATACAAAATAAGCGAAATAAATTTGCAAAACCCCCGCTTTTTAAAGCGGGGGTTTTTAAATGCAAAATCAAAACGGGATCTATTCGTCCGTAGGGGACAATTCAAAAGAAATATCAAACCCGACTAAACGGGATAGTTCCGCGTCGTTAAATTTAAGGATACGGTCCGGCAAATCGCCAAAGGCCCAATTTTTACTTTTACGGTTTATGTTTACCACCAACGTCTGCGGCCCGGCAAAAACATCTCCCAGCGAATAAGGCCCTCCATATTCCAAATGTCCGCCACCCGCATAAATGATAAATAATGCCTGCGGATAAAGTTCCCGGTAACGGTTTAATGTATTAAGCCAATGCGCGTTACGAATGCGGACTCCTTCCACAGAGGTCCAAATATCGGTAGGGAATTTGGCAATTTCGCCAGACAAGTTATGCGGAAATACAAAGTGTGTATTGTTAATACCCATCACAAATTCCGGCTCTAAGCCAACCACCTCTATACCGGCCTGTTGCGCGGCCTGCCATACGGGCAGGTATTGCGACAGATGTTTGGTTATTTGGCAACTTTTCCACGGTTCCCTTTCATATAAAAATTCGGTAAACAGTAATACTTTCCGGCCGGACTTGCCTAACTCCCCCATTAGTTTAACTACCTCGCGTTGCACACAAGGTTGTTCGTGTTCTTCTCCTACAAGTAAATAACGATGTTGGTCGGTTATTTGTCCGGCTAACCACGCCATATCTTGTTCGGCCGGGTGTGCCAATGTCTCTTTCACGGCGTAAAATTCATTGATTCTGCGAGCAAATTCTTTCTCTTGCCTATCTAAAATGGGCAACCATTTGCGTATCTCCAAATTATGCTTAGCCAAAAAATAATCCGGTAAATTTTCTTTTTTCAAAAACGAAGCATGCGGGTACACGTCCGTTGGCAAAAAGTCGGCTAGCGCAAGCCCCGAACTTCTTATCATGTGCATGGAACCGTCTGCCCCCACGACCATAGCTTGCCTTTGGTATCTGCGGCTGGGAGCCGTCCATACCAAACCCAGTTCATAGTGATTTTGTTTCTGCATGGCCCGTCTGTATGTTTCGTTAACCCGCCGGGCAAGTTGGGCCGATAAATCAGCCGGAGCGGCATGGGAAAAATTTTTAGGCAGTTTGAGTCGTTTGGGAAACGGTTGCGCAAAAACCGTTAGCGTGACTAACCCCACCCAAATAAGCGGGAGTAAAATTTTGATCAATGTATGTAAACGGATACGTGCCATGGCAACCTCTTTAAAAATTGTATCAAACCCCTACGTAAAAAAGCATGGGCCTTTGGACCTGTTTTTACGTGCTATAAAGGCCCACGCAAAAAGAGTCGGCAAATGTCGCAAACACACACGAAGTTCCCCTTATAGAACATAACATCACAAACAAACGGAGGTTTGAGGCCTTTGGCGGCCCGCAGGGCCCCGGCGAGCACGCGTTGCAGAATAACACGAAGTCCCTTTTGCGAAAGATAACATCGTATGCAAACAGAGGTTCAAGGCCTTATGCCTGCCCCCGGCAAGGGGGTTGACAAATCAAAAAAAAAAACGATAATAAAGGGACGGAAAAAAACAGCAAGGAGCAAACAATATGAAAAACACACAAGCATTTACACTAATAGAATTGTTGGTGGTAGTTTTAATCATCGGCATACTCGCGGCGGTAGCATTGCCACAATACCAAAAAGCCGTATGGAAAAGCCGGTTTACTCAGGCCAAAACAATAGCCAAAACTATCGCACAAGCCGAAGAAGCATATTATTTGGCCAACGGGAAATATACTGCCGATATAGATGAGTTAGCTGTGGATCTGGCAACTGTAAGCAGGACCCTCGGAGAGGAAGGGACTTACACGCTTGCGTTTAAGTGGGGAAAATGCTCCTTAATAGCATGGGCTAGCGGTCGTAGTGACATCCAATGTTTTATAAAGAAAAATACAAATACAGAATACTTAGGATATGTACACAATTTTACACACAGCAAATGGTCAAACGGTAACATTGTCATGGACGACGCTATTTTATGTATAGCTCAAAAAGATGACAACATAGCCAGCCAGATTTGCATGGCTGATACACAAAGCACTTCAAAAAATAGTTTTGGGTTAAATACAGATTATTGGAAATATGCAAACTGATTTTTTCTTTCAAAAAAACTCCCCCGTAGAGACGGGGGAGTTTTTTGTTTGCGAAAAAAGTCCTTGACAAATCAAAAAAAAAAACGATAATAAAGGGACGGAAAAAATATAAGGAGCAAACAACATGAAAAATACAAATAAAAATAAATGTCATTCCAAACTTGATTTGGAATCTCACCGCTTTCTAAAACGACAACAAGGTGAGATCCTTAAGTCAGTTCAGGATGACGTCTTTTTTAATTATAACGCATTTACGCTTATTGAATTATTAGTCGTTGTACTTATCATCGGCATTTTGGCCGCGGTCGCGCTCCCGCAATACCAAAAAGCCGTATGGAAGGCACGTTTCGCCCAAGCCAAAACATTAGCAAAAAGTTTGGCCGATGCCGAAGAAATTTATTACATGGCTAATGGAACATACACAACCGATTTTGATGAACTGGATATTGAAATTGCTAATAATAGAATAATAAGCTCCGAAGCAGGCACCGCCACCCTATCGGCCGCGTGGGGAGTTTGCATGCTAGTCAACTTTGAAAACGGAAGGAAAAACGTCCAATGTTTCGTACATAAAAATGGGTATAATTATTTAGGATATTTAAAAAATTTTGCACACAGCCACTGGAGCAACGGCAACGACGGTAATGTTTTTGAAAGCGGAGTTGCCGCCTGTATTGCTTCACAAGAAGATAATATCAACAGCCAAATTTGTGCAGCCGAAACAGGGGATCCCCATAAAAAAAGCTGGGGCGAAACAAGTAAGTGGTGGAAATATCAAAATTAAACCTATAAATTGTTCTTTGCAAAACAGCCCCCGCAAATTTTGCGGGGGCTGTTATTTAAATAGACGGACGGTTTATTTCCCGGCGCCGCAGCATTTTTTGTATTTTTTGCCGCTGCCACACGGACACGGATCGTTGCGGCCGATACGCGGCCCCTCGTGCACAACCGTTTCCACCTTGGGGATATTGGCTCCCTCTTGGCGCAGTTCTTCTTCGTGTTCCTTCATCCATTTTTTCATTTGGCGGATACTTTTAAAATCTACGCCGTCTTGTTCCATGCGTTTGGCAATATCAATAAAGCGCTTTTTGACTTCCGGGTCCTTTAACTTACCTTTAAACATCGCCGGGAGCGCATCAATTTCGCGTTCAATACGCTCCTCAATAGTTTCCTTTTTATTCGGCGTGCCGGACGCACCGCCTTTTTTCTTAAACGGATTCCAAATCATAGTAACTCCTTTTTACTGAGCAATTAAATTTTCTACAAAATTTTTGATAATTTCCGCTTTTTCAAAGTAATGTTTCTCGCGCGGAATGACCAAACGGTTGGGGTGTTTTTCCCAAATCTTTAAAATTTTATCATCAATTTCAAAGGCCTGTTGCAAATTTTCCGTACGGACATTGGTGGCCTGATAAAAATCTTTTTCCGGCGGCGGGGACAAGTGAATCACCGCGTCATAGCGTGCTAGTTCCGCTTCCAAAGACGAGTGCATCGCCTTAAAGAAATCTTCCGGGCCGTGCGGCCAATAGACCGCCCCATCAATAGAGCCGCGGTCGCACACCATTATTTTGGCATCTGACGTGCGCTCAGCCAATTCTTCTAACTGGTGCACGGTATAGAAAATAATGTTTTGCGCGTGTTCAATGTGAATCGGGCTATTGTCTTTACGTGGGAAACCACCGCTATACACAAGCGTGGCTGCTTCTTGCACGAGTGCAATTTTGTTACCAAACGTCTCTTTCAAAATAGAAAGAGCCGTAGTTTTTCCGCCGCTGGGGCCGCCGGTTAAAACGATTTTTTTCATAAGTTATCCTTTTATAATTTCTTCTACAAAATTTTTAATAGCTTCCGCCTTTTCCAAAAAGTGTTCCGTACCGCCGATAATTTTGCGCCGGGGGTGTTTTTCCCAAATGCTTAAAATTTTACGGTCAATTTCAAACGCTTGGTCCAAGCTTTCCGTGCGCACGTGGGTAGACTGGTAGAAAGCCGGATTTTTCGGCGGGGACAAGTGCAATACCGCGTCGTAGCGGGAAAGTTCTTCTTCTAGCGACGTGTTCATCTGCTTAAAAAAATCATCTATTCCCCCCGGCCAATACACGGCGGCATCCACCGTGCCGCGGTCGCACACAATCAGGGGAGCGTCGGACGATTTTTCCGCCAAACTTTCTAATTGTTTCGTGGTAAAAAAGATAATTTTTTGTGCGGCTTCAATGTGCGCAATGCTGTTGTCCGTACGCGGAAACCCGCCGCTAAACACGAGGGTAGCCGCTTCGCGCACCAGTTCTACTTGCGGGCCGAACGTTTCTTTTAACACAGATAACGCCGTCGTTTTCCCGCTGTTAGGTCCGCCGGTAAGTGCTATTTTTTTACGTTTCATAGGGTCTCCTGTGCCGCGGGCGATTGGGAACCCGCCGCTTTCAATTCCTTTAAGTATAACACTTTTAACTCTTCAAATTCTTGTCTTTTTTCAGCCGGCACATCTCGCACGGCCGAGTTGCGGTTTTTCATCTTCAAAAAATCTACAAATTTACTACCCTCTTTGACGCGGAAATCTAAATGCGGCCCGGTGGATAAACCCGTACTGCCGATATATCCTACCGTCTGGCCCTGTTTCACTTTCGCCCCGGCTCTAACCCCTTTGCCAAAACTTTTAAGGTGTCCGTACATAGTGGTGTATCCGTTGGCGTGTTTGATTTCCAAGAAATTGCCAAAGCCGCCTTTCCACCCGGTAAATTTGACCGTACCGTCGGCCACCGCCTGCACGGGCGTGCCGACAGGGGCCGCATAATCAATACCCAAATGCGGGCGGCGTATTTTTAAAATAGGGTGCACGCGCCCGTAGGAAAAACGCGAAGAAATGCGGTAATTGCGAAAACTAATGGGTGATTTTAAGAACATTTTCTTGCTGACTTTTCCGGTCTCATCGTAAAAATCGTCCTCAAAATAAAACGCGTAGGTAGTGGTTTTGCTTTCCGCCCCCGTATAATAAGCGGCCAACAGGTCTTGGCTGGTAATCTCGCCGGTGGAAGTATAATTTTCTTCCCACAAGGCGGCGTACGTGTCGCCGTTGCGGGTATCGGTATTAAAGTCAATCGTCCACGAGAAAGCATCTGTAAAATCTAAAATAAGCGGCACCTCTAACCCTTGCGCGAGCATAGAGTTAAACAGCGACCCTTTCACCTCGCCCGCGGCGGTTTTAATGCGGGTTTTAACTTCCAAATCGCTCACGCCCGCCACTAACGCGCCCTCTACATTGGCCACAAAATAGCGTTTGAATCCTTGCGTTAAAAGTAGCATGACCAGTTGGTCGTTTTCCACAGAAAGCGAATACGTGTCGCCTTTTTGCAATTTACGCGTATCTACTACGCTATTTAATTTGCCCACTACTTGGGCAATTTGTTGGTTAGACAGCCCGGCTTCCTGCAAAGCCACATAAATGGGTTTTTCGCCCACGGTAAATTCTTGTTGCGGGATATCGCGGGTTTGCAAATGTTCACGCTCTAGCGCGTTTTTATGGCGCGTGATATGTACGGCAAATACGGCACAAAGCAAAATGACCGCTAACGCCAACACGTAAAACACAAGATCGTGGTAGCGGCTGTAACGGGCCGATAACAAAGACACTATATTCTTTTTCATGAACCGCAAGAAAGGGGCGGCTAAGCCGCCCCCGTTTTTTTATTTTTGATCTTTTAAGAAAGAGCAAAGCGCAATGGCGTTAAGCTTGACTTTCGGGTCATCGGCGCGGGAGGGCAAAATGACCGGAATTTTCGGACCGACGAGTACGGCCGCCGCTTCCATTTGTTCGCCAAAGAAAGCAAGTGCTTTATAGAGCGGGTTAGCCGCGTCCAAGTCCGGCAGCATTAAAACATCCACGTCGCCGGGTACTTTTTTATCTTTAATACCTTTCTCAGCGGCTTTTTCAGCGGAAAGAGAGATATACAAATCGTACGGGCCTTCTACCGTGCAACCCGTGATTTTACCTTCGGCGTTCATTTGTGCCAAGGCGGCGGCTTCTACCGTGCTGGGGATTTTTTCGTTCACTTTTTCCACCGGGCACACGCAAGCGATTTTCGGGTTTTCTACACCTAATTTGTGCATGGTGTTGGCGGCATTTTGCACGATTTTTACTTTTTGCTCCAATGTCGGCGCGATCACCACCGCAGAGTCGGTTACGGCAAACGGTTTTTTGTATTTGGGCGTGCTAAAAAGCACAAAGTGGGACAGTAAAGCCCCTTCCGGCACGAGGTGGGCTTCTTTATTTAAAATAGCTTTCATGTAGTATTTGGTATCTACAAGCCCTTTAATTAAAAAGTCGCCCTTGCCGGCTAAAATTTGGTCCACAGCCAATTTGCACATGGTGGGGACGTCTTCGCAATCAATAAATTCAAACTTGCTTTCGTTTAGGCCTACGGCTTTAACCATTTCTTTTACGGCGTTAATCGGCCCGATTAAAATACCGTGGGAAATAAGTCCGTTCTCATCAGCCATTTTGATAGCTTCAAGGGCTTCGCGGTTATTGGCCCCGGGTACAACGACACGGTTTGATTTACCTTTTACTTGGTTAATCAAATCGGCAAAACTATTGAATTTCATGGTAATTCTCCTTACTTAATTAAAATAAAATCACGTATATTTTTTTACAATTTTCGGGTCGTTTAGCGCACGCGTAGCGGCCACGCGCAAGGCGTCTTTTTCTTCGCTACCCGGGAAAACGTACATAGGAGCTATCCAACTCACATACCGTCCGATTTCCTGCGGGATATATTTGCTGTACATCAGCCCGCCCGTAAGTGCTACAAAATCTACTTTTCCCTCAAGCACCACAGCCATGGCTCCTATATATTTAACCATTTGATAAATCATCGCGTCTAGTGCTAATTTTGCTTTTTGTTGCGTACAGTTAATCAGCGAGCCGGGCCGTTTTTGGCCTATGCGGATAAATTCTTCCAACTCTTTAACGTCGGATGTGCCCGTATAAGCAATCAGCCCGCCCTTGCCGCGCAGTTTTAAGCGGATGTCGCGCTCTTGCACATCCGGCTCAAAACACATTTGCACCAGTTTAGCACACGGCACGCTGCCGCTTCGTTGCGGGGTCATGGGGCCCTCGCCCTCGTAGCCGTTGGTAACGTCTATTACTTTGCCTTGGCGGTGCGCACCGATAGAAATTCCTCCCCCGCCGTGACAAACAATGCAGTTGAGTTTTTCATACGGTTTGCCGAGTTTATCGGCAATCAAGCGCGCGACACGTTTTTGGCTTAACGCGTGAAAAATGGAAATACGCGGATTATCCGGCATGCCGGAATAACGCGCGAGCGGTTGGAGCTCGTCAATGACTACCGGGTTGGCAATAAAACTGGGGCAATCTGCATACCGGGCAATATCGCGTGCTAAAATGCCGCCCAGATTACTCGGGTGGATCCCGCCGTATTTACCGGTTTCCAAATCGCGGACCATTTTATCGTTGACGGCGTACACGCCCCCCTCTACGGAACGGATAAACCCGCCGCGCCCGATGACGCCGTCAATTTCGGCCAGCGGCACATGGTGGTCCAACAAATAATCTAAGATGAGTTTGCGGCGCAAGGGCAGCTGTTCGGTAACGTTTTTGCCCTCGTAGGGCTCTAAATCGGCGATGGAGTAGCGCACGGTTACTTCAAAAACGGGTTTGTCGCCCCGGTAATAACCGATATCATCAGACGTAGAGCCCGGATTGATGACAAGTATATTAAACGCCATACGCTCCCCTACTAAGTATATTTTAACAAAATAGAGGGTAAGGCGACAAACGAAAAACTAATCGGCCAGTTTATAAATCACGCAAGGCCCGGTACAGTTTGTGGTGGAAACATACGTTCCGCCTTCTTTTTCACATAATTTATTATATTTATCGGTACGGTCGGTAGTAAGCGCCCAACAGGTCGCAGAACCGAATGTGGGCCGTTCCCAATAATGGACATAAGCGTTTTGTAAATTGGTCGTATCTTGACAGTGTACCCGCTTGCTGTTGGAAGCCGCATCCAGCATACAGTAGCCCCAAGGATAAGTACACTTTCTTTTATCGCTAGACAGCGTACACCCGGTTAAATCTATGGACAACGCTTCCATGTCATTCGTATATTCGCCGTTTGACAAGTAATAAATTTTTTCCGCATCCAAGAGGGCATTGACGTTGGCTTTTAACGTCGCATAACGGCTACGCATAACCGCCATTTCATACTTAGGCAGAGCGACCGCCGCCAAAATACCAATGATTAAAACAACCACTAATAATTCAATAAGCGTAAATGCGCTTGTCGTTGTAACACGTAGGTCAGGCTTCGCCTGACAGGTTACTGACCTTATTTTTTTCCAAGCGGAATTATCTTCATTGTCAGGCGTAGCCTGACCTACACAACAACACCCCATATTTTTTTCATTTTTTCTTTGCATACAAAGCTCCTTAATGATATTCTTATATCATTAAATAAAATGTAGCAAAAAAAAAAACGATGTCAAGTTTTTATTTTATTGGACAAACCAAACACCCCCGCTCGTCATCCCGCAATGTTTCTATGCGGGATATAGCGGGGGAGCGAAAAATAAGGTACAAATCCTTAAGTCAAATTCGGAGTGGCAAGAGGATGAGAAATAACCGTTCTATTTCATCCGTTGGGCGACGCGCTCGGCAAGCGATTTGGCAAAGAAAAGTTGCACTTCGTTTAATGACAAGTTCCCCACCAAACGGCGCAAAAACGCTTTGCGTTGGTCGGGCGTTAAGTCGGGGCGCAAGTCGGCCTTGTCGCACAAGGTATATAACTTTTCTACCAGAATTTCTTTTTGCGCGTCGGTAGGCATACCGGCTACAAAACTGCCTGCCGTGCGTAGCGGCGTAAAATCACCGCGCCGGGAAAGCTCATAGCACGTCAAAATAACGGCTTGCGCTAAATTGATAGAGGGTTGTTTAGCCACGGTGGGGATATTAAGTACCGCCACGCACCGCTCTATATCGTCGCCGGACAGGCCTGTTTTTTCGTTACCGAACACAAGGGCAATTTTGCCTTCCGGCGCACGTTCCAACCGTTTATTTAAAACAGGTAATGTTACGATCTCCTGTTCCAAGTGACGGTTGCGTAGCGCGGTGGCGGCCAGCGAAAAAGACGTATCCGCAAGGGCCTCATCTAACGTGTGATATTGCACGGCATTTTGCATGATATCTTCCGCACCGACCGCGCTGACGGCCTCGCGCCAAGCTACGGCAAACGGATCTACCACACGTAAATCAGACAGCCCAAAATTAGCCATCGCACGGGCGGCGGCCCCGATGTTATTGGGGTCGCGCGGACGGACAAGCACCACACAAAACGAGCTCATTTATGTAACGCCTCCGCCCATGTTTCGGCAAAGGTAGGGTGTGCAAAAATCACGCGTTGCAGTTGGGCTACCGTCAGCTGTGCCTCTAACGCCACCGCGGCAATATGGATCAGCTCCGATGCATGTGCCCCAACAGAACACGCCCCCAACAGTTTGCCTGTTTGGGCGTCGCTTAGCCACTCCACATAACCGTCGGTTTGCCCTTGTGCTACGGCGCGTCCGTTAGCTAAAAAGAACGATTTATGTTTTTTAACTTCCAGCCCTTGCTCCTGCGCTTGCGCCGCACTCAGGCCGATAGACGCCACTTCCGGCGTTGTATATACCGCACGCGGCACGCGGGTATTGTTATATTCCGCCGCAACGCCGCATAAATTGCTCGCCGCTACTTCGCCTTGACGTGTAGCCGCGTGGGCCAGTTGCAATAGTCCTGTTACATCACCCGCAGCGTAAACGGTTTCGGTCAGCTGCATGGTTTTCGGGTTAACTTTTACGCCTTTGCGTGTTGCTTCCACACCGATACGCTCCAAGTGCAACGTATGTAAATCAACCGCGCGCCCGATAGCGGCCAAAACCGCTTGCGTTTGCAATTTATTCCCGTCGGATAAAACGATTTCAAAACCGTCTGCCGTTTTATGTATGTCCGTTGCGCTTACTCCGGTATAAATATGGATATTGCGTTTGGTAAACGCTTGCGCAAGCGTGCGCGAAACGGTTTCATCCTCTAGCGGCAACAACCGCGGTTGCATTTCAATAAGGTGCACTTCCACCCCGAAAGCATTTAAAAAATCAGCCATTTCACATCCGATCACCCCACCCCCTACAATAGCCATACTTTGGGGGAGTTGTTCCATGGTAAAGAAATTGGAATTATCATAAATCTGACCGCGCAAGGTATCTAACGGGGCGGGATAGAACGCTTCTGAGCCGGTAGCCAAAATAGCCCCGTCAAACGAAAGGGTTTGTTCGCCCGTTTGCGTGCGCACGGAGAGCGTGTGCGCATCTACAAAAGTTGCCTCGCCGTTTATCACTTCCACCTTGGCTTTTTTGAGTAAAAAAGAAATGCCTTGTACCAGTTTTTGCGTAGCTTGCTGTTGGCGTGCTTTTAGTTTATTAAAATCACGCGCGTTAAATAGCTCTTGTGCGGCTTTGCTCCCTTCTTCGCCGGCAAGCATAGCGGCGGAAAAGGCCGTTTGAAAACGGTGCGCGCCTTCCAAAAACGATTTAGACGGAATACATCCGCAATTTAAACACACCCCGCCCAGTTGGTTTTTTTCAATTAAAGTCACTTGCGCACCGAGCGATGCGGCTTTTAACGCGGCCGGATATCCTGCCGGACCGCCGCCGATAACAACAATTTTTTTCATAAATCCCCCTTGCATAGCTGCACCATAACTTATTATCATTTTAGCATTAAATGAACATATAAACAGGAAAACATCCCCTATGAACAAATCATCCGTTCCCGCGCATACCGGGCATCGCGCCCGGTTGCAAAAACGTGTATCTTATGCAGGTACCGATTCTTTGTTAGACCATGAGTTTTTAGAATTATTGCTGACTTATTCTATTCCGCGCAAAGATACCAAGACGTTAGCATGGGAACTGTTGCGCCGTTTCGGTTCGTTTGCGGGCGTGTTGGACACTACCGAAATAGCCCTGCGGCAAACTGACGGTATCGGCCCCAATACAGCCCGTTTTTTGAAACTTATCCGCAGTGCTTTTAAACGCTATATGCGCTGTAAAATACCCCGGAAAATCACGCTGTCTTCTCCGCAAAAACTGTTAGATTATTGTACGGCATCGCTAGCTGGGAAAGAAGAGGAATTTTTGGAAGTTATTTTCCTTTCCGCCAAACGTTATATTTTGGAAACACGTGTATTATCGGCAGGTTCCGTGGAACAAGTGTCTATCAGCCCGCGCCAGATTATACGCCACGCCGCCAACTTGGATGCACCCGAATTGATTTTAGTACATAATCACCCGTCGGGCAATCCACACCCGTCCCAACCGGACATTGATTGCACCCGGGACCTAGCCAAAGGGTTACAACTGTGCGATATTACTTTGCTGGACCACGTGATTATTACAAAAGGCGGGTATTTTAGTTTCAAAGAGCAACACTATTTGCCCGATCCGAAAAAGAAACCTGCCGCCAACTAGTTTTCCCGTGCATAGGTATAGGCCATCACGCGCTTAGCCCCGGCTTGGCGCAAGGCCGTTGCACAACCTTCTAATGTAGCACCGGTGGTGGCAACATCATCCACCAGCAAAATTATTTTTCCTTTTACCCGCATGGGAGCCGGACAGGAAAAAGCCCCTTGCATATTGGCAAGCCGCGCCGTGCGGCCCAGTTTTGTTTGGCTAAGCGTATCACGCGTGCGCACCAGCGCGCCCGTATCCAACGGCAGACCCGTATGCTTACAAAATGCACGCGCTAAAAGTTCACTTTGATTGTAGCCGCGTTGACGTTCTTTGTGCGCAAAAAGCGGCACGGGAACAATCAGCTCCGCATCCGCCAGTTCTTTATAGGCAGAAAAATTTTGTGCCAGTTGCCGCCCCATGCTACGGGCCAAATAATCGTTCCCCGCGTATTTAAGTCCGTGCACAAATGCACGCGACGGAGCATTAAACACCCACGCGGAACGAATCAAACGGCACTTATACGTTTTGGCCTTACTGCCCCGGCACGCGTGACAATGCGCCCCGCCCGAAGGCAAATTGACCCCACAACGCTGACAAAACAGTGGCCCGGGGCGCACAAATTGCCCCGCACACGTTTTACATATATAATCGTCCGTATCATACGGCAAATCGCATCCGCAACATACGCAGGCACGCGGAAACAGAAAATGTAACAAACCGTGTTTGATGACGTCCCCTGAAAATTTCATATTAAAATTGCACCGTCATATTGGCGGCCACATTGTAAGCGGTGTAATCTTCGGTTTTGACGTAAGCATGCTTAAGCAGCGTCAACCCGCCCGAAAGTGTAAAACGTAAGTTTTGGGAAAATTCGTAATCTAGCGAAGTAGTGGCATCGTATTTTTTGTAATTGTCGGTTACTTCCACTTCGGAGCGTTTATCGGTAAAGCTGAAATTCGTATTCCAGATGATACGGTTGGTGGCGGAATAAATACGGTTGATAAACGGCAATTTTAACCCGTGGGGCAGGTTAAAATCCCACCTTAAATTTAAACTGGGCACGGTTTCCTGTGTGCTTTGGCTGATTTGTCCGCGCGCGAGCCATTTATCGTAGGTAGTGTGAACAATTTTAGGCGTTACGCGCAACGATTTTATGTAAAAGGACGTCTGCGCGGACATATTGCGCTCGCGGATACGTTCTAAACTAATATGCAGGCGCAAATCATCTTTATCCGATTCTTTGTGTTGGTAGGCAAACACCGTATCAAAGTAGTTAAATAACATAAATCGTAAATCCCCGCCGTATTGCGTAATACCCTGCTCGTCCGTGCCGATGTTCGTTTGCTCCACCCAACTGTAATGGAGTTTTAAATTGCTGTTACGCAACCAGTTACCAGCGGCAATAAATTTTTCCAAATCGGAAATAGAAAATGTTAAATCCGGCAAGGTTACGCTGGTAGAATTGTATAACGTACCGGTCTGGTCGTTCTTCTGTAAGGTCTTGCTAAAGTTATTGATCAGCGACACCGTTTTGAGCGGAGCAGCCAACCCGTTCAACTCGTACTTAGAAAGAGGATTCCAACGCTGGGTAGAAGTAAATGTATCGCGCAAAGTCATACTGCGGCGGTAGCCGTACCGGCCCACATCTTTAAGGGCACTGCCGCGTATCCACAACTCTTTGCGTGAATCAAAGCCGCTGTCCACATCGCTCCACGCATCGGCATCTTGGATACGGTAACCGGAAGAAACAACCAGCGTACTGAATAATTTACTCTTGGGCAAAATATCATTGCCGTTAAGCGTCAGCGAAACACCGCCGTCAGCACTGCGGTTAAGGGTTTTTACTTCTCCCACACCCACGTTCACCGATGAGCCGGAAGCGGTAATTGTTTTAGCCGACAAGTTATTGCTTTCTATCGTGCTGATATTGTAGTTGGCAGACGGAGCCAGCCATTTGGTAATTTTCCACGTACTGCTTAGTCCCGTGCGTTGGGTAAGCGCTTTGGGGTAATGAATTTTGCTGTTGCCAAATGATTCATAACGGGTGCGGTCTTCGGTACTTTTACTTAAACTGTACGACGGAGTAATGTTAAAATTGGACGTGGGTTGGTACGTAAACTTCATATTCATTTTTTGCGTATTTTCATCGGTATTATAATAGGTGGCCGATTCTTCATGGCGTACCCGGTCGTAATCTACCGCCGAATTTGTAACATAATAACCCGCGGAAATATTTTTAAACGCCCCCACCGAGTGCGACAGCGTCGCCCCGTACGTATGGCTGTCATCTTGACGTTTCATTAACTGGTAATCGGTTTGGTTCAACGTATATTCCAGGCCGATTTTGGGCAAATTGTCCTTGATAAAATCTCCGCGCACGACGGCCTGTTGCCGCTCCACTTTACCTTTATCAAGTAGTGAAATCGTGTTGTAGTTGGTCGTATCGGTAATAAGCGGAGTGGTTACCTCACTACGCGCAAAGGTGGCCGACATCGGAAATTCTTTAATACGGTTTACTTTGACAAAATATTCTTCTTCGGTGGTTTCTTGGTTTTTGGATACAGCCAGCGGCGTTTCAAAGTTGCTGTCTTGGTGTTTGTACTTCACCCCGGCACTACCCCAACCGTCCCATTCCACCGCGATGTCGCCCTTATAGGCCTCACCGGTAAGTGTAATGGCTTCTGCCAAGTGAATTACGTTGAGCCACACTTCGCCCGCCGCCGTTATATTTTCCACCCCCGCCATAATCATACTGACCTCGCGGAAATTGAGCAGTCCGTTTGGCGCGCGGACGTTTTCTACCGACACGTTGTAGGACGGATCGGAAGCGTTGGCAAACGCATCGGTAATACCGTCGCCGTTGGTATCCACCATTTTTACGGCAACAAGCCGCCAACCGTCAAAATCCATGGGTACGACGATTTTGTCGTAATTGGTCTGCGTACCGACTGTTAAGTAAAAATTTCCTCCCGCATTGGACAAGCGGCTATGAAGCAAGAAACGAAACTCTCGGTGTTGGGAAAAATCCATACTCTTAAAATTGCGATTAACAAAGTATTGGCTTTCATCCCCGCCGGGACTAAAACGCAACCGCAACGCTTGGTCCAACACGTTGGCCGAGTCCAGCGTACTGCGGTAGTTTTGGATAGAACCGTACAAATAATTAAATACATATTGGCCGTCGCCGGGTGCGTTAAAAATCGGCTGATAATCGGTATTATCCACGTTGTTAATACCGGAGGCGGAAAAATCGGACGCATCCACCCCTTGCTGTGTATTCCAAGAAGTGCCGGACAGCGCAATATTGGCAATTTTGATTTGCCCTTTAAGCTTGGCTCCCTTTTTTAGCGTAATACGTAAATGACGCACCGCCGTCCATTTGGCTTTGTCGGCCGGGTCAATTTGAAGCGGAGCAGAGAATGTTTGCCACGATGTGTTATCGGCCAAATTGTCTTCCATACCCGGGATCACGTTTCCGCCCGCCACAAACCCGAAGTTCCCTTTGACGGAAATATCTTCGTCATCAAATCTGCCGTTGCCGTTTAAATCTTGCGTATCAATGCGTCCGTTGGGTTGCGATTCGGGGTTATAGACGTTATGCACAAAGGGATTGTAACGCTCTTCGCTGTTATCCGGGTTGGTATAGAGCCAGCCGACATCTTCGTTGGGGGCGAGCGTGTTGCGGCAATAAACATCTTCCGTTTTGGGCACGTTCGTCCCACACTGAGTGTTCATGCCGATAGAATTATCGGAATATTCGGAAATGTTACCAAACGTAAAGTTGACTTGCGGACCGCCTTCTTCGCCCAGCATGGTTAGTTCAAAGGAAGTTTTAGAAGATAAATCTACCCCGCTTTTGCTAAGCGGATAAACAATAGAAACTTCGTCCCGTCCGTCAAAATTAACTCCTTGGGTAAAATCGTAATTGATGATAAGCACTTGCTGTTTATCGTTGGCGTTGGCAATGGCGTGGGGGTTGATTTCCAGTGCGGGCAAGTCTTGGCTATCCCAATGCACCGCGTTTAAAAAGTTGGGTTGCCCGCTGGGGTTAGATGCAATTTGCCAATCTTTAAAAATCATAGACCCGCCGACTTGCTCGCTCGTATCGTTCATGCTATCCACCATCGCATAGCCGAACATATTTTGTTTTTTCTCACTGCGTGCGGCCTCGGCTGCGAAGTCTACTTTTACTTTTTCGGAAAGTTTAATATCGCGTCCTTTTACGTCTGCGCCGTATACTAAAAGCTGCTTGCTGTATGCTCCCACTTGCGGCACGGTAGTGGGCTTTTCGCCCCCTTCTTGAATCATCGTGGCCCCCATGACGATTTTATCAAACAGTTTGTAATCTAACCGTCCGCCGAGTACCGAGTTGTTTGTGTTGGAACCGACGGTCGTATCATACGTAATATCAATCACGGAATTTTCGGTAATTTCTTCGCCCTTGTAAAACGTGATAAAGCCGGATGTATAGTCAATATAATAATCGTTATTGCGTACGAGTTGGCGGCCATTTAATTTGACTTGTTCCGATTGCACCACAATACCCGACTCAATAAAATACGTTTTAACGGTGGACTCATATTGAATTTTAAAGGTGCGGTTGCGCGAAGAAACAGGGGTAGCGTTATATAAACCGGGATCATCGCTCATGCGGCTTTGGAGTTCAAAAATACCTTTATCAAAGTCCATGGTAATAGTAGTGGGATAAACTTGTTGGGGAGAGGCACTCCCGCCGACGGCTTGGCCGTTGGCGTCTAAGAGCGTTAAAATAAAATTGCCTTTGCCGTTATCTTGCGTAATGTTTTGCGCACCGATACGGTAAAATGTTTTCATTTCCAGTTGGTTGGCGGTCTCGGTCGCGGAGCTTTCCCAGGGTTTATCGTTTTCGGTTTTGATGAGTTTTAGCGTACCCGGCGTCGTTCCGGCATCTCTAAGCCACTCCCCGCGCGTATTGCGGTAGTCCACCGCAATCACGCTTTGCGCCGTAATCGTGCGTTTAAATTCAATTGTTCCGCGCGCGTAATCTACCGTATAGTCCACCCCGCGGGTGAGCCGTTCCCATTGGGCTTGATACGGCACCGTGCCCAAATAATCGGTAGCGGTAGCGTCCACAGGTACAAATGTGTTGGAAGTGGTGTTACTGTTTAAATAAATTTCTTCGCTGCCGGGCGAAATATTAAGCATGGCTACTTTCCAATCGTCATACGCATCGGGTTGCAGTTGCGCATTGCCGTGGATATTACCGCCGAAGGTCAAATCGTAATACGTGCGGCGGATATATTCCGTATCTTTAAGCGATACAATTTCCTGCACGCTACTGCCCACAAATTGCTTTTGCTTGCTCGTCCCTTTGGTTTGCGAGCCGATTAAATACAAATTGGCGTTTTTGTATTGTAAGTGCATTTTTGCACCGAAGAGTTGTTTTTGGTAGGCAATCAAATCGGTCTGCGGGAGCGATAAATCAATATCGCCAAATTCAGCCAACTGCACAATTTCGCCGGGTTTACCGCGATACGCTACGGAAATAGTTTTTTCTTCTTCGCGCTGATCGTCATAGTCAATATCCACAAACACGCGGTCCATGATTTTACCTTGCATTTTAAGCTGCATTTGCTGTTCCATTTCCACGTTGCGTTGGTTGGTATTAGACGTACTGGCACTTTTAGAGGCCTCTTTGTATTTTTTAGCGGCCATTTTCATACCCAGCACGTAACGGCCGGTTAATGCAATGCTCGTACCATAGAGCGGTAAGGAAAGGGTGGGGTTTAATAAGGTCAAATCGGGGATGGGTTCAGGGCCCTTATCCAGTTCATACGCGCCCTCTACCGAGGTAACCGCCTGACGCCAAAACTCATTAGAATAGTGCAACAATTCGGCGTCGTCCGGCGGGTCTTCCAGCACCAGTTCGGCGTCTTTTTTGGCAGCTTGTTCTTCTTCAAAAATAGCATACTGGTCTTTATCCACCAAACTATACGGCAGCGTTTCTGCCCCGGCCAGCGGAGCAAAACACAGTTGGGCAGACAAGACTACCGCGATAACGGACCGCAGTATCCTCATAAGATGGAAAAATACCTCATTATTTCATTCTATAACATTTCGCGCTCGCGCGCGCGCATTGCCCGCGTACGGGCTTTTCCTAATAAGGGATATTTTGTTAGAATAGGAAATATGCGTATTTCCATTTTTACCCGTTATATTGCTAAAAGCTTGCTGACGTTTTTTGCAGGCGTGGTGGGTGTGCTTACGTTTGTGATTTTTATGAATCACTTTATCCGGGTGCTCAAAATTGCCATGACCTACGGCACAAGTATCGGGTGGATTATATCCTCGTTGCTTAACATCTTGCCGGATGTTTTTTGTTTAAGCGCGCCGATGGCTTTTCAAATTGCGGTACTACTTACGTTAACCAATATGAGTGAACAAGGCGAATTGATTGCGCTACGTGCGGCGGGGTTTTCGTTTAAAGAAATCGTCCGCCCGATGCTCGCGTGTGCGATTGCATTATCTGTCATACTGGTAATTATGGGCAACTGGCTCACGCCACGCAGTTACAAAAAATTCATCACTAAACGTGAAGAGGCGTACAGCAAAATTACTAAAGTAACTTTAGAGCCCAAAACATTTATTAACTTAGGCGATTGGGATTTGTATTTGGAAGATTTAGACAAAATTACCAACACCGCCAACTTAATTCACCTGGTCAACAAAAACGACGCGGGCGCACTAAGCACGAAAGTTAACGCGTCCGAAGGCCGTATTATTTTAACCGATACAGCTATCGGCCTGCAACTTAAAGACGGCCAAATGCAACGGGTGGACAGCAAAGATCCGTCGTCCATTATTGCCGCTAATTTTGATAATTATACGATGAGCATTTCACTTTTAAAAGCGCGTTCGCGCCGCGTGCGTGTGGGCGAGATGACCACTACCAAACTTTTGCGCCGCCTGCGCAACGACCCGCTTACAACCCAAGTCGCTAACGAGTACCGCACCGCTATCAGCATGCGTAACGTGCTGGCCCTTTCGCCGCTTATTTTATTATTTGTCAGTTGCCCGATCGGGTTTTCACTGGGCAAACGGACCAACAAAGGGTGGGGCATGCTCTTTAGCGTAATTATTATTTTCTCGTTTTATTTACTGATGACGTTAGGGCTGTCGTTTGGTAAAAAATACACATGGATTTCATACCCCGGCCCGTGGTTGCCTGTTTTCACGGGACTTGCGGTAGGATATTATTTATGGAAAAAAAGATTAAACATCTAGTCAACGCACCGCTGATGTTTGGCTATATTTCCCGCAAATTTTGGGGGCCGTTCTTCTTTGCCATGGGCGTATTTGCTACGCTGGTGGTACTGGGCGACACATTTGAAAAAATGAAAAATCTGGGCAACGGCACAACTACACTGGCCGACGTGCTTTCCTACTCTTTGGTTACATTTCCCAATTGGCTCGCTACCATTATGCCGGTGGCGTGTTTATTAGGGGCAATTTCCGTTATTTCCGAAATGGTCTCTAACGGCGAGTGGACTGCCTGCGTAGCCGGCGGCTTTGCGCCGCGGCAACTTTTTAAACCGATTTTGGCTTGCATTTTAGTCGTGTGCGGGGTGACGATGTTATTTCAGGAATTTATCGTACCGCCCTTAAATGTAAAAGCCGATTATATTTATTACACCCGTCTTAAACCGCGCGATAATTATAACCAGTATTTGGAAAATGACGTACTGATTAAAGTATCCCCCTCGCAAATGTTATCTGCCAAAAGCGTAGATTTAACAACCGGCACAATGTATCAGGTTTCATTAGATACCTATAACAAAGAATGGGATATTGCCGAACAAGTCGTTGCGGAAAAAATGATATGGGATTCTAAAACCCACCATTGGGAATTTGTAAACGGGGTACACCGTACGTTCGCCGGGGATATGGACACACAGGAAACGTCTTTCCAAACGCGCGAATCGCCTGTGGATATCCGCCCGAATCAAATGTCTTTGGGCCGGGTGGACGAGGACTTAATGAGTGTGCGCGAGTTAACCAAACGTATCCGCTTTCACAAACGCACAGGGATTTCGTTTTACTCAGCCGAAACGCAACGCCAAACGAAATTAGCTACCCCGTTTGCTACGATTGTGATGTGTCTTTTGGGTATGCCGTTTGCGATTAGTACGCGGCGCAAAAGCAAAATTTTAAATATCATTATGTCTATGGTTATTGCACTTACGTTTTGGGGCGTGATTACACTGTGTACCGTATTTGGGCAGAACGGATATTTGAGTCCGTTTTTAGCCGGTTGGGGCCCGGTGCTATTATTTGGCGGAGTTGTATTTTTAGAATTTAAGTGGATGAAATTATAACCGCCTTACCTGTTTCTCTTTGCAAAGAGCCGTCCTTTTTGACGGCTCTTTTCTTTTTCTCTCTAATAAACCTGTTCCTGTCTTTTTATAACTTATTTAATTCCCAACGAGCCGCAATTTTTTCTTGACAAATCAAAAAAAAAAACGATAATAAAGGAACGGTAAAAAAAACAACAAGGAGCAGACAACATGAAAAACAAACAAGCATTTACACTCATTGAACTTTTAGTCGTCGTTTTAATCATCGGTATTTTGGCGGCGGTCGCGTTGCCGCAATACAATTTGGCCGTTGAAAAAGCACGTGCCACCGAGGCCATAACTGTATTAAAAAGTATCAAAGAGGCACAAGAACGATATTATTTGGCCAATGGGTCTTATACGGATAAATTTGATGAACTGGATATTGCCTTGCCGGGAACTGTCAGTGTTTCCGGCTTAAGCATCACATTAACAAGCGGTATAACCGTGGCTATACAAACAAAATTATATGCCTACGCCGTCAATAAAACAAACACCAATACGTTTATGTTTGTTTATTCTCACATCAACGACGCAGACGCCGGTAAACGAATATGCCATGCTAAAAAAAATAATCTCAAAGCTAATCAGTTATGTAAAAGTTTAGGAGGCAAAAACCCCAAAGATCTTTCTTCTTGCGCGCTTGGACCTTGCACCGTATATGAACTATAAAACGGTGGGACGGTCAGCCGCCCCAAAAATAACGCGCCTTATTTTTTCTATATCCCGTACAAAAACCTTACGGGATGACGGAAAAAATAAGGCGCGTGGGCGTAAGCCCGTCAGCGTGGTATGAGTAGAAAAGGAAAGATGATTTTTCAGATTTGAGGCAAATTTGCGGGATTTAGGCGGCCGCATAGGCGTAATGATAGTTACGTCAAGGCCGCGAGACCGCAAAGTTGCCCAAATATGGAAAATTGTATCTCAGAAAAGCAAACGCCCGCAAAAGATATCTTTTGCGGGCGTTGCGTAAAACGAAAGTTACGAAAGTTGTTAATATAATTATTTAATTCTTCTAAAGGCCCGCCACAATACCGCCAGTAATCCCACCATCACATACAGTGAAAATACGATAAACACCATATTATGCGGAAACCGGATCGTCATTACCACCAAAAACACGATCAACAAGAGCATCCACGGTCCGTGGGCTTTATCGCGTTTGGCTTTGAAAGCGACATACGGCACATTGGACACCATCAGTAGCGACAGCACCAACATCGCAAACCATACAAAATTATAGATATGCGGCAAATAGATACTCAGCAGGTGAATATTGCGTCCGCCCGTCGTACCTTCCATAATGCTGTACGAAATAGCAAACGACGCCAAAATACCCGCCGCAGCCGGAGTAGGAAGGCCGCTAAAATACTGTTTGGAACTTTCCCCCGCATAGGCCATCGCGTTAAATTTGGCTAAGCGCAACACGCCAAAGCACGCGTACACGCACGCAATCGGCGCGCCCCAAACAGGTTGCGTGTGGAGCACAAAAAAGTACATGAGCATCGCCGGAGCGGTGCAAAACGAAACCGCATCAGCAAGCGAATCCATTTCCACGCCAAAACTGCTTTCCACGCCCAACAAACGTGCCAT
Organism: Candidatus Avelusimicrobium caledoniensis; assembly: GCA_900315795.1. GTDB lineage: Bacteria > Elusimicrobiota > Elusimicrobia > Elusimicrobiales > Elusimicrobiaceae > Avelusimicrobium > Avelusimicrobium caledoniense. The sequence continues at coordinate 34,202 of ONAM01000014.1, forward strand.
GCGCCCGTCAAACATATCAAACACCATGGCAAATAAGATGAGCCACCCGGCTCCGGCAAAATTGCCTTTGGCAGCCGATAAAATAGAGAAAAACCCACACGCCATGTTGCCCAGCGTAAATAAAGACGGCACCGTTACCGCGCCGGTATGTTTTAACTTCTCTACTACTTTTTTTTCCTGTTTTTCATCTGCCATAGTTATTTCCACAAGGCAAGAACGGTGATCCCGCCTTGCACTTTTTGGCCCTCTTTTACTACGACGCGCACTTTATGTTTCGGCAAATATACCGCCACTTGCGAGCCAAAACGCACCAGTCCGATACGCTCGCCGATTTTGACTTCCTGCCCGGTATGGCGCCAGCACTCAATGCGCCGCGCGATAGCCCCCGTGATTTGTTCCACGTGGGCAAAATTTTCCGGCACGCCGTTTTTGAAAATCTGAATTAAATTGCGCTCGTTTTTATCAGCGTCCGGGTGGTCGGCAAATAAGAACGTGCCTTTGTTATAAAAAATCTCGCCGATTTTTCCGTTTACGGTAGAGCGTTGCACGTGCACATCAAAAATAGAAAGGAAAATGCGAACGACTACGGAGTTGGGGTCATCTTCCGTTTTAACGGAGAGTATCGTACCGTCGGCCGGACACGCAATTTCATCGTCGGCAAATACGGTGTTACGGTTTGGATCGCGGAAGAAATACGCACAGAACAACGCCGCCACAATAAACAGCACACACAACGTATGCCAATTAAGCAGCAAGCAGATAAAGGCACACACAATACCAATACCGAATAGTTTAAGCCCTAAAGGCAAAACGGTAGACACCCAACCAAAACTTTTGGACAACGTACGTTTAATATCTTCTAGCATAGGAGTTCACTGCCGGTGGGATAGATTTGAATGGCAGATTTAAAAGAAGTGGGCAGGGGGGGACTTGAACCCCCACGACCTTGCGGTCAACAGATTTTAAGTCTGTCGCGTCTGCCATTCCGCCACCAGCCCTCTGTAAGTATTATAGCAAAAAATAAGGAGGATGTACGCAAGTGTTTATTTTTCGGACAGCTTGAGTGAATTGTAGAATTTGCGGCAGAAAAGACTTTTAACGCCCAGCTCGCGCAACATGTCTTGCAGTTGCCGGTCATCGGTTACGGCAATCACGCGTTGGCCCGTTTGCGACAAATAGTCGGCGCGCTCGCAAATAATTTGATCCGCGCTATCGCCCTCGGTAAATGAAATATGCACTCCCCCCCGGTATAGCGGACCGACCGGGCGGAAAGAGCCGTCAAAAATCACTTCGTAGGTATGCATTTGGTAGCGTTCGTCCAACGAAACGGCTTCCAAAAAATCTAAAAAATCGTCGGTCACTTCCTCTTCACTGCGGGAAAACTCGTACAAAAAACTGCGCACGATGTTAAGTCCGTCAATCAGATAAACAGTCGGTTTGGTGGTAGTATACATATTATATTGCCTTTACGGTCCAAAATTGTTATAAGAAAATGATACAATATAATACCTTTAGCGGTCTTTGACAATTTCTGTATTTACGGGGGTGTAATAGATTCGACGGGTATCTGTTGCCACCCGGGAGCAAGTGTCGGTTGGCCAGGCCGACTCAAATAGGGCCAAAAAAATAAGCAACAACAATCAAGTTGCCTGGGCTAACGCTTAGTCCACGGCGCCTTTTGTGTCTTCCATGCGCGAAAGGAACGCCGTCAAACCATGGAATGCAACAACGCAGGCGCAGTTCGTCTTACGTTGTCTAAGACACACGAACTAAACCGCCGCCGTGCCGTCTTGCGCTTAGACGGCGGTCACTGAGCAAGACTAAACTTGTAGTGCCCGAGAGGAGAAGATGTTCGGACGGGGGTGCGAATCCCCCCACCTCCACTTTTTATATAAAAAGTAAGGTTTCAAAAATTTATGTTCTTTTTCTGATGGCAGAAAAAGAACGAAAAAGACCAGCCGATACGGAGCATAAAATAAAATTTCAAAGGGCCGACCGACAACTAGGCGCTACGCCGCCGTCGGACAAATCGGTCGGTTGCCACTCTTGAAATTTTATTTTATAAACGCTCCTATTATCGGCAGAGAACGACGGCGCTTTTTATAAACAGCACTAAAGGGGCGGAATAACAACTCAGGCAGGACAAGTCGGCGATAGCAGCAGAAACGACAAAAAAATACGGGAATTGAAAATAGATTTACTTACATTACAGGAGAAATTATGGCAACGGAAATTAAATTTGGTACAGACGGTTGGAGAGGCATTATCGCGTGGGATTTCACATTGGAAAATGTACGCCGCGTCGCGCAAGCTTTAGCGCACTTTATTAACGAAAACGCACCTGCCGAAGAAAAAGGCAAATCGCCTAAAATCTTCGTCGGTTTTGACCGCCGCTTTATGTCCGACATATTCGCCAAAGAAATTGCCGTCATTTTGCGCTCCAACAAACTAGATGTTACCCTTTCCGACCGCCCGGTAACCAGTCCGGTGGCGGCGTGTTTGAGCTTAAACAAATTTTGGCTTAGTATCATGGTAACCGCCAGCCACAACCCCGCCCAATACAACGGTATTAAAATTAAACTCGCCGGCGGGGCGGCCGCCGAACGCGTAACCCGCGACATTGAAGAATTATTAGACGAATCGCCCGCCCTTTCGCTCTACGGATGCGAGCCAGAAGTCAAAGATTTAACCGATGTCTATTTAAAATACGTTTCCGGGCACGTCAATACGCGCAAACTAAAAACTTTCAAAGGCAAAGTAGCCGTAGATTATATGTACGGTGCGGCCGCCGGATACGTGGAAAAAATATTGGGAAACAAACAAGTCATCGCGCTTCGCAACGAACACGACACTACGTTTGGCGGCGACCAACCCGAGCCGGTGGAGAAAAATTTAAGTGAACTTAAAAAAACCGTGGTAGCCAAAAAAGCCGCTTTGGGTATCGCTTTTGACGGCGACGGAGACCGCGTCGCTCTGGTGGACGAGAAAGGCACATATTTGACACCGTGCGTAATTGCCGCGGTGCTGTGCAATTATTTCATCAAACATAAAAAACTCAAAGGCAAAATCGTGCAAACGGTTTCTATGGGCTATTTGCTCAAACGTATCGCCCGCCAACACGAAATGTTATTTGAAGAAGTCAACGTGGGTTTTAAACACGTAGCCGAACTGATGGCGTTGGAAGATATCGCTTTTGGGGTGGAAGAGTCCGGCGGGTTTGCCTGGAAAGGAAATCTGCCCGACCGCGACGGCCTAACCGTGGCATTGGCGTTTTTGGAAATTATGGCCACGACGGGCAAAAAAGCCAGCGAACTCTGCGCGCAAATTGCGCAAGAATATGGCACGTCGGTTTATCTGCGGCGCGATATTGCCTTAAACAAACCACTCGCCAAGGACTCTTTTACCGATAAAATCCGCCGCAAAGTACCCAAAAAAATCGGCACTCGCAAAGTGGCCGAAATGCTAACGTCCGACGGCCTTAAAATTCTATTTGATAACGATGAGTGGCTGCTCTTACGCCCGTCCGGCACGGAGCCCGTCTTGCGTATTTACGCCGAAACGGCTACCAAAAAAGATACGCAAGCCCTGTTGGACTTTGGCGAAAAATTAGCCGCGCCGTTTTTGAAATAATATGCAAACACTCGCACTGGTGGACGATTCCGGCATTTTACGCGCGGCTATCAAAAATGTATTAGAGGCCGACGGCTACTGCGTAGCCATTGAGGCGGACGGTTCCAAAGAACTCTTTGAGCAACTGCAAAAAAACAACGTGGACAGCGTGCTCTTAGATGTGTTTTTTCCCAACGAAAGCGGGTTAGATATTTTGGCGGAACTCAAAAAACGCTACCCGAAAATAAAAGTACTTATCGTAACCGGCATGCAACAAAACAGCATTTTGGAAGAAGCCCAAAAGCGCGGCGCCGACGGCGTATTATATAAACCGTTTGATACGGATGATTTACTTTCCGCCGTGAAACGGCTAAAATGATAGTTGCCCGCTAAGGCAACTGATAAAACTTGAACGTATCATCGCCCATATCCACAATCCTTACCCCACCCATAGACTTGCACGCCTGTTGATAGATTGCGCTTTTCCCGTAACACAAATGGCCTGCCACAGGTTTGGTATATCCTTTATGGTCAAAATAATAAATAATACCTTGCGAACCTGTTCCGGGTGCCCATACGGTTACCCTGTTGTTAGATGCGCCATATCCGTTGAGTGCAAATTCCAACTCATATTGATTAGTCAGCTTAAACTTAGCGTAATTTGTTCCGTCTGTTGCTACAGAAACAGTTGATACGCCGATAGAAAGGGCATCTAAATCGCTGGTATATTCCCCGTTTGCCAAATAATATGCTTCTTCGGCATCTTTGACAGATTTGGCCAGTGTCACAGCTTGCATAAGCCGGCTTTTGGCAACCGCCACTTGATACTGCGGCAACGCCACCGCCGCCAATATGCCGATGATAAGAACAACGACTAAGAGTTCAATCAGCGTAAATGCTTGTTTGTTTTTCATACAACCTCCTTTTTTTATCATTAAATAAAATGTAGCAAAAAAAAAAACGATGTCAAGTTTTATTTTTTCTCTCGCTATATCCCGCATAGAAACTCTGCGGGATGACGAGAAAGGGGAGTCAACTTCCACTTAATTAGAGCCACACTCTTTTTGCTATGTTGCTTTATTTTAAGACAGACAATAAACTAAGAAAAAATCAACAAAGATACGGCCATTACGCCCATGCCGCCAATTACGCCCCAAATCACGTGGTGGCCCTCGCCGTACTCGTGAGCCGTGGGCAAGAGTTCATCTAAGGCAATATACACCATCAGTCCGGCAATCAGCGCAAACAAAACGCCAAAAACGGTCTCGTGCAAAAAATGTCGCAACAACAAAAAACCCATCAGCGCACCTATCGGCTCAGCCAAGCCCGAAAGCACGCTGTACGCAAACGCCTGTTTGCGGCTACCCGTTGCGTGAAAGACAGGAAGGGCTACCGCAATTCCTTCCGGGATATTATGAAGCGCCACCGCTACCCCCACGCTAATACCAAGTGCCGGACTTTTCAGCGTAGCCATAAAGGTAGCCAATCCCTCGGGGAAGTTATGCACCGCCAGTACAATAGCCGTAACTAACCCCACGCGTTTTAATTTATCCGCCGGATCAAACGTGTGCATTTGTACGTGGTGCGACGGCAAAAAATAATCTATTCCCCACGCAATTAAAATTCCGCCGAAAAACAGCCCCGTACTTAACCATTGGCCGGGTCTGTCGCCCAGTTGCTTTGTTAAAGATAATGCCCCCTGTGGCAATAATTCCATAAATGACACGTAAATCATCACACCCGCCGACAGACCAAGCCCCACCGCCAAAGCCGCCAGATTTTCTCTTTTTACAATAAACGCCAAAACTCCCCCCACCGCCGTAGCGGCTCCGGCAAAAAAACTGAGTAACAGCGCAAATAGTATTGGCTCGTTCATACATTTATCGTAACAAAACCCGTTCAAACGCATGCGGCGCAAAATGTATTAGGATGACGTCTTGGAACGGGAAAAGCTATAATAAAAGCATGGTCGCAACGCAAAATTCCATTATTCTAACCGATGAGTTTAAAGACGCGTTGGCCTTATTAGAGGCCAAGCCCGCCGTACAGCCGCTTATTTTTATCACGGGCCGCGCGGGCACGGGCAAAACCACGCTGCTGCGTTACTTTGCCGAGCACTCGGCCCAAAATACCGTTGTACTGGCTACGACGGGCTTAGCCGCTATTCACGTACACGGGCAGACGGTCCATTCGTTTTTCCGGCTCAAACCGGGCAACCTGTTTGATACGGCCAATTTGCACCGTTTACCGCGCAAAACCGTGGAAGCGTTTGACACGATTATCATTGATGAGGCCTCCATGCTCCGCGCCGATTTATTGGACGCCATGGACTACATTTTGCAACTTTCTACGCATAGCGATTTGCCGTTTGGCGGCAAAAAAATCGTACTCTTTGGCGATTTATTCCAACTTCCTCCCGTAGAGGAAAAACAAACCAGCGGCTTATTTGACGTTTTCCAACAAGAATATCAAAGCCCGTATTTTTTTGAAGCGCACGTATTAAAACGCTTGCCGTTAGAGGTCTTTGAACTCAAACGCATTTTTCGCCAAAAAGCCGACCCGGACTTTGCGCACCTCTTAAATTTGATTCGCGAAGGTCAAATTTCGCAACCGCAGTTGGATATGATCTTAAACACGCACAAGACGTTTGAACTGCCCGACCAATTTGAAAATTGCATTATTTTATCCCCCACCAACCGCGAGGCCGCGTGGCGCAACTTGCATTATCTCTCGCGCCTGCCCGGGCCGGAATTTACGTATACCGCTACGCAAGACGAGGGCTTTAACCCTAAAATCACGCCGGCGGAAAGCGAGCTCAAACTTAAAAAAGGGGCTAAAATTATGATGCTTACCAACACGGACGATTGGGTCAACGGCGATATTGGCACGGTCCATGAGCTAAGTGAAGATTTTATCAAAGTGGAACTCAAAGGTGCGGTGTACCAAGTAGAGCCGCACGTGTGGGAAGACGTGCGCTACGAATTTAACGCACTTACGCAAAAATTAGAGCCCAAAGTAAAAGGATTTTTCAAACAATATCCGCTGAAACTCGCGTGGGCCATTACGATACACAAATCGCAAGGGCTGACGTTTGATAACATTTATTTGGATATCGGACGCGGTGCGTTTGCGCCGGGGCAGACGTACGTGGCACTAAGCCGTTGCCGCAGTTTAAACGGCGTACATTTAAAAAAGGATATCTGTGTAAAAGATATCCTGTGCGATGATCGTGTAAAACAATTTTTCAACTACGTGCGCGGCAACTAATTATTTCAAACTGTCTTCAAACGAGGTAAAAAAGTAGTCTCCGGTTTTACGCACTTCATCTTCGTGCAAACGTGTGTGGTAGGGTTCGGCAATACCGGCTGTTAAAAACCCGGCGGCTTTGGCGGTTTTTAACGCATACAACGCATCTTCCACCACCAGCGTACGCCCGCGCGCCGTGCCTAAACGCGCTAAAGCTTGCTCATATATTTTAGGCGACAATTTACCGGCCCCCACTTCATCACATGTGATAATAAAATCAATGTACGTATCAAGCCCCCATTTTGCAAATACGCGCTCGGCAAGTTCTTTATCGGACGCCGTCGCCACACTGATTTTAATACCTTGTTCGTGCAACTGTTGTAGCAACGGCAACACGCCCGCTTTAGGGGCTACGTCATGTAAATAATGTTGCCGCACGACCGCCAATGTCCCTTCTAATAACTCTTCCGGCGACTCGGCTATATTTAACTGCTCTTTAAGATATACAGCCCCTTCTATAAGCGACATATGCACAATCTGCTCTTCCATTTCTTCGGGCATTTCTATACCGAGTGTTTTTAAATAACGTGCCGCGGCATGATCCCAGGCACTCAGCGAATCTAACAAGGTGCCGTCCATATCAAAAATGACGGCATCAATGATCGTTCTATCCGGGAAAAGGTTGCGCACAAAGTCCCGGTTTTGCCGGGCCGCCTGCACGCGCTGCCACACCACACGGGGCAGCATTTCCGTCCGGGCGGCGGGTGGGCGCAAAAAAGTTACCGGACAAGACGTCTCATTAGTTTGGGGGACAAAAAAGGGCGGTTTGGTTTGAGGTAAAGAGTGGGGAAGTGATGTCACGGGCAATACGCCAACGCCTGCTTTGGAAGAGACAACCAATTGCGGCGTACTGAAACCGCGCCGCGCCAGACCGGGCGAAAAAATCGTCTGTCTTGCTCCTTGCCAAACCACCGGTTTAGACATGGCCCGCCAAAGCAAAAACGGGTTTTTTGGTGGCGGTGGCGCACTGACGGCATTTAGCGCAACAAAAGCCACTCCTAAAGCGGTTATCCCTAATTTCTTACCCATAAGGATATTGTACTTTTTCAAGCTGTCGTGGCGCAAATTGCCCCCGCTTCAACCGGTCCACCGCGCCGGCAACACGTTGCCGTGCTTACTTGTCAAACGCTTGCCGGATCGTTTACTGACGGATAATAAAAGTACGGGAATCATACTCCGTATTACCAAACGATTGGCAAAGTTTTTTGCCTTGGGAACTGTACCAAAAACAGCCCAGCTGTCCGTCTTCCAAATAAATAATTGCGTACTCGGTAGCAAACGGCAGACGGTTGCAAGCCGCCAATAAGTCCGGCCGATCGGCATAAGAGGCCGCCCGGCATACAAACTGTTTTGTTTGAATGCCCGGTATATCGCCAAGATAAACCGTGCGCGAGCCGGGTATATCAATATCCAATTCGTCAAAATTAGGTGCATATTCGCCGTTGGCCAGAAAATACCGTTCTTCCGCCTTGCCGATAGAATTTACCAGAGAAATGGCCTCCGTGGCACGCGCCTTTTCTACCGCCCTTTGGTATTGCGGCAACGCTACCGCCGCCAAAATACCGATGATGAGAACTACAACTAATAATTCAATCAGCGTAAATGCTTGTTTGTTTTTCATACAACCTCCTTTTTATCATTAAATAAAATGTAGCAAAAAAAAAAACGATGTCAAGCTTTATTTTTCAAGGCGGAAAAATCACAAAAAAAACAGCAGATCTTTACGATCTGCCGTTTGTATCCAAATGAATTTATCTTACAACACCGAGCGGCTCATTAAGATACGGCGCAAATCTTCCGGGTTTGTAAACAAAATAGTTTCAAACCCCAAGTCTGCCGCCTTAGAGATATTGGCTTGGTTATCGTCAATAAAAATGCAATTTGGTGCGCGCAAATTGTAACGCGTAAGCAAGCGCGAATAAATCTGCGGGTCGGGTTTGACCAGTTTTTCCTCGCCGGACATCACAATTCCGTCAAACCATTTCAAAAAATCGTATTTTTGTTTAGCGATAGGAAATGTCTCTGCGGACCAATTACTTAGCGCGTACAAGTGACGGTGGCGGCCTTTCAGCTCGCGCAAAATATCCACCGTGCCTTCAATCGCGCCGCCGAGCATTTCGTCCCAACGGGTGTAATAAAAGTTAATCGCAAACGCATACTCCGGGTATTTTTTGGACAGCAACTCAATACCTTCTTCAAAACTCCGTCCGGCATCTTGTTGTGTGTTCCATTGGGATGTGCAGACATTAGTTAAAAACCACTCCATTTCCGTATCGGTGGAAAAAATTTTCTTATATAAATAACGCGGATTCCAGTCAATTAAAACTCCGCCCAAATCAAAAACAATATCTTTCATAAAAAAACCTCTTTTGATATTTTAACAATTTTAGCTTGTATGAAAAAGCCTCCTCGCCCACTTGCGGCAAGGGGCTTGACAAATCAAAAAAAAAAACGATAATAAAGGGACGAAAAAAACAACAAGGAGCAAACAATATGAACAACAAACAAGCATTTACGCTTATTGAATTATTGGTCGTCGTTTTAATCATCGGTATATTAGCGGCGGTGGCGGTGCCGCAGTATAAAATGGTCGTCTTAAAAAGCCAATACACCCAACTAATGGCATTTGGAGATGCCATCCATAAAGCCGCCTTAGCGTATCAACTGGCTAATGGGCATTTCCCCAGCCGCTTTGACGAACTGTCTATTGATGTGCCCGGCACAGGGGATGAGCAAGAAAAAACTTATAAAGATTTTCACTGTATATTATCGGCCGACATGAGTGACCGCGTAGATAATATATATTGTTATTTTAACCCGGTTGACACCCGTTTATCCTACTTCATCAGTTATCCTAACAATAAAATGTGCGGTGCTAGGAGAACATGGGAAAAGGGCAATAAATTATGCCAAAACATGACTGGTAAAACAACCACACCTACTACGGGGGGATACGGTGGTGATACAAGTGGAGTGTGGTTATATCGGTTTAATTAATCCGCTTACTAGTTAGCACGGAACCCGCCCGGAACGGCCTGCCAACCAAAAGAATGGTATTGCGGATGATTGCCTGATTTTTCAAATTTAAGATGATTTTTTCGGATTTAGTTGCGGCGCGGCATAGCGCTAGTTATGTAAGCCGCAAGAGACGAAAAAAGCGCTTAAATTTGGAAAATGGTTGGCCCTGAAAAGCAACGATGCACAAAATTGGTTTATTTTGTGCATCGTGCGTAAACCGAAACTTACCAGGGCCGTTATAATACTAACGTATCTTCCATGTCCGGGCCGGTAGAGATAAGCGCAATTTTAGGATGCGGATACACCTGCGCCGATAGCGCCCGCAAATCAGCCAAGAATTTTTTGGCTTCCGGCGTAAAATCTTCTTCTTTTTTTACGCGGTCGTTGCCGGGGAACATATCAATATGCGTAATAGCGATTTTGGTGCAATTGTTAATCATAATCGCGCGCGAAGCGGAACGCTTTTCAAACTCGCCCACGCGGCGCAAGCGTTTGCTCACGCTACCAATTTCGTGGCCTTTGGTGTGGTAAATTTCCAATTCTTTTTCGTCGGAAATTTCTTTTTCAAGCGGGCCGGGGCCTACGCGTGTGATATAAGGTTTAAACACCACGTACACATCGCGCACGCTTTTGGGGCCGAGTCCGGCCTCGCCCAAAAACGTACTGGCGGTGGTATCGCGCGACGTTACAAACGGATATTCGCCGTGTAACAAAGAAAGTTTAATACCTTGCGTGCCTTCCAACAAAATATCGCCGCCTTTATCTAAACAGCGGTTTAAGAGTTCCGGCACGTCTTGGATAAATTCTTTAAGTAACGGCTCGTCTTTAGCAAATTTAATATCGCGCCGTTCAATACGCTCTTTGACGGCTTGCCCAAGCCCCGTACCCACACTGCCGATGTGATTCATAAAATGGCTTGCGCCGCGTTCGGCTTGTGTTTGCTCGTCGGTAATCAAAACGGCATACGGGTCAATAATTAAACGGTCTTGCGTATTTGTTTTTTTCACTTCGTCCAATAACCACTCGGTTTTGGTGTACGCTCCCGCACCCAAAACGAGTTTGGTTTTAGGGTTTAAAAAGCCAGACGGGATATTTTTAAGTGTATAGGAAACCCCGTTTTGCACGACGGTATGCCCCGCGTTGGGGCCACCCACACGCACGCAATAATCGTAATTGCCTTTATACGATAAATACGCGGAAATTTTGCCTTTTCCTTCATCTCCGGCTTGTCCGCCGCACACTAAATCAATCATGTTTCCCCCTTGCTAATTTTTCGGCCAACCCGGTGTATTTTTCCGGCGTCAGCGCACGCAGTTGTTTTTTAATATTTTCCGGCACGTTTGCTGTTTCTATCACTTGTTGCAAATGGTGTAATGTAACCGCGCGGCCGCGGGTAACGTCGCGCAGTTTTTCGTACGGGTTTTTCTCACCCGCCGCGCGCAAAACCGTTTGGATCGCCTCGGCTAACACTTCGGGATGATTTTTCACTTCGTCCGCCGCGGCCGCGCGGTCCAAGCAAATTTTACCAAGCCCGTTTTGCAAGGACGACAACGCCACACACATATATCCAAATACCAGCGGCATATTACGTAAAACGGTGGAGTCGGACAAATCACGCTGCAAGCGCGACACGGGAAGTTTGCCGGAAAAGAAATCGCACAAATTGGCGGCCAGTTGCAAGTTTCCTTCGGCATTTTCAAAATCAATGGGATTTACTTTTTGCGGCATGGTGGACGAGCCGACCTCGCCTTTTTGGGTTTGCTGTTGCACGAGTCCGGCGGAAATATAGTGCCACATATCGCGGCAAAAATCAATCAAAATGACGTTTATGCGGCGCAAATTATCAAAAAGTTCGGCGTAGCTGTCGCGCGGATCTACTTGCGTAGAAACAGGCGTGCGATAAATTTTAATTTTACGGTTTTTGTTGAGCGCGCTTATCAAACGGTCCGCCGTTTTAGGCCAGTTTACCGCCGGGAAAGCGGCCGCGTGCGCATTAAAATTCCCTACGGCCCCGCTAAATTTACAGGAAATTTGTTGCTTTTTTAACTGCGCGATTTGCCGCGTTAAGCGGTCTGCAAACACGCGAATTTCCTTACCAAACGTCGTCGGTACGGCAACTTGTCCGTGCGTACGGGCGAGCATTACGGCGGCGGCTTCTTTACGCGCGAGTTGCAAAAGCGCGCGGCACAATTTTTCCAACGCGGGCAACAAAACTTTTTCAACGCCGTTAGATAGCATGAGCGCGTAGGAAACGCTGTTGACGTCCTCGCTGGTAAGCGCAAAATGTATCCAATTCAAACGGTCTTTCAACGACGTGTTTTGCAATTTCAAACGCAAAAAATATTCCACAGCTTTGACGTCGTGTCGGGTAGCGGGAATATTTTTGTAACCGTCAAATTCAATCGCGCGCAGAACGGATAAATCGTTTTCGCTTGGCGCGCACAGCGTAGCCAATAATTTTTTTTCGCTAACGGTAAGAGGTGTAAAGTGAGGGAGTTTTAAGTCGGCCAACAGTTGCAACCACAAAATTTCCGTTTGCAAACGGTATGCGGCGAACGCGGCCTCGCCCATGACCTGCGTGAGCGTGCCCAATTTGCCGCTATATCGTCCGTCCAGCGGACAAAGGGCCGTCCGTTCCATAATTATATTTTAGCAAAAATACAGGTTAAAAGAGATAACTATATTCGCCGGTAGGTTCTCCGGACGGCGAGGTGCGCCCGGTAGCATTTTTACAAATCAAATTACCTAACGTATTATTTTGCCCCGCATAGCAAAAACGTAACCCGCGCGCGCCCGCATTGGTTGCATTATCATACACATATACCAAATGTGTACCCGAAGGCAAACGAGAATCTTTAGCATCTACCGACTCGTTACGGGCCCCTGCCACATACGCGTTGAGTGTAATAGTCCAACCTACCGGATTAGTCAAAATTGTTTCAATGGCTGTATTTGTTATCGTTCCCTCTAACCCAATATCCAATTCTTCCCAATCGGTTGTGTATTGTCCGTTGGCTAAATAATAGCGTTCCTCGGCTTGGGCAACAGCATTGGCAAGCGTGATAAGTTGCGCCATACGCGCTTTGGCTACCGCTACTTTATACTGCGGCAATGCCACCGCCGCTAAAATACCGATAATAAGAACAACGACTAATAACTCTATAAGTGTAAATGCTTGCTTGTTTTTCATACAACCTCCTTTGTTTCATTAAATAAAATGTAGCAAAAAAAAAAACGATGTCAAGTTTTATTTTTTTCTCCCGCTTTGTCCCGCATTTTTGCCACCCGCAGGGTCGGGGTAACGAGCGGGAGAAAAAATATTGGCTGGAAAGCCCCCTTGCCGGGGGCAGGCAAAAGGGGAGTCAACTTCTACTTAATTAGAGCCACACTCTTTTTGCATTGTTGCTTTGCAGTGCAACAACTTCCTTGCCCAAAAAGACAACAAAAAACGGCCCTTTTTCAAAGGACCGTTTCCAAAAAGATATTACAACTTTTAATTCACTTTCCAACCGCCGCCGAGGGCTTTACATAAATTTACTACTGCGGATAATTCATTGGCGCGCGAATTAGCCAAATTCATCTCAGCCGATAAAAGCGTTTCTTCCACACTCAGCAAATCAGTTACGCCGATCAGCCCCGCGCTTTCCTGTTTTTTGGTGAGCTCGTAACTGCGTTTCATCGCCGCGGTCTGCGAACTATACGAATCAAAAATATCGCGGTTGATACGGTTGGCGGCCAACGCATCGTACGCTTCTTTAAAAGCCGTTTGCACCGTTTTGGTGTAAGACGCCAACTGCTCGCGGTATTGCGCTTCGGCTTTTTTGTTTTGCGCTTTAATTTTGCCACCCTCAAAAATGGGAGCGAGCGCGTTGCCGGCTATGTTCCACACGCCGGCACCGCCGGTAAACAAATCAGTTAGGGCGTTACTGGCAAACCCCGCCGTACCGGTTAGCGAGATAGACGGAAAATACGCCGCACGCGCCGCGCCGATATTAGCATTGGCGGCAACCAGTTGCTCTTCGGCCGAGCGCACATCCGGGCGGCGTTCCAACAAATCAGAGGGCAAATCAGCCGGGACATCCGGCACTAAATTAAGCTCCGTCAATGTTTTACCGCGCGGGATATTACGCGCGATAATCTCGCGCGGCGACTGACCAAGTAAAACGGCTAGCGCGGTTTCTTGTTGTTCGCGTTGCAAATTGAGTTGTTGCAGTTGCGCTTGTACGCTGTCTTTATTAGCTTGTACGCGGCGCAAATCCACTTCGGTAGAGTAGCCGGCTTTGTAACGCGACTCATAAATGCGCACATTTTCTTCGCGCGCTTGCAAGGTGCGCTGCAAAATTTTTTGTTGCGCATCTAACATGCGAAGCGTAAAATAGCTGTTGGCTACGTCGGCCGTAAGCGTTAAGCGTACCGTATCACGCGCTGCTTCGCTAGCGAGCAGTTTGGCACGGGCCGCCTCAGACAAGCGGCGATATTTGCCCCACAAATCTAATTCAAATGAGGCCGATAAACCCGCCGTGCTTTGACTCTCGCCGGATCCTGCGTTGTTCCCTTCCCGACCGCTTTGCGCTCCGGCGGAAAGCGTAGGCATTTGGTCGGCACTGGCAATCCCCACATCGGCACGCGCTTCGTCCACACGCGCGATAGCGGCTTGTAAATCTTGGTTGTAAGCAAGGGCTTGTTCTTCTAGCCCGTCTAACACCGGGTCTTCAAATACGTCCCACCATTGGGCCGTTGTAAAAATGCCAAACTTATCGCCGGATTGACCGCCTTGCGGCAAGTCTAGCTCGGGTTGTTTGTAGTTGGGGCCTAACAAACACCCACCTAAACAAGCCAATGAAAATAAGGTTAAAGCAATTTTTTTCATTTTGTTTCCTCCAATTTTCCACCTAACGGAGCTTCATTATCTTTACCGCTAAACCAACAGAAGAACAGCGGGATAAACAAGGGCGCAACGCCGGTAGCAATAAGCATACCAAATACAACGGCTGTGCCGATAGAGTGGCGGCTGGCCGCGCCCGCACCACTGCTAATCATCAGCGGCACACATCCTAAAATAAACGCCAAAGACGTCATCACAATCGGCCGAAAGCGCAGTTTGGCTGCGTCCACGGCGGCTTTGGCTTTAGCTTCGCCTTGCTCTTTTAAGAGCACCGCAAATTCTACAATCAAAATAGCGTTCTTCGCGGCCAAACCGACTAGAGCCACGAGCGCAATTTGAAAGTAAATATCATTAGACAGCCCGCGCATAAATGTACCCAGTAACGCCCCAAATACCGCAAACGGCACCGCCATTAGTACGGCTACCGGCAAGCTCCATTTTTCATACTGCGCGGCTAAGATTAGGAACACCACCAAAATTCCCAGCAACAACGCTTGCATAGAGGAACTGCCTGCCAAGTTTTCTTGGTAAGTTGTACCCGTCCACGCCAGTGTGAAACTCGGGTCTAACGTGGCTTTGGCTGTTTCTTCCACGGCTAAGATCGCGTCGCCGGAGCTATACCCGGCGGCCGGGTTAGCAATAAACTTAGCGGCCGGGAACACGTTAAACCGCTCCACCATATCCGGCCCTAACGACGGCGTTAGCGTAACTAATGCAGAAAGCGGCACCATAGCTCCGCTTTGTGCGCGCACGTATACACCGCTGATTTGTTCGGGCTTCGCGCGGTACGCACCGTCGGCCTGAATCATCACTTTAAAACTGCGGCCCATGTAGGTAAAATCGTTAACGTACGTCGTGCCGAAAGAACCTTGTAACGTAGCGTATAAATCATCCAACGAAACACCCATCGCGTGGGCTTTTGTTTCGTCCACCGTGAGCGAGTATTGCGGCACATCGGCCGAAAACGTACTGGTAACGCTGGAAATTTCCGGGCGTTTTTTAACTGCATCCATGAACGTTTGGATTTGTTTTTCCAGTTCACGGCTATCACCCGATCCGCGGTTTTGGATATACCCTTCCAAGCCGCCTGTCGTACTCATACCCATAATGGGCGGCGGGTTAAACGGCATGACAATAGCCGTCGGGATTTTTTGCATAGCCGCCTGATAAACCGCGGCTACTACCCCTAGCGAAGACAACGCTTCTGTTTTGCGTTCTTCCCACGGTTTTAACATCACAAACGACGATACCGCACTGGCCTTTTGGGTGCCACTTAAAAGGTCGTATCCGGTAAATGTCATGTCTTGGGCAACGGCCGGGTTACTGGTAATAATTTTTTCCAACGTGCTGGATACTTCGTCGCTGCTTGTTAAAGACGAGGCCGGGTCTAATTGCGCCGACACCATAATAAACCCTTGGTCCTCATCGGGCAGCAAACTGCCGGGGACTATTTTAAAAAGTCCCAACATCCCCGCTACCAACAACACCAACACCACAGCAGACACCGGCACGCGGCGGATAAAGAAAGATACCCAACTGCCGTATTTCCCGGTGAGTTTCTCAAACTTTTGGTCAAACCAATAGAAAAAGCCGTGGGTCGGTTCTTCTTTATGGCGCAAGAGTAGCGCGCACAAGGCAGGCGTTAAGGTAAGAGCGACTAAGCCGGAAATAACCACAGACACCGCAATCGTAATAGCAAATTGCTGATACATCACGCCCGTAAGTCCGCCCATAAACGCCACCGGCACGAACACCGAACACAGCACTAGCACAATCGCCACCACCGGGCCGGATACTTCTTCCATCGCTTTAATAGTAGCTTCTTTGACGGGCAATTTTTCTTCGCTCATCAAACGCTCTACGTTTTCAATCACTACAATAGCGTCGTCTACTACCATACCGATAGCCAGTACGAGCCCAAACAGCGTAAGCGTATTGATAGAAAAGCCAAATAATTTCATCCCGGCAAACGCACCGATAATAGACACCGGCACCGCTAAACACGGAATTAAGGTAGCCCGCCAATCTTTTAAGAATAAATAAACAACCAAGAACACGAGCACCATGGCTTCTAAAAGTGTATGGATCACTTCCTTAATAGATTCTTTTACAAAGAGCGTGGTATCGTACGCCACTTTATATTCCATATCCATTGACGGCGGGAATTGTTGGGACAGTTCTTGCATACGCTCGCCTACCGCATTAGCGGTAGCCACCGCGTTAGCACCCGGCGAAAGGAAAATGCCTATCGGCACAGCCGGTTTGCCGTTGTAACTGCCATTAAATTCATACGTCTGACTGCCCAGTTCCACCCGCGCGACGTCTTTTAATAATAGCGTTGTTCCGTCGGGGCTGGCGCGCAAAATGATATTTTCAAATTCTTCCGGCGTAGTCAAACGGCCCGGAGCCACAATGGTGTACGTGCGGTCCACGTGCACCGGCAAAGGCGGCTGACCGATTTTGCCCGCCGCACGTTGCGCATTTTGCGCTTGCACGGCCGCGGCGATATCTCCCACCGTTAAATTACGTTGGGATAACACATCCGGTTTCGTCCAAATACGGATCGCATAATCGTTGGCGGACATGACCTGTGCGTCCCCCACCCCTTCTACGCGTTTTAAGTCATCCACAATGTTGACAAGTGCGTAGTTACCAATTGTTGTTGTATCGGTTTGACCCGACGGCGAGTATAAGGCAATAATTTGCAACATGGCCGAAGATTTTTTATCCACCGTCACCCCGTAGCGGCGCACGTCTTGCGGCAGGGAAGAAGTGGCCTGTTGGACACGGTTGTTAACGTTAATCATGGCTTGGTCGGGGTCTGTGCCTACTTTAAAAGAGACCAGCAAACTCATATCGCCGTTGGAAGAAGAAGTGGAGTTCATATAAAGCATATCTTCCACGCCGTTAATTTGTTGCTCTAACGGAGCGGCTACGGTGGTAGCGATTACTTCCGGGCTGGCCCCGGGATACGAGGCCGCAACCTCAATGGTAGGCGGGGTCAAATCGGGGTATTGTTCTACCGGCAGCGAAGTGATAGAAACGATACCCGCCAGTACAATAAGTAGCGAGATGACCGTAGCAAAAATAGGACGGTTAATAAAGAATTTAGAAAACATATCTGCCCCTTTTAATTTCCCGTTGCCGCGGTGGGCACGGCGGGTGTTTGCGCAACCGGGTTAGGCATATCTACCGACGGGGTAGTATCCGCGGCGGGCGGAACAGAAGTGTCGGGCAAGGAGCGTGCATCCGGGGCCGTGGCATCTTCAATCGTTTTTTCCAACGTCGCCAAATCGCGTCCGTCATCTGAAGCTTGTTCTACTTTTTCTTGCGGCTCAGATACCGTAAATTCTTCCATGGTAGGAGCAACGAGCATACCGGGGCGAATTTTAACAAGTCCGCCGTTTATCACCCGCTCACCTGCTTTTAAACCGGACGACACGATATACATATCGTTTTGCAACTGGCCTTCTACCGGGCGGAGCTCTACGGTATTATCTTCTTTGATCACATACGCCATTAACCCGTTGGGCGATACGAGCACAGCAGAGGCCGGTACCAAAATGGCGTTTTTAAATACGGCACCCACTAAACGCACCCGGACAAATTGCCCCGGGATCAGCTCGCTCGTACGCGCCGGGTTGGCGATAGCGGCCTTGATAGCGATACTGGAGGTTTGTGTATTTTCGGAACTGTCAAAGAAAATAAGTTTACCGCGGCGCGGATATTCCTTGCCGTTAGACAATAATACTTCTACATATATCGGCACATCTTCTACGGCCTTTTCGCGGTAGTTCATGTCTTCTAAATCGGTAGGATTATTCGTATCTCCCATGTAAATCGTGCCGGCGCGGTATCCTTGAACCAGTTTTTCAAACTGGCTACCCGGCATAGAGAAATTTACATAAAGCGGATCAATCTGCACCATGGTGGTAAGCAAGCCCGACTCTCCGGCCGCCGAAACCAAACTGCCCACCGTTTGGTTTTCTTTGCCGGCAATGCCGGAAATAGGAGCCGTTACTTTGGTATAACCCAAATTGATTTCGGCATTGTTCACGCCGGCTTGGGCCACTTGCACATTGGCCTGTGCCGTTTCATACGCCGAAAGAGCGTTATCATAATCTTGTTGGCTAACGGCATTTTCCGCACGCAAGGTTTTCATACGTTGGTACGTGCGTTTATTGCGTTTTACTTCGGCCTGGGCTTGCGCCAAAGTGCCGCGCGCTTTTTCTAACGCTACTGCATATTCTTTATCATCAATTTGAAAAAGCTGTGTGCCTTGTTCTACAAATTCGCCTTCATCATATAAGCGGGCCTGTAAAATACCGCCTACTTGTGCGCGAATTTGCACATCCAGCGAGCCGGCTACTTGGGCCGGATATTCCATCGTCCACGGATAATCCTGTTGAACAACGGTAATCGCATTGACGGCCGCTGCCTGCGGGGCCGCCGCTTCTTTTTTGTGGCAACCTACTGTTGCCAACGCCATAACGGCGATCATAACGTATGTAATGTGTTTCATAACGCTCCTTATAAAATAGCATCCTCGTTTTAATTATATAAAAATAGTCGTCATTTCTTCCCGGTTTGTTTATATTAAATCGGTCTTATGCAAGACTTTTTATGCGAAAACTCTTATAATACAAATATGCGATACTTTTTGCTATTAGTAGGTTTTTTGTCTTTGCCGCTATGCGCCGCTCCGGCGGACGAGCCGGAAATTGTTATTGAGCTGACCGGCACGCCGGATAAACAGATGAGCGACGGCGTAGATATTTGGGATAAAGATGCCAAGCAATTAACCCGTTTATTTAGCGGCAAAACGCGTGAAAAAGCGTTGGCCCTTATTACCAGCGTATCTACTAAAGATGCCAACGTCCTTGCCGCCGACGGCACAAAATACCGCTTTGTACAATACGGGCACGGGGACGGATACCGCAAGTTTTTATTTCAAGCCAAAGAGCCGCAAACTTTTGTAGCGGTGGCGGCTAATCTTAAAGATTCGTTATCATTATTTACGCGTTATCAAGCAGATATCAACATCAGCGAAACCGAATTTTTGGATGAATATGGCCCGACCACTTCTTCCGTATTTTTACCCGTTCCCAACGGGCAAACACTTTACCGGGTGAATAGCAAAGGAGGAACGCCCCAATTTTTCCTCTTTGAACAAGGCCGGCTCGCCCGGTTGCTAACCAAAGAGCAAACGGACAAGCTCGTCCAAACCCAACAAGAAACCGTCCGAAAACAAGCGCAAACTCCAAAAACCGCACCGCCCAAAAAGCCCTACAAAGCACTTTTATACGGCGGGACATTGCATGATCAAATGTATATGCCGCGCGTCATCCAACGCAAACCGTCCGCAACGGTCAAATCTGCCAGATAAGGTGCACCCCGGGCCCGTTTTTGGACCCGTCAAATTATGATAAAATATATAGGACTATGAACACACCAGATAATAAAGCTATTTTCTTTAAACGCGAGGCGCTCAAACGGGTCGTAGAAACCTTTGATAAAGGTAACTTAGAAACCCAGGCGTACCGCATCCCCTTTGATGCCTTACCCCAAAACTCCACTTCCGGCGTACGGTGCTGTATTTATAAAGAACGCGCCGTGTTCCGCGCGCGCACGTTAGCCGCGTTGGGTGGCAGTTTGGAAACAGACGACGAGGCCACTTCTCTTAACGATTACGCCAAAAATGCCATGGCCCGCAAAACCCCGGCCGAAAATACCTTAACCGTTTTGTCTATTGCGTGCAAAGGGTGCGTCAAAGCGCGCCACATTGTAACGGAAGCGTGCCAAGGTTGTTTGGCGCGCCACTGCCAAGCGGCGTGTAAGTTCGGCGCGATTTCCATTTCTACCGAGAACGGACGTTCTAAAATTGACCCCGACAAATGCAAAAACTGCGGCCAATGTCAGGCGTCGTGCCCGTACAATGCTATCACGTACGTACCTGTACCGTGCGAAGAAGCGTGCCCGGTGGATGCTATCCACAAAGACAGCGACGGTTTTGCCCACATCAACTTTGATAAATGTATCTCTTGCGGAAAATGTATGAGTGCGTGTCCGTTCGGAGCCGTCATGGAACGCAGCCAACTCATTGACGTATTACGCGCTATTAAAGGACCGCAAAAAGTGTGCGCGATGATTGCCCCGTCTATCGTCGGACAATTGGAAGGCACGCTGCCGCAAGTGGTAACGGCCTTGCAAAAAGCCGGGTTTGATAAAGTAACCGAAGTTGCCTTAGGTGCAGACATCACTACCGAGCGCGAAGCGCGCGAACTGGTGGAACGGCTTGAAAAAGGCGCGCGGTTTATGACGACGTCTTGCTGTGCGGCGTGGGTGCAAGCCGTTAAAAAACACTTGCCCGCGTTAAAAGATTTTATTTCCGATGCCAAAACTCCTACCGGGTATACGGCGGAAATTGAAAAAGCAAACGGCTTTACCACGGTATTTATCGGGCCGTGTGCCTCCAAACGCTTGGAAGGACGCGAGGACCCGAACATAGATTTTGTACTCACGTTTGAAGAAATTGATGCCTTGTTGCGCGCGCGCAACATTGACCCGAAAACGTGCGAAGAAGCCGTGTTAGATAAAAACATCTCGGCCGAGGGCCGCTACTACGGTGTAACGGGCGGCGTGGCCCAAGCGGTGGAAAACGCTATCGCCGGGAAAATACCGTTTAAGAAAATGACGATTAACGGTTTGGACAAAAAAGCCATGCTCATGCTAAACGCCTACGCGCAAGGCAAAGCCATTGACTTTCAACTCTTAGAAGTGATGAGTTGCAAAGGCGGGTGCATCGGCGGGCCGTGTACCGTCAAAACGCAAGCGCAAGTAATTGGGGAAATTAAAAAATTTGCCCAAACAAGCCCCAAATATAAACCGCTGTTTGAAAAGAAATAAAATGCTTTTAGTAAAAATTCCGCCCGTTTTAGCGGGCGGAATTTTTATTTTCCTATATAATACCGTGTGCCCCCAGTATTTATACCATTAGGGATAGGAGCCCCCATACTCTTACAAGCTTGGTCATATTTAGGGTTTCCCGTCCGCGCAAAGCAATACATAATTCCCGCCCATTCCGGTACATCGGCCCGACGGTCAAAACTGCTTACTACCGCCAATTTCCACGAATCATACCCGGCCTCCACCTTGGGGATATTGTTATCCGCCATTAACTGGCACGTCCAATCTTTCGGGCAAGAACCTTCCACGGCCAAACTGTCCATATCGGCAGTATATTCTCCGTTCGCCAAATAATATACTTCTTCCGCATCCTTAACTGCTTTCAAATAAGCAACTACTTGTGTGATACGGCTTTTGAGTACCGCTTTTTGATATTGCGGCAACGCGACCGCCGCCAAAATACCGATGATAAGAACAACAACTAATAATTCTATTAACGTGAATGCTTGTTTGTTTTTCATACAACCTCCTTTATATCATCAAATAAAATGTAGCAAAAAAAAAAAAGATGTCAAGCCCCTTTTTTTCGATAAAAAAACACCCCCGCAAAACTGTGCGGGGGTATTTTATTATCTGCCCCTTACAAACTAATTTTATATTCATCGCAACTGACAGATGAACCTACAATAATAGAGCCGCAGTTAGTGTGTCTGGTAAACGTGCCGATACTTTTACAAACCGAAGTAGCAATTTTATCGGCGGGGTTTGCCAAACAATACGGTCCCGGAGTGCGTTGTGTTTGATGCTCCAACCACCACTCCAGTTGGGTACGGCCTGTCCCGCCGACAACATATCTATTTTCAGTGGCAAATCTAATCCCGTTACCATACTCGGTATAGCTGCCGTTTGTCGTGCCACCCGCCGGAAAATCTATATTTAATTCATCCATATCCGTAGCATAATTCCCGTTTGCCAAATAATAGGTCTCCTGCGCATTGGCAATAGCTTTTGCTATGGGAAGCAACGTCATAAAACGGCTTTTCTCTACCGCCTTATTATATTGCGGCAACGCGACCGCCGCTAAAATACCAATGATCAACACAACTACTAATAATTCAATAAGCGTGAATGCTTGTTTGTTTTTCATACAACCTCCTTTTTATCATTAAATAAAATGTAGCAAAAAAAAAAACGATGTCAAGCCCCTCTCCGCTTTTCTGGCCTCAGAAAAGCTAGCAAAAGAAGGCCGCCCACGCTCTTAAAAAGCAGTTAAAACAGGAAAATTTTTCAAACTCACTTCGTTCAAACATGAAAAATTTTTACCTGTTCTAACGCTTTTTAACGACTCGCTATCGGGCGGAACAACAACAAACAAAAAACATATGTCAGATGTGACAAGAGCTACTCAAAGAAAGAGAGAACACGACACAAAGGCGCAACGAATGTTGCGCCTTTGTGCGTGCTTATGGAAGATACGAATAATTTAAAACACCCCCGCAAAACTGTGCGGGGGGTGTTTTTATCAAACAATAAACTTATCTGCCGGTTACAACGGTGCAAACTTCGGAATATACCGCATAGCTCTTAATATCGCGGTCAATAGACGCCACTTGCGTAATGCGGCCGTTTTTCTTGGCGGCCTCTACCGACATATCGCCTTGGATTAAGAGCCCCAACACGTTTGTGGCACAAGCGCGCCCGACACGCGTACCGGAATTACCGGTGGCTAAAATCGGCTGTTGGGTTTGGGCAAACAAGGCCGTACCTACATAGGTGGGCGGGGTGGCGCACGCTCCTAACATCAAAGCGGCTGCGGCAAGAAACATTACTTTTTTCATCACAACACTCCTTGGAAATAAATTTTTACTTCTTCCTTAATATAGCATATTTAATTATTCATAAAAAACCCCGCCGTAAGGCGGGGTATACAAACATCCTTTCCAACTCCAATAATTAACGTTTGGAGAACTGGAAGCGTTTGCGGGCACCGGGTTGACCGGGTTTCTTTCTTTCCACCATACGCGGATCGCGCGTAAGATAGCCCGCTTTTTTAACGGCTTTTTTAACGTCTTCGCTGATGGCGGCTAAAGAGCGCGCAATCGCGTGACGAAGCGCACCGGCTTGGCTGGATACACCGCCGCCGTTTACTTTGGCGGTAACGTCATATTCTTTTTCCAAGTTGGTTACGATAAGCGGAGATTTTACCATCGCTTTGCAGCGGGTATGATTGCCGAAATATTCATCTAACGATTTAGCATTTACGGTAATGTTACCTTTCCCTTTCAAGAGCGACACTTGCGCCACAGAGGTTTTTCTTCTTCCGGTTTTTAAGTCTTTCGTATTGTTCATAAAATGTCCTCTTATTTACCCATGCGTTCGGTGAACGTGTGTTCTTCGCCGGCGAACAAGCGCAAGCGTTTCATGCGCGGCGCGCGGAGTTTATTTTCGTCCAACATGCGTTTGACGGCTAACTCCAATACGCGGGTCGGGTTGTTTTCCAACATACGTTTGACCGGCGTTTCTTTAGCACCTTTGGCATAACCGGAGTGAGAGAAATATACTTTCTGCTCCATTTTGTTACCGGTAAGTTTCACCTTGCCCGCATTGGTAACGACGACAAAGTCGCCGCAGTCCATATGAGGCGTATACGTTTTTTTGTGTTTACCCATCAAAAGAACAGCGATTTTGGTCGCCAATCTTCCTAAGGTTTGACCCGTGGCATCAATGTGGTGCCAGTTGCGGGTGGTTTCTACTTCCTTAGCGGAAGGTAAAAATGTTTTTGTCATGTTTTTGTTTCTACCTTTTGTTATTATTCGCACGGAGTGGTGGCCGCGCGTGTAATGACTCGTGGTTACCTGTATATTATAACAAAATAGAAGATTTTTTGATAGGAATTTTTAATTCGTTTCGTTGTTATCGTTTTTCCGTTAGGTAGTGCACCGTTAAAAAGCGTTACAGGATAACACGCTGTTTATCCGTCCGATAGCGTGCTGTTAAAAAGCGTTAAAACAAGTAAAAATTTTTCATGTTTGAACGAAGTGAGTTTGAAAAATTTTCTTGTTTTAACTGCTTTTTATGAGCGTGGACGGCGGTCTTTTGCTAGCTTTTCTGCCGCCAGAAAAGCGAAAAAGGGGTTGACAAATCAAAAAAAAAAACGATAATAAAGGGACGCGAAAAAACAACAAAGGAGCAAAAAATGAACAACAAACAAGCATTTACGCTTATTGAATTATTGGTAGTAGTTTTAATTATCGGCATTTTGGCGGCGGTGGCGCTCCCCAAATACGAACAAGCCGTTTTAAAAAGCCGTATGATGCAAGTACTCCCTTATTTAAAAGCTGTCAAAAACGCCGAAGAAGCTTATTATTTGGCCAACGGAGAATATACCAACGATATGGACAGCTTGGCCGTTGACGGCACTGCGCCAAACGGGTGGACATTTTATTTAATGCCCGACAATCTAGCAAAAGTAGAGGCACATTATCAAAATCGTGGGGCTTGGTATATTATAACTAGTTTTGATCATCGCACAGATTGGCCGGAAGGGGCCGGGATTACCTATTGTTATGCCCACAGCGGAGGACAATATGTAAAATTATGTAAAAGTTTGGGGAGTAGCATTCCGTCCTCGGATAATCATACGCGTACTCGCATCTATGAATAATTTTACAACCCCTGCATCGTCCTAGCAAGCAATTCGCGCACTTCGTTTAATGTATCTAGCCGCACGAACTCACCGCGCACCGTAGCCGCGTTGGGAAAACCGCTGAGCCAATAGCCGGCTGTTTTGCGCGAGCGGTTAATACCGATACGCTCGCCGTAATAGGCCACGTTTTCTTCAATGAGTTTTAAGTAAATTTCTATCCGTTTCTTGGTCGTATGCGCCTCAACCGCGCGACCATTAAACGTGTCTATAATATCTTGGAAAATAAACGGGTTTCCCACTGCACCGCGCCCAATCATCACGCCCGCACACCCCGCCTCTAAAAATTGTTTGGCACGCCGGGCATCTGTTACACCGCCGTTGCCGATTACAGGAATTTTTACCGCTTCACACGCACGCGCTAGCGCATCCACATCCGGCTCGCCGCTGTGCATATCCACTGCCGCGCGGGCGTGCAAAGTGACCGCCGCCGCGCCGCAATCTTGCGCCAATTTGGCTAGACGCGCACCTAAAAACTCTTGGTGGTTTAGCGCAATACGCGTTTTTAACGTAACGGGAATTTTAACGCTTTTTACCGCCGCTGTTAAAAGCCGCGCCAGTTTGGTTTCATCCTTCATCAACACACAACCTGCCCCGGCTTTATTTATTTTTTTGACCGGACACCCCGCATTTAAATCTACGATATCCGCTCCGGCCGCTTCGGCTTGGCGGGCGGCTTGTGCAATTGTTTCTTCATCCGAGCCGAAAATTTGCATAGACACCGGATGCTCTTTGGGACTCACTTGCAGCATGCGTCCGCTTTTTTCGTTACCGTAATGCAAGGCATGCGCAGATACCATCTCCGCACACACCAACCCCGCTCCGCCTTGCAAACACAGCACACGAAACGGCACATCGGTAATGCCCGCCATAGGAGCCAGTACTAAATTATTAGCTAACGAAACAGAACCTATCTGTAAGGGGTGCAGCCAACTCATAACACTTTCCAACGGCCTGTTTTAGGAAGAGCAATTTTTTTCTGACGGATCAGACAGGCACGCATAATTTGGCGGGCATCCACAAACGTGTTTTTAAATTCCAGCGAATCAATAAAATAGTCATGCCCAAAACCGCCGGCCAGCACGTGATCGGTAACGGCAAAGCGGTATGTTTCTTGCGGCCGGACTAGCCGCCCGCTGGGCGATAAAAACACTTTTTTAATTTTCTCGCCAGTCGGAGCTTTTGGGTCGTACTCTACGCGAAAGCCGGCAATTTGCGGGAAATTATCTTTGGCTTCTAAAGACGCTTCTAACGCTTTTAAAAAAGCTTCTCCGCGCATCGTTAAAAACGTAATGTTATCCCCGTACGGATACATTTTGTATAAATCGTACTCGGTGATTGTACCTTGCGGCAAGAAACTGCGGATAGAATCGGAATTTAAAACCACACCGTCCAACCGCGCCCATTTGTGCAGACAATCGGTCAGCAAATCACCCAACACCGATTCGCGCGCCAAGGCCGTGGAAATTTTTTCTTCCGCCGTAGAAATACGAGCGTTTAACTTGTGCTGTGTTTCGGTTTGCAAATGCTCTGCCAAGGCAGACAAATCGGCATCTTCATCCCATTTTTGTTTTAACAGCGGGATATCCTCAAAGGTAACTTCTTTAACTTGGTTATTCTTATCTAAATCTACACGAACATGTGCCACGCTGTCTAATTTAGCCCCCGGATAGACGATATAGGTTTGATTGACGCGGTCGGTTTCGGGGGCTTCGCGGTCTTTATTGGCACTTAGAATTAAATGGATGCCGGGCACTTCTTCGGCCAGTAATGCTTCGGCGGGGGCATCGGACGTATTGTCGCCCAGCGAGCTGAGCAAGATAATAAAATCTACTCCTTTGCCTTGTAAACGGCTAACCATTTCCTGTGCCACTTGTACCGGATCCTGCACGACAAATCCCGTCAAGCGGGTGCGGTATCTTTGCACCACGTCCGGGCTGACCAACCCAAACACACCGATTTTCATACCTTGATGCGTAAAAATTTGGTAATCATGCATCGGCCACGGAATTTGATTATCTAATTTCAAATTAGAAACAAGCACCGGATAAGATAATTCACGCACAATGCCGCGAAGTGCGGGCCAACCAAACATAAA
Organism: Candidatus Avelusimicrobium caledoniensis; assembly: GCA_900315795.1. Lineage (GTDB taxonomy): Bacteria > Elusimicrobiota > Elusimicrobia > Elusimicrobiales > Elusimicrobiaceae > Avelusimicrobium > Avelusimicrobium caledoniense. Next base: position 61,727 of record ONAM01000014.1, read on the forward strand.
ATCTTTATCACTCACCGAAGCCGCCGAATAAGGAAGCGCCTTTAAAAAAGACATTTGATAGGCCCCTTGCGTAATGGCCGCTTCCGGCGCCGCACCAAACCAATTTCCTCCGTCAAAAAGCAAATACGGCTCGGTACGGGAAGCCAAAAAAGATTTTAATACACCATACCCCCCCGCCACTTGGTTAGCAAAGCGCGGCTCGGGGCGGCTGGCGTAAAAACCTTGCACGTCGGCCGTATAGAAAATATCCAGATGTGAGGACCTCTCTTGCGTGCACGCCCCCAAGAAAAAACACACAACAACGGATAGAATCAAACGGCTTTGTTTCATTATTACCGCTCCGCAACGCGGCCTTCCGGCCCGGGTTTAATGGGATCTTTTTTCGTTCCTTTGCTAAGGCCTTCTTCAATGAGTTGGCGAATCGTTTTTTTGCCTACTTGCACTTTTTGCGTAGCGGGAATAGATTTAAATACAAACCCTTCGCTACGGCCTTCGGCGATAAACGAGTTGGTGGCAATCGTGTATTTCTTGCGATTTTCAAGCGGTTTATTGTGTACCCAAATATGCAGATCTTTGACTTTACCTTTTTTGTTATATACAAAATTAACCGCCAGACCGGAAAAAGCAAACCGCGTGCGCCCTTTGGATAAACCGCTTTTAATAATACGTTTTAACATCCGTCCGTCCACCGTCATTTTGGTAATGGTATTTTCAAACGGGTGGATGTTGATCACATCACGGCGGGTGACTTCGCCCTGCGGCATATCTACGCGCGTGCCGCCCGTGTTGGTAATAAATACGTCCACCCCAGCGTAAGCGCGGCCCAAATCGGCCACCCAGTTATCCAGCGAGTTATCTAAAAATTTAGGGTTGGAAGCGCGTTTGGGCATCGGCTCTTGCGTATAGCCCAACACAACATCCACACCCGGCTCGCGCAAGCTGTTAGCCAGTTTCAAAATTTCTTTGTCTTCGCCCGTTTTGTTAATGTAGAGCGGGATAATCTCGGACTTAGCCGAAACAAATTTGCCGGTTTTATCGTTCGTAGTTACGGTAATTTTACTGACGTTTTTTAAATGGCAACCGCTTTCCACAAACAGCGTGCCGTTTAATTTTTCGTTTTGAATAATTTTGTGGGCATGACCGCCTAACACAATATGCACGCGGCCCGGAAATTGGCGCGCAATATCGGCGATATAGGCATTTTTCATACCGTGTTTATCGTCCGCAAACGAATCATGCGCAAGCACCACTACCACATTGGGGTGTTGTTTTTCCACTTCGGGCAACATATTTTCCAGTTCGCGCAGTTGCGGCGTAAACGTATATTTTTGGGTGGCTTGGGTAGGGTTATTGTTAGCCAAACCGATAACGGCAAATTTCACGCCGTTGCGGTTAAAGATTTTATACGGCTCAACGTGCGCGGGCCGTTTGAGCGTGTCCGCTTCGTAGAAGTTAGCCGCAAGCATCGCAAATTGGGCCTGCGCCAGTACAGGCGCAATACCGGGGTCCTTAAAATCAAACGCGTGATTGCCAACGGTGGACGCATCGTATTTTAGCGCGTTCATCAGTTCTACGCTTTTTAACCCGTTGGATTTTTTGGCTTCTATCGTACCATTTTCAAAGTCACCGCTGTCTAAGAGCAAATACGGTTGCGGTCCGTTTTTAATTACAGACGCTAACGCGGCAAAACCACCGCGTCCGTTTTTAGCGTAGTAAAAACCGTGCGTATCGCTGGTATGATAGATGACAGTATCTTTAGCACTTAATGCAAAAGGCAAAACAAGTGCGGTCAACAAAAGGACTAATTTTTTCATGTGGGCCTCCTTGGGATTAAAAAACTACGCGTTTTCTTTGGAAAACGGCGAAATTTTGCGTAGCCGCTCAATAATGGGCGGCAATTCTTTAAGTACAACTTCTATTTCACTTTCCGTATTTTCGTCCGATAGCGAAAAGCGGATAGAACCATGTGCAAATTGAAACGGCACTTTCATCGCTCTGAGCACGTGCGACGGCTCCAACGAGCCCGACGTACACGCCGAGCCGGACGAAGCACAAATGCCAAAGTCATTTAAATACATCAAAATAGATTCGCCTTCAATATACCCGAAACTGATATTGGTGGTATTAGGCACGCGGTTTTGCACGTCCCCGTTGACTTTTACGTCCGGGATCGTATCCACGATACCTTTTTCTAATTTATCGCGCAAAGCGGCAACTTTTTGCATACTTCCGTCGGACAACCGTTTTTGTGCCAGTTCGGCGGCCTTGCCGATACCCACAATGTACGGCACATTTTCCGTACCGGCGCGGCGGCGTTTTTCCTGGTGTCCGCCCACCAAATACGGCACAAAGCGTGTACCGCGGCGCACGTATAACGCGCCGATCCCCTTAGGACCGTGGAATTTATGTGCGCTGACGGACAGAAAATCTACCCCGGCCGCTTGTACATCTATCGCAATTTTTCCGGCGGCTTGCACGGCGTCGGTATGAAAGAGTGCCCCGTGCGTATGGGCAATTTTTGCAATTTCTTTAATAGGAAAGATCGTTCCGGTTTCGTTGTTGGCCCACATCACGGAAACAAGCGCGGTGTCGCCGTCAATCAGGTTTTTAAGTTCTTCCAAATCAAAACGTCCGTTTTCGTCCACGCGGATATAATCAACGCGCCAACCGCGGCTCTCCAACACATGGCACGGCTCTAATACAGCCGGGTGTTCCACGGCAGAGGTAATGATATGTTTTTTCTGCGGGAACGATTCGGCTACGGAAAACAAAACGGAATCGTTACTCTCGGTCGCGCAGGAAGTAAAAATAATTTCGTCATCGTGTGCGGCATTGACAAGGGCGGCAACCTGTTTGCGCGCAATATCAATCGCGTGGCGGTTTTGGCCGCCGAACGTGTGCATGCTTGACGCGTTGCCATATTTTTCGCTAAAGTACGGGAGCATCGCTTCCACTACTTGCGGATAGCAACGGGTGGTAGCATTATTATCCAAATAAATTTCCTTCATACTTACGCTTGCTCCACTGTGATAGACGGATCAATTTTTTCTTGCAACGTCTTTTCAATAAAATTTTTAATAGTGGCTTGCGCGTTCATACATCCGCTGCACATACCCACCAACCGGATTTTGGCCGTCATGCCGGAAAGGTCTACCAGTTCCGCAGATCCGCCGTCCATATTCAGTTTAGGACGGATTTCTTCTTCCAACACGCGCTCTACGGTTTTGATTTTTTCCACCACGGTCATATCGCTAAACGATTTTTGCACGGGAGCGGCATTTTCTTGTGCGCCGTTTACTTTATCTAAAATTTTTTGGATATCGCCTTTGCAACGCCCACACGCACCGCCGGCCTTGGTAAAGTGGGTTACGTCTTCTACCGTTTTCAAATGGTTTAAGCGAATGGCCTTAATAATGGCCTCTTCGGACACGTTGAAACAGCGGCAGACAATCTTTTCTTCCTGTTGCTCAAACACCACGGGCTTACCGCCTTGACGATAGCTTTTAATGGCGGCTTCCAACGCTTCCATACCCATCACCGAGCAGTGCATTTTTTCGGCGGGCAAATTACCAAGTTGGTCAGCAATATCTTGGTTGGTAATTTTGGCGGCTTCGTCCAACGTTTTGCCCTTGGCCATTTCGGTCAGCATGGAAGACGAGGCAATCGCGCTGGCGCAACCGAACGTCTCAAATTTGGCATCTTCAATCACTTCGGTTTCTTTATTTACTTTGATAGTTAAGCGTAGCGCATCTCCGCAAACCAAACTGCCCACTTGGCCCGTACCGTCTGCGTTGGGGATAGCCCCCACGTTGCGCGGATTTTTAAAATGATCCATTACTTTATCGGTATAATCCCACATAATAAGCCCCCTTATTATATTGGTTATATTATACCATTTTGAGTAAAATCTGCTAATTTACCACTCTCGTTTATCCGCCCCTTTAGTGCTGCTTATAAAAAGCGCCAAATCGGATCAGAAAATTTACATGTTTGAGCATAGCGAGTTTGTAAATTTTCCCGATTTGTCTGCTTTTTATGGCACCCAGGGGCGGCACTCTTTTGCTAGCTTTTCTGGTGCCAGAAAAGCGAAAAAGGCCTTGACAAATCAAAAAAAAAAACGATAATAAAGGGACGCAAAAAACAAGGAGCAAATAATATGAACAACAAACAGGCCTTTACACTTATTGAATTATTAGTAGTAGTTTTAATCATCGGCATTTTGGCGGCGGTACAATACCAAAAAGCGGTTTTACGTGCGCGGTTTGTGCAACTGGTTACTAACAATGATGCTATTGTTAAAGCCCAAAAAATATACCACATGGCTAACGGCACATACGCCTCGTCCATAGACGAATTAGATATTGAAATTGATAATTCCGGCACTGTATCTTGTTCACCGTTATACGAAAACGGGACTTTATGTTGGCTTTATAAGGACAAAGCCCAAAATAAAGCCATAGCCGCCCTGCAAGAGAATTATGAAACGGGAAATAAACTATGTTGCGCTTATAAAGTAACAGACCACCAAGCCGGTCCCATGTGCGCCGCGGAAATGCAAACCAATACTTGGTATCAGGGGTGTGGAGGCGACGCTTGCCATTGTTATCGTTGGACCCCGTAACCTTTCTGCCTAGCCGCACACAAAATTGCTACAATAAGGTATGCAATTTGAACGCGTAACTGTTTTTTACAACGAACAAAAACCGCAAAATAAACCTCTGGCCGAGCAAGTAGCCGCGTGGCTTACCGACCACGAACGTACGACTGCGGTGATCACTTCGTTAGACGATTTGGCCGATACCAGTTTGCTCGTTTGTATGGGTGGCGACGGGGCCTTGTTAGCGTGCGCACGTGAAGCCAGCCCGCGCCGCATCCCTATTTTGGGCATTAACTGCGGCACACTCGGGTTTTTGGCCGCGTGCGAAAAAGACGAATTTAAATCCACGCTTTGCGATTTATTTGACAACAAACTCATTCTGCAACGCCGCTTAATGCTAGCCGTACACGTGCAACTGCCTAACGACGAAACCCAAGATTTACTGGCGTTAAACGACTGCGTCTTGCACGCCGATAAAACCCGTGCGCTTACCGTAGACGCTACTTTTGACGAACGCAATCTGCCGCCGTATTTCGGTGACGGTGTTTTAATTTCCACCCCCACCGGCTCCACCGCCTACGCATTAGCGGCGGGCGGACCGATTGTTGCGCCCGGCGTGGAAGGCATTTTAGTTACGCCTATTTGCCCCCATACGCTTACCCAGCGGCCGATTTTATTGCCTGCCGAGGGAAACTTGGAACTTGTACCCGTTTTAAAAACACCGTTGGACGGAGCCGACTTGACCATAGACGGGCAGGAAACGCTTACGCTCCCGGCGGGCTCGCGCGTACAAATTACGCAAAGCCCGTACTGTGCCCAAATTTTTACCAACACCAAACGCGATTTTTTCACCATGTTAAACCGCAAATTTAACTGGGGGAGCCGCTGATATGCTCACGCGCTTATCCGTGCAAAACTTTGCTATCATTGATGATCTCACGCTTGATTTTTCTGCCGGGCTGACTGTATTTTCCGGCGAAACGGGCGCGGGAAAATCTATCGTTATAGAGGCCCTGGGTTTTGTGCTAGGTGCGCGCGGGGACGTATCCGTCATCAAAGACGGCGCAGACAAAATGTGCGTCAAGGCCGAATTTGAAAGCACCGATTTGCCGGAAAATATCCGCGCGCAATACCAATTATCCGCCGACCGCTTTACCTTGCGCCGCGAACTGGACAAAAAAGGCAAGGGCAAGGCCCAACTGGACGGCCGCGCCGTAACGGTTTCCACGTTAGCGCATATTGGCAGTTATCTGGTAGATTTTCACGGGCAACACGACCACCAGAGCTTGCTCCACACATCCGTACACTTAAATTTATTGGACCATTTTGCTAAGCACGATGCGTTACTCAAACAAGTGCAAGCCGCCTATCAAACCGAACAAGACATCCGCGCCAAATTAGACGCTTTACACTTAAGCGCGCAAGAAAAAGAACGCCTGTTAGATTTATATTCTTACCAGTTAAAAGAGATTGAAGACGTCCGGCCCGCGGCAGGGGAAGATACCCTATTAGAGCAAAATTTGCCTAAACTCAAACACGCGGGCAAGCTACTGGAAATGGCTGAAGAAGCGTACGAAGAATTATACAACGCGGAAAACGCAGCCGCCACGCGCACTTCGCGCGCCGCCAAATTGCTTACCCAAATGGCAGAACTGGATGACAACTTAACCCAACTGGCGCAAGACGTTAATTCCGCACTTGTTACGCTGGAAGACGCAGGCCAAACACTGGGCAGTTACAAAGAAGACACGGACGTGGACCCCAACGCACTGGACAAAATGCTCGCGCGCCATGAAAAATTAAAACGCTTAAAAGCCAAATACGGCCCGGAACTTGGTGACGTGCTGACTACCGCCGACGATTTGCGCCAAAAAATCAAAAACTTACAACACGCCGAAGAACACGAACAAGATTTGGAAAACGAATTAACCGCCGCCCACACCGCGCTACTTAAACTCGCGCGCCAGTTACACGACAAACGCATGAGCGCGGCCGAAAAATTATCCCGCCTTATCACCGATGAAATTAAGCCGCTGGGGTTTAATCAAGTGAAATTTTCCGTAGCCGTGGAAATGGATGAAGAAAACATCACTTCCACCGGGGCGGATAAAGTTGAATTTTTATTCTCGCCCAACCCGGGACAATCGCTTCGGCCTTTAAAAAATATCGCGTCGGGCGGCGAAATTTCGCGCGTGATGTTGGGGCTTAAAACGGTGCTTGCTCCCACGGTGCCCGTTATGGTATTTGACGAAATTGATGCCGGAATCGGCGGCGAAACGGGCCGTTTGGTCGGCCAAAAATTGCGCGAGGCCGCTAAAGGCAAGCAAGTGTTGTGCGTTACGCACTTAGCGCAAGTAGCCGCACAAGCACACACCAATTACCACGTAGAAAAAGCAGCTAAAAACAACCAAACGCACGTTACCATTACGCCCCTCAAAGGCGACTTGCTCACGGCGGAAATTGCCCGCATGCTCGGTGGTAACAGCACCAAAAATTCTGCCGCCTACACGCACGCCCAAGAACTGTTGCAAACGGCCGGGCGCAACTAATTAAACTCGTTGGTATCAGCAATTTTACCTTTTGATCACGTCAGATGTTACAGGCCTCTCTCTATTTTTATGTTAAAAAGACCCATTCCGGTTAAGTTGTTCACATAAGACGCGTTGTGTGGCAGTGGCTTCCGGTTTTACTTCACAACCGATACGATGTGGTTCTGCTTGAGAAATATACAGGTAATACTTTTTGTTAAAAGGCAAGCGTTGGGCCACAGCCAAATAATCGGCATTGGGGTGGGCCTGCGAATAAGAAATATTGGGGGAATAGGAAAAATAGTTAGTTTGAGGACGTCCATGTGTTCCGCTTGTTGTCTCCCCCGGGATTTCAATATCCAGTAAATCCATTTCAGCGTGCGTGGCATAACGACCGTTAGTTAGAAAGAAAACTTGGTGAGCGTCAGCGATCGTGCGTAAAAGTGCCATCGCTTCCGACATTCGCGATTTTTCCACCGCTTTTTGATACTGCGGCAATGCCACCGCCGCTAAAATACCGATGATTAAAACAACTACTAATAACTCAATAAGCGTAAACGCTTGTTTGTTTTTCATACAACCTCCTTTATATCATCAAATAAAATGTAGCAAAAAAAAAAACGATGTCAAGCAAAATGTTTGAAACAGGTCCAACACAAATACGCCCTCTTTTGATACAATGTTAGCAGGGGTCAATTTCCCTAGAATAACAGTAAGGAGTGAAATTATGAAATGCTGCAAATGTGCTAAATGGTTTCCGCACAACTGGTTGTGCTTGAAAGGGCTGTATGTATTTTTCTTGGTCCTTTTCTACTTGATGCTTGCGTACACTATTTTCCAAGACATCCTCGTGATCAAACACCCGATGATTACCGGACGCGCTATGTGGGGCAACTTGGTCTATTATACGCTAAGCGACTTAGCCGCCGCCATCGGTTTCTTGACGATTGCCAAGATGTTGAACGCCTTGCGCGCCATCAAACACGCGGTTGCTCCGTGCTGCTGCGAAGCCAAAAAAGAAGAAACCAAATAAATCTAAAAGGGCGCGCAACACTCGCGCCCTTTTTCTCTTTTACCGTATGAAAAAACACATTTTATTTACCTTATCCTTTTTACTGGGCGCATTGTGTACCGCCCAAGCCGAAACGCTTAAAATGAAAGACGGCACGCTCATTAGCGGCTCTATTTTATCGCAAACCGAATATACGTTAAACCTCGCTACCTCATACGGTAATATTACGCTTAACCAACGCGATATTGAACAGATTTTGCCCGATAAGCACCGCTTGATTTTAAAGGGCGGCACGCAGTTAGTCGGTGTGATTTTGGACATGGACGAGTTTAACCTTAAACTCCAAACCGACGACGGTGCTATCGTCAATGTAGATATGCCGCAAATCGTTTCCATTGAAGCATACGATTACGACCGCGGTCAAAAAGCCCAACAGGAATTTGTAGAGAAAAAAATAGAACAGCAAGAACAAGCCCAAGCCGCCCAAACTGCCGCACAAACAGCCGTAGCCGCCGGCACGGTAGCGGCCGCGGGCGGGCTGGCGTTTGACTCGGACATTGATCAAGTGTTTGACGCCAAAAAAGCCACCGTTGTCAACGGACAAGTGCAAACCCCCACCGCACAGGTGCAAACCTCTTCCCCCCGCTTGCTTAGCGATGAAGAAGCATTTTTAAAAAACGTAAAAGCCGGCAACGTATCTGCCGAAGAATATGCCCAAGCGGCCAAACAAGATTTATCCGCCAAAAAACCGCAACCCAAACCGGCCGCCAAACCCACCAAACGCGTAGAGAAAAATTTTTCTAAATACTTCTCCGTACAAGTAGGGGCGATGCCGCTAGACCTCAAAGCCACCGGGCCGTTATCCGTGGGCTCCTACGCGGTTGATTTGGGCGATGACGGCTTAGACATGGGCGGCACGTCTATTGCCGTATCCAGCAAATTTTTATGGCGTTTAAAAGAAAGCAACTTGTGGCTCGGGCCGACGATATTTTTCGCCAATGTCCCTAACAACGAATTTACGTTTCAAAACGGCACCACCAATTACGAAATGCGCTCCAGCGGCAGTATTTTATCGCTCGGTGCAGCCGCCAATTATTATTTAACTCCCAAATCACGCTTTGCTACGTATTTGACGGCTGCCGTGCAATACGAAATGATGTCCGTTAATTACAACGGTAATTATTCTTCCGCTAGCGGCCCGGTTGATTTTAGCGATTCGCTTTCTTCCAATACTCCGTCCGGCGCAGTAGGCATCGGCGTGGAAACGTGGATAGATGATTTAATGGTCGGCGCGGAAGTGCGCCAAGTATTTGCCCCGCGTAAGGACGAACTGAAAAAATCTGCCGCCGCCAATACAGTTATTCAAGTACAACTCAGTTGGAAATTTTAATGAAAATAGTAGCCCTGCCCAATGCGTTTAAAGGTTCCCTTTCGGCGCGTGCGGCCGGGCAAATTTTTGTGTGCGCGTTGGCCAAACGCCACACGGTGCGTGCGTGGCCTATTTGCGACGGCGGCGACGGGCTGTTAGATTTTTTTAAGACGTTAGATCCGCATGCCAAAACCGTTTTTGTAACCGCCAAAAACGCTTTTCTAAAAAACAAACGCGCCCCGTTTTTACTTTTATCAGACAGACGAACTGCCGTCGTGGAAACAGCAAAAATCTGCGGACTGGGAAGTGCGAAAAAAAACGAGTTAGACCCGCTGGGCGCGTCCTCTTACGGCGTAGGGCAAGTGTTACGGGCCGCGGTTAAACGCGGGGCCAAAATAATTTATATAGGGTTGGGCGGAGTTGCCACCAACGACGGCGGCGCCGGGTTAGCGGCGGCGTGCGGCGCGCAGTTACTGGATAAGAACGGACACAAAATTTTGCCCGGCGCGCAAGCATTACTGCAACTAAAACAACTTAATTTATCCCCGCTTAAAAAACAATTTAAAAGCGTTAAAATCATCGGCATTTCCGACGTGAAAAATCCGCTTTTAGGTCCGCTTGGCTCGGCGCGCGTGTTCGGCCCGCAAAAAGGAGCTACCCCCAAACAAGTAGAAATTTTAGAGCGCGCATTAACCGCGTGGGCGCGCGCTTTGCAACGGGCAACGGGCCGCACCGTTTCGCGCGTTCCCAGCACGGGGGCGGCGGGGGCAATAGCGGCGGGATTATACGGTTGTTTCGGCGCAAAACTATGTTTGGGCGCGGAAGAACTTTTTAAAAAAGCCAAATTAGAAACGCAAATTAAATGGGCCGATTTAATCATCACGTGCGAAGGAAAATTAGACGAACAAACTTTTTACGGCAAAGCACCGGGGCTCGTTTTACAACTGGCTAAAAAACATAATAAACCCGTATTATTTATTTGCGGCCAAACAGATAAAAAAATCTTCCGGCGAAAAAATTTACCCGATTTAAAAATTGCCGTGCTGATTGATTTTGCCCAAAACGAAACCGACGCCAAAAAACACGCGGCCAAATACATCCGCCGCGTGTGTGAAAGCTTATACAATTAAGGCAATATATAACTACGCACGCCGCTACCGCCTTCTTCCAAAGTCCCTTTGAAAATTTCGTGGCAATAACTGCCCGCGGGCTGTTCAAATATTACACCACTGCCCGTACGTTCAAAACATAGTATCGTACCGCCGGTGGTAAAAGAACTTTGGAAAGTCCACGCAAAACCGCCTCCTTTATATTTGCCCCGAATGCGACCTAAATAAATTGCACTGTCTGCCGCATCAGGGCCCCGCCACAATTGCAAAGACCAATCTCCGTTAGAACGAGTATCCGTTACGATAGAGCTGGGAGCCCATGTCTCCGTGCCTGTCCACGGTATTTCTACCGCTAAATCTTCAAATTTAGTGGCATAACTTCCGTTCGCCATTTTGTATGCTTCCTGTGCTTGCACCACACTTTTTAATACCACATAGGCCTGTGCGGCACGTGATTTTTCCACGGCTTTTTGGTATTGCGGCACGGCCACCGCCGCCAATATGCCAATGATGAGAACAACGACCAAGAGCTCAATTAACGTAAAACCCATAAAATTAGGTGTCATCCCGTACTTGATACGGGATCTTCCACGCTCGCTGTTTCGCAACGATAACAACCTGCGTTGAAGATGCTGAATCAAGTTCAGCATGACATGGTGTTTATTAAATGCTTGTTTGTTTTTCATACAACCTCCTTTTATCATTAAATAAAATATAGCAAAAAAAAAAACGATGTCAAGTTTTATTTTTTCTCTCGCTATATCCCGCATAGAAACTCTGCGGGATGACGAGCGAGAGAAAAAATATATACAGAAAAGGCCCTTGCCGGGGGCAGGCAAACAAAAAAACACCCCCGGGATGATATCCTAGGGGGTGCATACTTATAGAAGACAATTATTGTGATTATTTTTTATCGGTGCGGTCTTTAAAGATACGCGCGCTGACAAGTTGCTTAAATATCTTGCCGCGCTCCTCAAAACTTTTAAACTGGTCAAAAGACGCACACGCCGGGGATAAAAGCACAATATCCCCCCGCTTGGCCCCGGTCATAGCCACGTCCACCGCTTTGTCCAGCGTGTCGCAACGCGTGACGGGATAGCCCGGCAATTCGCGTTCAATTTTGTCCATCGCTTCGCCAATCGTTAATACTTGTTTACAATGTTCTTTCAAATACGGCAGTAAAATTTCGTACGAGGCCCCTTTATCGCGTCCGCCCAAAATCAGCCAAATATTTTGACATTTTTCAAAACTTTTTAAAGCGGTAATAGTAGAATCCAAATTCGTGGCTTTGGAATCGTTTACATAAATTACGCCCCGGTGATCTGCAAATTGTTCAATGCGGTGTTCCATAGCTTTAAAACCGTCAAATACTTGTTGCACCGTATCGGCAGGTACGCCCGCGCTAAACGCCATAAGCGCGGCGGCCATCGCGTTTTCCACATTGTGAATCCCTTTTAAATGCGGCGGGCGCAACTGGTGTCCGTCGCTAAACACAAGCTCATCGCCGTCAAAGCATACGGCTGTTTTGAGTGAGTGCTTGGGATAAGTGGAAAATGCCAGCACGCGGCTTTTGGCTTTTTCGGCCAATTCTACGCAGGAGACATCCGCCCCGTTTACGACAAGCACATCGTTAGCGCGTTGGTTTTTAAAAATTTTTCCCTTTGCCTTAATATAATTACGCATCCCGCCGTGGTGATCCAAATGATCGGGTGTGATATTTAACAAACATGCTACGCGCGGGCGGAAATAGGTGCTGTCTTCTAACTGATAACTGGAAACTTCTATCACTACGTCATCGCCGGGTTGCATTTGATGCACACAAAGCGATACCGGGTTGCCGATATTTCCGCATACCCATACATTGCGCTTGCGCCCGCCGGACAAACTGTCTGCTTTTAAAATTTCGCCTAACAAAGAGGTGGTCGTCGTTTTTCCGTTTGTGCCGGACACGGCAAACACGCGCACCCCTTTGGGCATAAACGCCAAGGCCACTTCTAATTCGCTATACACGGGAATATTGCGTTTTTTGGCTTCTAACAAAATCGGCGCACGCGGGGAAATACCCGGGCTTTTTACCCAAAAATCACACGCAAATAACGCCGGACTATGGCCCCCTGCTTCTACTTCAATTTCTCCCGCCACTGCAAATTGTTGCGCTTGCGCAAAAGCGGTTTCTTCGCTGATAAGCACTTTTATTCCGTGCGCGCAAAGTAGCGTTGCCACCGCGCGTCCGCTCTTGCCTAGCCCTAGCACTCCGGCTTTTTTACCTTGCCACTCAAGCGGCTTAAACATGTTTTTTCTCCCGTAAAAAATCTAAGATAACTTCTTGATCGGAAAAATGCCGTTTTTCCGTACCGATCAGCTGGTAGTTTTCGTGTCCTTTCCCGGCCACAATAACGATATCGTCCTTTTTAGCCGTAGTTAATGCCCGGCGTATAGCTTCGGCCCGGTCGGGTATGACGGTATAATTGGTAAAACCTGCCATGCCGGACAAAATGTCTTCAAAAATTTGTTTCGGGTCTTCGCAACGCGGATTATCATTGGTTAAAAATACGTAATCGGCTTGTTCACACGCGGTACGGCCCATAAGCGGACGTTTGGTCCGATCGCGCTGTCCACCGCAACCAAATACCACGTACACGTTGCCCTTTTTAAACGGAGCTACCGTTGCAAAGGCGCGTTGCAACGATTCGTTGGTATAAGCAAAATCTACAAACGCAAAAAAATCTTGCCCCGCATCTATACGTTCCATACGCCCCGGCACCCCGGACAACGCGGCAAGCCCTTTAACAATGATGTCCGTCGGCACGCCGTTACCGGCCGCCGCGGCCCACGCCGCAAGTGCATTATATACATTGTGTTTGCCTAATAAATTGATACGCGCCGGACTACCGTTTACTTCAAACTCCGTATGCGTTAAAAATTCACGCACGTTGGTAGCACGGAAATCGGCCTCGTTTTCTTGCCCGAAAGTTATCACGCGCACGCGGTCTTTAAACATAGCGGCTAAGCGTTGCCCGTACGGATCGTCTATATTGATAACAGCCACCCGGTTTTGTTTAGGGTTTTGCGGATCGGCTACGTTTTCAAAGAGTTTTAACTTCGCATTAAAATAATTTTCAAAGGTTTGGTGGAAATCTAAATGGTCGCGCTGTAAGTTGGTAAAAATAGCCGTATCGTACCAAATGTGGCGCACCCGTTGGAGTTCTAACGCGTGTGAGGAAACTTCCATGACTACACTTTGGCAACTTTCTTGTTGCATTTGTGCCAACAATTTAAATAACGTCAGAGCGGCGGGCGTTGTGTTGGGCGCATCGCAGATTTTAGTGCCCCCCAAACGATAATTTACCGTTCCCAAAGCACCTACTTTTTGACCGGCCGCGGTTAAAATGCTTTCTAATAGATAGGAAATAGAGGTTTTTCCTTTTGTACCCGTAATGCCAAACATTTTTAAATAGTCCGACGGACGAGCATAAAACTCATACGCGGCATCAGCCATATCTTTATCAATATCGTGCGATAGCAAAAACGGCACAGCAAGCGGCTCTTTGGGCTCCTGGGCCGATACAATTAAACACGCGCCGTTTTGCACGGCTTGCGGGATAAATTGGTTTCCGTCCACGTTGGCCCCTTTAAGCGCAAAAAACACAAAACCCGCACGCACTTCTTGCGAGTTAAACGTCAAGCCGGAAACAGGTTGACCCAACTGCCGGGCCTTTTCTAATACAATACTGGACATATATTATATGGTATCAAATTGAACGCTCTAGCGCGCGGAAGATGTCAGCACGGCAATTTCCTGCGCCATTTGCGCCAAGTGGTTTTTGATTTGCGGCTGTTTGGTTTCCAATAGCGGCAGCAGCGTGTGACGCACCCAATTGCGGGTAAACACATCATCAAAATTGCTTTGGTCTGTGATGTGGGTTAACCCATTGTTTTTTAAATATTCTTCGGTCTGCTTACGGGTAATGCAAAGAAGCGGACGGATAATTTCCACCGACGGCGTAAGCGGGCGGCGCACCGGGATACCGGCCAGTCCCTTGGCTTTTGTGCCGCGCAGTAAATTAAGCAAAATCGTTTCGGCGTGATCATCCAAATGGTGCCCAAGCGCGAGTTTAGTAGCCCCCCATTTACGCGCTACTTGGCTAAACGCCTGGTAACGCGCTTTACGGGCGGCGTGCTCCGGGCTTAAATTTAGCTCGCGCGCCGTCTTTTTGACATTGGCTTTAGTGGCAAAAAATTCAATTTGATGCGTACGGCAAAACTCGCGGCAAAACCGCTCATCGGCCCGGGCCGCCGCGCCACGCAAGCCGTGGTTTACATGTACAGCCGCCAGCCGGAAATGTTTTTCTTTCGCCAAATAATGTAAAAAATGGATTAGACAAACTGAGTCCGCCCCGCCGGAAAACCCGACGAGCACCGCATCTTTACGGGTAATAAGTTTGGCTGCATATGCGCGCATTTTGGGCAGGACAGATGCATTAAAACTTTTTTTTGTCATATAAAAAAGTATAATAAATATAAGTGGAGTAAGAAAACTATGAAAAAGAAAATTTTAATTGTGGAAGACGAACCCGCTATTATTGAGTTATTGCGCATTATTCTTACGCGCGAGGGGTACGAAGTACACACCTGCCAGTCAGGCCGCGATGCTATCGCCATGATGAAAGAGGTGCACCCGCAACTGGTTGTGTTGGATGTAATGTTGCCCGGCTTAGACGGTGTGGGCATCGTGCGCATCATGCACGAAGACGAATATTTGTGCAATATTCCGGTAATTGTAACGTCTGCGTTGTTAGAATCGGAACATATGTTTACGCCGTACCCGCAAGTCAAAGGTTTCTGCGCTAAACCGTTTGTACTCAAAGATTTTACGGCTAAGATCAAAACCGCTATCGGCGATTAAAGTTTATAAACTAGCCCAAAGCCCGCGTTTTTAAACGCGGGCTTTTTTGTGCCCGTGCAGAATAACACGAAGTCCCCCTTGCAAAAGATAACATCAAATGCCCCAAGAGGTCCTAGGCCTCACGCCCGCCCCGGCGAGGGGGTTGACAAATCAAAAACGCATAGAAACACTGCGGGATGACGAGGCGCGGTGCAGCGGCTTTACGCTAATAGAATTACTCGTCGTTGTGCTCATCATCGGCATTTTAGCCGCCGTGGCGTTGCCGCAGTATCAAAAGGTGGTGGAAAAATCTAAAGCTGCCGAGGCATTAACGCTGCTTAAATCGGTTTATCAAGCCCAACAGGCCTATCATCTGGCGAACGGAACTTTTGCTACTTCTTTTGACGAACTGGCCGTAGATATTCCTTGGGCAACAGCTGCTTCTTTCTCTACTCGTCCGGCTCCTGCCAGAGATGTGCGTGCCAATGCGGACTGGTCATTAGAATTAACAAGTTCGGAATTATATATCTTTCGCAAATCCGGCCCGTATGCCGGGGCAGGTTTTTACATTTATACCCTCAATACTGCCGTACAAAATCATCAGATTGCCTGTTTAGAAGTGCAGGCGGTTACCTCTCCTTTTGCTAAAGAAGACGGTGCTTATTGCGTGAAATTATTTAAAGGCACGGAAAATTACCATAATGCCAACGGAAGAACGTACGATTTGCCTTAAAAAAATTTTTTACCTGACAGACGCGAGCCAACAGGCATATTCTTTCCAGAAATTTTCCAACAGTTCCTCTAAGAAAATTTCTTTAAGCACTTCTTCACCTACAAGTTGCTTGACGCTGACAGCCGTGTCTTTTAAAGCAGCGGGCAAGCGGTTATTGACGTTTACACCCACCCCAACGAGCACCCAGTGGTCGGCACATTCTCCGGCGGAAGTTTCAATGAGAATACCGCAAATTTTTTTCCATTTGCGCGCAGTATTGTCCCAAGCAAGCACATCGTTGGGCTCTTTGATTTTCGTTTTAAACCCAAACATTTCTGTTAAAGTTTTGGCGACGGCCTCCCCCACGCGCACACTGAGTGAGGCGTTACACGCGGCCGGTTTTTGCGGACGCAAAATAAGCGTGAAATATACGCCCCCCTCGCCGGAATCAAAGCTCCGTTCGTAGCGGCCGCGCCCGGCGGTTTGGCTACACGCCAAGACCATCGTGCCCTCCGGCTCGCCGGATAAAGCAAGGTCCTTGGCTAAATTTTGCGTGCTGTCCACGCTCTCCAGCCCAATCACTTTAGTTACAGCTTTTACAGGTAATGTATCTAGCATAAAATTTTCCTTATTTTAATTTCATCTGCCGCAGTTCAAACAAGCGGTCGCGCAACTCGGCGGCCAGTTCAAAGTTAAGCGCATCGGCCGCCTCGCGCATTTGTTGTTCCAAATCTTTCTCCACCATTTTAATATTTTTTGCCGTCGGCACGGGGAGCGAATCGGTCAAAATGCCAAACGCACTTGTTTTGGCTTGCTGTTCAAATTCTTTGAGTTCCACTTCCGCTTTTTGTATAGTTTTAGGCGTAATGTGATGTTCTTTATTATACGCTTCTTGCAGTTTGCGGCGGCGGTTCATTTCGTTTAAAGCGTATTTGATAGAATCGGTTTTCCGGTCGGCATATAAAATTACTTCGCCGCCCGCGTTACGCGCCGCACGGCCCGATATTTGAATAAGCGTAGTAGTGTTACGCAAAAACCCCTCGTTATCCGCGCCTAAAATCGCCACCAAACCCACTTGCGGAATATCAATTCCTTCGCGCAATAGGTTAATGCCCACAAGCACGTCAAATTTTCCTTGCCGAAAATCTTTTAAAATTTCCACGCGGTCTAACGCTTCAATATCCGAGTGCAAATAACGCGTTTTAATGTTGTGTTCCGTAAAATACGTACTTAAATCTTCCGCCGTTTTTTTGGTTAGTGCAAGCACAAGCGTGCGTTCGTTTTTAGCGGCGTGTTCTTTGATTTTTTCCACCAAATGGTCAATTTGTCCGGCGGTGGGGTGCACTTCTACTTTCGGGTCCACCAGTCCCGTCGGACGGATGACTTGCTCTACAATGTTATTTCCGCATACGGTTAATTCATACGGGCCGGGCGTGGCGGACACAAACACCGTGGACGGCATTAAACTTTCAAACTCTTCAAATTTAAGCGGGCGGTTATCTAATGCAGACGGCAGACGGAACCCAAAATCAATAAGCATTTGCTTGCGCGCGCGGTCGCCGTTGAACATCCCGCGCACTTGCGGCAACGCCACGTGTGATTCGTCCACCATTAACAAAAAATCATCATACCGTTTAAAATAATCTATCAGCGTAGAGGGCCGCTCGCCGGGTTGGCGTCCGTCCATATAACGTGAATAATTTTCTATACCGCTGCAAAAACCGGCCTGTTGTAACATTTCCAAATCATATTCCGTGCGTTGTTTAAGGCGGTAGGCCTCCATTTCTTTGCCTTGTGCCAAAAGCTCCGCGTGGCGCACTTGCAAATCGGCGCGGATCTGTTCAATGGCGTTTTGGGTATCTTCGTCCGTCGCCACGAAATGTTTGGCAGGATAGATCCACGCTTCTTTTAGCTCGGCTAGCACATTACCCGTAATAGGGTGAATTTCGTAGATATGTGCAATCGTGCGTCCGGCAATTTCTATGCGAATCGCGTTTTGGCTGTACGGCGTCATCACGTCTATATTCGGGCCGCGCGTGCGGAACTGGCCGGAAGCAAATTCCATTTCGTCGCGGTGGTATTGAATTTTGATGAGGTGGCCGGAAAGTTGCGCACGCGTCATTTCCATTCCTTGTTTGACGTAAATGCGCATCTCGCGGAAACTGTCCGGTGAGCCGATATTATAAATGCACGACACCGACGCTACGACGATAACATCGTTGCGCGAGGTTAAAGAAGTGGTCGCTTTCAAACGCAATTTATCAATATGCTCATTGACGGCAGAATCTTTTTCAATATAGGTATCCGTCTGCGGGATGTACGCTTCGGGCTGGTAATAATCGTAATAGGAAATAAAATATTCTACGGCATTTTCGGGAAAGAATTGCTTAAACTCGGCGTAGAGCTGGGCGGCTAACACTTTGTTGGGCGACAAAATCAGCGTGGGTTTATTTAAACGCGCGATGACGTTTGCCATCGTAAATGTTTTGCCCGATCCGGTAACGCCTAATAAAGTTTGGCGTTTTTTACCGTCTAGTACGCCTTGGGTAAGCGCGTCAATGGCTTTGGGCTGGTCGCCCGCCGGTTTAAAGTTAGAAACGAGTTTAAACGTCATATTTATATTGTACAAAGAAAATATACCGGACAGAAAAATGCTTTCCTTACTGCCTTTTGCTCCTTTAAACTCTGTCCCAAATTTACCGGCCCACCCAAACAGCTATTGACAGATCAAAAAAAAAAAACGATAATAAAGGGACGGTAAAAATATAAGGAGATTTTTATGCAAACAAATAAAAATGTAGGTCAGGCTACGCCTGACAACGCCTCGCAAGAGGCATATGGCCTTATTGAACGTCAGGTTTCACCTGACCTACAAACAATAGCTTTGTTTCCCTCGCCCCTTGCGGGAGAGGGTGGCTGGAAGCCGGGTGAGGGGTATATAAGGAGAAACCGTCAGGCAGAGCCTGACCTACATTTAATGTACCCGCGCAAAGGTTTCACGCTTATTGAATTATTAGTCGTCGTGTTAATTATCGGCATTTTGGCGGCGGTGGCTCTGCCGCAGTATCAAAAAGCGGTGGATATGTCCCGTTTTAGCAAATTACTTTCCATGGCACGCCAAGCCGCCAACGCACAGGAAACGTACTATTTAGCCAACAATACGTATGCCACCGATTGGGACGAATTATCCATTGATTTTCAAGGAACACTTAACGGCGCAAAAAATATTATCTCGTTTCCAAAAGGCGGTTGGATCTATTTATATAACGAAGGTATAGATGCGCGCGACAGCGATTTGCCGGATCTGGTACTTTACATATATCATGTACACCATCCAAATCAAACTTTTGCGGGAAAAACCATTTGCGTAGCCAAAAAAACAAACGAACGGGCAAATCGCGTATGCCAACAAGCCAAAAAGAATAAAACACGTGATACAGGCAACGACACACATGATTATTATTTCCTTAATTAAACCCCAAAAAAAGAGCGGCCCCCAAAAAGGCCGCCCTTTTACTTTCTATAAATAGGTTAGTGTGTTACGCCCGTATGGATAAATGCGTTATCCATAATACCGGGCACAAGTTGTGCGATACCGTCAATCATAAATTGCATGGCAATCGCGCACAAAATCATACCCATAAAGCGGATGACTATTTGCGTGCCGTTGCGTCCGATTTTGGCAAACAAATAGGGCGAGCCGACTAGCACCAACGCCACAATACACGAGCCCAAGAAAAGCATTAAAATCATCATAATAGACGTCAAAAGCGACTCGCTTTTTTCCGCATACAAGATAACGGTTGTGATACTGCCCGGGCCGATAAAAAGCGGCATCGCTACCGGCACTAAAATATGACTCAAGCTGTTACGCGCTTGGTCAAACGTATTGCCGGCGGGCGCATTGGTTTCAATACCGTGTTGTTCAAATTTACTTTTCCCTTGCAACATGCGCAGCCCGATAAGCAAAATCATAATAGACCCGGCAAGCCGGAAGGCCGGCAACGTGATACCGAACATCGTTAAAATGCGGTTACCGAACAAGAAGAAAATGAGCAGTAAAATAAAAATGGAGACAGACATTAGAAGTGCCACCATACGTTGCACGCGGGGCGTTTCGTTCTCTACATATTCCAAAAAGATAGGCATATTACCTATCGGGTTTAAAATAGCCAAAATACCGATAAACGCGTTAAACAGTAAACTCCAGTCCATAACGTTGTTTTATTCTCCTTGATTTGCGGCGCTTTACAGCCGTTGTTTAAAGACAATTATAGTATAACAAATTCGTATGAAACACAAAAAGACTTGACAGATCAAAAAAAAAAACGAAAATAGAGAGTCAGACAAAAAAACAACAAAGGAGCAAACAATATGGAAAATATGAATAAAAACAAATGTCATTCCGTACTTGATACGGAATCTCACCGCGTTCTAAAACGACAGAAAGGTGAGATGCTGAATCAAGTTCAGCATGACGTCTTTTTTTATAAAGGAGCATTTACCCTCATTGAACTTCTTGTCGTCGTTCTTATTATCGGCATATTGGCGGCTGTGGCGTTGCCGCAATACCAAAAAGCGGTGGAAAAATCACGTGTCAGCGAAGCTCTCCCTTTATTGAAATCCGTTTATCAAGCCACCCAGTCCTATTATCTGGCCAACGGAACTTACCCCACTCAATTTAACGAGTTGTCCATAGAGGTTCCCTGGACAGGATCTGTCCAATGGCGTAACACAAGAATAACGGATACTCGTTCTAATCATTTGTGGTCTATGCAAATTTATCAAGAAACAGGATTTGGCACATGGTTATACCTTGGTCGTATTAGCGGTAAATATGAAGGAACAGGTTTTGCAATAAGTATGGAAACCGGAGAGATGAAATGTGTAGAAAAAACTCACGAAGGCAAGGTATTTAACGGATCAAAAGGTGATTATTGTGTAAAAATTATGCGCACAGGCACTTCATGCACTTCACTTAACAGCGGAAGATATTATCCCTTAAACAACTGATTTCATTAATTGTATAAAAATAGAATTTTTAAACTGGGACAACTATTAAAAATTATTAACTCGCTCCGGGCTTCAAATCCTGCCGCGCACCCAGCAGTGGGTGCGCTTACTTTTACCAAAAATCCTGCCGCGCACCCAGCAGTGGGTGCGCTTACTTTTACCAATTTAAAAGCACCCTCCCGGGTGCTTTAAAATTGGGCAGTACAAAATCGCTTTCTTGCCCTGCGTAAATTTCCTGACGGAAATTTCGCCCGGGCCCGCCCTCGCGGTTTTTGCCTTTCGCGCTCCGCACTCAAACAAAAACATCGCTCCGGGCTTCAAATCCTGCCGCGCACCCAGCAGTGGGTGCGCTTACTTTTACCAAATTAAAAGCACCCTAAACGGGTGCTTTAAATTTGGGCAGTCGCGTGTGAGGCGGACGCGCTACCGCTGCGCCAACTGCCCGAAAACTATATACCTATTATATCATATTTACAAATTCTTCTTGTAAAAATCGGCCAAGCGTTGCTTATATTCAAACCCGCCCACGACGGCACATTTATTGTGTTTCGCTCCGGGCACAAGCCACAATTCTTTGGGCTCGCCCGCACATTTATATAAAAGTTTCGCCTGCACCGCCGGCACTAAATTATCATATCTTCCGTGAATTAAAAATACCGGCCGCGGCGCAATTTTAGGAATATTATATTTGGGGCTGTACCGCTCCGGGTTGGCTTTTAATTGGCGGCGGATATAATGCAAGATAATCGGCATTAACGGGAAATACGGCACCCGACGGTGCACCCACGCCCAGCGCGACACGACCCGCCTAAACGAATAATACGACGCTTCCGCCACCACACATGCGATATCGGGGTTGTGCGCGGCCTCGCAAATCGCCACCATACCGCCCATGGATAACCCGTATAAACCAACACGCGCACTGGCTTGCGGATAGGTTTGCTTTAAAAAATTGACCGCCGCGGCGGCGTCTTTAATTTCCAAATAACCGATAGAGCTTGTCTTGCCGCCGCTTTCGCCTAACGCACGGAAATCAAAATAGAACAAGTTAAAACCTACGTCGTGCAAGAAGTACGTATTTTTCAAAATATCGGCGCGGTTCATCCCCCAACCGTGCATCAAAATAATCGTTTTATCAGACGGCTCTTTGGACGGAATAAACCAACCTTTCAGTTCCACACCGTCTTGCGCTTTGAAAGATACATTATCGTACGGCAAGCCAAATTGGTCAGGCCACGCATCTAACGGTTTACGTTTAGATACCGGATGCAACACTTTCTTGGCCGTGTACTTACACAAAATAACCGTGAGAAGCGACACAAGCCCCACGGCAGCCAAACTTAAAAGTACCGCCGATAAAACGGAGTTCATTTTTTCTCCTGCAACAGTTCGCGCAAAGCCACGGGAATATAATTGGATATATCCGATGATAAAACCCCGTAATCGGAAAGTTTTTCTGCAGCCAAATCGCCGGCCAACCCGTGTACATAAACCGCACACGTAGCGGCGTGTAACGCATTTTCAAGCGTTAACCCTTGCACGGTATATTGTGCCCACAAGCCGGCAATCACACCACACAGCACGTCGCCCGAGCCCCCCTTGGCAAGAGCCGGGCCACCCGTCGGGTTTTGCCACGAGTTGAGTTTTCCTTCATCGGAAACGGCCACAATCGTGCCCGGACCTTTGAGCACACACACGGCTCCCGTTTGGTCGGCCAGTTGTGCGGCTTGCAAAATGCGAAAAGACTCATCCACCACTACCGCCGTATTAAGCAAGCGTGCAATTTCAGCCGCATGCGGGGTGATAATAGAAGGTTGTTTAAAGCGAAAAGACGGCAACTTGGCAAGCGCATTTAAAGCATCGGCATCTACTACTAGCGGCAGTGGCAGTTCTTGCAATAACTGCGGCAAGAGCGGGCTATTCTGCATTCCCATACCCACAACCGCCAATGTCGGGCGGCGTTTTTCAATAAAATCAGTTAATACCGGCCATGCTTCTTGTGCTATTTCGCCGTGTTCGTTTTCGGGTAGCGGCACGGTAATTACTTCGGGCACCGCCGCGGCAAAAGCGGAATGCATACTTGCCGGCAACGCCCAATACACCAGCCCCGCTCCGGCGCGCAAAGCACTTTTGGCACAGAGCAAACCGGCGCCGCACATTTCGCGCGATCCGGCTACCACAAGCACGCGCCCGAACATGCCTTTGTGCGCATTGGCGGGACGCGGCGGCAATAAAGAAATAACTTCCTGACGAGTGATTTGATCCATATTATTTACTCCACAGTTACGCTTTTAGCTAAATTACGCGGTTGGTCAATATCGCAACCGAGCCGCTTGGCAATCCAATACGCCAAGAACTGCAACGGCACCACGTTAAGCACCGGTTGCAAATATTCGCTCACGTGCGGCACGACTATTACTTTATCCGCCACCTTTTTGGCGGCCGTCTCGGTGCCGGACGTAGTAATGGCTACCACAAACGCACCGCGGGCACGGCACTCTTGGCACGCAGAAAGCATTTTTTCAAATAAACCGTCCTGCGGCATGAGCACAAAAACAGGCGTTCCTTTGTCAATTACGGAAATCGGACCGTGTTTAATTTCCCCCGCGGCAAATCCTTCGGCACTGCGGTAAGACACTTCTTTAAGTTTAAGGGCTCCTTCCAACGCAATCGGAAAATTGACGTGGCGGCCCAAGAAAATAAACCGCTCTGCTTTGTAAATTTTGCGTGTTAAATGACGTACGGGATATTCCATTTTTACCGCTTCGCCCATGGCTTTAGACAAGCGCATTAACTCACGGTATAATTTATCAAATGCCGTTTTGCTTAGATTACCGTTGTGAAGCCCCAACGAAACAGCCAACGCAAATAACGAAGTAATCTGACTCGTAAACGCTTTGGTGGACGCCACGCTGATTTCCGGTCCGCAATGAGTAAAAAATGTACTGTCGCACAAGCGGGTAAGCGTTGAGCCGAGCACATTGCAAATCGCTAACGTGCGAAACCCGAGTTCTTGCGCTTTCTTTACGGCGCCGATGGTATCAGCCGTCTCACCCGATTGGCTGATAGCAATTGCTAACGTTTTGGCTTTATGCGGTACGGAACGATATTTATATTCACTGGCCAAATCTACGCTCACGGGTATCCCGGCAAATTGTTCAATGTAATATTTGCCCACCAACCCCGCGTGATACGCCGTTCCGCACGCAATAATATGTACATTTTGAAGCCCGCGCAAGGCAGCCGTATCTAATCCTAAAATTTTGCCAAAGTCCGCACGCGCGGTGCGCAGGGTATCTTCTATGGCTTGGGGCTGGTCGTAAATTTCTTTTAACATAAAGTGGGCGTAACCGCCTTTCTCGGCGGTTTTGCGGTCCCACGAAATTTTAACGGTTTTGATTTTTTTTACGCTACCCGTTTTATCCAGCACCGTTACTTTGCCCGGACGCAATAAGGCAATTTCGCCTTCATCTAAAAATAATACTTTGTTCGTATGTTGCAAAAAAGCAGGTACGTCAGAAGCCAAAAAACTCTCGTCTTTATTGATCCCCACCACGAGCGGGCTTTGGTTTTTCACGCCGATGAGCAGCTGTGGCGCACGCGCCCACATCACACCGTATGCAAACGCCCCGGCAATTTCTTTATTGGTTTTTTGAACGGCTTTTAACAGGCGGTCTTCTTCCGCACCGGAGCGGATATGTTTGAGATTTTCTTCAATTAAGTGGGCAATTACTTCGGTATCGGTTTCGCTTTTAAATTTATGGCCCAGTGAAGTTAACTTGGCACGCAGGGTTAAATAGTTTTCAATAATACCGTTGTGAACAACTACAATTTCGCCGGAACAATCGGTATGCGGGTGGGAATTTTCTTCACTGGGTTTACCGTGGGTAGCCCAACGGGTGTGTCCGAGCCCGGTAGTGCCTTTGGGGCTTACTTGCAGCGCTGATTTTTCCAACTCAGCCACTTTGCCCACGGCACGCACGGTTACGATTTTACCGTCTTGCAAAATAGAAATACCGGCAGAATCATACCCGCGGTACTCTAATTTTTTAAGTCCGTCTATAATGTAAGGAACACTGTTCTTTTTCCCTACGTAACCGATAATTCCGCACATAGGCGCCTCTTATAAAAGACCTTTCATTTCGTTAACAGCCGTGGGCAATCCGGCAAATAAGGCACGGGTAATAATAGCAAACCCGATATTCATACACGTAATACCGCCCAAATCGGCTACCGCAAGTACGTTGTGGTAATCTAACCCGTGCCCGGCGTGCACTTCCAGCCCCAGTTCATTTGCGAGCAGAGTAGATAACGCCAAATCTTGCAACCGCTTGCGTACTTGCGCAGCGGAAGTCGCCTCGCTGTAATCGCGGGTGCACAACTCCACGATATCCGCTCCCAGTTTAGCGGCCATGCGGATATCGGCGGGTTCGGGGCTGACAAATAAACTAACTAAAATATGTTTTTTATGTAGCCGCTCAATCATTTGTGCCAAATGCTTGGTAACCGCCGGGGTAAAGTTGAGTCCGCCCGTGGTAGTAATTTCTCCGGGTTTTTCGGGCACAATGCACACGGAGTGAGGTTTATATTTAAGGGCGGCTTTTTCCAAAGCCGGTGCACAGGAACATTCTAAATGAATTTTACCGGGGAAATACTTGCACAGTTGGGCAACGTCTTTTTGGTTAATGTGGCGCTGATCTTGGCGCAAGTGCACCACAATATAATCGGCCCCGGTGCTTAAGCAAACGGCGGCGGCGTCCACCGGATCGGGGAACGCTTCCCGACGGGCTTGACGTAATGTTGCGATGTGGTCAATGTTAACTCCTAATTTTAAACTCATTTGAGCACCTCCGTTTTCTCTTTGTATAAATCTTCTACTTGTTGCATAACGCGGTCCACCATACTTTCCTGTTCACCTTCAACCAAAATGCGCAGCTTCGGCTCTGTACCGCTGTAACGCACAACCACGCGGCCTTTGCCGTTCATGCTTTTTTCAATTTCCCGCACCGCGGGCAAAAATCCGTTCAGCGTTTCCAGCGGCGGTTTTTGCGTTACGTGCACCGCGCGCAATTTGCTGGGGTAACGTTTCCACTGATCCGTGAAGAAACTGGCCGGATGACCTGATTTTTTAACAAATTGTAAAAATTGCAACGCCGATAAAAGCCCGTCGCCGGTGTTTGAAAATTGCCGGAAAATAATGTGGCCCGACGTTTCCCCGCCGATAGATAAATTTTCCTTTTCAAGTGCCTCGGAAACATACTTATCGCCCACAGTGGTCAGGGCTACTTCTACGCCGTTTTCTTTCAAATAGTTAATGCAACCCAAATTGGCCATAATGGTTAACACCGCTTTGTTGCTGTTTAACAGCCCTTGCTCTTTCATACAAAGCGCCGAAGAGGCAATAATGTTATCGCCGTCTAATTGGCGGCCTTTTTCGTCGGAAGCAATCACTCGGTCGGCATCGCCGTCAAAGCTAAAGCCCATAAACGCATTTTCCTTAACGGTTAAATCTTGCATAAACTGCGTATGGAGCGCGCCGACGTTTTTGTTGATATTTGTGCCGTCCGGTTTAGCCGCCGTTACGGTTACGTTCATCCCCAACCCGGCAAAGACGTTTGCCGCTATTTTGTAACTGGCCCCGTTGGCGCAATCTAGCACGACTTTCGTTCCTTTAAGGATAGACGCGTCCACCGTAGACATTAAAAATTGTTCGTACTGTTTGACTAAATTTTCCTCTTGCGTAAACGTGCCGCGCGGTGCGGGAATAGCAGACAATATATCAATTTCTTGTTCAATGGCATTTTCTAAATCTTCGGGGAGCTTGGTGCCTTGGTTAGTGAAGAATTTAATACCGTTAAACTCCGCGGGATTGTGACTGGCCGAAATTACAACGCCACACAAGCTGCCCGTTTGTTTAACTAAATATGCCACACACGGTGTTGGTGCGATTCCTACGCTAATGACGTTAACACCGCTGGCGCGGATCCCTTTTTGCAAGGCCGCTAAAATAGACGGCCCGGAGGCACGCGAGTCTTGCGCAACGATCACTTGCGGTTTTAAAGACTCATTTTGGCAATGCTCTTGCAAACGGCATAGCGCCGCGTAACCCAATTTTTCAATAAACTCGTCTACAAGCGGGAACTGGCCGGCTACGGCCCGTACTCCGTCAGTTCCGAAATATTTTCCCATAAATAGTTCCTCTTGCGTGAGGACCTGGGTCCTCACACTCCTGCCTGTTTACGGATATTATTCAAACAAGTCGGCCTGTTTCGGTTCCGTTTCAACGGTTTTAGGCGTTTGTTGTTTGACGGGGTCATCCGTGCCGGGTTTAGGTACCTCTACCGGCGTGGCAGGTTTTAAACCTAGTATTTCGTCAATCTCGTTAGCTTCCACCACTTCTTTTTCAAGCAAGGTGGCTACCAACTTATCAAAACCCGTGCGGTTTTCGCCAATGATTTCTTTGGCACGGGCATAGGACGTACGAATCAAATGTAAAATTTCTTCATCAATCGTGCGGGAGAGTTCATCCGACATCGTGGTATGGCGCGACAAATCACGCCCTAAAAACACTTCGCCTTCATCGCCGTTGGGCAGGGCTATCGGGCCGAGTTTATCACTCATCCCCAGCTCCATGACCATCTTGCGAGCATACGCCATGGTTTTGTTAAGATCGTCGCTCGCGCCGGAGGTAATTTCGCCAAAAACAATTTCTTCCGCGGCGCGTCCGGCCAACAAAATGCACAGTTTATCTAACAGTTCCGATTTGCTGGTTAAGAATTTATCCTCTAGCGGCAGTTGGAGCGTATATCCAAGAGCTTGTCCGCGCGGGATAATGGTAACTTTGTGTACCGGGTCGGAGTGATTGGTCATGCGGGCCACCACGGTATGGCCCGATTCGTGCGCGGCAATCACGTGTTGCTCGTGTTTGGAAATAATGCGGCTTTTCTTTTGCGGACCGGCAATAACGCGCTCAATGGCTTCGTCCATATCCGCTTTTCCGACGGCCTCTTTATCTGCACGCGCGGCTAAAATAGCGGCTTCGTTGACGACATTAGCCAAATCAGCCCCTACAAAGCCGGGCGTACCTTTGGCCACTTGTTTTAAATCTACATCTTCGCCGAGTTTTACCTTTTTGGCGTGCACTTTTAAAATTTCTTCGCGGCCTTTTAAATCCGGCGCGGGCACGGAAACGTGTCTGTCAAAACGTCCGGGACGGATAAGTGCCGGGTCCAACACATCGGGGCGGTTGGTAGAGGCCATTAAGATAATGCCTTGTTTACTTTCAAAACCGTCCAGTTCAATTAAGAGTTGGTTGAGCGTTTGTTCGCGCTCATCGTGTCCGCCGCCGATACCGGCAAAACGCCGCCGTCCGACTGCATCTAGCTCGTCAATAAAGATAATGGCGGGGGCGTTTTTCTTGGCTTGGTCAAACAAATCGCGCACGCGTGCCGCACCAACACCCACAAACATTTCCACAAATTCAGACGCCGAGGCCGAGAAAAACGACACCCCCGCCTCGCCCGCTACGGCCTTGGCAAGCAAGGTTTTACCCGTGCCGGGCGCACCATATAACAAAACGCCTTTGGGCAATTTACCGCCTAATTTTTGGAACTTTTTGGGATTTTTTAAGAATTTAATAATGTCGTCTAATTCTTCCTTGGCCTCGTCGCAACCGGCCACGTCTTTAAACGTAACGGTTTGTTGGGCCGGATCTTGCATTTTAGCTTTGGAGCGGGCAAAGTTCATCGCACTTTTGCCGTCGCTTCGTTGCGGACGGATAAAGATAAACCACCAAAGCCCAATCAGCAAAAATATCCATAACACGTTAAACAGCACATTCCCCACCCAACTGCGATCGGGCTGGGCTTTGTACGTCACTTTGGCGGCCGATAGCTCTTGCACCAAGTTAGGGTCTTCCATACGTACGGTTTTAAAAGGCACAAATTTGCCGTCGGCATTTTTGTACAGACCGGAAATTTCCCCCTGCGCTACGGTTAAATCAGACACTTCTGCCGCGGCTACTTTTTGTTTAAATTCGGAATAGTCCAGCGTAGTTTGTTTTTCGCCCGGTTTACCGAAAAGAAACACCGCCAGCAAAAAAACACCCAGCCAGCCGATAATTTGTCCGACAGAAATAATACTGCGGTTGTGTGGATTTTTCTTCTTCATTATTGTTTAAATACTCCGATATAAGGTAAATTGCGGTAGAGTTCGTTGTAATCTAACCCATACCCGATAACAAATTCGTTTTCAATGGTAAACCCGACGTATTTGGGGGTAATATCTACTTTGCGGTTGGAGGGTTTATCTAACAGACAGCAAATTTCAATGCTGGCCGCGCCGCGGTCTTTTAAGTGGTTCATTAGATAGTCTAAGGTTAAGCCCGTGTCTACAATATCTTCCACAATGATGACGTGGCGGCCTTGGATACTTTCGCGCAAATCTAGCATCGTGCGCACGTGCCCCGTACTGCCGGTGCCTGAGTACGACGAGAGACACATAAAATCAAGGGTGCAATCTACGCTGACGTTTTTGATGAGATCTGAGTAGAAAATCACGCATCCGCGCAAAATACCTACAAAAAGCGGTTTTTTCCCGCGGTAATCGGCCGAGATCTGGCGGCCCAATTCCCGCACGCGGGTAGCGAGTTGTTCTTCCGAAAATAAAATACGTTCCAAAAAGGGTTGTTGCGGCATAAAATCTCCTCAAAAGAAAATATACATATAGGATATCTTTTTTTGGCCCCAAAATAAAGTATTTTCCCCTTATTTTTAAGTTAATACCAATTCTGTTTTCTTGCCTAAACAGCGTTTTACCGCACCAAACTACTTTGTAACTCTGCCGGCCTGCTAAATTTTACTTGACAAATCAAAAAAAAAAACGATAATAAAGGGGCCGTAAAAAATACATAAGGAGCAAAAACAATATGAAAAACCAACAAGCATTTACACTCATTGAATTGTTAGTGGTGGTACTTATTATCGGCATTTTGGCGGCGGTAGCGTTGCCGCAGTATCAAAAAGTAGTTAAAAAAGCCAAAATTTCCGAAGCGATTACGGCTCTAAAAGCATTAGCCACTGCCGAAAATTTATATTTCATGGCGAACGGAGAATATGCTAATACATTTGATAAATTGGATATAGAACCCGGCGAGCAATCGGGCAGCTATACATTTATACAATACACGAAAAGCTGGCAAATTAAATTGTCGGAAATTGGGCAAAACAGTATTTATGCCAAGTCAATTATAGAAGGTCTTGATGATGTCTATATATATTACTATCTCGATGAAGGATCATGGCATTGCTGTTACTATCCAAATCAAGCCAAGGCGGGAGTGAAAAATTTGTGCAAAAGCTTTGGCGGGCAAACGACAACAGCTTGCCACTCCGACGCAAGCATGCAGTGTTACCCAATGAATTTATAGAACAAACAATTCTTTCTTGTTTAACATCAGACATAAACCATCTTGCACGTTGAGCAAAAGGCCTGTTGTTACAAAGACTAATCCTGCAGGAAATTGCCTGATGAGCAAATTGTTGGCCCTGAAAAGCAACGAAACCTCGTGAACACGACACAAAGGCGCAACTAACGTTGCGCCTTTGTACGTGCTTATAGAAGATAACATCAGCCGTTATCGCCCGAATAATTTGTCAATGTCTTTCAGCGCCAATTTCGCCACGCACGGACGCCCATGCGGGCAATGCATCCCGTCTTTGCATTTTTTCATATTTTCCAGTAACGCCTCGGCCTCGGCGGCGGAAATCTGATCGTGCGCTTTAATGGCTTTTTTACACGCCAACATAGCAATCATTTTGCGTTTTAGTGTTTCGGTAGATTTGGACGGGTCGCCCACCAACTGCGCCAGCGACACGATAAACTCTTTTAAATCATCTTCTTGAAAACGAATCATGTGCGGGCGTGTATGCACCTGTACGGTACGCGCCGCAAACGGTGCAATTTCAAATCCGGCCGTTTTCAAAAAATCCGCCCACGACAACAGCGTTTCCACGTTGGACGGCGGCAAATCAACATGCAACGGAAAAAGCAATTTTTGCACGGTTACTTCCCGCTTTTCAAACGCGTCCAAATACTGCTCAAAGAGCACACGTTCTTGCGCGGCGTGTTGGTCAATAAGCACGAGCCCCTCGGGGTTTTCAAACAGCAAATACGAGCGGTGCAATTGCCCCAAATAATGGTACGGCCCCACAAACCATTGCGGCGTTTGTATGGAGGTTTTTTTCGTCGGGTTGGGGGCCGTATGCGCTTGAGCGCGGACGCACAGTTCCCCGTCGGAATTATCCGACGAAGAAGCGACGTCCGAATCGCGCAACACAAAACTTTCTTTGGGTGTCCACGCCGCGGGCTCAACCGGGGTAGGCGTAAAGAGCGGTTTTTCGGGCGTGGATGGCGTGAATAATTTTTCAGCCGCCGGGGCAGCCGTTGGCGGCAACGATACCGTTAGTTTTTCACCCGCACTTACCGGCGTTGTATGTGAAAAAATCGTTTCCCCCGCCGAGTGCATCATAAAACCAAATACTTGGTTCTCGTTTACAAAGCGGATATCACGCTTTTGCGGATGAATATTAACATCAAACTCGCCCGGAGCTAATTGCATATATACAATAAATGCCGGGTGACGGTCTTTGGGGCGAGCGTTTTGGTATGCTTTGTAAATAGCTTGTTGGACGGTTTTGGAATCAATCGGACGGCGGTTAACAAATATGTATTGCATATCGCGCACGTTGACCAGTTTATCATCGGGCGTAATAAAAAGTTTAAGCCCCATAATATCAAACGATTTATACACTAAACTCTGCGCCACTTCTTTACCCAAAATAGCTTGGGCGCGCTCCACCACAGCCACTTCTTCCGGGCCGGTTTGCGCGGGCAGATTATACACTTCGCGTCCGTTGACGTGTACCGTATAAGCTACGCCCAAATTGGCCAATGCACTTTCTTCTATTACTTTTAACAAACACGCGCGCTCGTACGAATCACTCTTTAAAAATTTAAGCCGCGCGGGCGTGTTATAAAACAAATCGCGAATTTCTATCGTCGTACCTTTAATAGCCGGAGCGGGACTTTGGGAAACAATTTTTCCGGCGTGTAATTCCAAACGGTGCCCCTCGCCCGTTCCGGTGCAACTGGTCAGTGCCATGCGCGAAACGGCCGCCACGGAATAAAGTGCCTCGCCGCGAAAACCAAACGTTTGCAAAGTTTCCAAATCATCAAATCGGTTGATTTTACTGGTGGCGTGACGAAGAACACTATTCTTTAAATCTTCTTCGTCCATACCGCACCCGTTATCGTTAACGCGGATCAGCTCTTTGCCCGATCCGGCAATATCTACACGCACGGCGGTTGCGCCCGCGTCCACGGCGTTTTCCAAAAGTTCTTTAAGCACGCCCGCAGGGCGTTCAATTACTTCGCCCGCGGCAATTTTACCGGCTGTTTTTTCATCTAAAACGTGAATTTTACTCATTGATACGTTTTTTCCACTCACAAATTAACTGCAAGGCCTCTAACGGGCTTAGTTTATCGGGGTCGGCCATTTTGATTTCTTCCACAATGGGCGAAGAAAACAAATCTTTGACCATGTCTTTTTCTTTCGCGGAAATTTTAGCCCCTTTCTTGGCCTCTAAATCTTTTAACACTTTGCGCGCGCGAAGCGTGCACGCCGCCGGGAGTCCCGCCAGTTCGGCCACGTGTATCCCATACGAACGGTCCGCCGCGCCGGGCAAAATCTGGTATAAAAACGCTAATTTGCTTTTGCCCTCGGCATCTTTATATTCTTTAGCGTCCACGTGAAAGTTGCGCACACTTTCGTATTTATTTTCCAAATCAGTAAGTTCAAAATAGTGCGTAGCAAATAATACCTTTGGGCCGTTACGGGGTTTGTGCAAATACTCCACAATCGCCCACGCAATAGAAATACCGTCAAAGGTAGACGTACCGCGCCCGACTTCATCTAACAAAATTAAACTGCGCGGCGTCATGGACGTTAAAATGTGGGCGGTCTCGTTCATTTCTACCATAAAGGTAGAGTTACCGCGGCTGAGCGCATCGTGCGCACCGATACGCGTCATAATTTTATCCACGAGTCCGATATGGGCTTGCTCGGCGGGCACGAAACTGCCCATTTGCGCCATGATAACAATAATGGCCGTTTGTTTTAAAAACACACTCTTACCGCCCATATTCGGCCCGGTAATAAGCATAATTTGGTTTTCCGGCGTACCTAAATCAAGTGAATTAGGCACAAAACTGCCGGAGGGAAGAGCGGCTTCCACTAAGGGATGGCGGCCGTTTTGGTAACTGACTTGCGTAGCGTTATCTACGACAGGTTTAACATAATTTTCTTTCAGGGCACACAGGGCAAGTGCCATATATACGTCCAACTCGGCCACGATTTGCGCAAACGATTTTACGTGCTCAATTTGCGCCGAAAGCGTTTTGCGTACTTCGTCAAAGAGCCCCCCTTCCAAGCGGATAATGCGTTGTTCGGCATTTAAAATTTTATCTTCCAATTGTTTTAATTCTTCGGTAATAAAACGCTCCGCATTGACAAGCGTTTGTTTGCGCACAAACGAATAAGGCACTTTGGAAAGTTGCGATTTGGACACTTCAAAATAATACCCGTACACCGAGTTAAAACCCACTTTCATATTAGCTATACCGGTATTTTTACGCTCACGCTCGCAGATTTCTTCCATACGTGCGTTGCTGTTTTGTTTGAGCGAGCGCAACTCGTCCAGTTCGGCATTATATCCGGCCCGGATGACAAAACCGTCCGACAAGTGCAAGGGCGGGTTTTCTTCTATGGCTTCGTAAAGCAGCCGCGCCATATCTTGCAAGGCAGTCACATGCGTATTAAACGCGGCGCGCAAATGCGGGGTTACTTCGCCATACGTTTCAAACCAACGCGCCAACGGATCTACATTAAGTAGCGAGGTGCGAAGCCCGGCCAAATCGCGCGGCGAAGCCGTGCCGGTAGCGATGCGGGTCATGATGCGCTCCACGTCGGAAATATTTTCCAGTAGTGCGCTTAGGTCGGCCAAAGCAGATTGGTCTTTGGTAAAGTTTTCCACACAGTTTTGACGCACGCCAATTTCGCTCACGTCCATAAGCGGGTGAAGGAGCCAATCTTTGAGTTTACGGCTGCCAATAGCGGTACGCGTGCGGTCCAATTGCGCCCACAAACTGCCGCGGCGGCTACCGTCTTGACTTTTGACCAATTCCAAAGCGGCCACGGCATTTTCGTCAATTTGCAAGCAAGCGGTCAGCTCGCGGTAAGACGGCACAAGCACTTTATTAAAACTGGGCTCGGTTACATTGAGATATTTTACAATTTGCAATGCACAGGCAAGCGCGTTACGTTTATCCCCCCACGCGTGCACAGACGGCCACTCGGCCGGGATATCGTAATTGCCGTCAAAAGATTCTTGTTCGCTTAGTGTAAGCGAGCCGGGTAACATCATTTTTTGTTTCAGTTCAGCAAGTGATTTTTTATCACTCACAATTTCCACCGGGTTAATGGTGGCGAGCGCCGCAGCTAAATTGGTTAAAGAGGGGTCTTTATCGTTTTGGTTGGTCCAAAATTCGCCGGTGGAAACTTCCACACACGCAAGTGCCCAACCGGTAGGATAAACCGCCACGCTGACTAAATAGTTAGCTTGGTTAGCGTCTAAAAGTGAATCTTCCATGACAGTACCCGGCGTGATAATGCGGGTAACGCGACGCTCAAAAAGCCGGGTGTTTTTATCGGACACAGAACTGGTTTGTTCACAAATACCGATTTTTTTTCCTGCCGCCAGTAAGCGGACAATATAGTTATTGGCCGCGTGATACGGGATACCGCACATCGGCACGCCGTTACGCGCCGTGAGCGTAAGACCTAAAAGCGCACTGACTTCCTTGGCCTGCTCATCAAACATTTCATAAAAATCGCCCAACCGGAAAAAAAGAATAATTCCGGGGTATTTGGCACGGACATCATAATATTGAGACATCAAAGGAGTTAACGTGTTTTTAGCCATATAAAAGTATTTTAGCAATTTTGGCTTTTCTATGTTTTAGCAACAAGGCCATGACAGCGCACTTATTTTTTTGTTATAATAAATGTACCTAGTTGTTTAAGTAAAATTAAACCGGGGCGCGAGTTCCGGTGTTTTTATGACAGATCGGTAGGGTGGCTGAGTGGTCAAAAGCAACGGTCTGTAAAACCGTCGGGCTACGCCCTACATAGGTTCGAATCCTATCCCTACCAAAAATTTTAGGTCCTGCGAGAGCAGGGCCTAAATTTTTGTGTTGGGAAGCAACACTTCAAAAAATTAACCCCGCTTGCGCGGGGTCAAATTTTGCGTTCGCGTTTTAGTGGCTATATCCGTCTAAGTATTTGTAGAAATCTCCCCATTGGGGGGTAGCATACCCGTTAGACAAGATAGAAATTTTATCTTCCACGCGCTCCGTAATGACACGCAACGAAGATAATTTTTGGCCCATGGGGGCGAAATAATATCCGTGGTCAATCGCCGTTGTACATGCTTGCACCAATGCTTCGTTTTTTATCCCGGACACAGCAGCCGCCAAATCTTCCATCAAAAACAATACATTTTGATAGAAATCTTTTTCTGCCATTTGCTGTTCGTTGCGCAGCACATTGGCCAACCGTTCATGCATATTGATAATGGCTTGCACATCTGCGGCATGCGCCGGATATTCTTTAGCCAATTCTTTAAGTTGGGCCGTTGCCGCCGCTTGCGATACCTTGGCCGATTTCAACAGATCCGTCCCCGGTTGTTGCGGTTGTACCACCCCAAAATGGGCTTGCTCTGCCGGACCAATCGGCAATTTACCCTCTTGTGCGCAAACCGCCAACGGGAAAAACAACACCATCAAACCAACACACTTTTTAAGCATATACGCTCCTTTTACAAGATATCTACTTTAATAGTATAGCGTTTTACAAGGGCTTACGACAGGGCTTTTAGACCTATCCCGCACCGGACCAAAAGGCCCAAACCTAAGTCCCAAAAAGCGAAAAAAGCGTTGCAGACTAACACGAAATCCGCCCGGCAGAAGATAACATCATACGCAAACAGAGGTTCAAGGCCTTATGCCCGGCCCGGCGAGGGCGCGTTGCATTACAAAGCAACAGGGCAAAAACAGTGTAGCTACAAGTAAGTGGAAGTTGACTCCTCAAATGCCTGCCGCCTTCAAGGGGGTTGACAAATCAAAAAAAAAAACGATAATAAAGAGATGCAAAAAACAAGGAGCAAACAACATGAAAAACAATAAAATAAGTTTGTCATCCCGTGAGACTGTTGCACGGGATCTTCCGCTGAATCAATCTGTCACCGTTATTAAACAAGGGTGCCCCGCCCCTTCGTCATTCCGTAATGTCTTTGTACGGAATATAGGGGCGGACACCGCGCTATATTCTGGACAGAAACTCTCCAGAATGACGAGCGCGGTACAAGCATTTACACTCATTGAATTATTGGTCGTTGTACTTATCATCGGTATATTGGCGGCGGTCGCGTTGCCGCAGTATCAAAAAGTAGTGGAAAAAGCCCGTGCCAGCGAGGCATTATCCATTATGAAAACGATTGCCGATGCCAGTCACGCTTATCATATGGCCAATGGAACATATCCTCAACATATGGATGAATTGGATATAGAAATACCCGGCACAAGTATCACTAACTTTGATGCGCACCGCGTGCAAACCAAATGGTTTGAATACGGCGTTGCTTGGAACAATGACCCCCATTTATTGGCGATTGCCAACCGCCTACCGTTAAGCACCTTTTATGTATTTAATCTTTTTGATGATAATGTAACTTGTTGTTATTCATACAGCACAAAAGGTACTGATTTTTGTAAATCTTTAAGCAAAGGGAAAACAAATTCAGCCCATACGAGTGGTAGTACAACCTGTTACCAACTTCAATAAACCAATTATACTTGCAAAAAAACGGCAGACTTGAATCTGCCGTTTTTCGTTTATTAGAAATACTTGTTATTGCAAGATAGCCAACAATTTTTCCATGGGCTCTTTGGCCTCGCCGCCGCCCTGGGCAAAGTCTGCCCGTCCGCCCGCGCGACCGTTTAACTGTTCGGCTAATTGTTTAGCCACGGTTACCGCGTCGGTATTAGGCAATTTGCCCGCCGTTTTGACTACAAAGGCGCGTTTGCCGTCTTTATCGCACGACACAATTACTAGCGCTTGCTTGTGTTTTTGGGCAATTGTATCAGCGATGTTGCGTAGTTCTTTCGGTTGGGCATCATCGGCATAGCGTAGCACCACGGTCGTACCGTTTTTAAGCGCAAATGTCATTTCGTTTACACCGCCGGCGGCCAACGCTTTTTGGCGGAAATCTTCGTATTGTTTTTTGACGTCTTTGAGTTCGTCCATAATCGCGTTCACACGCGCAAACACGTCTTTGGCCGGAACAACGAGCCGCGCCGCCAATTTCTCGGCTTGGCGGTTAACTTCTTTTAAATAGTCTAACGCCGCCGGGCCGGCAATTCCTTCAATGCGGCGCACGCCCGCGGAAACGGAGCCCTCTTTAAGCACCAAAACGGTAATTACTTCGGACGTATTTTTTACGTGTGTTCCGCCGCAAAGTTCCAAACTGTATTTTTGGTCTGCGTGTTCAAAGTCGCCCCCCATTAACACAAAGCGGGCCGGGTCGGCATATTTCTCGCCGAGCAGTGTGACAGCTCCCAATTTTTCGGCATCGGCCAAGGGACGCGTCTGGCACGTAACGGGCAGCGCATCCGCGGCGGCCTTATTGGCAATTGCCCACACTTTATTTAATTCTTCGGTTTTGGGCGTTTTGGAAAGCGTATAGTCAAAACGGAAACGCTCCGGCGATACAAACGAACCGCTTTGGTGTACCGTCGTGCCGAACACTTGCCGGAGTGCCGCGTTTACCAAGTGAATCGCGCTGTGGTTAGCGCGCAAGCGCGCGCGGCGCGGGGCATCTACCGTCAGTGTAACGACGTCGCCTTTTTTAAGCGTACCCGTAAATTTATGTAAGAAAACTTTACCAAGCGGTTTTTGCACGTCCGTAATTTGGGCAATTTCTTCGCCGTTAGAAACAAGGACGCCCGTATCGGCCACTTGTCCGCCGGACTCGGCGTAAAAAGGTGTCGTGTCAAATACGGCGTACCCGTCGGTTACTTGGTCGGCTTGTTCAAATTGGCTGTTCAGCAAGGCCAACACTTTGCCCTGAGCAGTTAGCGTATCATACCCCACAAATTTTGTTGCCGGGCACGCTTGCTCCAATTTTTGCATAACAATCACTTTGCCTTTTGTAAATTCATCTGCGTATGAACGGCTTTTTTCTTGCGCGGTTTCTTTGGCTTGTTCGTATCCTTTTTCATCCACGCTTACCCCGCGCGCGGCGGCAATTTCGCGCGTGAGTTCCAAGGGGAAACCGTACGTTTCGTGCAAGTGAAACGCGTCCGCGCCGGAAATAGTTTTTGTGCCGGTAGCTAAAATTTCAGCCAGTTTTTCTTCGCCCGTAACGAGCGTTTTTAAGAAGGTTGTTTCTTCTTGTTTAAGTACGTCTTGGATGTGCGCGGCATTTTTATCAATTTCCGGGTACAAGCCCGCAAAGATTTTTTGCACCACGGGCACGAGCGTATATAAATACGGTTTGTCGTTACCCATGAGTTTTGCATAGCGCGCCGCGCGGCGAATTAAGCGGCGCAAAATGTATCCGCGCCCTTCGTTAGACGGCAAAATGCCTTCGGCAATTAAAAAACTGGAACTGCGCGCGTGGTCGGCAATAATGCGTAAAGCGGAATCTTCCTCTTTGGTACTGCCCGAAATATGTAAATCTTTTTTGGCTTGCTCAATTAAAGGAGTAAACAAGTCCGTACCGAACACGTTTTTGGCTCCTTGCATGGCCATACACAAGCGTTCAAGCCCCATGCCGGTATCAATGTTGTTATGCGGCAACGGTTTTAAGGAGCCGTCTTGTTGGCGGTTGTAACTTTCAAACACGATATTCCAAATTTCCACAAACCGCCCGCAATCACACGTAATATCACAATGCGGGTTTTTGCACCCTTTATCGCCAAAATCATAATAGATTTCACTGCACGGGCCGCACGGTCCCGTCGGGCCCATGGTCCAAAAGTTATCGGCTTCGCCGAGTTCAAAAATGCGTTCTTTCGGCACGTATTTAAGCCACGCTTGGTAAGCTTCTTCATCGCGCGGGGCAATACCGCCTTTATAAATACTTACATATAATTTATCGGCGGGCAAACCAAGCACTTGTGTTAAATATTCCCATGCCCACGCAATGGCTTCGTTTTTGAAATAATCGCCAAACGAGAAATTGCCCAACATTTCAAAGAAGGTTAAGTGACGCTCGGTAAATCCGACGCTGTCAATATCCGTCGTGCGTACGCATTTTTGACAAGAAACCGCGTTTTTGAGCGAATTATCAATGCCTAAAAAATTGGCTTTAAATTGCACCATGCCGGCCGACGTAAACAAAAGGGTCGGGTCGGAGTGGGGAACGAGCGAGCTGGACGGAATCGTCGGCAGTCCTTTTTTATTAAAAAATTGTAGATACGAATTTCTGATTTCTGTGCTTGTTTTCATAAAACCTTCTTAAATAAATGTATATATAAAGTATATCAAATACGCGGCCCGCCCCGCGAGCGTACAACGGTATTTGTTATAATAAACAATACGGAGGACGCATGCATAAAATTTTAAGTTATTTATTTATTTGTATTGGTGTATTACTTATCTTTTTTTCACTGATTAGTATGTATAAAGTATTTGTGGACCGCCAACCCGCGGCCCCGGTCGTGCAACTGGCCGATATGAATTTACAAACCCAATACGGCACGATGATTGTGCCCATGCAAAATATAAACACGCTAGCTAATTTGGGTTTATTTGCCCTGTTTATGGCGTTTGTGCTGTCCGTCGGAGCCAAACTGGCCGGGCTTGGTGCAAAAATGCTCAAAAGCGAACGCATCCGCGAGGCATTATTAGAACTTAAACCAACAGAAATACCGTCTGAAGAAAACCTAAAAAATTTATGAAGATACGATTTATTTTAAACCCCGTCAGCGGCAACCGCACCGCCGACACCGAACATTTTGCCCGGTGCATACAGCTCAATTTCCCGGGTGCGGATATGCGGCTAACCAAAGCGGCCGGGCACGCCACCGAACTGGCGCGCGAAGCGGCGGCTGAAAATTTTGACGTCGTGGTGGCTATCGGCGGAGACGGCACCATTAACGAAACGGCCCGCGGGCTTGCGGGTACAAAAACAGCTTTGGCGGTTATTCCGCGCGGATCCGGCAACGGATTTGCACGCGAACTGGGTATGCCGCTTAATTTTGAAGAAGCCGTTGTGTCTTTACAACGCGGCAGTATTGCCCCGTGTGATGTGGGGCGTGCAAACGGCGAATTATTTTTAAACGTGGCGGGCGTTGGGTTAGAGGCCGAAATTGCGTGGCAATTTATGGAGCACGGCAAAACAGGCGCACGCGGCAAGTGGCCGTATTTTAAACTGGGGGCGAAAACAGTTTTCTCGTATAAACCGCCTGTATTTGACGCAGATATTGACGGCCAAAAAACACAACTATCCCCCCTCACGCTTGTATTTGCCAACGGCCGCCAATACGGCAGTAATTTCAAAATTGCACCGCGCGCCAATTTAGGCGACGGGTTATTGGATATGGTAGCCGTCAACAACGTGGCCAAGTGGAAACTTGTGTGTGCGCTGCCCGGGTTTTTTACAGACGGTTGGCGTCCGCTGGGCGTAACAGATACCACCCAAGTTAAACACGTGGTGCTTACGCACGACGGACAATTTCCCTATCACATTGACGGCGAGCCGCGCCAAGCAAACGGCAAATTAGAATTTAGCATAGAACATCACGCATTAAATGTGTTGTTCCCGGAGCGGTAATTATGGCCAGGCGAAAAACCTCTTCCCGAAAACGCTTATCCCCCGGTCAAAAAAAGGCCGAATTTTGGGCATCTGTAATTATTGCCGTTATTTTATTTTTTATGCAACAGCAAGGCAAGCCGCTAACAAAAACCGGGCCGATAGAAGATGAACAGACCTTTGAAAACGTGTCTATCGCGTCCGTTTACGACGGAGACACCTTTAAAATCAATTTAAATTGTTCCTTAGCGGTCTATTGCGAAAAAGTGCCCGTGCGTGTGCGCGGCGTAGATACCGCGGAAATAAAAGGGAAAACCGAGCGTGAAAAAAAACTCGCCCAACAAGCCAAGGCGTTTACTAAAGAATTTTTAAGCGTGGCCCCGGTGTCGCTATCTAACTGCGGGCGCGATAAATATTTCCGCCTACTGTGCGACGTGCAAAACGGGAACGGCCAAGATTTGGCGCGCGAACTGATTAAGCGCGACTACGGCTACTCCTACCAAGGCGGCACGAAAAGCAAAAAGTATCAGTAAGATTATTGATAAGTCCATGCCCGGTGATTGCCTGAAATATGCCCGCTTATGGCGCCCGTTTCCTGTTTACAGACTTGATTGCGCCAATCGGTTGCGTCTGTATTATTATATAGATAGCATACTCGCCGCCCCGGATTTTCTGTCTGCGGAAGATGTTGAGGACGCCGTCCGTAGCCAAAGCCCGTCTTGGTATTGTAACAAACCGTACGAGCCCCGTCCCCATTATAGCCCGTATAACAAAAGCCCCAATCAAAATCATATCTGTTGGCAGAGGAAGAATTAACCGTACCGCCAGCAGGAAGATCAATATCCAATTCTTCAAAACGGTTACTGTATGTGCCGTTTGCTAAGTAGTAAACTTCCTGCGCTTGTGTGATTTTGTCCACAATGGTTTTCAGTTCCACATACCGTGCCTTAGCCACGGATAAACGATACTGCGGCAACGCCACCGCCGCCAATATGCCGATAATGAGTACAACCACTAATAATTCTATTAACGTAAATGCTTGTTTGTTTTTCATACAACCTCCTTTTTATCATTAAATAAAATGTAGCAAAAAAAAAAACGATGTCAAGTTTTATTTTTTCTCTCGCTATATCCCGCATAGAAACCCTGCGGGATGACGAGCGAGAGAATAGAAACCCTGCGGGATGACGAGCGAGAGAAAAATATATACAGAAAGCCCCTTGCCGGATGGGCAGGCAAAAAATAGCCCCAAGAATAATTTTGTGGAAAATTGTTTATCGGTAGCAAGTAACAACGGCACAAACATTTTTTATAAGGTGGAGATCCCCGACAGAAACTTTCGGGGATGACACCTTATTGTTTGTGCCGTTGTACGCGATTATAGAAGATAACATCAGTTGTTAACAAACAGCGCGGCATAAGCGCAAGGACAACACCCGGTTTTCAGTTTTGAGATAGATAGACCTTGCTAGTTGGACCGTAACGTACGGCCACCGGACGGCGCAACGCGCCGCAAGTACGTGAGGTCCAAGGCAAGGCCTAGATGCTCAAAAATGGAAACCAAAACAGCGCGCTCTCATCTGAAGGTCCACGCGTTGCCCCACGTGTTTTCTATATATTCTAGCAGTCCCTTATGCAACAAAACGCGCTTATTGGTGCGGATGCGGTGGAATTTGGACGGATCTTCTTTAGACGGTACTTCTAAAAACACCGTCGTTGTGCCGCGTGTCATATCCAAATAACTTTTGAGTTTTTGTAACGATTCTTTGGTATAGTTGGCAGGCAAACGCACGGTAAATTCTTTGGCGACATTCGCCATCAAATCGGTAATGTTGCTGACGTCTTGCAAATTTAGCTCAATGTTGGCGCTTTCGTCGTCGGTGCGGATATCGCCTAAGAAATTTAAAATCGCGTTAGGAGCTAGCAGCCCCCCCACCTGTTCAAACGTGCGCGAAAACACATTCACGCTTAGCGACCCGGTACAATCTTCAATGACTAATTGCGCCCAATCTTTTTTTGTTTTCTTATTTTGGCGGCGTTTAAATAGCGTAATAATACCCAGTACGTTTAAGCGTCCGGTAGCACGGCCTTCCAAAATATCAACAATGGGGGTGGCGCGCAGTTGGGCTAAATTGGCTTGGTATTTTTCCATGGGGTGTCCGCTGAAGAAAAGCCCCAAAACTTCTTTTTCAAATCCTAATAATTCCGCGCGGCTCATCGGCGCGGCTTGCACCAGTTTAGTTTGTTTGACACTAAGCATGGACGAAAATTCGTCGCCAAATAAACTATCCGTGTTGGTTTGTTGGCGTCCGCGGGAAATGCGGTGGGCAGTTTCTATTACGGAGTCTAAATTGGCCAACCCGTACGCGCGCGTAATACGCGGATCTTGCTGGGGATACACGCTGTCTATCGCGCCGGCTTTAATAAAACTTTCCAACGTTTTTTTGTTAACAACGTCCGCCAGTTCGGCGCGAGTACATACGTCTTCTAAAGACGTATATTTGCCGTGTTCTTTACGTACGCGCGCAATCGCCAAACAGGCCTCCTCGCCTGCATTTTTAATAGCGTTTAACGCGTAGCGGATACATTCTTTTCCGTCTTTTTCTTCCACGGAAAAGTCCGGCTCGGACGCATTGACATCCGGCGGTAAAATCTCAAAACCCAACTTGCGCGCTTCGGCCAAATACGTAACGATTTTGTTTTCTTTATCGTCGGCACCGATAGCGTTGTGTCCAATTTCGTTGGTGAGAGCCGCACACATAAACTCAATAGGGTAGTTGGCTTTTAAATACGCCGTTTGATACGACACAAGCGCATACGCATACGAGTGAGATTTGTTAAACCCGTATCCGGCAAATGCCTTCATCTGTTCATACACGTGGTGGGCAATTTTTTCGGGAATTTTATGTTCCTTGCACCCAGCCATAAATTTCTGGCCGAATTTTTCCATCATGTCAATTTTCTTTTTGCCCATGGCTTTACGTAGCGAATCTGCCTCGCCGGGAGTAAAACCGCCTAAGCGTTTGGAAATTTCCATAATTTGCTCTTGGTAGAGCATACAACCGTACGTATCTTTAAGCGGTTCTTCTAGTAACGGTGTTTCGTAGACGATTTTTTCTTGTCCGCTTTTGCGCCGCACAAACATATCCATCATGCCCGACTCCATCGGCCCCGGGCGGTACAACGCCACCAAGGCAGATAAGTCGCTAAATTGGGTAGGTTGTAATTTTTTGATGAGGTCGCGCATGCCGCCGCCTTCCAACTGAAAGATACCCAATGTTTGGCAGGCACACAGCATATCGTAGGTTTTTTTATCATCTAATGGAATTTTGTTAATATCAAAATCGGGGTTGTGGCGGGCACGGATCATCTTTTCGGCATTGTCAATTACCGTCAGCGTACGTAAGCCCAAAAAGTCCATTTTAAGTAGCCCTAAATTAGAACACGGCTCCCCTTCAAATT
Source organism: Candidatus Avelusimicrobium caledoniensis (assembly GCA_900315795.1). Taxonomy (GTDB): domain Bacteria; phylum Elusimicrobiota; class Elusimicrobia; order Elusimicrobiales; family Elusimicrobiaceae; genus Avelusimicrobium; species Avelusimicrobium caledoniense. The sequence goes on from ONAM01000014.1 coordinate 106,345, forward strand.
GGGTAGTGATAACGTCCTTAGCCCCGCGGGCAAGCGGTACATATTCGGAAACGGCCTCTTTGGTAATCAGCACCCCCGCCGCATGGATACCCGTATGGCGTTTGAGCCCTTCAATTTTGCGCGCCATATCAAAAAGCCGTTTACTCTGCGGGTTGTTGTTTAACTCATTACGCACTTCGTTGATTTCCAATGCTTTTTCCAATGTCATTTTGGGATCGTTGGGAATCATTTTGGCAATGCGGTTGGCGTCGGCCAGCGGGATCTCCAACACGCGCGCAACATCTTTGATAGCCAGTTTGGCTTTCATCGTACCGAACGTAATGATTTGGGAAACTTTATCATTACCGTATTTGCCGCGCACGTAGTCAATGACGCGTTCGCGGCCGGCGTCGGACATATCAATATCCAAGTCAGGCATGCTGATACGGTCCGGGTTTAAAAAGCGTTCAAAAAGCAGTTTATTTTGTATCGGGTCAATGCGGGTAATATCCAAGCTGTACGCCACGAGCGACCCCGCGCCCGAGCCGCGCCCCGGGCCGATCGGGATATCGTGCGCGCGGGCCCAGTTGATAAAATCTTGCACGATGAGAAAGTAGCAATCAAACCCCATGGTAATAATGACGTTAAATTCATACTCTAATTGTTTCCAGTAATTGTCCGGCACGTGGCCGTTCATCTTTTTAGTAAGCCCTTTGCGGCATAAATCTTTGAAATACTCTTGCGAGTTGGGATACTCCGGCGGGATATCAAAATTGGGCAAGATAAACCCGTGTTTGGGAAATTCCAAATTACATTTTTCCGCAATTTCTAAGGTATTTTTGCACGCCTCGGGCGTGTGGGCGAACAAACTGCACATTTCTTCGGGCGACTTAAAATACAACTCGTGCGACATTTTCATCCGGTTAGGGTCGTTGAGCGTTTTGCCGGTAGAAATACAAACGTGCACGTCGTGCGCTTCCCAATCTTCTTTTTTCTCGTAGTGGCAATCGTTCGTGGCGACCACGGGAATACCCGTCATTTTAGCTACGTCTTTTAAAAGCGGCAGCGACTCTACTTCTTCGCGGATACCGTGGTCCATGAGTTCAATATAATAGTTGCCCTTGCCAAAAATACTTTCATATTCTTTAGCAAGCGCACACGCTTTTTCCATACCGCCCGGCTCGCGTACGTATTGCGATAAAAACCCTTTCAAACAGCCCGACATGCACAGTAGCCCGCCTGCGTGCTGGGCTAAAATAGTTTTATCAATGCGCGGATGATAGTAAAACCCGTCCACCCACGCCATGGAGTTTAACTTCATCAAATTAAGATACCCTTCGTGATTGCGGGCCAGTAGGGTAAGGTGTCCGGTGCGCGATTTATCTTTTTCTTTATAATTACCTTCGGTAATATAAAACTCGCACCCGATAATCGGTTTAATACCGGCGTCTTTGGCAGACGCATAAAAATCAAGCACCCCGTACAGGTTACCGTGGTCGGTAATAGCCATGGCAGGGATGCCTTGTTTGGCCAGCCCTTGCAAAAATTGGGACGGTTTATGATTTTCCGACACGCGCAACATACCGTCTAAGAGTGAATATTCGGTATGGTTATGTAGTTGTACAAATTCAGCCATGGTATTTCCTGTTTCGGCCCCGGTTTTAGACGGGAGAGGTTAAAAAAGGTAAAATGTATCTATGAAACATTATAGTAAATTAAACGAAAAAAAGATTTCTTCCCAAACCTTATACAAAGGGGTGTTGGACGTAAAATTAGACGAAGTAAAATTAGTAGACGGCAACAAAAGCGTACGCATTTATTTAAAGCACCGCGGCGCAAGCGGTATTTTGCCTGTGGAAAACGGGTTTGTATATTTGGTGGAACAATTCCGCTACCCGATTGGTCAAACTACGCTGGAAATTCCCGCCGGAAAACGCGAGCCGGGGCAAAATTTTTTGGCCTGTGCGCGCGCGGAACTGAAACAAGAAACGGGACTAAAAGCCAAATCACTCAAAGAAATTTTAGTGTTTCACCCGTGTAATGCTTTTTCCAACGAAGTGCAACATCTTTATGTAGCCACCGGGCTAAGCCGCGGGGACACCGATTTGGACGACGACGAGTTTATTAACGTCAAAAAAATCCCGCTTAAAAAAGCCTATGCGATGATTAAAAACGGCCAAATCACCGACGCCAAAACTATTTTAGCGTTGCAGTGGTATAAGATGAATTGCAAAGCATAAACCGGCTAATCGTTCCACACATAGATGTTCCACACGCCGCTCTCTGTTGATGAAGATTGACGCCGTGTGAAATGTTTACATATTTCGTTGGCAAGCACATTGTCTGTACGGGCATAACACCGCTTACCAACAGATCCTCCGTTATCAAACATAAAATATAAGCGCAAGTTAGTGTTTGCTGTTATACGAGCGTCCCATAAAGCAACCCATACTTTACTAAGTTGGGCACCCCATCCGACGCCTGAATAAAAATAAGTTCCGCTAATAGTACCCGTCAAACCAATATCCAACTCGCTCCAATCGGTGGTATATCGTCCGTTAGCTAAATAATACCGTTCCTCGGCTTGTTTGACAGAATTGCCTAAGGTAATTAATTGTGTCATACGCGCTTTGGCAACGGCAAATTTATATTGCGGCAACGCCACCGCGGCTAAAATACCGATGATTAAAACTACCACTAATAATTCAATGAGCGTAAAACCTTTATGTAGGTCAGGTTTCACCTGACAATGTTTCGGCAGAAACATCTTTCCTTGTTTGATGTCAGGCATAGCCTGACCTACAACGGCTTTAAAACAATGCTCTTTTTTCATACGACCTCCTTTGTTCCATTAAATAAAATGTAGCAAAAAAAAAAACGATGTCAACCCCCCTGTTTTATTTTGCAGCACAGCAAAAAAGACCTCCGTTTGGAGGTCTTTTTCAAAAAGATAAAAAGTTATTTGTTACGGAATTGTATATTCTATATCCCGCACGCTCCCGCGCCGCCGTTCAATAAGGATAATCACCAAATCTCCGCTTTGCCAAGGCACCTCATCAAGCAACCATTCCACATGTTCATCGGAATACACTTGATCCCATCCGTTGAGTTGTTTTTCAAACAACAGTCTGTTCTCGCCGTATACCTGTATAGCCGCTACGCGTTCTTCCCAATCTAATTGCCCCACTTCCTGTCCGAAGATTTTTACCGGGCGGGTCAATGCCGCCAATTTTTCCCCGTGTAACTGCCGGTCAAGCAACGGTAACGTTTCTGAGAGATTGACCGCAAAACTACGGTTCTTTTCCGGCTCTGCGGCTATGCCGCAACTGCCCACGTGTACACCCACCACTTTCCAGCGGTTAGCTTGTAATTGTAACACCGGCGAACCGCAATAGCCGCTAAATCCAAACGGCTCGTCGGGATTTTCTTGCGCAAGGGCAGGGCGCGTGCCGATTAAATCCCACTGCCCAGCTGACAAAAACCGCCGCTCCATAGGTAAAATATCGCGGTGTTTCCAAAGTCCTTCGGTATATCCGAGCGAAAAAGCAGGTAATTTTAAATCTGGCGCGGCCCAGGTAAACGGTTTGGCTCCCCCGCGCAACGCCTCTGGCGGCAACGCGGCTAAAGCAACATCCGCCGAGTGAATACCCCGCTGTCCACCTGCGGCAATTTTGACTTTAAATTCCAAAGGGGTACCTTGCTCATTAAATACTTCCGCTACTACGGTATTGCCTACGCGGCCTCCTACGTGGCGGGCCGTAGCTATGTAGGGAACATTATTTAACATCACTAAAAAACCCGTTCCCATCACTTCGCCGCCTTTTTTGGACTTTATCTGCACTAAGCCGCGTTGAGCCGATTGAAATAAATAATTTTGGGAAAAATTCTGCTGCGCGGCCCGATAAATAGGCCGCATCGCTTTTACGTTTAAAAGTTCCACTGTTTCCGGTGCCCACGAAGCAGAAAACGCATCTATGCGCCCTCCCTTGGGAAACTTAATCCCCCTAAAAATCTGCGCATGGGAGGACACAGCAGCCAGTAATAAACTAATGCTTACAATCAAAAAACGTTTCATATAATATAGTATGCTGTTTTTTAGGACGTAAAAAAAGAGTCAAAGGCCCTAGTGTGCGCTAGGACCTTTGACCTAATTGGTGCGGCGCAAGTTACGCCAGAATTTTTTGCGCTTCGCTGATGAGCTCTTGCAAGTGGTGTTCGTCCGTAAATGTTTCGGCGTAGACTTTTAAAATATTTTCCGTGCCGCTCGGGCGCACCAAAAACCATGAGTTTTCCAAATAGACTTTAAGGCCGTCCGTATCGCGCACGCGGGTTACTTTTTCGCCCGCGACGTGCGTGGCCGTAAAGTCGGCCGCCTTCATGGCTTTGACTTTTTGTTTGGTGGCGGCGTCGGTCGGGATATCCACGCGCGTGTAGTGCGAAACGCCGTATTTTTTTGTCAGACCTTGATAAAGCGCAGCAATATCGCCCTCACTTGCTTGAATTTCCATTAAAAGACACACGGCAAACATGCCGTCCTTTTCCGTCGTCCAACCGCTAACCGACATCCCGGCACTTTCTTCGCCCGCGAGCACATAGCGGCCTTTATCTAACCCGTCTACAAAGTATTTAAAACCGACGTTGACTTCATCCAATTCTAACTTGTGATCGGCGGCGATACGGTCCAAAAGGGCCGTCGTGCCCAGCGTGCGTCCAATAGCCGTAGCCCCCGCCACCCGTTGGTGACGCACCAAATAATCGGCCATCACACAAAGGGCGTGATTGGGCGCAATCAAACCGCCTTTGGAAGTGGCACAACCGAAACGGTCCGCGTCCGGATCGCTCGCACCGGCAAAAGAATAAGAGCCGTTTTGCACGAGTTCTATAAGCGGTTTCATCGGATATTTAGACGACGGGTCCATACGGATTTTTCCGTCGTGGTCTAGCGGGATAAAATAAAACGTCGGGTCTTGCACTTCGCTCACAATATCTACATTGGTAAGACCGTATTTTTCTTTAATCGCCCGGTAAAAAGGCAAGCTCGTGCCACCTAGCGGATGAATGGCAAATTTGCACGGGGCAGCAGCAATTTTTTTAAAATCAATTTTTTTACCTAACGCTTCCACATACGGCGTAATCACATCGGCTGTTTTAACAAGTCCTTTAGCACGGGCCTGATCAAGGGGCATCGTTTTAATTGCTTGCGGATCGGCCATATATTCGTTGGCGTATTTTTCAATTTGCGCCGTTAATTTCCCGTCGGCAGGACCGCCGTTAGACGGGTTGTATTTAAGCCCCATTTCCTGCGGCGGATTGTGGCTCGCCGTTCCGTTCAAACACGCACACGCGCGCCCACTGCGAATTTCAAACGAGAAAACAGGCGTCGGCACGGGAATCTCCGGCAAAATAACCGTAAGTCCGTTGGCGGTTAGCACTTCGGCACACAGCGTGGCCGTATCGCGCGACATTAGCCGCGTATCGCCGCCGACCAAAATCGGCCCGGTAATATGATTTTCCAAATGGATACGCGCAACAGCTTGTGCAATTGCTTTAGCATGCAACGCACAAAATCCTTCCCCCAGCGTTCCGCGGTGACCCGATGTTCCAAATTTTACAGGCACAGGTGTTTGGTCCGGCTCGTAGAAAGCACGGCGTAAAGATTGCGTATCAATTTTTTGCGTTGTAAGCGTTCCGGCCAATTCGCTAACCATAAATCTTCTCCTTAAAATGAACGGACATCTTGCACTTGCGTGCGTCTTTTTCTATCATATTATATATCTTTAAAATTTACAAATGGAGCCAGTATGAAAAAACTATTATCTGTTGTAGCCAGCTTATTTATCTTGCCCGTCGTCGCGTTTGCCTCTACCAACATTTCCGACGACTTCCGCGATCACTACACCGCTAATTCTAATCTGTCGGCGTACAATAAAGACATCAACACCTTAATCGGGTTAAATGATTTCCACACCGGGAAAGCTACCTCGTTCCCCGGGTTTGACATTGGGGCAACCTTTGGCGGCGTGAAAGTAGGAAGCAAAAACGATATCTCTTCCGAAGATTATATGTTCACCCCTTTTATTACCGCAGAAACTTTAGTGCCAGTTATTAACACGACCGTCGCATTACGCGGCAGCGCGTTTAACGGGTTTGAATCTATCGGCGTCGGGCTTAAATACGACTACAATGTATTGGAACTTTTTGACGTAACATTAGCCGGTTTCTACGACCGCGCCAAAACCGATTGGTACACGACGGACCACTTATCATTTTCCGCGGTGGCCTCCGCTACGGTGCTGTTTTTAACCCCGTATTTGGGCGTCGGTTACGACTACGGCGATTTATCTACCCGCAAAATGGCAACCAACCGCTCCACGTCCGATCAAGCGGCCCGTTGGACGGCCGGCTTGCGTGTCAGCCCGTTGCCGTTGTTCTATGTGTTTGGTGCGTATACCCAAACCGCCAGCAACGCAGGTTTTCAAGCCGGAGTTGGGCTTAATTTCTAACTAAACCATGGACTATAAGCAAGAACTCAAAAACTTTTTCGGCGAGCATTGTTTAATTGACGAGCCGATGTCTTGCCATACCACCTATCGCACCGGAGGGCCGGCGGAGGCGTATGTGTATCCGGCCACGCCGGAAGAGTGGAGTTTTGTGCTCAAATTGTCCGCTACGTACAATATCCCTTTGCATATTATCGGGTTTGGGTCTAATATTTTAGTCGGCTCCAAAGGCATGCTGGGCATAGTGTGTTCCACCAAACGCATGCAACAAATTTCCACCGAAGGCGAACACATCAAAGCCCAAGCCGGAGCTGCCCTGGACAAAGTGTGCGAAATTGCTTGCCACGCGGGTCTAGCCGGCATGGAAAAACTATCCGGCATCCCGGGCAGTATCGGCGGAGCGGTGTATATGAACGCGGGAGCGTTTGGGCAAGAAACATTTGACACACTGGCGTATTTTGACGTGATTGATAAGCAAGGCCGCCCGGCAACTATTTTGAAAGAAGATATCAAATACGCTTACCGCCACGTAGAAGGAATAGAAAATTATATCGTGTTGTCGGCCGGATTTAAATTAACAAAAGCCGATTTTACACAACTGACCGAAACGCGCAATACTATTTTACACAAACGCATTGAAAAACAGCCGTTGGAATTTCCCAGCGCGGGCAGTGTATTTAAACGTCCGGCTAACGATTACGCCTCGCGGTTGATTGACGACACGGGATTGCGTGGTTTGTCGGTAGGTGGGGCCAAAGTATCTGAAAAACACGCCGGGTTTATCGTAAATTTCAATCACGCCACGCCGGAAGATATCCGCGAACTGATGCAGCAAGTACGCCAAAAAGTAAAAGAAAAACACGGCGTAGAATTGGAACTGGAACAAATTTTGTGGGGCGAATTTGAATAATATTTTCCGTCGGCATTTACGGAAAAGTTGACGCACGGCCCCGTTGTAAGATATAATATAAATATCCAATGATTTATGTTGTTTGGAGTCGTGGTGTAGCCTGGTTAACACGCTGCCCTGTCAAGGCAGAGACCGCGAGTTCGAATCTCGTCGACTCCGTATGAATTTAAAAACCCGCCTTGTGCGGGTTTTTAAATTTATGGGGAGTATCGAGCGGCATAAACTGCTTTATGCCGCGTCGAGATTCGAAGCCCGGAGCGATGTTTTTGTTTGAGCGTGCGTAAGCCGCGAAAGGCAAAAACCGCGAGGGCGGTTCCGGGCGCAATTCCCGTCAGGGAATTGACGCAGGACGAACTCTCGTCGACTCCGTAAAATTTAAAAGTCCCCGGATGGGGGCTTTTTAATTTTGTGGAGTATCGAGCAATACCAACTGCTTGGTATTGCGTCGAGATTCGAAAGGCGGACCCTTATGCGAGTTTGAGTGCGGGCCGTATCCGCACGAAAGGCGAGCATGGGGAGCCGGGGGCGCGAGCGCGTAGCGTCAGCGAAGCGACTTGTGCCCGAATTCTCGTCGACTCCGTATGAATTTGAAACCCGCCTTGAGCGGGTTTTTTTGTTTCCCTACATTTACAGTTTTCCTCCCTATATCTCTCGTTTTTGCTTCATTCAACCTCTGTGCATTCTTTATACATCAACAAATTTTGCTTGACAAATCAAAAAAAAAAACGATAATAAAGGGACGGAAAAAATAGGAGCAAACAATATGAAAAACAACCAAGCATTTACACTCATTGAATTGTTAGTCGTCGTGCTCATTATCGGCATTTTAGCGGCGGTAGCTTTGCCCAAATACGAACAGGCCGTTGCCAAAAGCCGCTTTGTACAGTTGCAGACTATCGGTAACGCTATTGCCACCAGCCAAGAAGCGTATTATTTGGCTAACGGCGAATATGCCACCAGCTTTGACCAACTGGATATTTTACCCAACGGTACATTGGGATATTCCGCGGGCAATAATCGCTTGATTACTATATCCAATGTACGGTGTTTCTTTGACGGAGATTATCCGCATATTGTTTGCTACTGGAAACTGGGTACCGATAATAATGATTTAAGTCATTCGCAACTCAGCAAGTCCAAGGTGCCTCCCATGGATGTTTGGTATGGCACATCCGGAACCATTATCAGACGGTGTATCGGTATGACAGACGAACAACGAAAAACCTGTTTATCTTTGGGTGGAACGCTCATTGATGACGGAAATAATCGTTATTTTGTCCTTCCCTAAAATCTAACCCTTTTTCGCACTCTAGCGCAGACGTGCGAAGTGATATACTATGTTGCGCGGGCGAACGTACCGCGCACATCTTACCTGTATTATAGGGGGTATATTATGGGAATGACAGGACGGAAAATTGTAGCGTGCGCCGGATTGGACGTAAACGAAGTAGTGCGGCTACTCAATCAAGCTTTTAGTGATGAGTGGTTGGCCTATTACCAATACTGGGCCGGTGCGCAAATTGCCAGCGGCATTATGGCCCCGGTACTTCGGCCGGAACTGGAAGAACACGCCAAAGAGGAGTTAGACCACGCGCAAAAACTCGCCAAACGCATTATTGAACTGGGCGGCACGCCGGTGCTCAGTCCGGCAGAGTGGTACAAACAAAGCACGTGCGGCTATTTGGAGCCGAAAAATCACGAGGCATCCAACATCCTCAAGCAAAACTTACAGGGCGAACGCTGTGCCATAGAAGTATATAATAAACTACTTAAATATGTATTTGGTAAAGACCTGATTACATCTCATATCGTCCGCCAAATCTTGCAAGAAGAAATTGAACACGAACAAGAATTGGAAGATTTAGCCGCCGATTACGAAGTAGTACTACCTAACATCGCGTGCAAATGTAAGAAAAAATAAATCAGCTATTGCAAAAACAGCCCCCGGAGTTGTCCGGGGGCTGTTTTATGTAAACTATTATCTCTATTCATGTGCACCGTGGGCACGTAAATACTCGGCAATTTCCGGTTTGTTTACGGCCAGTTGAAGCGGTGTTTGCGGACGGTTATTTTTGGCATTTACATCAGCCCCGGCTTCCACCAAGGCACGTACTACCTCTATCCGGCCCGATGATTCCACCACCTCATGCAGGGGAGTTTGACGCTCCGTCGCATCTGCCAAATTCGGGTCGGCCCCCGCCGCAAGCAGTGTTTCCGTCATCATCAAATCGCCTTTGCGTGCCGCAATAAATAAGGACGTCTGCCCAAAACCAAAAGGATCTGTCGTGTTCACATCAATCCCCGTTTCCAAAAGTGTTTTAACAATGTCCACCTGCCCTTTTTCTACGGCGTAGCGCATGAGCGTTTTTTGCTCTTTTTCGGGAAGTGTCTGTCCTTGCGCAAGCAAGCGGACCACCTCTGTCCGGCCCGTATTAACCGCCGTCTGCAACGCCAAACTACGGTTTTGGGTAATGCCGTTTTCTAACAACATACGGACAACCGCCGCATTCCCTCCGGCGGCGGCCCAAGGGAGCAGATACTCTTTTTCCTGTGCGGAAAGTCTGCCTTGTGCAAGTGCATCCGTTACAGGTTCCGCTTGGCCCGCATACGCTAGCAAAACGACCCCCGAAACATCGTTAGGAATTACCATGCCTTTGGCCAATAACGCCGCGATCACTTCCGCCCCTCCATATTGCAACGCCGTAAGCCATGTTTGTTCGTAATTCGGGTCGCCGCCGCATTGGGATAATAATTCGGAAACCTTTTGAACATCATTTTCAAAAATAGCTTGTTTAAGCGGAGTCCACCCGTGTTCATGGGCCGTATTTACGTCCGGCGGGCACACGGGTTGTCCGGCCGGTATTTCCGACGGACGAGGCGCCGTATCTGTTGGCGTTTTTTTAGGCATTACCGCCACAGGGGCAGTTACCGGTTGCGCCGGTTGTGGTAAGGTTAAATATCCCCGCAAACCAATCACCGCTAAAATGACGATCACTAACAGCACCGGCTGTCTGCGCGTCCAACACAAAAACAACGCCAAAAACAACAAAATACCCAACAGCATGATACTGCCGATAAACGGCAAAACCGCAAAAACAGATTTAAAAAGAACGCACAAGGCGCAAAAAACGATAATAAAAAACCACATCTTTATCCTCCTTATAAATACAGTTATTTACTATATAAAATTGCCGAGACCGTGTCAAAAAGTTACGGTCAAAAAAAACTTGCACTTTTTAGGACGGATGTTTATAATATAGGTAGTCTTTCAATTATTTTTTTACAAGGAGAAAAACATGTGGTACGGAATTAGCTCCCTACGCTGTTTTGAACAGTACGCGCTGTTTGGCGTGCTTTTGATTGCGGTGTTGGGGTTGTTGTACGCGCTATTTTTGCGCAAGCAAGTAATGAGTGAAGATACCGGCACCCCGGAAATGGTTAAAGTATGGAGTGCTATTGAAGAAGGGGCAAATGCCTATCTGAAACGTCAGCTAAAAACGATTTTGCCGTTAATCGGTTTACTGACCGTTTGTTTGTTTTTATCTGTTTACATCGTTCCTGTGTCGCAAGACTCCATGGAACGCTTTGCGGGTTTATCCGCCGACAAAGTAAAACTCATTGCCGCTTTCGGGCGTGCGGGTGCGTTTATTTTGGGTGCGGTGTTTTCGCTGCTCGTCGGTCAACTGGGTATGCGTATTGCCGTGGACGCCAACGTGCGTGTAGCCGCGGCCTCTAAACGCAGTTTTGGCGACGCGTTACGTATTGCGTACCGCGCCGGCACGGTAACCGGTATGCTTACCGACGGGCTCGGGCTTTTCGGCGGAACGATTATTTTTATCATTTTCGGTATTGCCGCGCCGGATGCTTTGTTAGGTTTCGGTTTTGGCGGCACGCTGCTTGCGCTTTTTATGCGTGTGGGCGGCGGTATTTATACCAAAGCCGCGGACGTTGGTGCCGACCTCGTGGGCAAAGTGGAAGCCGGCATCCCGGAAGATGACCCGCGCAACCCCGCCGTAGTAGCCGATCTCGTGGGCGACAACGTAGGCGACTGCGCCGGTATGGCAGCCGATATTTTTGAATCGTATGAAGTGACGATCGTGTCCGGCTTAATTTTAGGTATTGCGTTGTGGCGCATTACCGGCCACCACGAATGGATTGTCTATCCGCTTTTGGTACGCGGTATCGGCGTGCTGTGCTCTATCATCGGCACGTACGCGGTGAAAGATTCCAAACGCACCGCGGGTAACGCGATGAAAGCTATTTTCAAAGGGTACTCCATTTCCGCCGCGATTTCCGTGGCGATTTTCGGCGTGCTCGCTTACTTCTATATGGCCAACGTGCCCGGCGGTTGGTGGCGTCCGTTTGCGGCTACAACTATCGGTATTTTGCTCGCAATCTGCATTGACCGCTTGACCGAATATTTTACCGGCACCGAAGGCAAACCGGTACAAGAAATTAAAAAAGCAACGGCTACCGGCTCGGCCACGACGATTTTGTCGGGTATTGCCGTCGGTTTTGAAAGTGCCGTGTGGACGACCTTAGTGATTGCAGCGTCTATCTTCTTGTCCGTAGTCGTGTTCGGCACGATTGACGGTTTAAGCCCGGTAGAGAAATTTAACTTTATTCTCTACGGTGTAGCCATGACGGGTATCGGTATGCTCACGCTGACCGGTAACAACGTGGCCATGGACTCGTTCGGCCCGATTGCCGATAACGCCAACGGTATCGGCGAAATGAGCTGGCACGGTCACGACGACGAAGAAACGAAAAAAGCCCGCCAAATTATGGCTGATTTAGACGGCGTAGGCAACACCACTAAAGCCATTACCAAAGGCGTGGCGATTGGGTCTGCCGTGATTGCCGCGGTTTCTTTGTTTGCCTCTTACATGGTAGACGTCAGCAACGTCCAACGCCTCTTAAATGATGCGTGGGCCGCCGCGGGCGATAGCAAGGCCTTGGAACTTTTGTCTAACGTAGGCATTGTGGTTTCCAACCCGGTTGTATTTGTGGGGATGCTTATCGGTGGGGCTCTGCCGTGGTTGTTCTCGTCGTTTGCCATTAACGCCGTCAGCCGCGCCGCTGCTTTAATTGTGCAGGAAGTGCGCCGCCAATTTAAAGGGGGCGTCTTGGAAGGCAAAGCCAAACCCGATTATACCCGCGCGGTTAATATCTCTACGGTAGCCGCGCAAAAAGAATTGGTCATTTTGGCGTTACTGGGTATTGTTTCGCCGATTATCGTCGGTTTAGCGTTTGGCGTGGAAGCGTTAGGCGGTTTCTTGGCCGGAATTATCGTTTCCGGGCAACTCCTAGCGGTGTTTATGTCTAACGCGGGCGGTGCGTGGGATAACGCCAAAAAAGTGGTGGAAGATGAGCCCTCTGATATTGCCGCCAACACCGGTAAAGGGTCCGAACGCCACAAAGCCAGCGTAGTGGGCGACACGGTGGGCGACCCCTTAAAAGACACCGCCGGGCCGGCTGTCAACCCGCTTATTAAAGTAGTGAACATGGTAGCCGTGATCGTTGCGCCTATCATTGTAAACTACCACAACGACTTTACCCCCTTAGGCAAACTGGGTTGGGTGGTTGTAATTGCGCTCTTGGCGGTTTTAAGTTGGGCGATTTTATCCAGCAAAAAACCGGCACAAGACGTAACGAAATAATAGTAAGTTTTACCAAAAGAACCCCGCTCTTAGGAGCGGGGTTCTTTGTTTACCCTATACACATTTAGTAATCCCACCCGTAGGTATTATCACCCCAACTGGCAGGATAAGGATCGTTTGTATCACTTTTGCAAATTTGGTAATTGATATCAGACGTAGCCGGTTTACCGGAAAGGCCGGTAGCCAAACAAAAAGTTTTTCCATGCGCGTAAGAACTATTTTGATAGTCAACGTAATAAGATAAATATCTGTTGGGTAACACACAATACACCGATGCGCGCTGGGTCGCCTGATTTGCCGACATTGTGCAACTGCCCCAAGAAAACCCGACCATATGGTTATGGTCATCTACCCATGTGGTCGGAAGATCCAGAGACAGTTGGGTATAGTCGTCTGTATAAGCACCATTGGCTAAATAATAAACCTCCTCCGCATCGGCAATTTTCCGGGCCATGATTTTAGCTTGAACAAAACGGCTTTTCCATACCGCTTTTTGATATTGCGGCAACGCCACCGCCGCCAAAATGCCGATGATTAAAACCACCACCAATAATTCTATAAGCGTAAATGCTTTGTTGTTTTTCATACAACCTCCTTTTTATCATTAAATAAAATGTAGCAAAAAAAAAAAGATGTCAACCCCCCCTTGCCGGGGGCAGGCATTTTGGGAGTCAACTTTCACTTAATTAGAGCCACACTGTTTGTGCAGTGTTGCTCTGTATTTTATTTTTCCGACGGAAAATTTACAAATAACCCGGCCCACACAAGCGACGGTTTTTTGTTGTGTTTTATGCTATGATATAGGTATGACTTTAATTCTTTCTTTTATTATTGCCGGATGTGTAGTGGGGCTAGTGGCCTCCACCCGTTCCCGCACGGCCGATCTGGCACGTATTGCCCGGGCTAACGGGTGTGCTTTTGATAAACGCAAAGACACCGTTACCACCCAATTAACTGCCGGACGCTTAGAGTTTTTTACGCAATACTTTCATCAGTATAACAACGTATTTACTTGCTCGGACAACGTAGCTTTTATCCGCTGGGCCGACGATACCATTTATAAAGATGAAAATGCCAAAAACAAATTGCAACACATTACCATTTTTACGGCAGAACTTAAAAAACGGCAATTCCCGTTATTAAAAGCGGCTCCTTTGTCGTCGCCGTTTGCGCGCTCGCAACATATGCTGATGAAAACAAATATCCCCGCCATTGATACACGTTACCGCCTGCATGCGCCAAGCCAAGCATCGGGCATTTTATTTACGCCCATGATTATCGGACTTTTTAAAACGCAACCGAATATTTATTTGGAACTCAACGAAAACGCCCTTATCTACCACGAACACCGCTTGATTCCGGTAGAGGAGATGGAATCGTTCCGTTTCCGTGCGTTGCAAATTTTAGGGGAGTTGGAAAAATTAGTGGAAAAATTAGACCGCGAAACCAATGACAGTTCCTCCACTCCCGTCGTTACGGACGCCGCCCCTGACGTACGCGCAACCGCTATGTTGCAACAATTTGCCGCGCAAGACACGCCGACCAGCACCAATACACCCATGTGGCGCGGAATATGGTTTGTGATACTCGTGCTGATTTTCTTTGGAGTCAGTTTCCTCTCGTGGTTTGCCTTACGCAACTGGGTAGGAAGATAAAATTTGCATATTAAGTGAAACCGGGGCGAAACTTTTTATTTCGCCCCGGTTTTTCTACGGCATAGTGTAGTTACGGAAAGCAACCCCTCCCGGCAAAAAGGTGCCTTTCCAAATTTGCGTGCAATACGCCCCATCCGCTTGTGCAAAACTCATCGCTCCTTGCACCATTTCATGGCAACGAGATCTATCTTGGGCAATTCCGTTACTTGTTAAAGCCCAGCGCGAAAACCCGCCCCCTTTATACTTGCCCGAAATCCGACCCATAAATAGCGATATATTACTATCATTATCTTTGTACAATTGCAACGACCAATCTCCGTTAGAACGTACATCTAACACGTGATTTTCATCTGCCGTATACCATTGGGTAGTACCTGTCCAATCGGGCATTTCTATATCCAAGTCATCAAAACTGGCAGGATAGGTACCCGCTGCCATCCAATACCGTTGCACGGCTTGCTCCGCCGATTTGAGAAGAACTAATGCCTGCGTACCACGTGATTTCTCCACCGCCGTTGTATATTGCGGCAACGCCACCGCCGCCAATATACCGATGATTAACACGACGACTAATAATTCAATAAGCGTAAATGCGTTGCCGTTATTAAATAAAGACCTGTCATCCCGGAAATTTGTAATCCGGGATCTTCTGATTTCCTCTCGCTCGTTAACCATCCCATCAGAAACAAAAATACGAAGATGCCGGATAAAAACCTTCCGGCATGACAGACTTTTTTTATTTTCTTTTTCCATAAAAACCTCCTTTGTTTCATTTAATAAAATGTAGCAAAAAAAAAAACGATGTCAAGTAAAATTTTTTATAACCGTTTTTTTCTATAATATAAGTATGTCTGCAACACAGGATGTTATCGTAGCCAAACGGGCGGGGTTTTGCCCCGGGGTCAAACGCGCCATTGAAAAAGTGCTGGAATTAGAGGCCGCGGGCAAAAAGCCCGTTTATACCATTGGGCCTTTAATTCACAACAAACAAGTGACGGACATGCTCTGCGCCAAACAAATTACCGCCATTGATTCGCCCGACCAAGCTACCGACAAATCCGGTGTACTTGTGATCCGTGCGCACGGTATTACACCGCAATTTCAACAGGAAATTGAATCGTGCGGTATGACGGTGGAAGACGCTACGTGTCCGCTTGTAAAACACGCGCAAAACATCATTGATAAATTTGCCAAGCAAGGATATCATACGGTAATTGTGGGCGACGGCGACCATGCAGAAGTAATCGGACTTATGGGATATACGCAAGGGCGCGGCACGGTTGTTTCCGGGCCGGAAGAAGCCAAAAATTTGCCGCATTTTGATAAAGTTAATGTGGTATCCCAAACCACCCAAAAAGAAAGTGTCTTTTACGAAACCGCCGAAGAAATCAAAAAACGAGCGGACATTTGCCAAATTTCAAACACGATTTGCCAGCCAACCAAAGAACGACAAAAAGAAACCATTGAGTGCGCACAAAGTGCCGATTTAGTAATTGTAGTAGGCGGCAAACACAGCGCGAACACCGCCCGCTTGGCGCTACTATGTAAAGAACTTTCTTCCGCTGTTGCGCATGTGGAAACGGAAACAGAACTGGACGAAAACCAAATTTTACAAGCTAAAAAAATTTTTATTACAGCCGGTGCTTCCACGCCCGAGTGGGTCATTGACCGCGTCGTGGACCGCGTGCGTCAGTTGCGCCGCCAAGCACCTAAGGGGGATAAATGACAATTAAACGTATCGGAATTTTAACAGCCGGAGGAGATTGCCCCGGTTTAAACGCCGTCGTTCGTGCGGCCAGCAAAAATGCGCTGAGCCACGGGATAGAAGTGTTAGGTTTTAAAAACGGTTTTGACGGACTTGTTCGCAACGAGTTTATTAAAATATCCGGCGATACCGTCTCCGGCATTTTGACGTTGGGCGGTACAATTTTGGGATCCAGCAACCTCGCTAACCCGTTTAACTACACGTTGCCGCCGTTTGGCACGCCGGAAAAACCGCGTGATTTATCTTCCGTAGTCATGCACAATTTTAAAGAAAATATGTTGGATGCTTTAATTACGATCGGCGGCGACGGCACACTTCACATGTCGCAAAAGTTTGTGGAAATGGGGATGCCCATTGTGGCTGTGCCCAAAACGATTGATAACGATTTGTCTGCTACCGATCAGACGTTCGGGTTTGACTCTGCCTTGCACATCGCCACGGAAGCCATTGACCGCTTACACACCACCGCCCAAAGCCACCACCGCGTGATGATTGTGGAAACCATGGGCCGTTATGCGGGTTGGATTGCCTTGCGCTCCGCTATCGCGGGCGGGGGCGACATTGTGCTCATCCCGGAAATTCCGTATAACGACGACGTAATCGTTAATTACATCCAAAACCGCAAAGCCAAGGGTAAAAATTTCAGTATCGTTGTCGCCGCCGAAGGCGCGAAAAACGAACAAGGCGAACAAGCCATTGCGCGCACGGTAGCGGGCAGTACAGACGCTATCCGTTTAGGCGGTATTGCTAATAAATTAAGCGATATGATTGAGAGCAAAACCGGCATTGAATCGCGCGCGTGCGTACTGGGCCACACCCAACGCGGCGGCACACCAACGGCGTTTGACCGCTGGCTCTCTACGCTCTACGGCTCAAAAGCCATGGATATGATTTTGGAAGGCAAGTTTGGTTACATGGCGGCTTTTCACAACTTCGGTATGGACGAAGTAAAAATTGCCGATGCAATTGCTAACTTAAAACGCGTAGACCCGCACGGGGCGGAAGTTAAAGCTGCGTTGGAAGTGGGCATGAGTTTCGGCTCGCGCGAAATCGGTTAAGAGGTGTTTTTATGAATGAAAATAATTTAGATATGATTTACGGGATTCACCCGGTACAAGAGGCCTTACGCAGTAAAAAACGCAACGTCACCCAACTGTACGTGTCCGACAGTAAAGCCGGGCACCGCGCCGTAGAAGATATTATCCGGCTGGCCAAACGCGCTAACGTAAAAATTGACCGCATTGATAACAAAACATTGGACCGCTTAACCCGCAACGCCAATCACCAAGGCATTATGGCTAAAATTCAGCCGGTGCGTTTGATGAAATTATCCAATGCTATTTACGAATCCGACGGAAACAAAAAAGATTTATGGCTCGCCGTGGACGAAATGACCGACCCGCAAAATTTGGGCGCAATCATCCGCAGTGCGGCGTGTTTGGGTTTTTCTACCATTATCTTGCCCAACCGCCGGACCGTCGGCATCACGCCCGCTGTGTATAAAGTAGCGTGCGGGGCTATTGAAAACGTCAACATTGTGGAAGTAGCCAACTTGTCTGCCGCTTTAAATGACCTCAAAGAAGAGGGCTTTTGGATCTACGGTGCGGATATGGCCGGCAAACCTATCCATAAAGTGCAATACAATTCACCTGCGGTATTGGTAATCGGCTCCGAGGGGTTTGGCATCCGCGAAAAAACCGCCGAAAATTGCGACGAGATTGTTTCCATTGAGCAGAAACAATTAGGCGGAGTGGATAGTTTAAATGCGTCTGCCGCCGCCAGTATCATCATGTACGACATGATGGCCAAAGTGCAACTGCGTTAGGTGGTACTTTTAGGAGTTGTAAGAATAATAGCATTTTGTTTCCGAGCAAGAACTATTGGCTCCGGTTTCGTTTTGGCATAATTTATTAAACATATCGTTTGTATTAGTACTGTTTGTGGAACAAAGGCTATACTCCCCCGAATTATCCCGTTCGTAAAATATCCATTTGCCAAAGATGACTTTTCCGCATTCAGCGCGGTTGTTCGCCCCAAAATATATTTCACATCGGGTTCCGTCTCTAAAATAGAGATAAAAAGAATGCATGTTTTTTTGTTCTCGCGTGATAGCAAAATCAATATCTAATTCAGCCAATTCCTCGGCGTACGTCCCGTTAGTCAAATGATACCTTTGTTGGGCCTGTGCTAAAGTACGTGCGCGATCTTTGAGTGTACTGTATTGTGATTTTAAAATTGTTTTCTGATATTGCGGCAACGCCACCGCCGCTAAAATACCGATAATCAGTACAACCACCAATAATTCAATTAACGTAAATGCTTTTGTGTCTAAACAGCCCAACAAACGACTTTCTTTTTTCATACATATCCCTCCATTGAGTTTATGTCTTTCTAAATTAAATCAAAAAAAAAAACAAAGTCAATAGGCAAGATTCTTCTTTTTGAATCAAAAAGGATAAATTCAAACAGTTGTTTGAATTTTTACCCTCGTTTTTTATATAATTTAAGTATGAAAGATACACGCCAAAAAATTCTCCGTGCCGCCACACGCCTGTTTGCCCAAAAAGGTTTTTCGGGCACGTCCGTGCGGGATATTGTCAACGCGGCACGGGTAAACGTATCGGCTATCCGTTATTATTTTGGCGATAAACGCAAGCTATACAAAGAAACTTTACAATTTTTGGCAGAAGAACACCGCCGCAAATCATGGGGAAAAAATATTCCGCTCCCGACGGAAAAAGATGTGCGTAATTATTCGCGCGAGCAAGCTTTAAAATTATTGCGGCACATGTTAGATTATTTATTGGAGTGCGGGCTGAGCAACCGCGATTTGCCGTTGGAGCGCATTTTTACACGGGTGGAATTGGAGTCTGCCCCTATGCGCAAAATGCTTTTATCGCACTTGGCTCCGTATCAAGAATTGCCCCACTTGTTACTTGTTAAACTGACCGGCTTGCCCGCCAGATCGCCCGAGTTGTTAGTGGTAGCTCATAGCATTTTCGGGCAAGTAATGCTCTCCGAGTGCCACCGACTGGTTATTTTGAACAAATTAGGAATTTCTCATATTTCCCCCTCGCTTCGCCAACAAATCAAAGATGTCGTTTGGCATCATACCTTGGCTATTTTAAATTCGTATCAAAAAGGAAAAGAAACAAAATGAAAAAATATCTGTTCTTAGCTGCGTTATGCAGTTTGACGTTGCCCGCCGCGGCATTAGACCCGTTGGGCGCCTATCTCGTACGTCCGCCGCAGGGGTGCGTGGATAAAGACGTAACCACGCAAAGCTTGAACTTAGAAGACCTCATCCAAATCAGTCTTTGCACCAACCCGGCGTTGGCTTCGCAATATATGAGCGTTAAAGCGCAAGAAGCCACGCTCGGGGCGTCGCGCGCTGACTATTTGCCATCTGTTACGTTAACAGGTATCGGCCAAATTACCGGCGAAAAAATAGAACACGGCTCCTACCTGCAAAATGAACCTATACAAGGCAAAGCCGAAGCATCGTGGTTACTTTTTAACTTCGGCGGACGTGAAGCGAACATACGCAGTATCCGTTCATATACCAAAGCCGCCCAGTCGCAATACGGTGCCGCTATGCAAGATTTACTTTTGGCCGTGCAAACGGCATACTTAAAGTTGCTCGCCGAACAAGAATCTTTGGTAAGTGCTAACGCCAGTTTGGATACGTACAAGCAATCCTACGAAGAGGCCCAAAAACGCTACAAACTGGGCATGGTGTCCTTGAGTGACAAATTGCAAGCCAAAACACGTTACGAACAATCTTTGCTTGCCGTTGTGCAACATGAAAATTTAGTCAAACAAAACAGCGGCGCGTTGGCTGTACTGATTAACTTACGGCCGGATACGCCGATTGAGTTAACCAAACCCACTTTCAACGACCAAGACACTGAAATCAAAAACGACAATGTACAAGAACTCATGGAGCAAGCGTTAGCAAAACGCCCGGAACTCTTGGCCCAACAACATACGCAAGAGGCCGCCAAAGCCAATTTGACGGCCACCCGCGCGCGCCTGTTGCCTTCGCTTAGTGCAACCGCCACGGCCGGCATAGGGGACAACTGGAAACACCACGCGCCCTACGCCGCCAACAATGCCGCCGGGTTGCTCCTCCAATGGCCGATTTTCTCCGGGTTTGCCAATATGTACGCGGCCGAGCAAGCTTCTTACTTATACAAACAGACCCAAAATCAAACGCAAAACATCAAACGTCAAGTGGAAAATGAAGTATGGAGTGCCTACCAAAACTATAAAACGGCCCAACGTTCCTACGAAATCAGCCAAACCGTTTTGGAAAGCGCCGAAGAAAACCACCGGGTAGCTTTCCGCTACTATGAAGTAGGTAAAACGGATATTTTGAATTTACTTTCCGCCGTAGCCCAACTGGCCGACGCGCGGCAAAATAAAATTACGGCTTTTTACAGCTTACTGCTTAGCAAAGCCAACTTATATAAAAGCATCGGAGAAAATTGATTTATGAATAAAAGAACAGTAAAACGTTACACAAAATACTTGCTGGTCCTTCTTGCAGGGGGAGTGATCGGCTTTTTGACGGCCAAACACATGATGACGGGGGCAGCCGGCGGGCAACGCGGCGGCGGCCCGGCCAGTGTAGTCGTACAAACCGTAACCAAACGGCCGATGGCGTTAGGCAAAAACTTTATCGCCAGAGTGGAGGCCATCAACGCCGCCGATGTAACCCCGCAAGTATCCGGTTACATTGACCAAGTGTTGTTTAAAGACGGCTCCCTGGTGCAAGAAGGCGACGTGCTTTTTATTATTGACCAAGCCCGCTACAAAGCCGCCGTTTCTGCCGCGGAGGCCACCTTGGAAAAAGCCAAAGCCAGCTTGAAACAAATTCAAAGCAACTACAACCGTGAAAAATCGCTTTATCAAGACGGCATGCTTTCTAAAGCCGATTTGGAAGTAGCCGAAAGCAATTTGGCTACGGCACAAGCTAACGTCAAATCAGCCCAAGCCAGTTTAGATTTGGCTAAATTAGATTTGCAATATACCGAGGTCCGATCCCCGATTAGCGGCTACATCGGCAAAGCCCTTATGACCAAAGGCAATTTAGCCAAAGCCGGCGCGGACCGGCTGGCCCGCGTGATTCAAATGGACCCAATCCGCGTGGTGTTTTCCATTACCGATAAAGAACGTTTATCGGGCATGGACCAACTGACCACCAAACAGCCGGACATCCAAATTGCGCTGCCCAACGGACAAACGATTGAAATGCCGCAAGCCAACGTGTTTTCCGACAACGAAATTAACGCCCAAACTGCTACTATTGCCGTCTACGCACAAGCCGATAATAAAGAAAATAAACTCATCCCCGGCAACTACGTAAACGTAACGGTCAGCATGGACAAATTCCGCCCGATGATTTTAATTCCGCAAACAGCTGTTTCGCAAGATGCCAGCGGCCAATACGTAATGACCGTAAATGCCGACAATAAAGTTATTCAAAAATACGTTACGCTCGGAGATATGGTCAACGGACAATATGTCGTGGTCGCCGGGTTGGAAGACGGCGAGCGCATTGTGCCTATCGGCCAACAAAAATTGCAAAACAACCAAGATGTTACCGTGAGCGAACTGGCAATGCCCAACGCGGAGGGAAAGTAAACCATGTTCGCCAAATTCTTTATTAAACGTCCGCGCTTTGCGCTTGTTATTTCACTCATTTTGTGTTTAGCCGGGTTTATCGCGCTAAAATCACTACCGGTAGCCCTCTACCCGGAAATCACCCCGCCCGAAGTAGTTGTGCGGGCCGTTTATCCCGGCGCCAGCGCCGAAGTAATTGCTAAAACGGTGGGTATCCCGTTAGAGTCCAGCGTCAACGGGGTAGAGGATATGCTCTATATGTCCTCCGACTCTGCCGACGGCTCGTATATGCTTACGGTTACCTTTAAAACCGGCGTGGACCCGGATATCGCACAAGTCAAAGTGCAAAACCGTGTTTCACAAGCGACCCCACTCTTACCGGCGGCTGTTACTGCACAAGGATTAACCGTCTTTCGCCGTTCGTCTAATATTTTGGGGCTCGTTTCGTTTAGCGACCCCAGCGGCAAAATGAGCACCTTGGATATCAGTGATTATTTAAACAACAACGTCCAAAAAAACTTAAGCCGTATTACCGGCGTGGGTGAGGCGCGTGTGTTCGGTGCGGCCAAAAGTATGCGCGTATGGTTAGATTCGGACAAAATGGCCGCCATGAACATTTCCATAGCCAACGTCAAAACAGCTATTGCCAGCCAAAACTACCAACCGTCTTTGGGCAAAATCGGCGCGCGTCCAAACGACGGCTCCGTACTGACCGTGTATGCCTTGCAAACGGAAGGGCGGTTAAACTCCGCCGAAGAATTTGGCAACATCATCGTCCGTACCGATGAACAAGGCGGGCTCGTGCGTTTAAACGAAATCGCCAAAGTGGAAGAAGGACAAGAAACGTACAGTTTTGCCGCTTCATTTGACGGGCACCCATCTGTGCCGATTATGCTTAACCTCTCCTCCGGAGCAAACGCATTGGCAACGATAAAAGAGGTCCGCGCGGAACTCAAACGCTTAAAAACCTTTTTCCCGGACGGACTTACGTATGAATTTTCCATAGATACCACCGATTTTATTAACGCCTCTGTGGAAGAAGTGGAACTCACGCTGTTTATCACATTCATATTAGTCGTTATTGTCTGTTATGTGTTTTTGCAAGACTGGCGTGCCACCCTCGTTCCCGCGGCGACCATCCCGGTTTCACTACTGGGTACGTTTGCCGTAATGATGGCATTGGGCTATTCTATCAATATGTTTACGCTGTTCGCCCTCGTACTCGCTATCGGGCTTGTGGTGGACGATGCTATTTGTGTGGTGGAACGCGTCATCGTGCTGATGAACCGCGAAAAGAAAACCCCGGTGGAAGCCGCCACGCAAGCCATGGAAGAACTTTCCGGTGCGCTGATTGCCACTACGCTGGTACTGTTGGCTATCTTCGTACCGATTACGTTTATGGGTGGTATCACCGGAAAAATTTACACGCAGTTTGCGGTAACCATTTCCGTAGCGGTGTGTTTTTCTACTCTAAACGCGCTGTCGCTTTCTCCGGCCATTTGTTCCACCATGTTACGGCCGATCCCGGAAACAAATATATTTGCGTTGCGTTGGTTTAATATGATTGTACAACGCGGAGCACGCGGCTATCGCGGGCTTGTACGCCGCTTATCGCGCAAGACAGTTATTGTACTGTTATTCTTGGGATTTGTTGTATTAGATATCGGGTTTTTAAAATTCCTCAACACGTCGTTTATTCCGTTGGAAGACCAAGGCATTGTGCTCGTGGATGTGCAACTGCCCGAAGGGGCCACCTTCGCACGCACGCAAAACGTAATAGACCAAGTCGTCAGCGGCATTAAACAAACCCCCGGCGTCAAACACGTAACAAACGTGATCGGGTTTAGCTTGTTGGGCGGTAGCGGAGAAAACACCGGCATCGCCTTCGTCGCGCTCCAACCGTGGAACACACGCAAAAGCGATAACTGGTTGACGCGCGGCATCAAAAAATTATTCCGCCGCGATATTGTGCAAGGGCAATCCCAATCTGAACTTGCCCAACGGTTTAATCAACAATTTGCCTCTATCGCTGACGCTACCATCCGCGCTATTGAACTGCCCGCCATCCCGGGGTTGGGCACGTCGGGCGGGTTAGATTTGCGCTTGCAAACGCTTAATGATTTTGATTACCAAAAATTAGCCAATACCGCTAACTTCATGGGTTTTCAAATGATGCAAGATCCGTCTATGCAACTGGCCTATTCTACCTTTAAAGCCGACACGCCCAATATCTATTTGGACGTCAACCGTGCCAAAGCCGAAGCCATGAAAGTGCCCGTTTCCAGTATTTTTTCTATTTTGGAAAATTACCTCGGCTCGGCGTACGTAAGCGACGTCAACTTCGGTACGCAAATCAACAAAGTGATTATGCAATCGCAAGGCAAGTACCGCATGACACCGGAAAACATCAACAAAATGTATGTTACCAGTGCCACAGGCGAACTCGTACCGCTGATGGCGTTGGTAGATATGAAGTACATTTTGTCGCCGCGGCAAATTTCGCGCTACAACCAATATCCGGCAGCGACCATTATGGCTAACGCCGCCCCCAACTCCAGCACGGGTAACGCTATGGCCGCTACGGAAGAAATTATGAAAAATCTTCCCCCCGGCTATTCGTACGAATGGACCGGTATGAGCTACCAGGAAAAACAAAACCAAGGCCAAATCAATACGCTGATTTTGTTAGCTGTAATCTTTGCGTATTTGTTCTTAGTGGCCCAATACGAAAGTTGGACGATCCCGATACCGGTACTGATGTCCGTCGTCGCCGCGGTAGGAGGCGGGTTGTTCGGGTTATGGCTGACCAGTTTATGGACGCCCGGTTTTTCGCTGAGTATTTACGCACAACTAGGGCTTGTATTACTCGTCGGCTTAGCCGCTAAAAACGCCATTTTAATTGTGGAATTTGCCAAAGACGAACACGCCAGCGGAACGTCTATTTACCTGTCCGCCATGGACGGTCTAACCCAACGGTTCCGCCCGGTACTGATGACCGCATTTACATTTATTTTGGGTATGGTACCCATGGTAATTGCTACCGGCGCCGGAGCCGCCAGCCGCCGCGCATTGGGCGTGCCGGTGTTCTACGGTATGCTTATCGGCACCATGGCCGGGCTTGCGCTGATTCCGCTATTCTACTTGCTCGTGCAAACGTATGTGGAAAAGTTCGGACGGCACAAAGCACGTGTTGCCGCACGCAAAGCCGCCCAAGCACAAGAAAGTTGGAAACAAGTAAAATAAGTATGAATATAAAAACCCCCGCCTAATAGCGGGGGTTTTTAACGGATTAGTACGGTAAAGAATAATAACGTCCGGCAGTCCCACCTGATGTTAATGTGCCGGAAAATAGTTTTGTGCAATACGAACCTGCCGGCAAATCTGCATCAAATAAAACCGAAGCAGAAGCCGTCCTTTCAAAACACAATATTTCTCCCGTTGGCATACCGCTTGTTGTGCTGTAAACCCACACAAACCCCGCCCCTTGATATTTTCCGGAAATACGCCCCAAATGAACATTCATATATGAATTGATTTTTTCAATTTGTATTACCCAATCATTATTTGATTTACTGTCCGTAGCACCCGACAAAAATTGCGCCGTACCGGTCCATGGGATATCCAAGGCCAATTCATCAAAAGTAGCAGCGTAGTCACCATTAGCCAAGTAATAAGCGTCTTGCGCCTGAACGACTGATTTTAACATTGTTAAGGCCTGTGTACCGCGTGATTTCTCTACCGCTTTTTGATACTGCGGCAACGCCACCGCCGCTAAAATGCCAATGATGAGAACAACCACTAATAATTCAATCAGCGTAAATGCTTGTTTGTTTTTCATACAACCTCCTTTTTATCATTAAATAAAATGTAGCAAAAAAAAAAACGATGTCAATAGGCAATTTTTGCAACGACGAAAACAAATAAAAATAATCTTATTCTAACCCTTTTTACCACAAAGAAATCGGCGCGAAATATAGTCTAATAGAAATATCTTTTAAGGAGGAATCGTATGAAACAACTAAGTTACAAATTACTTCTTGCCGTACTGACGGCAGGACTTTTGTATGCGCCGGAGGCGTATGCTTGCACCGGTATCGCCATCAACGCGCAAGACGGCACGCGGTTACTCGCGCGCACAATTGAGTGGAAAGGCGGCAACTTAAACAGCAAACTAATTGTCATGCCGCGGGGTATGAAAAACACCGCACTCACGCCGGCAGGCGAAAACGGAAAAACGTGGCACAATAAATACGGTGCCGTGGGGGCCAGCACCGTAGAGCCGCGCTTTGTAACAGAAGGGGTAAATGAAAAAGGGCTCAACGTGGGGATCTTTTATTTCTCGCATTACGGCAGTTTAACGCCGTACGAAGCCAAGCACGCTAAAAAATCAGTAAGCGACGGGGAGCTCGTGCGGTATATGCTTACCAACTTCGCCAGTGTAGACGAAGCGTTGGAGGGACTTAAAAAAATTGAGATTATCCCTATCGGCAAACCCGACGCCAGCGGCCACTATGCCACCGGACATTGGCGCATGAGTGATGCTTCGGGCAAAAGCATGATTTTAGAAATTACCGACCGCGGCGAACGCCACATCTACGAAAATAATTTGGGCGTGTTTACTAACTCGCCGGGCTTTCCGTGGCATCAGTCCAACTTGAATAATTATATCCACCTTTCCGGCGGAGAAACACCCGATAAAACAATTGGGGATGTGCACTTATTTTCGTTGGGCGGTGGCACGAATTTAATGGGCCTGCCCGGCGACTTAACACCGCCCTCGCGCTTGGTACGTGCGTTCTTTTTCTTGCACAGTGCCCCCGTGCCGGCGGATACGTACGCGGCGGTAACGCAGGCGTTTCACATCTTAAATAATTTTGATTTGCCTATCGGGGCAGAATATGCCCCCGGCGAGAAAATACCCGATATGCCCAGCGCGACCCAATGGACCGCCGTTTCCGATGTGACACACCCGGCATTCTATTACCGCACCATGTACAATTCCGCTATCCGCAAAGTGGACTTGACCAAAATTGATTTTGCTAAAGTACCCTATACGGTAACGGACATGGACGAAACACCGCGCGAAACATTTCACGAACGGAAATTTTAGTTGCGCTAAAATTGACAGAAACGCCCACCCGTTGTATGACACCGGGCGGGCGTTTTATCTATAAGATATGCTATAATATAGATAGATTTAAGCCCAGTTGGCGCAGCGCTTGTAACACAAAGTACGTTCCCGCTCTTAGGGAACGCGCCGACAGGAAAAGTAGTAGCGAAGTTGAACAATTTAAGTTGTAGAGAACAATTTTAAGCCCAGTTGGCGCAGCGGTAGCGCGTTCCCTTGACATGGGAAAGGTCACAGGTTCAATCCCTGTACTGGGCATTTTTTATTGGCATTTTTGCCAATAAAAATGCCCTTGTAGGAACAACAACTGCTTGTTGTTCCGTCAGGGATTGAAAGGCGGAGCGATGTTTTTGTTTGAGCGTGCGTAAGCCGCGAAAGGCAAAAACCGCGAGCCCGGCCTGCAGGCATTTTGCGTCAGCAAACCTCGTTTCCCGACGAGGATTTCTTGTTTTATACTGATTTTAGACTTTTTTAGCGGACACCCCAAAAAGCCCGTTTTTTGCGCATTTTTGCAGATTTTTGTAGTTTTATTGTCAATATTCTGGCAATGGCTTTTAGAAGGAAAACGAGGCGTTTTAACGGTTTTAATTGGCAATTTGGCAAAATGGCCTCGACGGAGCGGGCAAATTTGCGCGGGAAAGGTGAAAAATAGCGGGCAAAAGCGGCTATAAATGGCTATATTTCGCGCGTCAAAAAGAAGAGCGGCGAAATCTAGCGGTAGAATTAAGGCGGTAACATCGGAAAAATAAAATTTGGACTCTAGAAACAAAACCTAGGATGAAAATTTTTTGGAAAAATTCTACCACTTTCTTACCCATAATCCCCCAAAAATGATACATATAAGACCGATTTTTGATTTCAAAAAATTGAGCCGATTTCAATATTATTTTTATTTTTGATACAAACACGCTATCGTTTAACATCCTCCGCATATACATAGATACGTTTAGCGGCTGATAAAGCATTTAATTTCTGTTTTAGTTTTGCAGGAGAGCATTGGTATTTTTTATACAAATGCTTTTTATATAGAGAAGAGAAAAAAGTGCTAACAAACCGTTTTTCTAGCTCTATTTTTTTCGCTTTTACAATCTCTCCTATATCTAATTTTGTGCATTTAAACCAAATATTTCTTAGCGATATCTTAAATTTTGAATCGCAATATGTTTTATAATCGTCTTGCCAGTGTGCGTGTGAGGTTTGCCCCAGGGGAATTGTGCCAATACGATGTTGGTATTTGGGCATTTTGATATGCCATTGACGATAATCTAAAACAACAAAATTATTTACCATCACTAAACGGGACATTTGTTCTTTCTCGCGGGTGATATCAAAATAACTGTCAAAGGTAATTTCGGGGAATTTCTGATGTAACGCTTGATAAAACAAATACTGTTCGGGAGAATAGCGGAATATTGCTCCTGGCCAAGGGTCAATTTGATAATTTGGTTTAGAATGATTGTTCCACCACAAAGAATAAGCAGGATCTGGTTGTAGAGGAATATCAAATAATTTTTTAATATCTGCAGTGAATCCAAAAAACATCCAGTCAGAGGGATGAAACAAAGTAGGTATTTTTACCCCCTGACGGAAATTAAACTGCGGGGCAAACAAATAATAATTTAAAACGCGATGACGGAATAATTGATACTGTTCAACTCGTTGCTGGTATGCGTCCCAATATTTCAAAAACTCCGCATCTTGTAGAATAATATCGGTACGCAATTTAAGAACATATTTAGTTCGTATCTGAGGAAGAACCTGTTGCATCCCAAAAATCAGACGATTGGTGTTATTTAAACTCGGATTTTTAGGATTATTATGAATAACTACGGAAGGAGGCGGATTCCCAATGACAATCTGGTTGCACGATATACCGCGAATATCCTCATTGTTCCACGTTGACAAAACAATACGAGCCCCAGGTAAGGCCCGATTAGTGGCATCAATAGCATTTTGTGTAATTGTAGGGATAATAGGCCCTTGCAAAATAACAGTAATTTCAGTATTTTTCGGTAAAGACATAATAGACACTCTTAGATAGGATTTTGATTATATAGCCCATAATGTGGAAAAGTTCCTCTATCCAATGTCTCCCCTTAGATATCATTTTTTCTATGGGCTGAAAAAAACATTTGTAGTGATGATACAAACGTTCAATATCTGGGGCTATGTATATCTTGTATGGCATAATAAATTTTGGATCACAGTATTGCTTATATAATTGCAACCAATCTTTATGAGTGTATTGAGCAGAATAATCCCATTTATAAGGATCAAATTTCATAAAATTGATACCAAAATCTTCATAGTTAATAATGACAACATTGTTGGCAAAACTCAATTCACTTTCATATAGATTTTTACTGGAAATATCTGTAAAATGATTGAACACAAACGATTGTCCACTCTTAAGCAAACAAGAAGTCCAAATATATTGTTCAGGAATCCAACGAAATAACCACGTCGGAATAGGGTCTATTTTTGGGCGAGGGTGCCCTTTGAAATATACACTATCGGCAACGGATATACTTGGAATATTCCATATCTTTAATAAATCTTCTGTCAAACCAAAAAAAACCCAGTCCGACACGTGAAAACAAAAATTTGTTTTATGTGGATTAGCACAATATAAGTTGTTAATTAATACGCGTTCTGTTAACACGCGGCAATCATCAGTACGTTTAGGAAATTTTTTCCAATAACGTAAAAAATTGAGAGAGGTTAACGAAATATCTGTACGCAGTTTCAGAGCATAGCGCCGTTGGACCTTTTTGAGTCCATTTTTTGTTGATATAATTTGTCTATTAACATTATTTTTTACATTCCATTGTTCATCACAAATACTACAACCAGGATCCCGATTCAGTACTAAAATATCATAATCTAAGCCTTTAGTTTCTGTTCCTCTCCACGTGGATAGGATAATTTCTGCCCCAGGTAAATATTGGCGAATACTCGCCAAACACAGAGGAGTTAGTCGCGCGTCTACTGCTCCTTGTACCACCACTGAAATATCCTTCGGATCAATAGAAATCTTACGCAATATATTTGTCATTATTGGCTCCTGGATGTTTTACTACCACATTGACAGTATTATCTTCCAAACACTCAAAATCTGTCGTTTCACCTGGTTCCATAACAATAATATCGTTAGAACCATATTCCACACCGTTCATCTTTACGCGCCCCGAAATAATAACTGTAATTTCCGTGGCAATTTTATGATAATGCGCCGACTCATAATCGCCCTTTTTATAACGTTTAACCGCCACTTCCACATCATTTGTGCTGAGTACCGTGGGCGTAAATTTTCCCACGAACCACCCTTTTACCATCCTGGTCAATTTGTCTGTTTTCATATTTCTTCACTCCGTTTAATTGTTCAATAAATTTTTTCAAGTTTTGGTAACATACATCATTGACGGTTTTTACTTGAAAGACGTGCGCTCCACTAGCGTGCGCCGCCGCCAAACCGTGGGGGTTATCTTCACAAATGACCACCTCCGTAGGATTCAAACCTAGCCGTTTAATAGCGGTAAGATAAATCTCGGGATTGGGTTTTGGTGTTGTTACATCCTGGTTGGAGAGGAAGAAATCCAAATAAGGTTTCAGTTGTGTTTTTATCATCATTTCATCTACAAAATGACGAATAGAGTTAGAACACACCGCCAAAGAATATCCTTTCTGTTTTAAGGCGTGCAATACTTCTACGTGTAACGGATTTTCTTTACATAACCTGCCCGCTATCTCCAACACCAATTCCTGTTTTAACGCATTGATTTCCTTGCGCTTCTCCTCGCTAATATCGGGTAGATGCCGGCGCAATTTAACAGCCGTAGGCAAACCATCGTAGGTAGTGAGATGATCTTGGCGGGAAATAGGAGCATAGCCCTTGAGTTCCAATGCCTTATTAAGTGCCTCATAGTGCCATTCTTTGGCATCCAATAGCACTCCATCCATATCAAATAATACGGCCTTAATGGTCATTGCCTTTCCTCCAAGCCAAATAAGCATCTAAATCTTCGGGCGTTCCGATACCGTGCATTTGTGATTTCTCAATAGAATAAATCCCGAATTTTTCCCCCTGCCTAATAGCATAGTTGTAAACAGGAGCCACATAAAACTCATTATTTACACGTTCGTTACGCACAAACATATCTAGGGCATTCTCTACAAAATCACGCCCCCGCTCAAAATAGTAAATACCCACCGTAGCGTGAGGACTAATAACTTGTTTCTCCCGAATTTCCGTAATCAATCCGTTGTCATCCAGTTTGGCATAGGACCATTTGGGATGATTATCTTCAAAACACAAGACGGAGCCATCTAAACCTCTCTGCCGACTATCTTCCCAGTAATGTGCAATTTCCATATCTACTAATTGGTCGGAATTGGCAATTAACAGAGGCGTATTGTTGTTGATTAAACGATGGGCGTGCAACACCGTACAAGCCGCACCTTCCGTCAATTTATCAATCAGCACGAATTGGGCGGGATAATTATGTTTTATCCACGCAATTGTTTCGGGTTCTTTTTCATAATGCTCTGCGCGTGCCAGTAAAATAAATCGTGCGTTTGGCATAGATAAATTTTCTAGCACGTGTGCAATCATCGGCTTACCCAAAACGTCAATAAACGGTTTAGGTTTTTTATATCCCACTTTGGCAAAACGACTCCCTTGTCCTGCCATAGGAATTACTATGTTAATCTCTTGCATTGAAATATTCCTCCGCTTGTTTAGGATAATCTGTACATAAGTAAATATTGGGATTCCCCAAATCGTTTAACAAGTTTTTCAGTTTCAGCCACACTTTTAAGTATTGTTGTTCTTGCTTTCCCCAAGGGTGCAGTTCAGGTGAAACAAAACAAATCTGTTTGTCTGCCTTCAGATGATTAGAAATAGAAAGCAAATTATAAGCCAACACACGCTCGTCTTCTTCAAATTGGTCTATCCACAAACCTTTGCAGAGTTGATATAGTTGCCCTAAGTGTTGTAACGATTGTTCAAATTCGCTTTGGCGCAAGAAAAAAGGAAGGCCGAATTGATTATCAACTATTGTGTTGGGAATAGACATATCAAACGTAAAATAATGCTTGATATGATATTGCTCTACCTGTTGTTGGAGTAAAGGTTGCAAACCATCGGCCTTGATATTAAAAGCAATACAAGCCGTAGATTTATGGGCTTGGTACGAATCAAGCAATACAGATAAGGGAAGCGAATTTTCATCGGCAGGGTTATGAGAGACCCGCAGTTCTCCTTTGTAATCTCGTATATCTACCTCAATGCCCCAATGATGAACAAGTGCCTGATTAAACGCCTCTAACGAGTTCGGCTGTTGCGGGGCTTGCGGTACGTTCCACGCGCCTCGGTGTGCGATAATTTGCATAATACCATCTCCTCAGTTTAAAAATCATCTAGGGGGAATATCTTGGCGGAGGTATCCCCCTGCGGAGTCCATAAAAAAGCAGGACTCCAAATCAATGGAATCCTGCAAAGCAGATGGTATCTAAAAATAAACGGTTGAGTTGCTATCTAAGCCAAGTTCGGGTCTTAGTCTCACAAAACAACCGTAGTCGCAATCCTTAAATCACGCAATGTGCCAAGGATATACGACATTCGATAGAAGGCATACTCGGGAGCTACCCGTTTATACCCTCTATCTAAACAGCTGTTTCTGGACGAACTTGGACTTAGAATCTTCTAAGTACCATCCTATCCTTCAATAGGATTCCAAAAACGTTACAAA
The DNA here is from genome assembly GCA_900315795.1 of Candidatus Avelusimicrobium caledoniensis. GTDB lineage: Bacteria > Elusimicrobiota > Elusimicrobia > Elusimicrobiales > Elusimicrobiaceae > Avelusimicrobium > Avelusimicrobium caledoniense. Next base: position 139,317 of record ONAM01000014.1, read on the forward strand.
TTGTATACAGGCCACGTCTAAGGCCCAGTAAATTACTACCTACTCCTCTAAGTCAAATATATATCTATGTTACCATATTTAAGCTATCAAATGGTAACCAAGGAAACTCAAAAGCACAACACATTGTTCGTTCTTTTCCTTATTTAGTATATTGAAAATAAGTATCCCTAGCACAGGGAGAAATTTAGAAAAAAGTAGAGAAAGATATGTTCACAGAAAGTATATTCCCCTGGGTGGTTTTAGACTTCAACACATCAAAAGATGTAGCTGATTGGATCGCCGCTATTGGCCCAACTGCTATGGCTTTTATCGCCGTTTGCGTTGCAGTTTGGCAACTCTGGGTATCCAACAAACAGAAGAATCTCAACAAACAGCAAATTCAAATTAATAAACAACAACTTGAATTTAACAAACAACAGATAGAAATTCAACGTTGCAATTTCGTGTATGGCGGATTTATCAAAGAAAAACAAGATAAATTATTGGAATTAAGAAATCGTTTTTTGAAATTCAGAGATATTAATATGCTATTTTTGTCTATTATATTTCCTTGCGGAGCAATAGACAAAAAACAAACTCCAGGATTTACTCCACAAGATATTACAGATATTAGTGTAGCAGATTTATTCGTTTCATATTATATAGACTCTCAAGAAATACCCAACAATCTCCTAGAAAAAGCAAGTAAAATTAATGCAGAGTTTTATCAATTTTTAGAAGACAATAAAATTTTTTTAGATGAAGACCCCAGATTATATTTATATCTTCATAAAATGGCTTGCGGGTTTAGTGAATTTTTCAAAGAATTTATAACGAAAAAGGATTTGTGTAAAGAATTTGATATGGTAGTAAATTACCTAATCAAAACTGCCAATTTTCATAGTGTATTTACATACGCCGATACTGTTAGCAGTAAATTGTGGTTAAAGAAATTACGCCAATATTTTTATACCGCTACGCGTTATCGTTTCTGTATTGATGATGAAGGTATAAACACAAATATTTTGTACAGAGGCCCTGACTCAATATTCGAACACAACAAATTACAATACAACGAGGAAGAATGGGCTTCAAATGATAAAATAGCATTCTTTACCCATATTGTCTTTTTTGGATGGTTTCAGTTTTGGCGAGACAGCATTGACAGATCCTTCGCAACTGCTTTTAGCGATCTAAAACGAGTCAGGAACTCTACAAAAGAGTAATTGTAAAGATACAAATATGGTCTAACGGAGATTGGGATGTCCGCATCGTTGCTTCTACCATACCCGACTCACAAGTATTGACCTCGCTGTTTATACGCTCTTAACCCTTCCTTTCAGCCCAGGAAATCAACATCTACACTCTAATATATTGTAGTTTCTTTATTGTCTTCGTCGACAAATTAACTTTGGTTAACACTTGTATATTGTATATAAGGGCAGAATTGGCATATTGGGCAGACAATTTGATGAACATCTAAACAATATAACAATGCAAAAAGATTGTTTTTTATCAACCCAACCGATGTGTAAACAAAAAAGATTAAAAATCGTTTACATTTTAGTATTAAGTAGAGGCAGGAAATAAAGAAATACTGCTAACTTAACAGAGGTCAATTTTACGTTACCTTACAACAAAAGAAACAAAGAGCATTTAAAATTATCCTTGTTTTTTAAGAGAAATTAGGAAAAGTTTACACTTATATATTTGTTGAACACCTAAAAAGGTTCCCAGGTTTAAAGACTTGGATTTTAAACTTAAGGAGCGTCAACAAATATGATTGACAGAATGAAAGGCGGTATTGAAGAAGAAGATGTAAAAGAAATGTGGTCGGGAAGTGCAGAGGATATAAAACAAAGTAAAGCAACGAATCCTAAAAATAAACCCTCCGTATTTTACCATCACCAGAAGAAACAGTATGTATTTGATGTGGCTGTACCAAGATGCCTGTTTGAAAATAATTTAGAAGAAGCAACAGACACAGATTTGGGATTGATTGTGTCAGAAATTCAAGCGGCATTTGCTAGAAAGGGTTTAATGGTATCCAAGAAGGCAATAGAAAATGCAGGAATTTTCTATTTGGAATATGGTAAAAACATCATTTTGCCTGTGGAATGTTGCCTACTAGCTCTCTTTAAACGGCTTGGAAAATGTCTAACCAAGGGATATAACGCCCCCGAATTTCATCACTATAGGAAAGGTAGACGAGATGGGTATAAGGCAAGTGTAAGCAATGAGGGCAGGGATGTGGGCTTTTACGATAAAACGACCAAAGAAATTGTAGGAAAAGGTTATTTTAACAAAACTAATAGGAACATCTATACGACATTGTTAGCAAATGGCAAACAAGTTCTCAGATATGAAGTTACTTTCTATGGTAGCCCCGCTGTAAAACATTATTTATCAAAATTCAAACGATGTGAGCAAAAATTTACTCTACAAGATGTTTGGGATAGTAATTTGATTCAACAAGTGCTGGTGAGTGCTTTAAAAGAAGTTGTAGACAATTTACCCCCCGCAGGATGTTCCAAAGAAACAGAACTTAAACAGATAGCTCACGCAATTAAACAGGGCGTTTCGGTAAATGATATCGCCCAATATACAGGATTGGAAACCCTAGAAAGAAGGCACGGTGCATATACTATTAAAGAACTGTTCAATCCCATAGAGAAGCGATACAACAGCCAAAAAGCGCAATACAATCAATATGCCGATGCTAAAAAGAAACAAGCGCGACTTGGTGATTATTTTAAGGGGCGCAAAGATTATGTAGTTAGAAAAATAGTTCGTGTAGTACAAAATTTCAAACCGCTTCGGCTAGATTACCGAAGCAACAGAATGATGGAAGATTTGCAGTAAATATTTAGAAAGGAAGTAAAAAATGAATAATTTAATTAAACAACTAGAAGAATACCGATTAAAAAACAGACTTACCCAAGAAGAATTGGCCCAATTATTAGGCGTTTCCTGCGTGTCAGTCAACAAATGGCTTAATAATCATACGCGACCTCAAAAGTTGCAAGTTTACCAAATTGAACAACTGGTAAAATCCCAAGCAGAAAAGACCGTGAATCACTAGTCAGTCTGCCAATGTATATTATGTGAGAATAAGTAAGGTTAATAGGATAAATAGTCATAAAGAGTAAAAAATCAGTATCAAAAGCATATAGTAAGATTGACAAGCTAATGAGAGCATTTTTTACAAGATAAAAAGGCAGTAACTATCAATAAAGACAGATTCGATAAATCTTAGTTCCCTATTCAACCAATCACTTAAAACCGAGGACAACAACAAAAATGCAAGTTAATATAAGTCCCTTGATGGATGTAAATGAAGTAGCCGCATATTTACACCTCTCCCCCGCTACTATTTATTCTAAAAGAACCCGTAGAGAGTTCCCCGAAGGCACTATAGTCAAATTATCAGGAAAATTACTCTTTAAGCGGGAAAAAATAGAGCAAATGGTGGAAGATGCGACAGAACTTTCTTTTAACCATTCGTAAAAATTCGGTTGTTTGGCTTAGTCAAATAAAACATTGAAAGTAAGCCCAATAACCTCCAAAAATAAAAACTTAAGATTTGATCTTGAAAAAAGAAAGGATCATATATACAATACGATCTGGAAAAATATAGGAGAAATTGATATGAAAATTTACCAAGATAAAAAAGGACGATATGGAATTGATTACAAAGATAAAACAGGCAAAAGACACCGCCAAATTGTTGCTACAAACGAATCAGCCGCCAAGGAAGAATTAGCTAAGCGTACAAATGATTTCTATCAAGCTAAAAATGATCCGCGTTTGATGCAAGAAAGCCAACTATTTAAAGATATGGCCAAGTTGTTCACCACCCACCACGTCAATTTGTTACCATCCCAACCAACTTATTTATCTATGTTCAAAAGGATAACAACACATTTTGGCAATTATACTTTAAAGGAAGTTACTCCATTAGAGGTGCAAACCTTCTATAACCAAATAGTCCAAGAATCTTCAGCTTCCACTGCTGACCGCTACTTTGGCATCATCAGCAAGTTTTTTAATTGTTTGAGCGATTGGGATAAATATAGCGGGCCTAATCCGTGCCGAAAGGTTAAAAAACAACGCGCGGAACAACCTTTTGAGCCACATCCGATAAATGAACAAGAAATTCAAAGGCTCTTACCATTCATTAGTGATGAAGTGCGTCCTTGTGTAACCATTGGATTTTATACGGGGCTTAGACGGCAAGAATTATTGGGTCTGCGTTGGGAAAATATTGATTTTACGCACCGCACTATCTATATTCCTAAAACGAAGACCGAACGCCCGCGCACCATAGGTCTAACCGCAGATATTGAACAAATATTGCAGGGCTTAAATCCGCAAAAAAGTGGCCTCGTATTTGAAAAGGTGACTAAAGATAAATTAAAATACCAACTCAACAAGGCATCCGCAAAATCAGGCGTTGGCCATATACGTCCACACGATATGAGACACTCTTTCGCAATTAATTTCTTAAATCGTGGCGGGAGTTTGGAGTTTTTACAAAGACTCCTTGGGCATAGCAAAATAACCACTACGCAACGCTATTTGCGGTTCAAAACAGGTGAAATCGCCAGTAAAATGATGGTGATGGATGGGATGATCCCGCTTAGTATTGTATAGGAGAAAGCCGTAATCTACGCATAAACTACGCACTTTTTGCGTACTTTATGCGTAGTTTATGCTATAATGGGTGTACAGGAGCGAATTATGTATATCTATCAAAATGGAAATTGGCCGCACTTTACGTGGGATGAAACCAAAATTTTATCCTTGCTTGCACAGGTTAAACTAGCGCAAGGATTGTTATTGGGTAAAATGCAAAATATCGGATTTGCTATGCAAGATAACGCCTTGCTTCAAACGCTTACGGAAGAAATTTTGAAATCCAACCAAATTGAAGGCCAACTGCTAGATATAGCGCAAGTTCGCTCCTCTATTGCCAGGCGTTTGGGACTACCTAATGAGGATATTTCCGTAGCCCGCAATGTGGACGGCACAGTGGAAATGATGTTAGATGCTATTCAGCACTATGAGGCACCTATCAACAAGGCGCGTTTGTGTACGTGGCATCAACATATGTTCCCTGACGGAAAGAGTGGTTTTTATACGATTAAAGCGGGCGATTATCGTGATGATAAATTAGGCCCAATGCAGATTGTTTCGGGGCCGATGGGACAAGAAAAAGTCCATTACCAAGCCCCCACCGCTATTGTTTTGGATGCGGAAATGGAAAAGTTATTTCAGTTTATCAATACAGACCCAACCGATAATGTGCTCAAAGCCGCTACTACGCACTTGTGGTTTGTTATTTTGCACCCGTTTGACGATGGAAACGGACGCATTGCCCGCGCTTTAACGGAATTATTACTGGCGCGAAGCGAATCTTCTTCCAACCGCTTCTATTCTATGTCGTCACAGATTGCCAAAGAGCGTAAAGAGTATTACAAACAACTGGAAATTACGCAACAAGGTGATTTGGATATTACGGATTGGTTAGAGTGGTTTTTACATACGCTAGAGAAGGCCATCAAAGATTCGGAAGAACTGTTAAAGACGGTTTTGGCTAAAGCAACTTTCTGGAAACAGCATCAAGGGGAAACTTTCAATGACCGCCAAAGCAAGATGCTCAATATGCTGTTTGACGGCTTTACAGGCAATTTAACCAGCACCAAATGGGCTAAAATATGTAAATGTTCTCACGATACCGCTAGCCGTGATATAGCCGATTTACAACAGCGTGGTATTTTAGAGCAGATTGGAGCAGGAAGAACAACGCATTATAAACTGAATAGATAAATGTTGTAAGATATTTCTAATAGAGTCTAGGAGAGAAAACATATGGAAGAACCAGTGAAACAATCTGCGACAGTAGATTTAAGAGGTGCACTTAGAGTTGTTCATAAAGCAGGTAATAAATTAGCCCCTATCTTTGAAGCATTTACTAACGCGTGGGAAGCTATTGAAGAAAAATATCAGCAAAACTTAGAAAGTGGCCAAATAAATATTAATCTCTTCTTCATTTATATCGATTCTCAAAAACTCAAATCTTTTAAATCGATAGAAATTGCCGATAATGGTATTGGATTCACTGAATCTAATTATGCCCGTTTTAACGATTTATTTAATGGAACAAAAGGGAAAGGAAATCGTGGCTCAGGAAGGCTACAGTACGTTCATAGTTTCGAAGATGTGAGATTTGAAAGTATATACTTAGATAATGGGTCTGTTTTTTCACGTATATTCCATTATAATAAACAAAATGGAAAAAATTTTATTGGAGATGCTTTGTTTACGAAAGTCCCAAATGAGAAACAGACAGGAACTCGCGTGACAATGAGTCAATTAAAAAACCAAAGTGACCAAACATATTATGATTCCTTATCTATAGAACAACTCAAAATTTCTTTGATTATTCAATACCTTTTTAAATTTTCAGGGCATTCCTTCCCTAAAATTACCATTAATTTCTTCTATAATGACAAGTTAAAAGAAACACAAAATATCGATTTAAAAGATATACCAACTCCTGCTAATACTGTTCAATTGGAAGTTGCCTACCAAAAACCAGTACTACAGGAAATTAAAAACAAAGGTGGAGAAACAAACAATACTCCTAAGGTAATTTGGGAGTCTACCACAGAAGCCGCTCAGCTACAAGCAACAAATTTCGTACTGCCGAGTTCTGTCGCTTCAGGGAACAAAATCACACTCTATAGCCAGAATACAGCCATTCAGGACTTATCCTTTCCAGATATTTTTAAATCGAAAGAAACTATTGGAAATTCCCATTTCTTAACAGCTATCCAGGGAAAATATTTAGATAGTTTACCTATAGCTGACGAAAGTCGTTCTAAACTCCAATTTCCTGACAAACATAATATAGAACAAGAAACTTTACAAAATTCATTATTTCCTTCTGATGAGAAATATATATTTTTAGAAGATGTGAAAGATTCTGTTCGACAATCTTTAACAAAATTTTATCCCTCTTTAAAAACCGTCCTCGATGAACGTAATGCCAACGTGAACTCTATTGTAAAAACTTTTAATATATCTGATGATACTCAACGGAAGACAAACCTAGAGTTAGGTGATATTTCGACACAAAAAATCTTAGAAAAGTTCTATATTACAGAAGCTCAGAAGAAGTCAAAAAAAGATGCTGAAATCAAGCAAATATACGATACCGTTTGTGATTTAAACCCTTCCGATGAGCAATACTTTGAAAAACTTAAATGGAAAAGCAAAGAGTTACTTAATTTAATTCCTCAGCAGAATTCAGAAGACTTAAGTTTATATATTGCTCGTCGTGAAATGGTTATTGCATTACTTGACAAAATCCTTTCCAAGGAAACTACAATACAAAAACAATGGAATAAAAATGAAATACGTAAACAAACAGAAGAATTATTGCACAATCTATTATTTAGAAAATATCAATCCACAGTTCCAACAAATAGCGATTTGTGGATATTAAACGAAGATTTTATATATTTTTCGGGACATTCGGAAATTGCCTTAAAGGACATCAAAATCGATAATGAGACCTTATTCCGTGAAAATCTAGAAGCCGAGATTCAAAATTATGGTATTAAAATTCCTGTTGAAAGAAGACCTGATATCTGTCTATTTCCAGAAGAAGGGAAATGTGTTTTGATAGAATTAAAAGCCCCAGAAACTGATGCTAAGGATTATTTGTTACAAATCCAAAGATATGCACGCCTAATTGCAAATTGCTCTAAAGAGAAGTTTCAAATCAATCAATTTTATGGATATTTAATTATTGAAAATATTAATGAATATGATACAGGTGGTTTCCAACCAGGGATTCAAGAAGGTACGTGGTTTCATCCCTCCGAAACTTTATATGGAATCAAGGATGAGAGCAAAATTGTTAAAGGGGTTTTATACCAAGAAATTATTAAATGGTCTTCTCTACTGGAACGGGCCAGTAAAAGAAATAGGAAATTTGCTGAGTTACTAAACATCCGCTACCAAAACAAAGAGGCTGCTAAATAACCCCCATTGTCAATATTTGGGCAGTGGCAAAAAATGTCAAACGAAACACTCATTTTATCGACGAGAAATTTCCCTGTCAAGGGCCGATGCGCCCTTGACATGGGAAAGGTCACAGGTTCAATCCCTGTACTGGGCACCATTTAAAAACCCACCTTTTTGGTGGGTTTTTTAATGGTCAGTAGCACACCAACTGCTTGGTGTGCGACAGGGATTGAAAGGCGGAGCGATGTTTTTGTTTGAGCGTGCGTAAGCCGCGAAAGGCAAAAACCGCGAGCCCGGCCTGCAGGCATTTTGCGTCAGCAAAGCAAAATGACCGGAAGGCAACCCTGTACTGGGCACCATTAAAAAACCCACCGTTGAGGTGGGTTTTTACGTTATTTACAAGCTAACAAATACTTTAATGGCCTTTAAACTGCATGGCATACAAAGCCGCATACGCGCCGTTGCGCTTGATTAGTTCTTCGTGGGTGCCTTCTTCGGCAATTTTGCCGTCGTTGACGACCACAATTTTATCAGCATTTTGGATGGTGCTCAAACGGTGTGCAATCACAATAACGGTGCGGTTTTTCATTAAGTTATCCAACGCTTCTTGTACCACCCGTTCGGACTTATTATCCAACGCGCTGGTGGCTTCGTCCAAAATTACAATTGGGGCGTTTTTCACAAATGCACGCGCAATCGCCAAGCGTTGTTTTTGTCCGCCGGAAAGCAAAATGCCGCGCTCACCGATTTCTGTATCCAACCCGTTGGGAAGCTCCTTAACGAACTGGTCCAAACACGCGTTTTTAAGGGCGGCCCAAATGACTTCTTCCGAAGCGTCGCCGTTACCTAACAAAACATTTTCGCGGATCGTGCCCGAGAACAAAAAGTTATCTTGGAACACCATAGCAATCTGCTGGCGCAGTGATTTTTGGGAAATGTTTTTAATATCTGTTCCGTCAATTTTAATACTGCCTTTGTGGATATCATATAACCGCGGTAAAAGCGAAGAGACCGTCGTTTTGCCGCCGCCGGAATTGCCCACCAACGCCACCGTGCTGCCTACCGGAATTTTCAAATTGATATCATGCAATACTTCGCGGCCTTTCACATACTCAAAATGCACATGATCAAAAATGATTTCTTTGCGCACTTCGGTCAGTTCTTTAGCATCCGGGTGATCTTTGATATTGGGCTGTAAATCTAAAATCTCAAAAATACGGTCAATAGCCATAAACGAGTTTTGGATAGCCACATAGTTGTTCCCCACGCCTTTAAGCGGCGAGTACAACATCATAAGAGCGGCGATAAACGCCACGAAGTTACCGCTGGTAATTTGTCCGTGTACGATTAAATACCCCCCGCACCCGATAACAAGCGCAATACCGATAGACATTAAAATATGCATCACCGGGGAAAGCCAGTTAGTGCCTTTTACCATTTTCATCGCTAAGGCAAACGTCAAATCGGTAGCAGTTTTGAAACGGTCTTGGAACGTTTCTTCTAACGTAAACGAGCGAATCGTTTTATTACCGGCAAAGGTTTCGTTGTAAATAGTGAGTACGTAGGACAAATTACCCACCGTGCGTGTTAAAATATCTTTCATTTTTTTACGCACGATTTTCATGAGCGGCAAAAAGAACACTAATACCAAAATAGCGATAATAGCCAGTTGCCACGAGTTATAAATAAGCACAAATACCAAGGATACCGATGAAAACGTCTTAGATAAAAATTTCTTCATGTTATCAATTAACCCGGTGGACGCCATTTCGGCGTCGGTGGAATAACGGAACAACACCGTACCGGAATTATTGGTATCAAAATAAGCCGTATCCATAGAGAGGAGTTTGGCGTACAATTTGCGTTTAACGCCTTGTGTAATTTTCTGTCCGACCCACGTGTTCATGTAGTTAGAGGCGTACAACAGCACCCCTTGCACAATGGTAAAACCGACAATCAAAAACGGAATCATGGCCGAGAAATGCGGCTGTTTATCCACCATTACTTTATCCATAAACGGTTTTAAAAACATAGCTACCGCACCATCTAATGCACCCACCGGGATCGTTAACGCAACGCCCAGACAAGCGCGAAACCAAAACGGTTTGATATACGGCCACATACGGCGGCAATTTTTAATTAAAGCGTTGGCAGACATTTGTTTAACAACAACTTCTTTAATTTTCTTCATGTCTTCTCCTAAAATTTTTTGGCTTACAGACCTAATTTAAGCAAATCGTGAATATGAATAATGCCCACGGGTTTGCCGGCTTGCGTAACAAACAGCGTGGTAATCTTTTTTTCGTTCATAAAATGCAAGGCCTCGGCGGCCATCATTTCGCCGGAAACATTTTTCGGGTTTTTAGTCATCACATCCACGCCGGTTTGGTTAAAAAGCGCGGGCGACATTTTACGCCGCAAATCTCCGTCGGTAAAAATACCGGTTAGTTTGCCGGACGCATCGGTAAAACCCACACATCCCAAGCGTTTATTGCTCATTTCTACCAAAATAGTAGGGATCGGGGTGTGTTCATCCAATAAAGGGATTTCTTCGCCCGTGTGCATAATATCTTGCACGCGCTGTAAAACAGCCCCCAGTTTGCCACCGGGATGACGGACTTGAAAATCTTGTTTGGTAAATTGTTTGCGGTTCATGAGTGCCACCGTAAGCACATCGCCTAATACAAGCGTGGCCGTGGTGGACGAAGTGGGCGCGAGCCCCAGTGGGTCGGCTTCCGGCATATCGGGCAAAGGTAACACGCAATCGGCGTATTTAGCAAGTGTGCTCGTGGCATTTTTAGTAATACCCACCAACACAATACCGTAGCGTTTGCAATAATTTAAAATATCGGCTAATTCTTTTGACTCGCCGCTGTTGGAAATAGCCACCACCATATCTTCGGTAGAAATCATCCCCAAATCGCCGTGGCTGGCCTCGGCCGGGTGGACAAAAAACGCCGGCGTACCCGTGCTGGCTAACGACGCCACAATTTTTTGCGCCACAATGCCCGATTTACCCATCCCCGTAAAGATAATGCGGCCTTTGGTCTGTTGCATTAAATCTAACACGTGCGACAAAGGCGCGTTTACCAGTAAATCTTCCAATTTTTTCAGGCACGCCACCTCGCGCGCGACGGTATCTTTAACGGCGCAACTATCTTGAGCAACAAGGGATTTTTCGGGCATAGTTTTATCCTCTCTATACAGATATTTTATTATACTAAAAAACCGGAACATACGGGGGCCTTGCCAGGGGAGTTGACAAATCAAAAAAAAAAACGATAATAAAGGGGCAGCAAAAAACCAACAGGAGACTTTTATGAAACATAAACGAGCGTTTACGCTTATTGAATTATTAGTCGTTGTCCTTATTATCGGCATTTTGGCGGCGGTGGCCGTGCCACAGTACCGTCTCGCGGTATCAAAAAGCCGATTTGTTCAATTGCAACTATTGGTAGATCAAGTCAGTTCGGCCCAAGAGGCACTTTACTTAGCCCAAGGTTCATATACAACAGATGTAGAAGTGTTGAGCGTGTCTTTCCCACAAGCCCAATCTGTGTCCACGAACAATGGACAAGTAACCCTTACTTACGATTGGGGCACATGCTCTTTTGATGTTACACAAATGTCCTGTAAAAATGAAAACATCGGCTTGTATTATCACCGGTATTTTGAACACGAACCCAATAGCACCACCATCCATGCAGGAAAACAAAGAGAATGCAGTGCCAAAATCGGCCAAAGCATCCCCAACCAAATTTGCCAGCAAGTCACAGGGAAAAAGACGCCTTTTTGGAACAACGGCGTATGGGCAGCTTACGCTTACTAAATAATACGTTTACCCCAGCAAGGGGGCTTTCTTTTTTCCCCAAAAAAAGTAAAATAACCTGTATGATACGGTTTAATTGTGATTATAGCGAAGGCGCGCATCCGCTGATTTTAGAGAAACTGGCCCAAACCAATTTGGAGCAACTGCCCGGGTATGGGGCGGACTCCTATTGCGTGCAGGCGGCACAACTCATCAAACAGCTTTGTCACGCGCCGCAAGCAGAGGTCCACTTTATCAGCGGCGGCACGCAGACCAATTTAACCGTATTGGCGGCTTTGTTACGACCGTATCAATGTGTTATCTCACCGGAAACCGGACATATCAACGTACATGAAACGGGTGCGATAGAAATGACCGGGCACCATATTTCAATTTTGCCGCACCAAAACGGAAAAATTACCGCCGAGCAGGTGGCTCAAGTCTGCAAGGATCATTGGCAAGATGACAACCCGGAGTTTGCCCCCCAACCTAAAGTAGTGTATATTTCGTTCCCGACCGAGTTCGGCACACTCTACACCAAACAGGAACTGGGCGATTTGCGCCGCGTATGTGATGAGCACAACCTCTATCTTTTTATGGACGGTGCGCGCTTGGGCTACGGGCTGGCCGCACCGGGAAACGACGTTACCTGGGCGGATATTGCCGCATGTTGTGACGCGTTTTATATCGGCGGCACCAAACTGGGCGCGCTACTAGGCGAAGCCGTCGTTTTGGTCAACCCGAAATTGCAAAAAGATTTTCGCTACATTATGAAACAGCGCGGCGCGATTTTAGCCAAAGGCCGTATTTTGGGCATTCAATTTTTAACGCTTTTACAAGACGGTTTGTATGAAAAACTCGGCGCACACGCCGACCGCTTGGCGTTGCAGATCCGCACCGCGTGCCAAGAGGCCGGGCTAAATTTTTTATACGATTCCCCCACCAACCAACAGTTCCTCGTTATGCCTAACGATGTGCTTAAAAAATTAGAGCAAACGTATGCGTTTTCGCATATCGCTTCCCACGGCAAGAACGAAACCGTGATTCGCATTTGCACCAGTTGGGCCACGCAAGAAAGCGACGTCAAACAGCTCGTTGCCGACCTCAAACAACTTATGGGGAAATAGTATGCTACACATCGGATGTCATTTGTCATCGTCGGACGGATTTGAGGCCATGGGGAAAACCGCGCTTGAAATCGGCGCGGACACGTTCCAATTTTTTACGCGCAATCCGCGCGGCAGCAAAGCCAAAGCCATTGACCCCAAAGACGCGGCCGCGCTTTGCACGCTGTTAAAGGAAAATCATTTCGCCCCTATTATTGCCCACGCGCCTTACACGTTAAACCCGGCCTCGGCCGAGGCCACAACGCGCGAGTTTGCATTACTTACTATGCAAGATGATCTTAACCGCATGGAATATGTGCCGGGCAATTTGTACAATTTTCACCCGGGTAGCCATGTGGGGCAAGGGGTGGAAAAAGGCACGCAGTTTATCATTGAACTGTTAAATGAAATTTTAACTTCTAAACAAACCACCACCGTGTTATTGGAAACGATGTCCGGCAAAGGCAGTGAGATCGGCGGCCGTTTTGATGAACTGAAACGCATTTTAGACGGTGTAAAATTAAATAAAAAAATGGGCGTTTGTTTAGACACTTGCCATATTAACGACGCCGGATACGATTTAACAAAACTAGACGACGTGCTAACCGAGTTTGATAAACAAATCGGTTTAAAACTTTTAAAAGCCGTTCACTTAAACGACAGTTTAAACCCTGTCGGTGCACACAAAGACCGCCACGCCGTAATCGGCGGCGGTACGATCGGCACCAAAACGCTCGCCACCGTCATCAATCATCCCGCCCTCAAAAATCTGCCTTTCTGCTTGGAAACTCCTAACGATTTAGACGGCTACGCACGCGAAATAAAACTACTGCGCAGTTTGGCTCGTTAAACAGAGTCCAAAAGACCCAGCCGGGTCTGGGTCTAAAGACTCTGTTTTCTCTGTCCATACTTCAATATAGTATAAGTATGAAAAAATCTATACTTTTGTTTTTAGTTGCCTGTTTAGCGGCCAACAGCGCATGGGCCGGTTTTCCGCCCACAGGCGGTGCACGCGCGTTGTTGCGCAGCGCCCGCATGGGAAAACCGTTTTTAAACCCGTTACGCAGTTCTCCGACAGTTTCACCCCATTTTTTATATCACAAATTTTCATCGCCCCAAGCGATGTCCGCGCATGATGCCTTGGAAAATTCAGTTAATTTATTAGCCAACGCTGCCTTAGAAAGATCCCTTTTTGTACCGCCTTCCATTAAACCGCTGGATAACAATATCCAACGCTTTGTTTTTACAGTTTCCCCCAAAGGGTACAACACGGAGCCCGTCGGTTCCGGCTTTGTATTTGCCCAGAATTTGCCCAACGGCACGGTGCGTTTGTGGGGCATTACCACCGCCGATATCGCCACCCGGACCGGACCGGATGTGCGCCTAACTTTTACTATTCCGCAAGAACGTCCCATTTCATTCCCGGGCAAAATTGTTGCGCAAGGAAGTGCGGACGGAAGCAATGCGGCGTTAATTGAAGTGCCGGAAGATATCGCCGAAGTGGCGTTGCCGGTAATTCCCAGCACCCGCAACACCGTAAACGGAGGCGCGTTAGCGTATGGTTTTCATGATGACGGCAATTTGTATAAAATGGGTCTGGCTCCGTTTATGCAGACCAGCGAACGCGGCCTTGCGCATACGTCGCAGCTCTATTCCCCTTTGGCTATGCAAGGCGGGCTTGTAGTGGATGCGAATGGTCATGCCTTGGGCATTTACAACACGTCTTACGACGCCGCCGGAAAAGCAGGCACGTGGGTCCCCCCGCACAAACGCAAATTCTTCAAAGACGGTTTAAACGCAGTGAGCGAGTTTATCCCTTTGAAACACGTAGAATATTTATTGCGCGAATATGAAACGCCGCATAGTGCCGCACGGGTCGTTTTGTTTAACGGACAAATCGTCGGCAAAATTGAACTTAACGAAAGCATTATGCAAATAGACGTTACGTATGATAACGCAACTCCGGCCACGTTAGACAAAAATCCGCTCTGGTCGTTGCACGATTTAGATAAATTTATCCCGGACTTAGACCACGCCACGCGGGTGTATGTGCATATTGCCGGCCCGGACGGACAGTATAAATATACGTATGACCTGGATCTGAAAAAGAATCGGTTTTTCCGGGTAGATGGGATGTTATAATTTTAGCAGTTAAAAAAAGAAACCCGTTCATTGGAACGGGTTTCTTTTTTAAAAAGTGGACCTGACGAAGACCCAACTTGCGACCTCCTCAGCCGCAACGGCGTTGCCGTAGCGCCTGCCGTCAGCCACATTTTCAAAAAAAACCCACGCTCTCGCGCGGGTTTCTTTTTTAAAAAGTGGACCTGACAAGGATCGAACTTGCGACCTCCTGCATGCCATGCAGGCGCTCTCCCAGCTGAGCTACAGGCCCGTTATGTATTTATTATATCAGTTTTATCCAAAAAGTGCAAACCGTTCCATTAGCTCATCGCGTTCCGCTGTAACAATGCGACCCATAAGGCGTCTTTTTTTGCGTGATGTTTTGACAAAGTTTTTCCCCTTTATAATCCCCATAAGTACAGCAGTTGAAACCCCGACTTGTATGCTCCCACTGAAGCGTAATATGAGGATTATACAATGTACAGCTAGTGCGGGGAGGTCCGCCCACCACGGAATTAGCATACGTAAATTCACACTGCCATTTATCCGTTTTAAAGAGAGTTCCACTTGCATTCATTGGATATTCAATAGACAGTTCGTCCGCACGCGACGCATATACACCGTTGGCCAAATGATAAACTTGTTGTGCATCTACAATGGCTTTACTGATAGTTACCAGTTGTGTAAACCGTGCCTTTGCCACCGTTAACTGATATTGCGGCAACGCCACCGCCGCCAAAATGCCGATGATAAGAACAACGACTAATAATTCAATAAGCGTAAAACCGGAGCGAAGCGGAGCCCCGGAAGGCCGGAGTCCGGGGCCTATTCCTTTAGAATCAGGTGTCATCCCCGAGGTTGGCGGCGTGCAACGTGCGGCCCGCAGGGTTCGGGGATCTTCTCCTTGTGTTTTCCAAGCGGTTGAGATACCCGACAAAAACCTTCGGGTATGACATTTATTATTAACATCTTTTCCATTTTCTCTTTGCATACAAAGCTCCTTAATGATATCCTTATCTCATTAAATAAAATGTAGCAAAAAAAAAAACGATGTCAAGCAAAAGTTTTTCTTCAGCAAATTAACGACGTTATTTCATACAATAAACGTATGCCGTGGTATAAAGATAAAATTTTGTGGCAGATTATAGCGGTTTGCGCAAGTATTAAACTGGCAACTTTGCTGTGCTTGTATTTTTTCGGACCGCTGGGCGAAGAAGTGCTTGCGTTCCCCGACTCAATTACCTACGTTTATCCCGCACAAACTTTTTTGGCTTACGGTCAATTTTGGGAGGCCGTATCCGCCAGTCCGCTCCTCATGCGCACGCCGGGATATCCCGCATTTTTGGCACTTGTGCAATTTGTAACCGGTAATATGACATGGGCCGTGGCCGCCGCACAAAACCTTTTATCTCTTGTACTTTTACTGCCCGTTTATTTAACAACACGCCGCTTGGCTGATTTATCCGCCGCCCGTTGGGCCGCCGGGTTTTGTGCGGCAAGCGTGTTATATTTCTCGCTATCGTTTGCGGTATTAACGGAAACCTTGTGTGTGTTTCTGCTCGCGTGGTTTGTGTTTTTGGCGGTGCGGTGGTTGGAAAATCCGCAAGCGCGTGATCTAATAGGGGCCGCCGTATTATTAGCCGCGGCTGTCTATGTGCGCCCTGCTGTGTATTATTTTGTGCCGATGGCATTTATGTTGTTGTTAGCACTTGCTTTACGCCAAAAATCGCGTACGCTTTTTAAGCAAACGGTACTTTGTTTTATGGTGCCGCTGATCGTTTCAATCGGGGCGTGGCAAGTGCGCAATAAATATCAAACGGGGTACGGCGGGTTTACATCCGTCGGCGCGTATAATCTGTATATTTGGAACGAAGATTTTATCGCTAAGCAAAGCGGGCTGACCGTGCCGCAAGCGCATCAAAAATTACTGGCGCTGTTGCCCGCCGGATTTGACACGTGGCCGGCTCCCGCACAGGTAAAAGAATATAAACGCTTAGCCGCGCCGTTACTTAAACAAAGTTGGAAACACCGTCTGACGCACTGGCCGCTGTGGGCCGGAAAAACGCTCCTGGGCACCAATCACGTGCATTTAACGCGCCTGTTGTTAGCACGCGCCGATGAGCCGGAAAAAACGCTCAATCAAACAGCTCTTTTGCCGCGTCCGTGGCTCTCTACACTAGCGGAAAAACTACTATTTGTTTTAGCATTTCTGCAAATAATAAGCGTGGTATTTTTGGGAAGTTGGGGGCTGTGGCAACTAGCCAAAACCCATGTTAAAACAGCTTTGTTTTTGGGAATATATATCGGTTACTTTTGGGCCGTGGGGTCCGGTTTCTTTGGCACGTACGCGCGGCTTCGCGCGCCGTTTGAATTTGTGCTTTGTATCACGGCAGGTATCGTGGCAAGCACGTGGCTTGCGCAACATAAAAACTCATCAAAAAACTAATAACCTACTGCCAAACTTTCAATTAAAAAAGAGGGAAATTTACACTTACGCATTTTGGCCTGCGTTGTTTTGACATCATACGGCTCGCGAAAAAACGTAAATGTACCCGCTTTTGTATCCCACATGCCAAAAGAGGCCTGCGGGTTTTTATCACGCGGTTTACCGACGGCACCGGGGTTGATCACATAACGTGAATGGCGGGTAAAATTGATGACGGTTTTATCTGTGCTGCACAGCGTAACCGAGCAGCTGCGCGGCGTGCCTTTCATGGAAAACGGCAGATGGGTGTGTCCTACAAAACAAACCGTCCCTTCCCACAACGGCAAATATACCTGAAATTGTTTTGCGCTGGAGAAATACTCTTTAATCGGGTCGGCCGGCGTGCCGTGTACAACGCAGAAACTGGGCATCTGTACCCGGTCGGGCAAGGTGGCTAACGCATCCAATGACGCCGAGGAAAGCATTTTGCGGCTTTTTTCCAACGCCAAACGCGCATCATAATTAAAGAAAGCTTCCAACTCCGGTTGGTGCAAAGCCGCATCGTGATTGCCCAGCACACACGCCAGTAGCGGCAACTTTAAAATTTTTTGCACGCATGCTTCCGGGTCCGGCCCGTAGCCGATTAAATCGCCACAGAAAATAAACCGCTCCGCCTGTTCTTTATCTAACCGCTCCAAACAAGCGTTCAACGCTTCCAAGTTGCCGTGCACGTCGGAAAATACACCTACTTTCATTAGGCCTCCGCAAGGGCTTCTATGGCTTCTTTCTTTTTAACGTCTTCGGGGTTGGTGCGGTCTGCCAAGTTCACAGACATTACCTTAGACACCCCGCTCTCTTCCATCGTAATACCGTAGAGCATACGCGCCGCTTCCATAGTACGTTTGTTGTGCGTAACAACGATAAATTGCGTAGTTTTGGAAAATTCTTTAATGAGGTTTACGTAGCGTTCCACGTTGGCTTCGTCCAAAGCGGCATCGGCTTCGTCCATAATGCAGAACGGCGAGGGGTTGTGCGTAAAGAAAGCAAACAATAGCGACATCGCCGTCAACGTTTTTTCGCCGCCGGACATAGAGGTAATGTTAAGCAATTTTTTACCCGGCGGTTGGGCAAAAATTTCAATACCGGTTTCTAACAAATTATCCGGTTGCGTAAGCACCAAGTCGCACTCGCCGCCGCGGAACAGCGTTTGATAGATATTCTTAAAGTGCATACGCACTTGGTCAAACGTGTAGCGGAAGTTTTCGCGCGTGGTTTGGTTGATTTTGCTAATCGCCGATTTTAAATCTTTTTTCGCGCTTTCCAAATCGTTAATTTGCGTTTTTAGGAAGTTGTTGCGCTCGGTAAGTGCGTCATATTCTTCCGGCGCGGTCATATTGACGGCTCCCATATTTTCAATGCGTTTTCGCATCATTTTTACGCGCTCGTAATCTACGGTTTTATCGCCGTAATTAAGCTGCGCTTCTTCGGGCGTGATGTTCCAACTTTCAAACAAATTGTTTACAACCGTCGTGCGTTGGCGGCGCGCATTGGAAAGGGCGTTTTCCAAATCGTTCTTTTTGATCGTCAAGTCGGAAAACTCTTTTTTGCACGCATTGAGCGCGGTTGTTTTTTCGTTAAATTCTTTTTTAAGGGCTTCTACTTCGCCGCGCATTTGATGCTCGGTCAGTTCCAACTGCGCTAGCGCATCGCGCTCGGAAGAAAGCTTGGCTTGCGTAGACAGTTTTTCTTCGGCCAAACTTTTTAAGCGCAAGTTGGACGAAGCGATTTTTTCGTTACGTTTGCCTTCGCTGTCGGTTAAGCTATTAAATTCAAATTCGGTAGATTTTAAATCTAACTCCACGTTATTTTTCTTAATACGCACGTCGTAGAGTTTAGCACTTAGTTCATTAAGCGTGCCTTTTAAGGTTTCGGCCTGCGCGCGCAAATCGGTTTGTTTTTGTTTTAATTCTTCGCCGCGTTGTTGCGTTTGCGCGTGGCGCGTTTTTAATTCTTCTACTTGTTTTTTGAGCGCCTCCACCGTTTGTTTGCGGTTATCTACGCGCAAGGTAATTTCTTGTTTGCGACGGGCGGCACGGTCCAGTTCCTGTTTCGTTTGCGCAATTTGACGTTCTTGGTTAGTGCGTTCGTTTTGCACCGTGTTGAGCGCCACAGCGGTTTCCTGCAATTTTGTACGCAAAGTTTTTAAATTTTCTTCGGCTTTTTGCAACGCTTCGTAATTAGTAATAATTTCTTTGGACAATGTTTCTTCTTCGGCCGATTTAGCTGTCATTTCGCCGCGGACGGTTTCTTCTTCGCCCCAGTATGCTTCCGGGGCGCGCACGTCTTTTGCACCGCCGCCAATGAAAAACTCATCTTGCACCGTACCGTCTTGGTAACTGTATCCGCCGATGATATAGTCCACTAAATTTTCCAACTCCGGCTGATACGAAAGTTGCGCCTTGAGCGCGTTTTGCGGCGCGGTATGTTTAGCCGCAGGTACTTTGGATAAAACGATAAATTTAGCACGCGCTTTGCCGTGTTCTTTAAGTAGCGTGACGGCGGCAGTAACGGTCTTTTCGCTCTCGCACATCACCGCGTCTAAGTATTTTCCAAACGCTTCTTCTACGATAACACCTAACTCCGCCGGATATTTTAACGCTTTGCGAAGTGTGCCTTTTACGCCGGAAAGTCCGCTCTTGCTGACCAGTTGCGCCCCCACCCAGTACGGGTCGTTTTTACCTTGGGTTTGAATCATCTCCAACTTGGCTTTTAGTCCGGCTACGGCTGATTTGACGGCGGATAATTTTTCGTTAAGCGTACTGCGCTCTTGTTGGAGTTCGCGCAAAGCAGTTTCGCTCTTGGAAATATCTTCGCGTGCTTGGTTAGCGGCGGCTTGTGCCGTCTCTACGCGCGAAACGATTTCTTTTAACTTTTCTTCTTGCTCGGCGAGGCCTTGCGTTTGTGTTTGGCTGACTTTTTCGGCCGCAATTAAATCTTCGTTTTCGCGCTGGGCGGAAGATTCCTCCAGCGAAATGCGGTTGGAAACTTCCATCTGTTTTTGCACGATGTTCATTAGTTCGCCCGATGCACGTTGCAAATCACTTTCCGCTTGGCGCAAATCGTTTTCTAACTTTTGCGCGGCGGCGGTTTGTTCGTTGTAATTTTTTTGCAAGGGGTCTAATTCCGCGCTGACTTGCGCCAACTGTTCTTTGAGTTTGGCAATCGTCGGCACGAGCTCTTGCAAACGGTTTTGTCCGCGCTGGGCTTCCGCGCCGGAGGCGGCTACTTGGGCGGTCAGTTCGGCCGTTAAGTTGTCGCAGTTTTTAATCGCGCCTTCCAACAAACCCACTTGGTATTTGCTGGCGGAAATTTTTTCGTTAAACTCCGCCATCTCTTTTTGTTTGTGCGTTAAATTAAGGTCTAACGCCGCACACGCGCCTTCTTGGGCAGAAATGCGGTTTTCCAAATCGTTTTGTTTAGTAACAATAGGGTCTAATTCGGCGGTGTGTTTGGCAATAAGTCCGTCGGCTTCTTTAATAGAGCAAACGGAAATAGCAATTTCGCTTTCTTTGAGTTCTTCGCGGTACTTTTGATAGAGCCGCGCTTTTTTAGCTTCGCTGTCTAACTTTTTGATTTGCTCTTGGATAAGCGCAACCGTATCCGCTAGACGCGCCAGATCCAAATCTACGCGCTCCAAGCGGCGCACGCATTCTTCGCGTTTGGCTTTATATTTGGATACGCCGGCGACTTCTTCAAACATTTCGCGGCGTTGTTCGGCCGACGCGGAAAGCACGCTTTCCACACCGCCCTGGTCAATAATTGCGTACCCTTCGCCGCCGATACCGGTATCTAAAAACAGATCGCGGATATCGCGCAAGCGGCATTGGACTTTATTTAAAAAATATTCACTTTCGCCGGAGCGGAAAATTTTGCGGGTAACGGTAATTTCGTTAAAATCTAAGGGAAGTTGGCGCGACGCATTATCAAAAATCATGCTCACTTGCGCCATATTTAAAGGAGCGCGTTTAGCCGTACCGTTGAAAATAATATCCACCATGGACGCCGAACGCAACGCTTTCCAACTCATCTCGCCGATCGTCCAGCGCACGGAATCAATCACGTTAGATTTACCGCATCCGTTCGGGCCAACCACGCAGGTAATGCCCGGTTCAAAATCAAGGCGGGATTTATCGGCAAACGACTTAAACCCCATAATCTCTATTGCTTTTAAATACATAATCTTCCCCTAGGTATATAGGTTGATTATAGCATTTTACCCTATTATATAGGTAAAAAAGCGGGAAAACGACTCCCTACGCGAACGGAGGAATTGACCCCCGAGGGACATAAGACGAAAAAAAATGCTTGCAAAATTTAATTTTTTTTATTACACTTGATGTGTACGTTAGTGTACGTTAATATTAACGACGATCCTTATAAGGAGGAGTTTAACAATGGCTGAAAAAGTATTGAAAGTAGGCATGGACCGCGAAGACGGTTTCTTGTACTACATTGACAAAGACGGTGATATCGCCCGTGTGCAAATGGCCCGAAAAGAAAAAGGATATCTCTATTTCTTAGATAAGAAAGGTGATATCTCTCGCGCCAAAATGGTAAACGCCAAATAAGTTTACGTTTTGCCAAACACCCCGCTCGTTTGAGTGGGGTGTTTTCTTTGGTAAAAGGAACACTCCCGAAACCGGGGGGTGTTTTCTTTGGTAAAAGGAACACTCCCGAAACCGCGGGGTGTTTTTTGTTGGTAAAAGGAACACGCCCGGGTTGGGGGTGTTTTTGTACTTTTTCCCTCAAACACATTTCTCACCTGATTTTCAAACTATTAAAATTCATCGTAATTTTAACAAACCGCCAAATTTTGCTTGACAGATCAAAAAAAAAAACGATAATAAAGGGACGGATAAAAAAACAAGGAGTCCAAATATGAACAACAAACAAGCGTTTACGCTCATTGAATTATTAGTAGTGGTACTTATTATTGGCATACTCGCGGCCGTGGCTCTGCCACAGTATCAAAAAGCCGTGGAAAAATCTAAGGGGGCACAGGCACTTACTTTATTAAAATCGGTCTATCAGGCCGCCAAGGCCTATCAGTTAGCCAACGGAAGTTGGCCCAGCTCCATAGACGAACTGGCCGTAGATATCCCTTGGACCGGACATGAAAAATGGTACGAAACGGGGGCTTATAAAGCCCCACTTTCCAACGGGGAATGGTCCTTGCAGCTTTTTAGCAGCCCGGATAGCCACGGGAACGGTGTATCTATCGGGCGCATTTCGGGCCCGTATCAGGGAACGGCTTTTGAAATATACGCAGACCGCCCCGGCGATTTTCCGACAGAAAGTATTTTCTGCGCAGAGGGTTACTCCCGCAGTTATGTACAACATAAATTTAGCAAAAACAAGGGTGCATATTGCCAACAAATTTTCCGCGGAACTGAAATTCCGAATTTCACGGGCGGGATGAACTATTTTTTATTTACCAACTAAAAATTGCTTCTGCTCTTTAAGCGGGGTGTTTTTTAGTAAGGCATGCTATTCCAAAAAGTAACAATTATAATGGTAATTACCATTAACCCAATCGTGTGTCGTTTTGTGGGCAACGGAACGGCAAACCTCGTCCATCATTGTATTTTGCACGCCGCAACAACTGGTTTTGCCCGCAGTGGAGACGTCCGATCCCACGGCATGGTTAAACGACTTTTGCACATACACATCTTTAGACCATTGCGCACAACCGACATAATGTCCTCCGATAATAATACATTCCATTCCGTCCGGATAAAATGCGGACGGAATAGAACTGTTCGTCCACCCTACATTTTGCTTCACTTCAGCTCCGCTTGTAATATCTATATCTACATCACGCACATCATTCGGATAAAATCCATTGGCTAAATAATATACTTCCGCACCGTCATGCAACGCTTTCACGCGCACTAACATTTGCGTAAGCCGGCTTTTAGCTACCGCTTTTTGATACTGCGGAACCGCAACCGCCGCGAGTATGCCGATAATAAGTACCACTACTAATAATTCAATCAACGTAAATGCTTGCTTGTTTTTCATACAACCTCCTTTTTATCATTAAATAAAATGTAGCAAAAAAAAAAAACGATGTCAAGTTTTATTTTTT
>ONAM01000016.1 GCA_900315795.1 Candidatus Avelusimicrobium caledoniensis
TTTATGTTGGGTTAACACCCAACCTATAAGAGCTGCAACGAAAGAGAATTATAGGTCAGGTGTAAGCCTGACAACAAAATCGTCAAACCCCGTCAGGCAGAGCCTGACCTACATTTTCACAGCACCGTCTATGAAATTCCATATTCAAAAACATCCACACAAATTCATACAGAGGTTTTAGGCCTCGCGCCTGCCCCCGGCAAGGGGGGCTGTCTTGTGTTACT
Source organism: Candidatus Avelusimicrobium caledoniensis (assembly GCA_900315795.1). Classification (GTDB taxonomy): domain Bacteria; phylum Elusimicrobiota; class Elusimicrobia; order Elusimicrobiales; family Elusimicrobiaceae; genus Avelusimicrobium; species Avelusimicrobium caledoniense. The sequence goes on from ONAM01000016.1 coordinate 225, forward strand.
ATTCCTTTCTTTTATAAAATAGGTTTTAAGGAGCAATTTTTATGGAAATTACCAAAAAAGACGTAGAACTAGCCAGCAAACTGGCCAATATGCAAATCAATCCCGAAGAAACCGCTTTATACGAAGCGCAACTAAAAGCATTATTTAACTGGGTGCAAGAATTATCCGCCGTTAATACAGACGGTGTCAAATTGGCGGAGGCCGACTTGGCGGCTTTTGTCCGCCCGGACGTACCCGCGCAAAACGACGCGCTCGCGCAAGAACTGCGCAATGATTTTGCCGCCCAAGAAAACGATTGTGCCAAAGTAAAAAAGGTGCTTTAATATGATGACGATTTCGCAAATTATTCAAGCTATTTCTTCCGGCCAAAAAACGGCCGAACAAATCACCCGCGAAGCACTTGCCGTTATCGCCGAGAAAAACCCGACTTTAAATGCGTTTTTGGAAGTGTTTGAACAAGAAGCAATTTCCCAAGCCAAAGCCGTTGATGCTAAAAAAGCGCGCGGCGAAAAATTAGGCAAATTAGCCGGCGTGCCGGTGGCAATTAAAGATAACATTTTATATCGCGGTCATAAAGCCACGTGTGCTTCTAAAATGCTCGCAAACTACGTGGCTCCCTATACTTCTACCGTCGTAGAAAAGTTGATTGCCGCAGACGCCGTGATTATCGGGCGCACGAACATGGACGAATTTGCCATGGGCAGTACCAACCAAACATCTGCTTGGGGGCTTGTGAAAAACCCGGTAGATATTGAGCGTGTACCCGGCGGCAGTTCCGGCGGAAGTGCGGCCGCGGTGGCGGCGGGCATGGTGCCTTTGGCACTCGGTACAGATACGGGCGGCTCGGTACGCCAACCGGCGAGTTTTTGCGGAATTGTCGGTGTGAAACCGGGGTACGGGCGCATTTCGCGCTACGGCGTAATTGCGTTTGCCTCTAGCGCAGACCAAGTGGGTGTGTTGGCCGCTAACGTAGAAGATGCGGCAATTGGCTTAGAGGTGTTATCGGGCCAAGACGAACACGATTCCACGTCGCTAGATGCACCCGTTCCGGCGTACACGCAACAATTTACGAAAGATTTAACAGGCGTAAAAATCGGTCTGCCCAAAGGATTTTTAGACGGTTTGTACGAAGACATCAAAGCGCGCATTGTACTAGCGGCCGAACACGTCAAAAAACTGGGCGCAGAAGTAATTGAGGTGGACGTACCGTACGCCAAATATTCCGCGGCGTGCTACTACATTATTACCAGCGCAGAAGCGAGCTCCAACTTGGGCCGCTTTGACGGAATCCGCTACGGATATTCGGCCCAAAACGCGCCGGACTTAAAATCGTATTACGAAGAATCGCGCGCACAGTTTGGTATAGAAGTCAAAAAACGCTTAATGATCGGCACGTACGCACTTACTTCCGAGCGTTACGAACAATGCTTTTTAAAAGCGATGAAAGTGCGTGAGCTCATCCGCCAAGATTTCAAAAAAGTATTTGAAAAAGTGGACGTTTTATTAACGCCCACCTCGCCCAAAACGGCTTTCCGTATCGGCCAACATAGCGACAATCCGCTCGCGTTATACTTAGCTGACCTGTACACCTGCCCCGGCAATATCGGCGGGTTAGCCGGTATCAGCGTGCCGTTTGGGCTAGACAAAAAAGGGTTGCCCGTAGGCGTGCAATTTTACGGCCCGATTTTGCAGGAAGAAAAAATCTTAAATGCGGCTCACGCGTTGGAGCAAAGTTTATGATCGTTTCCGAATTTTCGTGCGGCGGCGTGGTCTTAGACGGGAAAAAAGTGCTCATCATCCAAGTCAAAAATATGAAGGGCAAAAAAATTTGGACGTTCCCCAAAGGCCACATTGAAGCGGGTGAAACGCCCCGCCAAGCCGCCTTGCGCGAAGTATTGGAAGAAACCGGTTATAAAGCCGCGATCATTTATCCGATGATCCGCGTGAAATACGCGTTTACGTTTCAAGGCAACTACATCAAAAAAATGGTCCAATGGTATTTGATGAAAAAATTGGGCCGTATCGGCAAGCACGATGCGTCGGAAATTATCGGCATACGTTGGGTGTCGCTCCTCAAAGCGCACGAGCTTGTGCAATACCCCAGCGATATCCGCTTATTAGATATGCTCATGGAATCTATGCATATTACTCCCCGTCCCGCGCAAGCGCCGGAAACGGATAGTGCGGCGGAAGAATAAAAGTCATATTATTTGCTTAAAGTTAATCAGATAGTTTGTAAACGGAGCAGTCTCCAATACTGCACTCTGTTGCATTTAAGAGCCAAATTCCTCCTAAACTTTTACATACCTGGTTGGCCACACTGTTTCCTTGTTTGGCAGAACAACGTCGTTGCCCGTGGTTAGGCGAATAGGTATAGTACATGATGAGCGCGTTAGTACGTTTTTTGTTTTCTATATAAGCATAGTTATCTGTATGGGATAATTTTAATACTAATCCGTTTGGTAAAGATATATTGTTGGGACTTAGGATGCCTGGCATAGTAATATCCAGTTCTTCCAAATCCGTGGCGTATTTGTTATTTGCCAAATAATATCGTTCTTGAGCATCTTTGAGTTTTTGTAATAAAACAAGAGAATCGGTCATTCGGGCTTTTTCTACCGTTACTTGATATTGCGGCACGGCTACCGCCGCCAATATGCCGATGATAAGAACGACGATTAAAAGTTCTATGAGTGTGAATGCGCTCCGCCGCGCCCATATTCTGGACAGCAACCTTCCAGAATGACGGGGCGCGGGGACGCCGCCTTCCGCCCCGTTCGTCATTCCGCAATGTTTCTGTGCGGAATATAACGGGGCGGCGTTATTCCCTTTTAAACTACTTTTTAAACATCTTTCCTTTTCCATAAAAAACTCCTCCTTTTTATCATTAAATAAAATGTAAAAAAAAAAAAAACGATGTCAAGCTTTTTTCGCTTTTCTGACATCAGAAAAGCTCGCAAAAGAATGCCGCCCCTGGGCACCACAAAAAGCAGACAAATCGGGAAAATTTACAAACTCGCTACGCTCAAACATGTAAATTTTCTTTTCCGATTTGGCGCTTTTTGTAAACGGTGCTAAAGGGGCGGATAAACAACAAAAAATCTTATTTATATTCGGTAAGAAACTTTTGATATTCTTTTATGTAACAGGAAAAAAGATGACGTAGACGAGCTACCGGCTTGTGCATAGACTGCGAAAAATGAGCACACGCGTCCTCATTTAAAAACTTAATAAGCGAGTTTTCCAACAAGTCGGCTTGTTTGTCCAGTTCTTGTAAATCAGCGATGGCTTTTCTGATTTTCCGGCGGGCTTCTTGCGGGTCGCGGCCTACGGCCAAATAAGAAATAACGGGGTCGTCAATAAACTCCATAGACATCTCCTTGGCCGCCATAAAAAACGGCCGTTAAGTCGGATCTCCCCAACGAAACCCAAAAAATAACGACCGTGGTCTATTACAAAAGCAACAGACGCTGGGTATAAGTAAAAACGGGAGCGACCCATTTTATACTTATACCTCACGCGTTATTTTGAGATTGGGGAAATCGTTTTTAATTTAGATCCTTTCGGTAATTTACACCGAAACTCAAAATTTGCAAATTGTTCCACCGAACAAACATATACGTCCGATGTTACGGGTATTATACCAAAAACACTGCACGCTGTGCTGTACGCGCGCGCGGGCGAAAAATACTATAATAATAGTATGACTATTTCCGAATTCAAAACCGCTTGCGAAAATATCGCACAAGAATATAAAACCAAAATTTCCGCCGCCGCCGATTTATCCGCGGTGGAAGAACTGCGCGTAGCCGCGTTGGGGCGCAAAGGCGCGCTGACCGAACTACTTAAAAATCTGAAAGATTTTTCTATTGAAGACAAAAAAACAGCCGGGCCGCTCGGCAACGCTTTAAAAGCCGAACTGACCGCCGCGTTGGACGAGAAAACAGACACCCTCGCCGCCAAAGAAATCAACGAAGAACTCAACAAAGTAGACCTTGATTTAACACTCCCCGGTTATCCCGTCGCGCAAGGACACCGCCACCCGTTGTCCGTCGCGCAAGACCGCATGACGAGTATTTTGGCACAACTTGGTTTTGAATGGGCCGAAGGTCCGTGGGTGGAAGACGAAAAACACAATTTTGATTTGTTAAATATCCCCCTGCACCACCCGGCACGCGACGCGCAAGATACGTTTTTTGTAGATAGCAAAATGCCGCTTGTACTACGCACGCATACCTCTAACGTGCAAAGCCGGTATATGGAAAAACATAAACCGCCGCTTCGCATTATGGCCCCGGGCCGCGTGTTCAGAAACGACAGTTTGGACGCTACTCACAGCCCCGTGTTCCACCAAATTGAGGGGTTGTATGTAGATAAAAACGTCAGCATGGCCGACTTAAAAAGCGACCTCACCGCGTTTATGAAAGGGCTTTTTGGCAACAAGGCCGAAATCCGTTTCCGTCCGTCGTTCTTCCCGTTTACGGAGCCGAGTGTGGAAGTGGACGTCAAATGTGTGTTCTGCCAAGGCAAGGGTTGCAACGTATGCAAAGGCAGCGGCTGGATAGAAATGTTGGGCGCGGGCGTAGTGCACCCCAACGTCTTAAAAAACTGCGGCATTGACCCGGAAGAATTTAGCGGTTACGCCTTTGGTATGGGCGTAGAAAGATTAGCGATGATGATGCTTAACATCAAAGATATCCGCACGTTTTACGAGAACGACTTGCGCGTACTCAAACAATTTTAAGGAGAGTTCAAATGAAAATTTTATACTCTTGGCTAAAAGATTTTATTGACTTAGATTTGACGCCTGCCGAATTGGCGCAAAAATTAACCGACCTGGGCATTGAAGTAGCATCTATGGAAACGACGGGAGCCGATTTTGAAGGCGTAAACGTCGCGCAAATTACGCAAATTGAAAATCACCCGGACTCCGACCATTTGCACTTAGTCACCTTGGACCTCGGCAGCGGAAAAACGCAACGCGTCGTGTGCGGTGCACCCAACGTAGCCGTCGGGCAGAAAGTGCCGCTCGCGCGCGTCGGTGCGCGGCTTGGTAAAAACGTATTAAAGCCGGCCGTGATCCGCGGCGTAGCGTCCGAAGGGATGATTTGCTCGTCGGATGAACTGGGCTTAACCAACACCCGCGCCCGCGGCATTATGGTGTTAGATGAAAACTTGCCGCTCGGCACGGACGTTTCTTCTTTGTACGGCAAAGCCGATACGCTTTTTGAGTTGGAAATTACCTCTAACCGCCCCGATTTGCTCTCGCACTTGGGTGTAGCGCGCGAGTTGGGGGCTTTGTTAAATAAACCCGTCAAACTGCCGGAAATTAACGATATCGCCGGGCAAGGCAAAGCGTTAGACATTGAAATTCAAAACCCGCAAGCGTGCACGCGCTATATCGGGCGCGTGATCCGCGGAGTAAAAAACGTAGAATCGCCCGAGTGGCTTAAAATGCGTTTGTCCGCCATGGGCTTAAACCCGAAAAACGCGCTTGTTGATATTACCAACTACGTAATGTTTGAACTCGGCCACCCCATGCACGCGTTTGATTTGCGCTTGGTGGAAGGCGGCAAAGTGATTGTGCGCAACGCGCAAGAGGGCGAAAAATTTACGATTTTAGACGGACGCGAACTGACCTTAAATGAAAATTGTTTGTTAATTGCAGATGCCAAAAAGGCCACCGCGCTGGCCGGCATTATGGGCGGGCTAAACAGCGGTATCCAAGACGATACGACGGATATCTTTGTGGAAGCCGCGCACTTTGACGCGCCCACCATTAACAAAACAGTTAAAAAATTTGGCGTGTCGTCCGATTCGTCCCAACGCTTTGAACGCGGCACGGACGTCAACGGAGCACTGCTTGCTATGCGCCGCGCCAGCGAACTGTTTGTGCAAATTTGCGGCGGAACGGCGAGCGAAATTAACGACGTTTACCCCACGCCGTATAAAAACCCGGCGGTAGAATTTACCCCCGCGGAAATTAACCGCATTTTAGGCACGCAAATTTCCGAAGAAAGATTAAAAGAAATTTTTTCGCGCCTTGCTTTGGAATTTCACACAGACGGCGACAAATGGACTTTTACCGCCCCCACCCACCGGCGTGATTTAAACCACAAGTGGGACTTGGCCGAAGAGGCCGCCCGCTTTGCAGGATACGACCAAATTCCGGTGTCTGCTTCGCGCGCGTTCGTGTCGTTTGTGGATGCGCCCAAAGGCATTGAACTGGGCCGCCGATTTGCGCAAAAACTAATCGGGCTGGGTTTTTGCGAGTGCAAAAACATTGATTTCGTGGGCGAGAAAGAATTAAAAGCGTTTGACCAAAACCCGCAATTTTGCATTAAAATCAAAAATGCTTTGGCACAAGGGTGGGACTATTTACGCCCCGTGCTACTCCCCGCGCTACTCAAAAACGTAGAGAGCAATTTGCGCTTTGGCAACCGCAATTTGGCGTTATTTGAAACGACAAAAACTTTTCAAAATATCAAAGGTTTCCCGGTGGAAAATTACGGCGTAGCCGGTGTGCTGTGCGGCTCGTTAGAGCAAGAAAAATTTTTCGCCGCGCCGGAAAAACCGGTTGACTTTTACCTCTTAAAAGGCATTATGCAAGCCGTGTTTTCACACGTAGACGGCGTGAGTTTTGTGCCGTCTAAAAACGTGCCTTGTTATATGCATCCCAAAATTTGTATGGATATTATTTTGGGCGGCAAAACAATCGGGCAATTTGGCAAACTCCATCCGCTTACGTTAAAAGCGTTCGGTATAAAAACAGCCGACGTGTGGGCGTTTGAATTTGCCACCAAACAAATTGAAAAAGGGTTTTCGGCACAAGATTTTAAACCCGCTAAAGATGTGGCCGTGTTCCCGCCGTCTTTGCGCGATTTGTCCGTGGTGGTGGATAAAGCCGTCACATACGCGCAAATCGTTTCCGCGTTAGACAAAACACCTTTAGACGTTGATTTATCGTATCATCTGATTGATAAGTACGAGGGCGAACACTTGCCCGCCGGTAAAAAGAGTGTGACGTTTTCCTTGGCGTTTTCCAACAAAGAACGCACGCTCAAAGATAAAGAAACCGACGACGCCTTTAACCGCATTGTGGAACAACTAAAGGCGGCGGTCGGTGCGGAACTGCGCTAATTATGCAAGAAAAGTTAAAAGAATTAGAACTGCTTGTTTCCCAACTGCTTGCGCGCCAAAAAGACGCGCAAGCGCAAAATGCCGCCTTAAAACAGCGCGTGCGCACGTTGGAAGAGGGCGTAGAAAAATTAAAAGCGGTGGAAACGGAACTGCGCGCACTTAAAGAGTGGAAAAAGAACGCGCAAACCGTCTTGCGCCGTGTATCTGCCAAACTGGACAAAGAAATTGCCCGCGCCCAAGAAGAAGAAAATAAAATTGTGTAAACGTCCGCCTTTTAATACGTCCAAAAATAAACGCCGTTTCCGCCCGTGTAATAGGTTGTTTTACCCGTTTCACTCTGGCAAACTTTTTGTTCCGTCAAATGATTGGTAGGATACTGCACAACACAACGCCGCACTCCGCTATAATGGCTGTGGTAAGCCAAATCATTTTTGGATAAGTAACACCCCACCAAAGAAGGTTCTATATTACAATATCCCCCGTTAAACCATTGGATAGTGTTATCATTTTCACGCCGCGTTCCCGCCGGAAGGTCTATGTCCAACTCGTCCAAGTCCGCGGCGTATTGACCATTAGCCAAATAATACCGTTCTTGCGCCTGTTTTAAACTTTCGGCAATGATTTTCATTTGTGTAAACCTGCTTTTGGCTACCGCCAACTGATACTGCGGCAACGCCACCGCCGCAAGTATACCGATAATTAACACAACAACTAATAGTTCAATGAGTGTGAAGCCATTGTTATAAAAAAAGACGTCATCCTGAACTTGATTCAGGATCTCACCTTGTTGTCGTTTTAAAAAGCAGTGAGATTCCAAATCAAGTTTGGAATGACATTTATTTTTTATAACGACTCTTTTATTTTCTTTTAAACGATCCGTAAAACAATTTTCTTTTTTCATACAACCTCCTTTTATCATTAAATAAAATGTAGCAAAAAAAAAAAACGATGTCAACCCCCTTGCCGGGGGCAGGCAAATGGGGAGTCATCTTCTACTTAATTGGAGCCACACTCTTTTTGCATTGTCGCTTTGCAATGCAACAACCCCCTTGCCGGGGGCAGGCAGAGCGGCCTAGGACCGCAGTTCGCTTTTTCCGCAAAGTTTCATCGGGTGGGTTGTAGGTTATTCTGTTACGCTCAAGGAACAGACTAACATGGTAGAAGATTATATGATTTTTCAAAATCGCTCCAAGTTGCGCGGGCTAGTTGGGCGTATAGGCGTAGCGATAGCTACGTCAAGTCCAAGGGACGCGCAAATTGGCAGATTTTGGAAAATTGTTTATCCTTCTTAAGACACAAAAGGCAGACTTCTTTTAGTCTGCCTTTTGTGCGTTTGATAGATGTTACGAACAGTTGTTATTTAATTAGTGTACGCCGTGCATCCAGCGCATAATCTTGCGGGTCATCACCCACATAATTACGCCAAACGCCATGGACCCAATCGCAGGCACGGAGAACAGCGTAGTCAAGCTCCACGATTCATATTGGCTCGCCAGCATACCGGCCAAAATGTTACCGAAGAACGAACCCATTAACCATATACCCATAAATAAGGACATAAATTTAACAGGCGCGAGTTTGGTAACCATGGAAAGTCCCACCGGGGAGAGGCACAGCTCGCCCATCGTGCAGAACATATACATGAAGATCAGCCACAACGCGCTGACGGGGCCGCTGGCTTGATACAAGGACGCGGCTACCGCGATAATCGCAAACGCGATACCTTGCAAGAACAAACCCCAGCCAAATTTCGTGGGGATAGACGGGTCTTTACTGCCCAATTTGATCCACAACTTAGCAAACACCGGAGCTAACAAGACCACGAAAATCGGGTTGATCGCTTGGAAATAAGACGCTTTAAGCGTAATTTGCCCGATCAGCGGCAACGTCGGCGTTAAGTTGGTAGCTTCGGCGGCAAAGAAGTTAAGCGAAGTACCGGCTTGTTCAAAGAACGTAAAGAAGAACACCGCAAAGAACGTGAAGGTAAAAATCGCTTTGATTTTATCCCAATCTTCTTGCGTAAGCGGTTGTTCGGCGGCTTTGGCTTTAGCCACTTCGGCCGGATCTTGGATCTTATCCGCCTTGGTAGCGGGCAACAAACCGATATGGCCCAAATATTTATTTTGGGAAACTAAATACCACACTAACCCAATGAGCATCCCGAATCCGGCTGCCATAAAGCCGTATTTCCATTTATAAGCTTCTAAGACGTTATTTAAGTCGGTCGGTTCGCCAAAGAAACCGCAGATAAACGGCGCAAAGAACGCACCGATGTTAATACCCATGTAGAAAATGGTAAAACCGCCGTCGCGGCGGACATCGTTGGGCTCATAGAGTTCGCCCACAATCGTAGAAATGTTCGGTTTGAAGAATCCGTTTCCGATAATGATTAACGTGAGCCCGGTAGCAAGCGCCACAATCGGGTTGATAATTTCGTACGAAGCTAAGGTAAATTGCCCTGCCGCCATCAAAATAGCCCCAATCGTAATGGAGTGGCGTTTGCCGATATAACGATCCGCCAGGTATCCGCCCAACACAGGCGTCAAATACACTAGGGCCGTAAATATCCCATATACTCTGCTGGATGTAGCTTTGCTAAACCCAATTACGGTACTAATCATGAAGAGCGACAGAAGAGCCCGCATGCCGTAGTAGTTGAAACGTTCCCACATTTCCACCGCAAAAAGCATATATAAGCCCTTGGGGTGTCCTGCTTTGGTAACGTTGTGTTTTACTTCATTGTCTGTCATTTTTACTTTTCTTCTCCTTACTTGTTTCAAAAGTGCATAAAAACAACTATCTTCTATTTTACTAAATATACGAGGAGGTCGTGGGAAAAATTTTACAGGCCGCCACCCAACAGCAGTTGGGTAGTTTCTTGCATGAGTTGAAAAATGCGGTAACAAACAAGTACAAAATAGTATCCGATAATACCCAGTATCGCCGAGTAAATCACTTTGGCTGTCGTGCCTATGCGCTTAGACATCCACACACACGGCAACGCAAACGGCCCGAGCACCAGCGCCAGCAAAATAATACCCGTATGGGAATATAAAAACCCGTGGCCCGGCTTTAAACTGCGTCCGCAACTGCGGCAATAGTTATCTTCCGGCGATACGGACACGTAACAATGTTTGCACGTAAAAGGTTTTAGATCCGTCATAACTGTATTCCTTTACTACGTAAAAACCGTTTGATGTGGCTGCGCGCGGCGGCTGTTTTGGCAAACGTCAGCCAATCTTGTTTGGGTTCACCGTTTTTGCGGGTGATAATTTCGCACACGTCGCCGGTTTTAAATTCGTAGTCCATGCGTACCATGCGGTTATTGACCTTGGCCCCCACGTAACGGTTGCCGATATCGGTATGAATCGCATACGCAAAATCAATAGGCGTTGAACCGACCGGGAGCGATTTAACGTCGGCACGCGGTGTAAACACAAACACCTGTTGCAAGTTGACGTCGGTTTTAAATCCTTCCAAAAATTCGCGCGGGGCGGTTAAATCTTGTTGCCACTCTATCCAACGGCGGATCCAGTTAATTTTTTCGTCAAAGTTTTTGTCTTGTTTGGTGTTCCCCGTTTTATACCGCCAATGCGCGGCGATACCGTACTCGCACGTGCGGTGCATTTCTTCGGTACGGATTTGTAATTCAATAATATCTCCGTCCGGCGAAACGACCGTGGTGTGGATGCTTTGGTACATATTGGCTTTGGGCGTGGCGATATAATCGGTAAACGTGCCGGCAATCGGTTTAAATACGCTGTGCACCACGCCTAAGGCGCGGTAACAATCTTGCACCGTTTTGGTAATGATACGCACGCCGAGCGAATCTTGAATTTCCGCAAACGATAAATGTTGGCTTTGCATTTTGCGGTAAATGGAATAATAATTTTTGGCACGTGCCAAAATGCGCGAATCTAACTGCGCGTTTTTGAGGGCCGGCTCCAAGTGTGCTTTAAAATGCTCTAGCGCGGCCTGACGGTCTGCCGTGCGGGCTTCTACCTCTTTTTTCAACTGTGTATATTCGGCCGGATGCAAGTATTTAAACGATAAATCTTCCAAATCGGTTTTGATGGTAAACATTCCCAGCCGCTGTGCAAGCGGCGCGTATAAAGAAATCGTTTCGTACGCTTTTAATTTCTGGCGTTCGGGCGGCAAGGCATCTAACGTACGCATATTGTGGGTACGGTCGGCCAGTTTAATTAAAATAACGCGCACATCTTCGGCCACCGCCACCAACATTTTACGCCAGTTTTCCACGGTTTCTTCATCGGTAGAAGAAAATTGCAAATCGCTGATTTTGGTAACCCCTTGCACCATGTGGGCAATTTGCGGATTAAATTCTTTACGCAAATCTTCCAAGGTAATAGATGTATCTTCTACCGTATCGTGCAAGAGCCCGGCGCAGATGGTATCGGCGTCTAAGTTAAAGTCCATTAAGATACTGGCCACAAATTGACAATGGATAAAATACGGCTCGCCCGTTTCGCGCTTTTGGCTGGCGTGGGCTTTTTCGGCAAAGTGATACGCCTTTTCAATCAAAGACGTATCTTGATTGGGGTTATACTCCTTGAATTTGTGCAGCAAGGTCTGCAAGTCAGGTGCTTGGTCCATAGTTATTTTTTCAAATCGTCCAAAATTTCTTTAGCGGCCCTATCAGCCACTCCCGGCTGACCTAACTGCGCGCGCAATTCCAACAGTTGCGCGTGCATTTGGGCTAAGCGTTGGGGCTCTTTGAACATCGCTATTGTTTCGTCCGCTAATGTTTGCGGGGTAGCGTGGTGTTGCAACAACTCTTTTACAATTTCCTTGCCGGCTAAAATATTGACAAGTGAAATAAACCGCACTTTAATAACTAAACGGGCAATAAGGGCCGTCGGCCAAAACAGTTTATACGCCACCACCATCGGCACGCCTAAAAGCGCATTTTCAAGCGTGGCTGTGCCGGAGCAGGCAAGCAAAAAGTCCATTTCTTTTCGCTTTTCAAAGTGTACATCTTTGACGAAATGAAATTGCGGGTGTAACGGCTCGCCAATGATTCCCGCCACGGCTTTTTCGTCGCCGTCCGGCAATAAAAACAGATACGCGTGCGTATGCGGGAACTCAGCCACCACCTGTTTAAAGGCCTGATAAAAAACGGGAGCCAAGCGTTTGATTTCACTAGGACGGCTGCCGGGCAAAATGCCCAGTTTCCACGGGTAAGAGGCCGGATCAGCTATATCGTATTTTTTTTGTGCGGGAGCAGGCATAAAATCTAAAAGCGGGTTACCCAAAAACACCGCGTTACCGCCAAATTTTTGGTGGAACGTGGGCTCAAACGGATAAATTACAAACATCTTGCGCGTGAGGTTGGCTAATTTTTTTGCGCGGTATTGGCGGCTAGCCCACACTTGCGGTGTTACATAATAGTAGGCCGGGATATGACGTTTAGCCGCCGCTTTAAGCACGTGATGATTAAACCCGTAAAAATCTACTACAATTACCGCCGCCGGGTGTGCGGTGTCCATATAATTTTCTAATTGGTGCAGTAAACTAAACCACAGCGGCAATTTTTTAAGCGGCTCTACAAACCCGGTAGCGCCTTGGCTGGCCAAATCAAGCAAAAAGCGGTCGCACAGCGGTTGCATGTTTTTGCCGCCCACAGCTGTAATACATACCTCGGGATCTTGTGCTTTGAGCGCGCGGATCAGCCCGGCGGCGTGAATATCGCCCGATACATCCCCCGCTACAATAAGTATATTTTTAGCCATACGGTTTCCCTTTTTTTTATTATACTTAATTCTGCCGGGAAGAACGTAAAAAATTCTTCGCGTACGTAAAAAATTGGACAAACCGGTTTTTATTAGTATAATGTTTACATAGATTAACCCAAGGACTGAACGCATGAAACGGATCTCTGTTTTATCTTTTTTTTATTTTTTGCTCGCCTTGCCCATATGGGCCGATGAAACCAAAGGCACCCCGGTAACGCTTTCCACCAAAGACGGGTGGGCCCTTTCAGCCACGTATTTGCCCGCGCAAGAGAGCAAACGCACGGTCATTTTGCTACACGATTTAAACAAAAGCAAAAAAAATTTTGCCGCATTGGAAAATGCGCTAGCGCAAAACGGTATTGGTTATTTAGCCGTAGATTTACGCGGACACGGGGCCAGTATCGGCGGTGGCAAAGCGTCCACGTTTGCGCGCGAAGGCGTAGACAACCCCTTTAACAAAATGACGCGCGATGTTGACAGCGCCATTGATTTTCTGCATAAAAAAGGCGTTAAAGATGCCAACCTGGCCGTATTGGGAGCGGGACTCGGAGCCAGCGTAGCCGCCAAGAGCATGACGTTCTGGCCGGACACGGCTTTACTCGCTTTGATCAGCCCCACGTCCAACGTGCGCGACGTGCTGACGATTCCCGCTATGCGGCTGTATAAAGGAAATGTGCTGATTGCGGCCGGTGCGGCCGATAAAAAAATGTTTTTGGAAGCGAGTGTGATTCGCAATGTAGCGTATTTAACTACGGGTACGGAAAACGGAAAAGTTACCTTTTTGACCGCGTACGATAAAACCTCGCATGAAATGTTGGACCAGTATTTAATTCCCGCTGTGATTCAATGGCTCCAAACGCCTAAGCGCCCCGACGTAATGCCCGATGCCGATACCACCGTCCAAGCAGACACGCACGAGCAAACCGAAGGGCTTGCGGTAGAGCCATCCGGTACAGAGGAGTCATTAGTACCTTCTGTGCTTTAGTAACAAGCAAGGAGAGCGACCATGAAACCGTCGCGCATCGTATTTCCGGCCTTTTGGTTCGGAAAGAGTGATATCCAACAAGCCCAAGAGCTCGCCCGTCAAGGCGTGGGTGGGTTTTGCGTGTACGGCGGCACCGCTAAGCAAACCACAGAACTGATCCGCCGCCTAAACGATGTTTCCCCTTACGGCCGTTTACTTTTTTGCGCCGATATCAAAGAGGATTTATCCGAAATTATTACGGACGCACCCGCGTTACCGCCCAATCATAAATTAGCCCAATTAGACGTTAACGACGCCCCCTACCGCAAGGGCAATTTGTTGGGGCAACTGGCCCGCGCGGTGGGGATAGATTGGGTACTGGCTCCGTCGGTAGATTTGGGGTACACGTCGCCCTCTTTGGCCGACGACCCGATGAGCGTTACCCGTTTGGCAGGCGACATGATTGCGGGAATTTCCAACGCCGGGGTACTGAGTTGTATTAAATATTTCCCCGGTATCAGCGGGGCACTTAAAACACTCTCGCAACTGGAAGATGCGGAATTTGTACCGTATAAAAATCTATTCAGGCGCGCCGATGCCGTAATGCCTTCCGACATGTTATTTCCGAATTTGGACGACAACACACAAGCGATGTTATCCGACAAAGTGATTAAAGGACTTTTGCGAAAACGGCTTAATTATAAAGGGTGTATTGTCAGTTTTCCGTTAAGCCGCACCAAACTGCGCTACGAAGAAGCAAGCGCGGTTAAAATGTTGCATGCGGGTGTGGAAATTATCTTAGCGCCAAGTAACGCGCGCGGCGTGATTGACGCGATCACGCGCGAAGTCAACCGCGGTTTACTGACCGATCATATTTCGCAAGCCGTGTCTAATTTAGAGATGTTTATCAGCAAAGTTTCTTCCGGCCCGGAGCCGGGCGACATTAAAACGGTTTTTGCGCAAGCCAAAAAAGCGTTTTAGAAATTATTGCATAAACGTGTAAACGCGGCCGCCGCTACCATCCGCTAATTTAGTAGTACCTTGAAAAAGTTTCGTGCAGTAAGAAACATTATCTGCCATAGCGTATGTACCCGATTTATTTTCTCCGCACAAAAGCGTATCTCGCGAAATAGTAGTAGACTCATGTTTCTTCCAAATTTGAAATTGCCCACCGGTATATTTACCGGACAACCGGGTAATAACTAAACCGATATACGTTTCGTTATTGGTACGATAAAGCTGCAAAGACCATTCCTCGTTAGACAAGGCAGGATACCCATTAATAGCCGCTACCGTTCCCGTCCACGGGATATCTACACTCAGTTCATCAAAACTGTCCGGCCAATTTCCGTTGGCGAGCTGGTAGGCCTCGGCCGCTTGATACACGCTTTTTAATAAGGTAATTGCTTGCGTGGCTTTAGATTTTTCCACCGCTTTTTGATATTGCGGCAGAGCCACCGCCGCCAAAATACCGATAATGAGAACAACGACAAGTAATTCAATGAGCGTAAAGCCCATTAAACTAGGTGTCATCCCCGAGTGTTTCTGTCGGGGATCTTCCACCTTCCCATTAAAAAAGCGTTGTTTTTCCTCTTTCAATAACAACTTAGAAAGAGGAAGATTCCCGACAACAAATTTCGGGAATGACATCTTAATTTGATTTAAACAACCCAACAAACTACTTTTATTTTCCATACATATCCCTCCACATACTTTATGTTTTTCTAAATGGTATCAAAAAAAAAAAACAAAGTCAAGCTTTTTTTCACAACGAAAAACCTCCCCGGACGTTTTGTCCGGGGAGGTAGTGCAACAAAAAGATAAGTTTATTTCACAATCGCTTTATACGAAATATCCTCACGCAAACTGTTGTGTACCGGACAACCTTCCGCCGCTTTGGCATAAAAATCTTTTTGCGCTTGAGTTAAATTTTCCGGAAACATAAACGTCAACGCAAACGACGTAATGCGTGTATGTTTTTCATCAAACCCGGGCACAACGGTCAGTTCCGTGCCTTCCACCCGTTCGCCGCGGCGCACCGCCAAAAACCCAATCATCGTCAGCATACAAGCACCCAGCGCGTTGGCTAACAATTCGCCCGGGTTCATATCGTGGCGAGGATCGTTAAACGCCGTTTTGACAACAGCTTGCTTACTCTCCAACGTGCCCACGGTGTTTAAATCAGCTTCTAGTTTTAGTTTAATTTCGCTCATAAAATTCCTCCTGTGTTTTATCTTACCAACTTGACGGCCAACAAGCCGCCCGTTTTTTTAGTTAGATGAGTCCGTTTGGGCCAGGCGGGTAAAAAGATCTTTTTGCTCGCGCGTGAGCGTGCGCGGCACGTCAATCGTCAGCGTGACATACAAGCTACCTTTACTGCTAAGTCCTTTGCCGCTTAATTTTAATTTTTTACCGCTGTGCGTGCCGGCGGGTACTTTTACTTTGATAGGGCCGTCTAACGTAGGCACAAAAATCGTACCGCCCAGTGCCGCCGTCCACGGCATGACGGTTACCGGGATATATAAATCTTCGCCTTCCAAGCGGTACATCGCGTGCGGACGAATTTTAACAATTAAATATAAATCACCTGTACCGTTGCGGGTTGGGTTACCCATGCCTTTGAGTTTAATTTTTTTACCTTCACTAACGCCCGCGGGAAGTTTTACCGTTACCGTACGTCCGTTAGGCAATGTCAGTTGCATATTACCGCCGCGGTGGGCGTCTTCCAAATTTAGCGCAAGTTCGGCTTCTACGTCACCCGCCGCTTGACCGGACGCCGCCGAGCGGCCAAAGTTTTGTCCAAAACCGCCGCCGGAAAAGCCACCCATGCCGCCAAAAATACTTTGGAAAAAATCACTAAAATCGCCGCCGTCAAATCCGCCGGAAAATTGCGCGCCGCCGTTTTGAAAGCCGCCGAAACCTTGCCCGCCGTTATATGTATATTGTTGGTAATTTTGATACGGGTTACCGCCGTAAGAATTGCCGCCGCGCGCACGCGCACTACCGCCGCCGCGGGAATAATTTTGGTAACCCTCTTGCCCTACTTGATCGTAAATTGTCCGTTTTTGTTTGTCGGATAAAACGGTGTATGCCTCGTTTAAATCTTTAAATTTTTCCGTCCACGTTGCCTTTTCGCTCTCCGGGTGCATATCCGGGTGACATTTGCGCGCTTGTGTTTTAAACGCTTTTTTAATTTCCGCGTCAGACGCGTTTTTGCCCACGCCCAGAATTTTGTAGTAATCTTTATAATCTGCCATAATTCCCCCCTGTTTGATACCATTATATAATTTTAATGCACCAAATTCTTCTTGCAAATTAACACGAAGACCCCTTTGCAAAAGATAACATCAAACGCCCCAAGAGGTCCAAGGCCTCATGCCCGGCCCGGCGAAGGGCTTGTTGCGTTGCAAAGCAACAGTGCAAAAACAGTGTGGCTCCAATTAAGTGAAAGTTAACTCCCAAAATGCCTGCCCCCGGCAAGGGGGTTGACAAATCAAAAAAAAAAACGATAATAAAGGGACGAAAAAAAATTAAATCAAACTAAGACGTCATGCTGAACTTGTTTCAGCATCTCACCTTGTTTCTGATTTAAAAAGCGGTGAGATCCCGGATCAAGTCCGGGATGACAGCATTATTAAGGAGAAAACAACATGAACAAACAAGCATTTACGTTAATAGAATTATTAGTCGTAGTTCTCATCATCGGCATACTCGCCGCGGTGGCCTTGCCGCAATACCAAAAAGCGGTGTGGAAAAGCCGCTACGCCACCATGAAAGCAATGGTTAATGCTTTAGCCGACGCCGAAGAAGCATATTACCTTGCCAACGGGGAATATACAACCGATTTTGACGCCCTTGGCGTGGAACTACCGGGATGTACCAACTCTTCTTGTCAATTCTCGTGGGGGTACTGTCGCAGAAGTCTTTCGGCGACCAGCACCTCCTACGTGGAGTGTTTGTTACTAAAAAACGGCATGTTTATAGGTTATCAACGCAATTTCAATTTTAGCGTCAGAAATCCCGCCAAAGCGTATTGTTATGATTATGTTAAGACGGGATTAGGGTCTAAAATTTGCCAAAGTGAAACGGGACGTAACGCCCCGGATGAACTCGGCTCCACGCACGGTTATTCTTATCCTTAATTTTTCCGCCCCGCGTATGCGGGGCGGTTTTATAGCACCTGTACAAAATGCTATAATAAAATATGGAAAACAAATTTGCCAAAGAAGGTTTGACCTTTGACGACGTACTCTTAGTTCCGCAACACTCCAGCGTGTTGCCCAAAGACGTGGAACTTAACACCCGCCTAACCCAAAAAATCAAACTCAATATCCCGCTAATGAGTGCGGGTATGGATACCGTAACCGAAGCGCGTACCGCTATTGCTATTGCACGCGAGGGCGGCATCGGCATTATCCACAAAAATATGCCTATCGCCGACCAAGCCGCCGAAGTGGACAACGTCAAGCGTAGCGACAACGGCGTAATTGCTAGTCCGTTTTTCTTGCATCCGCAAGATACGCTGCAAAGCGCGTGGGACATTACCGCCAAATACCACATTTCCGGTGTACCGATCGTGGATGAAAACCAAAAGCTCGTCGGCATTATTACCAACCGCGATATGCGCTTTGAAACCGACGGCTCACGCAAAATTAGCGAGTTAATGACCAAAGACAACCTCGTTACCGCACGCAAAGGGACTTCGCTAGATGAGGCCCGGCAAATTTTACAAAAACACCGCATTGAAAAACTTCCGCTTACCGACAAGGACGGCAAACTCTGCGGACTCATTACCATTAAAGACATTGAAAAAGCCATTAAATATCCCAATCGCGCTTGCGACGATAAAGGCCGCCTTTTGGTGGGTGCCGCTATCGGCATTACCAAAGATATGCTCACCCGCGCCGAAGCACTTTTAAACGCGCAAGCGGATATCCTTGTGTTAGACACCGCCCACGGACACAGCCAAGGCGTTATGGAAGCCGTCAAAACACTTAAAAAGACGTTCCCGTCTTGCCAGCTCATCGCCGGCAACGTGGCTACCGCCGAAGCAACCGAAGATTTAATTAAAGCCGGGGCCGATTGTGTAAAAGTCGGCATTGGGCCGGGTGCTATTTGCACAACGCGCATTGTAGCCGGTATCGGCGTGCCGCAACTGACCGCCGTGTACGATTGCGCGCAAGTAGCCGCTAAATACAATGTGCCGATTATTGCCGACGGCGGCATTAAATTCTCCGGCGATATTGCCAAAGCACTCGCCGCCGGAGCCAGCGTGTGTATGCTCGGCTCTTTGTTTGCCGGAACGACCGAAGCACCGGGCGAAGATATCCTTTTTAACGGCCGCAAATTTAAAACGTACCGCGGCATGGGCTCGTCCTCGGCCATGAAAGCCGGCAGTAGCGACCGCTACTTCCAACAAAATTCCAAAAAACTCGTGCCCGAAGGCGTAGAAGGCCGCGTGCCGTATCGCGGCGATCTGGGCGACGTCGTTTATCAGCTTTTGGGCGGACTTCGCGCCGCTATGGGTTATTGCGGCGCACGCACCATAACGGAACTGGCCCAAAAGAGCAAATTTGTACGCATTACAAACGCGGGACTCATTGAAAGCCACCCGCACGACATCACTATTACCAAAGAAGAAAGCAACTATTCAAGCAAAGGACTTTAATATGAATAACGAACTTGTCTTAGTAGCTGACTTCGGCGGACAGTACAACCAACTCATCGCCCGCCGCGTGCGCGACCAACATATCTATTGCGAGGTCGTACCGTTTGGCAAAATTTTAGAAGAAGCCAAAAAACGCAACCCACAAGGCATTATTTTCACAGGCGGACCGGCCAGCGTATATGCAGACGGCGCACCCGGCGTGCAAAAAGAACTTTTTGAACTCAACATCCCCATTTTAGGCATTTGCTACGGCATGCAACTAACCGCACATGTACTGGGCGGCAAAGTAGAAAGCCCGACGCACAAAGAGTACGGAAAGGTAGAAATAACGCTTGATAAAACTAGCGCACTCTTTGAGGGCATTGACGAAAAAAATACGTGTTGGATGAGCCACCGCGATTATGTGGCGCAAGTACCCGCCGGGTTTACCGTTTGCGCGCATACGAAAATGTGCCCCGCGGCGGCTATGGAAAATGCGGCTAAAAAAATCTACGGTGTGCAGTTCCACCCCGAGGTGGTGCACACGCCGTTTGGGCAAAAGTTGTTACACAATTTCCTCTACAATATCTGCGGCTTAACAGGCACGTGGACCATGGGCAATTTTAAAGAAGAAGAAATCGCCCGCATTAAAAAAACCGTCGGAAACGGGCGCGTGTTGTGTGCGCTGTCGGGCGGGGTGGACTCGTCCGTGGCGGCGGTGCTTGTACACAAAGCAATCGCCAATCAACTCACTTGCGTATTTGTGGATCACGGACTACTTCGCAAAGACGAGGGCGACCAAGTAGAAAAATTATTTAAAGACACGTACCAAATGAATTTAATTCGCGTCAACGCGCAAGAGCGGTTTTTAAATAAACTAAAAGGCGTTACCGATCCCGAACAAAAACGCAAAATTATCGGCGCAGAGTTTATTGCCGTGTTTGACGAAGAAGCCAAAAAACTCGGCCACATGGACTATCTGTTGCAAGGTACGATTTACCCCGATGTGATTGAAAGCGGCAGCGGGGCCTCGGCCGTCATTAAAAGCCACCACAACGTAGGCGGGTTACCCAAAGATTTAAAGTTCAAACTCTTAGAGCCCTTGCGCTTACTGTTTAAGGACGAAGTGCGTGCACTCGGAGAGAGTTTAGACATTCCGCACAAACTTGTGTGGCGTCAGCCGTTCCCCGGGCCGGGCTTGGCGGTGCGGTGTTTGGGCGAAATTACCGAAGAAAAACTGCATATCATCCGCGAGTCGGATGCGATTTTGCGCGAAGAAATTGCAAACGCGGGTTTGGACGAAAAAATCTGGCAATACTTTACGTTCTTGCCCAACATCCGCAGTGTGGGCGTCATGGGTGACGAACGGACGTATTTCCACACCGTTGGTATCCGTGCGGTAACCAGTACCGATGCGATGACGTGCGATTGGGCACGCATTCCGTATGAGGTGTTGGAAAAAATTTCTTCCCGCATCACGAACGAGGTGGACGGCGTCAACCGCGTGATTTACGACGTTACCAGTAAACCCCCCGCCACCATTGAATGGGAATAGGTTTGAAAAATCCCCGCGTATGAAACGCGGGGATTTTTTATAAATTCAAAGAGCCGCAAACTTTGTTCCCCAAACTTGTACGTCCCACGCACTCTATTTTATCGGGATACGGGGAATGAGTCAGCCAAACTTTGTACTCAAAATCTCCCTGAGTTTGGCAATTGCCATATATGCCATTTCCTTCCAAATTTGTTCTCAGCAGATCAGGACAATGCGAGACAACCAAATTATACGAATTGGAATCGGTTACCGGCCCGTTTAGAGGATCCATCAAGAAATAATTATCACACTTCCTGACATCGTTCGCGGACCCGTTACTATACGTAACTGTTGTACAGGCAGATAAATCCACATCTAACATTTCCCAGTCATTGGTATATGTTCCGTTCGCCATGTAATGCGCCTCCTCGGCTTGTTTAACTGAAGCCAGTAACGGACGCACCGTAGCCAAACGGCTTTTGACCACAGCTAACTTATATTGCGGCAACGCCACCGCCGCCAAAATACCGATGATAAGAACAACAACCAATAATTCAATAAGCGTAAATGCTTGCTTGTTTTTCATACAACCTCCTTTGTTTCATTAAATAAAATGTAGCAAAAAAAAAAACGATGTCAAGCCCCCTTGTACTTTTTCTGCCAACAGAAAAAGTAACCAAAAAGAATTGGCCTCCAAGTCCCATTACGGGCCATACAAAACGGGACGTTTTTCAAACTCGCTATGCTCAAACATGAAAAACGTCTCTTCCGTTTTGTGCGGCCCTTCATAAGCGGGACAAGTCGGCTTTTAACAACAACAGTGATTATAGGTCAGGGTGCTCGCCGCACGGGCCAATTGCCTGACAAAAGTAAGAAAAACAATCAACAAAAGATTTACAAACTAAAAATGATTTACTATAATAGTTATGTAGTTAAGACGATTTATTCCCCGATAGCTCAATGGTGGAGCGACCGGCTGTTAACCGGTAGGTTGTAGGTTCGAGTCCTACTCGGGGAGCCATTTAAAACCCCCTAGCATTTGCTAGGGGGTTTTAAATTTATCCCGAGAGCGGGCAAACTGCTTTGCCCGCGTTAGGACGAGAAAGGCGCAGCGTTGTACGAGTTTGCGTGCGCGCCCAACGCGCCGCAAGGCGAGTACCGCGAGCCGGGGCCGCGAGCGGCGAGGGTCAACGAGCCGACTTGTGGCCGAGTCCTACTCAGCAAGTGCTGAGGGTTTTTTAATGGCTAGTCCGAGAGCGGGCAAACTGCTTTGCCCGCGTCAGCGTTTTTGTTTAGCCGGAGCCGGACGCGCGGGTCTAGCCGGATCGTGTCTTGCGGGCGCAATAGCCGGACGCGCTGGCTTAGCCGGGCCGTGTCCGGGGTGCCAATTTACCGGGTGATGAACAGCCGGCCCGGGTTTCACATGTACCGGACGAACAGGCGGGCGGGCCAGAGCATAGTGACGAATGATCGGTCTTGGCGGAGCGGGCCGGTACTGATGCATCGGGGGCCGCACCCGGTGAACACGCGGGGAAACATACGCAACGCGCATCGGCTCCGACGCATCTACCGTGGCCATACAACCGCCTAACATCAGGCAAGCCCCTATTATTAAGCTCATCTTGTTCATACAAACACCTCCTTTGTTGCTTGTTACTTCTTTGACTAAAACACCCGGCCAAAAACTTTTATTGCACTTTTTATATAATATAAGTAGTTATGAGATTAGGTGAATTTTCAGAAAAGACGCGTGCCTTTTTTAAATTATCGTTGCATAAATACTCGGTGTTTTTGCTACATTTAACACCGCACCAAAACATCGCGCAAACGGTGCTGACGTATACGTTTATCGGGGCGATCATTTTGTCGTTGCCGTTTATGACCAGCACGCGCGTACCTTTTTTGGATAATTTATTCACAGCCGCGGCGGCAGTATCCACCGCCGGGTTACAAACCGTCAATTTTGCCGATTCTTATTCGTTTTTAGGAAAACTGATGGTGCTGATTTTAATTCAAATCGGCGGACTTGGTTACATGACGTTTTCGTCGTTTGTCTACCTGTCATTTTCGCAACGACACCGCTTGCGCCACCACCAACAAGAATCGCTATCGGCCGAAGTTTCACTTCCCAAAACATTAGATATCACCTCGTTTTTGCGCTCGGCGATTGTATTTACGATTGTGGCCGAAAGTTTGGGCGCGGTATTTTTGTTCAACTATTTCCGCCACCATGATTACACGGTCTTGAATGCGGCGTGGTATAGTATTTTTCACAGCGTGTCGGCTTTCTGTACCGCCGGATATGCGTTGTGGCCCAACGGACTGGAAAATTTTGTGGACAGCAAAACCATTAACATCGTTATCTCGTGTTTGATGTTGTGCGGGTCTATGGGTTTTATCGTCGTAACCGACGTGTTTAATTTTATCCGCCGCAAAACAACGTCTATCTCGCTTACTACCAAAATGATTGTATTGGCTACTTTTCTTATTCTAGCCATTGGCACACTTTTCCTATTTGTTACTTCCCCCGGGCTGACCATTTGGGAAGCGTGTTTCCTGTCCATTTCTACTATGACTACCGCCGGGTATCATACGGTAAACATCGGGCTCTTGTCGTCGTGCTCGCTACTGGTTTTAATTATGCTGATGTGCATCGGCGGGGCCCCTTCCGGCACGGCGGGCGGCATGAAATTAACGTCTTTTTTCAGCGTACTGGCCATTATGTATACACGGCTGCAACTGCGCACCCGCGTGCAAGTGCTGGGGCGACGCATCCCGCTAATGCGTTTATATGCGGCTACCTCTACTTTCCTATTATATACGATGTTTTTACTCACCAGTATTTTCCTACTAACGTGGACGGAAAAACTGCCGTTTTTAAATATCGTATTTGAATCGGCCGCCGCACTAAGCACAAGCGGACTTTCCACCGGGATCACACCTACTCTTTCCGTGCTGGGCAAACTTATTATTATCGGTACGATGATTATTGGGCGTATTGGCGTATTAACTTTTGGCGTTGCGCTGCTCAGCCACGACGATGATGAAGACGAAAACCCCCAAACAAAACCGACGGAAGATTTAGCTATCTAGTATGAAATTTTATTTGATCAGTTTGGGATGTCCTAAAAATTTAACCAACAGCGAAGAATTTTCCGCGCGGCTACTGGCCCGCGGACATAAAATGGTTTTCTCGCCGGACAAAGCTGACGAAATTATTATTAACACGTGCGGATTTATTGCCTCTGCCGTTAAAGAGGCGAAAGATGAAATTCGCCACGCATTGGAACTTAAAAAGCAAGGTATCGTCAAAAAAGTAGCCGTTACCGGGTGTTTGGTGGAGCGGTTTAAAGAACAAGTGGCCAAAGAATTTCCGGGCATTGACACGCTTTTCTCTATCGGCGCGCAAGCGGAAATTGAAAAAACACTTAAAACGCGCGGCACGTTATTAGAGCCGTTACCGTCGTCTTTGTATTTGCCGGAATATAAAATGAGTTTAACCGCCCCGCATACGGCGTATTTGAAAATTGCCGACGGTTGCAACAACCGTTGTGCGTATTGCACCATTCCGTTTATCCGCGGCAATTACCGCTCCAAACCGATGGAAGATATCGTGCGCGAAACGCGGCTGATGACCCAACACGGCGTGAAAGAAATTTCGCTCATTGCACAAGATACCACGTCGTACGGCATAGATTTATACGGCAAAGTGCAATTTTTAGAGCTATTGGAAAAATTACTCAAAATTCGCGGGTTGGGAAGATTACGCATTATGTACGCCTATCCGCACCGCATGACGCGCGACATCGCACGGCTCATGGCAAGCACAGATAAAATTTTCCACTACGTAGATATCCCGTTGCAGCACATTGCCGACCCGGTATTAAAACGCATGAACCGCCATTGTGACGGCGCGCAAATTCGCCATACGTTAGATATGCTTAAAAAAGAAGTGCCGGATATTTCACTACGGACAAACTTTATTGTCGGTTTCCCGCAAGAAACAAAAAAAGATTTTAATGAGCTTAAAAAGTTTGTCAGCGAGTATGAATTTGACAACATGGGCGTGTTTGAATATTTCCGCGAAAAAGGAACTGCGGCGTATGACATGAAACAAATTCCCGCCAAGATAAAGCACGAACGCGCCCGCGAGTTGGAAGAAGTACAAAGCCGCGTGATTGATAAAATCAACAAGCGTTTAATCGGCACCACGCTGGAAGCCATTGCCGACGGGCCGGACTATGGACGCACCTACAAAGACGCCCCGGATATTGACGGCAAAGTAACGTTTACGCGTCCGGTAAAACCCGGTACTATTTTTAAAGCGCGCGTAGTAGCCGCCCAAGGATATGAACGGGAAGTGGAGCCGGTGAAATAATTTTGGGCCTATTGAAATGTATAATATACATACCCTAAGTCCGCAGTATGTGCCGTATCTTTGGTAAGACCGGCACAAACCGATTTGCTTAATTTCTCTTGCGCACCACCGTATACGCGGCACTCGCGGATCCCTTTTACCAACCGGATATAATATCTAAGCGCAAAGTCGGCCAAACTACATTTAATTTCTTCCCCTTCAAGTATGCATTTCCCCCACCTAAATTTATTTTTGTTAGGCCCGCTGCCGGAAAGTTCTATCGCCAACTCATCCAGTTGTGTGGCGTACGACCCGTTTGCTAAATAATATACCGTCTGTGCTTTATATAATGCCTCACCTAGCGTTATCAGTTGAATATACCGCGCTTTAACAACCGCTTTTTGATATTGTGGCACGGCCACCGCCGCCAAAATACCGATGATGAGTACAACGACCAAGAGTTCAATGAGCGTAAATGCTTGCTTGTTTTTCATACAACCTCCTTTGTTTCATTAAATAAAATGTAGCAAAAAAAAAAACGATGTCAAGTTTTTATTTTTCTCTCGCTATATCCCGCATAGAAACCCTGCGGGATGACGAGCGAGAGAAAAAT
>ONAM01000006.1 GCA_900315795.1 Candidatus Avelusimicrobium caledoniensis
CATCGGTTTTGAGTGCTCCCGCACACAAAACCACTTCCCCCGCCGGGGTGGAAGTCAAACAACAAGTGGCTTTACGCTTATTGAATTACTCGTCGTCGTCTTAATTATCGGCATTTTGGCGGCGGTGGCGTTGCCGCAATACCAAAAAGCGGTAGCAAAAGCACACTCAGTGCAAGCACTTACGCTGCTTAAATCATTGGGGCAAGCGGCCGACACGTATCTTTTAGCCAACGGCGAAATGCCTTCTTCCTTTGAGGAACTGCCACTTGAAATAAATAACTGGACGGGAACAACCGCTTGGTATGTATCCGGGAATGATACGATTGATACCCGCTCTAATGGAGAATGGTCTTTGCAACTTCATACAACGGGTTTATATATAGGCCTTATTGACGGACCTTACAAAGGGGCCGGCTTTGCCTATTATACCACCGATAATTACTACCACATGCCGCAACAGCAAATTTTGTGCATGGAACGAAAATCAGGTGGCACGGTCTTTGAGAAAACACAAGGGGACTATTGCAGTAAAATTATGAAAGGCACTTTTTTGGGAAATCACACCAGCGTACACACGTGGACGCTTAACTAATTTTTCACACCGTTTTTGGCGCAAAATTTCGCAAGCGTGCATTTTCCGCACGCAGGTTTACGCGCCGGGCAAATACTGCGCCCGTGTAAAATAAGCGCAATCGCCACCCATCCCCAATACTTATACGGGATAAGTTTTGTCAGGTCTTTTTCCACTTTAACGGGATCGGTTTGTTGGGTAAGCCCCAAGCGAAAGGCAAGCCGTTTGACGTGTGTATCTACCACAATGCCCGCCGGTTTTTTGAAATAATCGCCGAGCATCACGTTCGCCGTCTTACGCGCTACGCCGCGCAAGGTAAGCAAATCATCCATATTTTGCGGCACTTCGCCGCCGTACACGTCACAAATACGTTTGGACATTTCTATTAGGGAAAGCGCCTTGCTATGATAAAACCCCGCCGAGTGGATAATTTTTTCCACGTCTTTAATATCGGCTTTGGCTAAATCATACACGGTAGGATATTTTTTGAATAAATGCGGCGTAATGGTATTGACGCGTGCATCCGTGCACTGGGCCGATAAAATGACCGCACACAACAGCTCCCACGCGCTTTTATGGTGCAAGGGGATCACGTGCTTGGGATATAATTTTTTTAATTCTTTGAGTAGCGGCTCTACGGGCAGTTGTTTTTTAATCACGGTTAACCCCTTTACACACATAGCACGCAAACAAAATAATTAAATTGACTAAAATAATCGCCGCGCCCGACGGGATATTCAGCACAAACGACGCGTACACCCCCACCCACACGCTCGCCACGCCAAAAGCGGCCGCTAACCACAGCACCTGTTTAAACGTGCGCGACACCAGCAACGCGCTAACGGGCGGAATAATAATCAGTGCGGAAATTAAAAATATCCCCACCACCTTAAACGATAGCACCACCGCCACAGACGTAATTAGCACCAGTGCGGTATTAACCGCGTGCGTCGGCACGCCGCGCGTATGGGCAAAGGCCTCATCAAAACACGTAGCCGTGAGCAAGCGGTAAAACGCCAAAATGCTGCCCGCCACTCCGGCTAAAAGTAGTCCGCACAAAACGGTTTCGCCCGACGTAACCGTTAAAATACTGCCGAACAAATAACCCAGCAAATCGGTATTAAACCCGCCCGCAAGCGCAGTTAAAAGTAGCCCGACCGACAGCCCCGCCGCGCTGATAATACCGATAGCGGCGTCGCCGTAAATTTTGAATTTTTGCGTCAGTTTCATAATACCCAAAGACGCCGCCATCACCACCGGAATAGACACATACACCGGGTTTCCGCCCGCTAGCAACGCCACCGCCACCCCTGTCAAACACACATGGCTCATACCGTCGCCGATTAAAGACAAGCGTTTTAATACCAAAAATACACCCAAGAGCGCGCAAGCGGCCGCCACCAAACTGCCGGCCAATAGTCCGCGCCAAACAAAACCGTAACTTAAAAACTCAATCATGGTGGCACTCCTTGCAATCGGCTCCGAGCGGACAATGCCCGTGTGTGTTGTGCAAATGGTCAATGGTGTGTTGGGCAAAGGGACCCAGTTTTTGGGCGACTTTTTCGGAATGGCAAAATTCTTCCTTCGTGCCAAAAAACACAAGCGATTTATCCACATACATAAATTTAGAAATATATTTTCCCACCTCACCGGTGTCGTGGGTGATGAGCAAAATAGTCGTATGGTGTTTGGTATTAAGTTCGCCAAGTAAATCAAAAAACATCTCGCGCGACTGCGCGTCTAACGCGGTAGACGGCTCGTCTAAAATTAAGAGTTGCGGCTTGCTGACAAGCGCGCGCGCCAAGAGCACGCGTTGTTGTTGGCCGATAGATAAATCGTTAAACAAACGCCCGGCGTATTTACGCGTGCGGGTTTGTTGCATGGCGTCATATACTTCTTTTAATTCGTTGCGGCCGACGCTTGCACCGCGACCCGGGAGGCCCATGAGCACCACTTCTTCGGCGCAAATGGGAAACCGCGTCTGCGCCACCGGGCTTTTTTGGGCCAAATAACCAATTTTATTCCACCCGGTAAATTTTTCTAGCGGCGTGCCAAACAGGTTAATTTCGCCCTTACCTTTTTGCAACCCGAGCAAGACTTTTAGCAAGGTAGTTTTCCCGCCGCCGTTAGGCCCGATGAGTCCAATATAATCGCCCGCTTCCACGGTAAAAGATATATTTTCCAACACCGGCAAGCGTGTATAAGCAAACGTCAAATTTTTCGCGCTGATTACTTCTGACATGTAAGCCCCTCTTGTAAACTAGCTAAATTACGGCGCATAAAATCTTCGTACGTAACCGTGCGGTTAAAATCATCTTTGGATACGTCTTCTATCGTGTATAAAGGTAAAATTCGCGCACCCGTTTCGGCGGCGACCGTTTGGGCTAAGCGCGGCGAAACGGCCTGCTCGGTAAACAGTGTTTTTACGTGAGCCGCGCGGATGTGTTTGACCAGTTCGCTGAGTTTGCGCGCGGAATGCTCCCCGTCGTGCGACGTGCCCGCCAAGGCCGTAAGCGATAAATGATACCTCTTCGCGAGTGCCCCAAACGCCAAATGCCCCACGTGCACCACTTCGCGGCTTTCGCACGAAGATAACCCGCGGGCGTAGTCCATATCCAACACCGCCACGTTTTGTTCAAACTGTTTTAAATTTTTCTCGTAAACGGGCGCGTTTTGCGGGTCCATTTCGCTAAGTGTTTTCTCAAGCGCGCGCGCCATATCCACGGCCGCGCTGAAATTCATCCATACGTGCGGATCATCCGACGGCGGTAAACCGTCCGCCAACGCCACCACGCGCGTATCTTTTCCCACCGCGCCCAGTACGTCCTTGACCCACGGCTCTAACTTATCAGACACATACACAAACACGCGCGCGTTGTGTACGGCAATTAAACTACCCGGCGAGGGCTCAAAGCTGTGCGGCTCGGCTCCCGGCGGTAAAAGCATTTGCACGGGAAGTAGCCCGCCGCCGATTTCGCGCGCCAAAATATACGGCACATAGCCCGACGTGACAAGTACCGGTTTTTGCGCGCTTGGCACTTTGCGGGCGTGCTTAAACCAACACAAGCCGACTATCAACAATACAATAAAAATTAAAAAGAAAACGGTTTTTTTCATACTCTATATATTATACGATTTCACACGACTTTACGCGTCAAGCCCGCCCCGGAAATTTACTATAATGAAAAATATGAGTTACTTTTTAGCATTTTGTTTAGCCCTGTGTTGGGGCACGGCTTTTTTGGCCTCCAAAAATATGGTGGACGCACTGCCGCCGTGGTGGAGTACGTTTTTTAGGGTACTGGCGGGGCTTGTGTTTTTAGGCATTTATTATGCGTTGCAACGCAAAAACCTGAAATGTCCGGCGCGCGAGTTATGGCGTCCGTGGACGATCGGGCTACTACTGATTTTACTGCCGTTTGCCGCGCTCTCGTGGGGGCTTCAATACACCGCCCCTACCGTAGCGGGTATTTTTAACGGAACGGTACCGATATGGAGTTTTATTGCCGGGGCTATTTTGTTAAAAGGGGTGGACCGCTTTACGTGGCGGCGCGCCAGCGGCGTGCTACTGGGGTTGATCGGTTTACTTGTTATTATGTGGCCCAAAATTCAAACGGCCCTAAACGGTCCAAGTAATAAAATGGCCCTTCTGGGGTATATGGCGTTATTAGGCATGGCACTCAGTTACGGTTTGGGCAACGTACTGACTAAAAAAATTATGGTGGACAGTAACGCCGTCTCTTTAGAAGCCAATACCTTTCATCAATATTTATTCGCGGCGGTCGCGCTGGGAATAGTTGCGTTTATTTTAGAGCCGGTACCGCCCGTGAGTGCGTTTACGGGCAAAGTAATTGTGTCTATTATTTGTGCGGGTGTTTTTTCGTCGGCGGTAGCGTTTCTGCTGATGGTAGCCCTTATCCAACGCTGGGGAGCAACGCGGATGTCCAGCGTAACCTATTTCTCCCCAATAATTGCCATGTTTACCGATGTTTTGTTTCGCCACCGCCCGCCGGTGGGCGCGGAACTTGTCGGTATGGGGCTCATCTTTATCAGCTTGTGGCTGATACAAAAGAAAGTGGACGCAAACTAACCTCCATATTATTTGAACAAAAAAAGTCCAAGCTGCACAACAGGCCCTTACGGGCCTGTTTTTGTTTTATTAAATCACGGCATAATTTTTGCAAGCTGATAAATTTCACTTGACAGATCAAAAAAAAAAACGATAATAAAGTGTCAGTAAAAAAACAACAAAGGAGCAAACAATATGAAAAACACTCAAGCATTTACGCTTATTGAACTATTAGTTGTTGTGTTAATCATCGGCATTTTGGCGGCGGTGGCTCTGCCGCAGTATCAAAAGGCAGTGCTTAAATCACGCGTCACACAGGTCATTCCGCTCATCCGCGCCGTAGCCGATGCCCAACAAGTATATTTTTTAGCTAACGGAACGTATGCCGAAAACGTAGACGAACTGGGGGTAGATTTTACGTGTCCCAACGGTTGGACGTGCTATGTGGGTACTGATTCTTCCGGAGGTAAATTACCCAAAGTGGAAGCGTCTCATAACGATTCCCAAATATCCATAATCTTATATTATGGGAAACCGACCAATTCGGCACTAGCGGAATTGGAAAATAAAATGTACTGTTGGGCTTCAACTTCCGACACAAAAGGAATCAATGTTTGCAAAACTTTCGGGCCGGAATTAGGTTCTACTGCCGCCGGAAAACGCTACCTTATTCAATAAAAAGATCCCGCTTTTCTCGTCATCCCATCAAGTTTTTATACGGGACACAAAAAAGCGGGACTCTATTTTATTGCTTACCAAAGCCGATTATTTCTTGGCTTTTTTCTCGGCGGGTTTTTCTTCGCCCGCGGGTTTCCCGTCGTAGTGATGACCGAGATATTTGACATACAATTTGTCTTCAATCTCAGCCGCCAATTCCGGGTTGTCCTTTAAATACTGGCGCGCGTTGTCGGCCCCTTGCCCGAGTTTTTCATCCCCGTACAAGAACCAACTGCCGCTTTTTTCAATGATTCCGGCTTCCACGCCTTTGTCAATAATGCACGCTTCGCGCGAAATACCTTGACCTAAAATCATCGTAAATTCGGCTTGGCGGTAGGGCGGCGCTACTTTGTTTTTGGTGACTTTGGCGCGCACGCGCGTGCCGATAATTTCGTCGCCTTTTTTCAAGTTTTCAATGCGGCGCACGTCAATACGCACAGACGCATAAAATTTCAAAGCGAGCCCACCGGGTGTTGTTTCCGGGTTACCGAACATCACGCCGATTTTTTGGCGCAACTGGTTAATGAAAATAATGCTCGTTTTGGTTTTGTTGAGTAAACTGGTCAATTTGCGAAGTGCTTGGCTCATCAGGCGCGCTTGCAAGCCGACGTGCGCGTCGCCCATTTCGCCTTCAATTTCCGCTTGCGGCACAAGCGCGGCTACCGAGTCCACCACGATTAAATCAATCGCGCCCGAGCGCACCAATTTTTCCGCAATCTCTAAGGCCTGTTCGCCGGAATCAGGTTGCGACACCAAGAGTTCATCCACATTGACGCCCAAATTTGCGGCGTACACCGGATCTAAGGCGTGTTCGGCGTCAATAAAGGCAACCGTCCCGCCGAGCTTTTGCGTTTGCGCGGCTACGTGCAAGGAAAGCGTCGTTTTACCGCCGGCTTCCGGCCCGTAAATTTCAATTACGCGCCCGCGGGGAAGCCCCCCCACTCCCAGCGCCAAATCTAACGACAGCGCACCGGTGGGGATAGCTTCTACTTTTTGTACCGAGCCGCTGCCTAATTTGCAAATGGCTTCTTTGCCGAAGGCCTTTTCAATTTGGCCCAAGGCGAGGTCTAATGCTTTTTGTTTGTTTGCGTCCATATTGTCCTCCAAAAATTATGCATTTACAGGTTGTTTGCGTTTGACTTTCGCACCCGCAAAAGAAAGCTTGCGGGCATCTTTATCTAAGTCTACAATAATTTTAGTACCCGCGGCATAGTGACTCTTTAAAATGTTTTCGGCAAGCGGGTCTTCCAGTTCGCGTTGTAACGTGCGGAGCAACGGGCGCGCTCCAAATTTCTCGTCAAAGCCGCGTTCTACTAAGAAATCTTTGGCCGCCTGGGTCAGTTCAAGGGTCAGCTGTTTATCGGCCAACTTCCGGCTGACTTCTTTTAGGCCCAAGTCCAAAATCGCGCCGATGTTTTCTTTGTTAAGCGAGTGGAAAACAACGATTTCGTCAATACGGTTGATAAATTCCGGGTTGAACGTCTTTTTCACTTCGTCCATGACGTTTTGGCGCATATCTTGGTACTCGTCTTCCGCACTTTGGCGGGCGGCAAAACCGAGCTGGCTGCCTTTGTTGGTAATCTCACGCGCGCCGACGTTGGACGTCATAATAATTACGCAGTTTTTAAAACTGACTTTGTGGCCTAAGTTGTCTGACAACGCTCCCTCATCTAACACTTGTAATAAAATGTTGTAAATATCGGGGTGTGCTTTTTCCAACTCGTCCAATACCACCACGCTATACGGGCGGCGGCGCACGGCTTCGGTCAGCTGGCCGCCCTCTTCATAACCCACATAACCGGGCGGCGCGCCGATGAGGC
Source organism: Candidatus Avelusimicrobium caledoniensis (assembly GCA_900315795.1). Classification (GTDB taxonomy): domain Bacteria; phylum Elusimicrobiota; class Elusimicrobia; order Elusimicrobiales; family Elusimicrobiaceae; genus Avelusimicrobium; species Avelusimicrobium caledoniense. Next base: position 7,178 of record ONAM01000006.1, read on the forward strand.
GCGAAACGGCAAATTTTTCCATATACTCAGACATATCCAACCGGATCATTGCATCTTCATCGCCAAACAAGAACATGGCCAGACTTTTGGCGAGTTCGGTCTTTCCCACGCCTGTGGGCCCCAAGAACAGAAATCCGCCGATCGGACGGTTGGGATTGCCCAGCCCGGTGCGGTTGCGGCGAATCGCTTGCGACACAACCCGCACCGCATCATCTTGCCCGATGATACGCTCGTGTAAGAGCTCTTCCATGTGTAAAATCTTTTCCGTTTCGCTTTGCGTCATGCGCGTAACGGGAATGCCCGTCCATTTAGACGCCACGAGCGCGATATCTTCTTCCGTCACTTCCGGCACGGTTTTACCGTGTTCTTTTTGCCATTCTTCTTTTAAGTGGTCAATGTAATTTTTAAGACGGTCTTCCGTGTCTTTGGCGGCGGCGGCTTTTTCAAATTCTTTATTAGCTAAGGCCTCGTCTTTTTCCAGTATGGCTTGGTTATATTCAGCTTGTTTTTGTTTGATTTCCGGCGGCAAGATAGAATTTTTAAGCCGCGCGCGGGCTCCGGCCTCGTCAAACAAATCTAAGGCCTTATCGGGCAGAGCGCGGTCGGAAATATAGCGGTCGGAAATAGACGCCGCGGCCATGATAGCACCGTCGGTATATTTGACCTTATGGTGCGTTTCGTATTTGGCGCGCACGCCTTTTAAAATAGCAACCGTTTCATCTACGTCCGGCGGCTCAATAACAACCGGCTGAAAGCGGCGTTCCAAGGCGGTATCGGTTTCCACATATTTGCGGTATTCGTCAAAGGTGGTCGCGCCGATGCACTGCACTTCGCCGCGGGCCAAGGCGGGCTTTAACATATTGGACGCGTCCATGGAACCTTCTGCCGCGCCTGCGCCGATAATAGTGTGCAGCTCGTCAATAAAGATGATAGCGTCTTGCGCGGCGGCCATTTCGTCAATGATATTTTTAAGGCGTTGTTCAAACTCGCCGCGGTATTTGGTACCGGCAATTACCGACGCCATATCTAAGGCAAGCAGACGTTTGCCGGATAACAAATCGGAAATTTCCCCACGGGCAATTTTTTGGGCGAGCCCTTCCACAATAGCCGTCTTACCCACGCCCGGCTCGCCGATAAGCACCGGATTGTTTTTGGTGCGGCGGGCGAGAATTTGCACCACGCGTTCAATTTCTTCTTCACGCCCGATGACAGGGTCCAACTTATGTTGGGCGGCCAACTGCGTGAGATCGCGCGTATATTCGTCCAATGTGGGCGTTTTAGATTTCTTGTTTGTGTTGGTTTTATTCTCTTGCTTAGCAAACGGGGCTAAATTGATTTCTTGTGCGGCGGCGGTATTTTTCTCAGCCAAATCGTCGGCGTTGGCGTTCCCTAAGAAAGTAAGCACGGCCTCGCGGATAGCCGGCAGTGATAGCCCGAGATTTTCCAAAATCTTCCCGGCCATGCCTTCTTCTTCGTGGATGAGCCCCAGCAAAATATGTTCCGTACCGATGTGTTCCGTACCTAAAATTTGTGATTCTTCCACGGAAAATTCCAACACCGCTTTAGCACGCGGTGTGAACGGAATTTCGCCCAAGAGCATAATGGTATCGCCGATACCGACCATTTTTTCAATTTCTTGGCGCACCTTGCGAAACGTAACGCCCAAGCCGGACAAAATTTTGTGCGACACCGTACCGTCAATGGCACTCAGCCCGAGTAAAATATGCTCCGTGCCGACGTAATCGTGGTTTAAGCGTTTGGCTTCTTCCTGTGCGATGAGAATAATTTTTTGTGCATTTTCAGTAAATCGTTTGGCCATAAATACCCCTCAAAAACAAGTACCTTTATTATATAAAAAATAACGGACGACGCGGAATTTGAAAACCAAACGATATTATTATTTCTTCCCAATAACATGCCTTTAACGGTTTATAAAGATGTTACAGAATAACACGAAGTCCCCTTTGCGGAAGATAACATCAAAAGCATACAGAGGTTTTAGGCCTCTTTGCCCGTACGGCGAGTACCCCCGGCAAGGGGGTTGACAAATCAAAAAAAAAAACGATAATAAAGTGTCGGAAAAAATACAAGGAGCAAACAATATGAAAAACACTCAGGCATTTACGCTGATAGAATTATTAGTAGTAGTCCTCATCATCGGTATTTTGGCGGCGGTGGCGCTGCCGCAGTACCAAAAAACAGTGGAAAAAGCCCGCATAGTGGAAGCGGTTACACTGGTACGGGCTATCGCTGACGCACAACAAGTTTATTTTATGACCAACGGAGAATATGCTACGGGATTAGACCAATTAGATATTGAAATACCCGGAAGTCCTTACGCGGACCGCATCAAAACCAAATACTTTATTTATAATGCCGGAAATGCGGGAGCACCGGGGTCCATCGCTATCGCCCAACGGGTACCCTATAATGAGGCATATTTCATTTGGATCCAAAAAAATGAGCCCAATAAAATTATATGTAACCCAGGTCTTTCGCCAACAAACATCCAACGCAAGTTATGCCAGCAATTAAGAGAGACCGGTTCCCTATAACATTTTAGCCCTATCCCCAATTTTGCTATAATACCTATTATGCAAAATGCTTTGGATAGGGCTAAAAAAGTAAAAGCCATTTTAACCGACGTGGACGGAATTTTAACAGACGGAAAAGTTAACTTTTTCCTCAATTCCGCCGGGAAAATAGAAGAATTTAAATCTTTTAACACGCAAGACGGCATCGCCGCCATTTTATGCCGCCAGGCGGGCATTACGTTGGGCATCATCACGGGCCGCCGCCACGAAACTACCGTCCACCGCGCAAGCGCGCTCGGTTATACCTATATTTATCAAGGTTTTTTATCCAAACTCGGCCCGTTAGAGGATATTTTAAAGCGCGAGAATTTAACCCCGGACCAAATTGCCTACATCGGCGACGATATTACCGATTTACCGCTACTTAAAAAAGTCGGCTTTGCGGCCACGGTAGCTAACGCCGTGCCGCAAGTAAAAGAGGCCGCGCACTTCGTAACCACCCGCGTCGGGGGCGACGGATCGTACCGCGAAATTATTGATTTTATTTTGCACGCGCAAGGGAAATTGGACACGCTTATTCAAAACTCCCAAAACGGATGGCAACTGCCCGCAAAACCCCAATTACAAATTATTACTTCCCAAGAAGGACTTGCCTAATATGCCAAAAGGAAAATTTATCGTCTTAGAAGGGCCGGACCGCTGTGGCAAATCCACGCAAGCCAAATTGCTCATCAATTACTTGATTGAACAGGGCAAAGACGTGTTGTTAACCCGCGAGCCGGGCGGCACAGATACCGCCGAGCGCATCCGGCAAATGGTGTTAGAGCCGGGCGTAAACATTACCCCCATGGCCGAGCTATTTTTGTACGAGGCATCCCGCGCCCAACACACGCAAGAGAAAATTTTGCCCGCCTTAGAGGCCGGCAAAACCGTCATTTGCGAACGCTACACCATGTCCACCTGTGCTTATCAAGGGTACGGCCGCGGCATTGATTTAAAAATTATTGATACGCTTAATAAAATCGCCACGCTGGGGCTCACGCCCGATCTAACGCTTGTTTTTTTAATGTCAGACAAGTATTTTACCGAACGCGGCGAATATTTATTTTCCGATCGGTTGGAGCAGGAAGACCTTGCGTTCCGCCAAAAAATGCGTCAGGGATATTTGGATATGATCAAACGCACCCCCAACGCTTATTTGGTAGATGCCGACAAACATATTAACGATATCCAAGTTCAAGTGCGCCAACTGTTAAACAAACACCAAATTTAAGTATGCCGTTAGCTGATATTTTAGGCCAACAAAAAGCCACCGATTATTTAAAAACGCTCGTTAAAAACGGACGCGTACCGGGGGCGTTTTTATTTTACGGCCCGGCGGGCGTAGGCAAGGCCAAAACGGCTTTAGAGTTTGCTAAGGCCTTAAACTGTTTAGACCCGCAAGCCCGCGCTCAAGGCGAGGCCTGCGGCACGTGCGCCAACTGTAAAGCGATCAGCCAACATACACACCCGGACGTCGTATTTGCCGATTTTTTGTATCAGGCCAGGTTGGAAATTAAAAAAGATTTTGAGTCCAATTCTTACGAAGAAGAACTGGAAAAAGAACTCGCCAAGCAACAACACATCAAAATTGACACCATCCGCAACGTTACCGCTAAAGCACAGCAGAAGTCTGTGGGCGGCGGGTATAAAGTCCTTATTATTGATGCGGCCCAAACCATGGAAAAAGGAGCCGCTAACGCGTTACTTAAATTTATTGAAGAACCGCCGCAAAAAACCGTGTGGATTTTGATTACTTCCAAACGTACGGCTATGTTACGCACGATTTTGTCGCGCTGTCAGCCGCTTGCGTTTGCGCCGCTGTCGCAAGAAAATGTGAAAAAAATTTTGCAAGATAACCAACTTGCGACCGAAAACCCCTCTCTATGCGCCCAATATAGTGCGGGCTCTGTTTCCGGCGCGTTAAAAGCCGACGGCGCACTCTCTTTATTGCAAGAAGCCGGGTTAGGTCCGCGCGGTTGCAGCCCGCAAGGTCCGGCCGCGGTGGTAGCCGGTTTACCCCGCACACTTGTAACGGCACGCCAAGAGGCCCAAGCTGTGTTGGACGTGCTTTTGCAAGTACTGCACACGGCATGGACCAACGCCCAAGACGACGAGACCCAACGCCGCTACGCTAAAACCTTACAACAATTTGAAAATTATAAACGCAGTTTAAACCGCAACGTTTCCCCCGCTTTGGTGTTGGAAACGGCACTTTGCAGTTTAGACGGCTTACCTATACCCTTATTTGAAACGGAGAACTAAATGACTAAAAAATTCTATTTAACAACCCCTCTTTATTACGTCAATTCCGTGCCGCACATCGGCCACGCGTACACGACAATAGCGCAAGATATTTTGGCCCGCTACAAACGCCAGCAGGGTTTTGACGTGCATTATTTAACGGGCACGGACGAACACGGTGCCAACATTGAAAAAACCGCCGCCGCCAATAATGTTTCCCCCAAACAATGGGCCGACAGCGTAGCCGCCAAATACAAAGAAATGTGGAAAACATTAAACATTTCGTACGACGATTTTATCCGCACTACCGACCCATACCACGAACACGTCGTGCAAGCTATTTTTGAAAAATTACTCAAAACGGGCGATATTTATTTGGGCTCCTATTCGGGCAAGTATTGCATGTCGTGCGAACAATACTACAACGACAGCGAAATTTTAGAAGGCAATTTATGCCCCGTGCACAAACGCCCCTTAACCGAAGTGCACGAAGAAACATATTTCTTCAAACTCTCGCGCTATGAAAAACCCTTGTTAAAATACTACGAAGAACACCTGGAGTTTTTAAGCCCCAAAACACGCGCCAACGAAATCATCAATTTCGTCAAAGGCGGTCTGCAAGATTTATCCGTTACGCGCACGAAAGTCGCGTGGGGGATCCCGGTGCCCAGCAACCCCAAACACACCATTTACGTGTGGTTTGATGCGCTGATTAACTACATTTCCGGTGCGGGCTTTGGCACGCACATCTGCGACGACAAACAAGAGCACGAAGCACAACTGAAAAAAATCGGCGTAGAGAAATTTGAAGATTTATGGCCGGCCGATTTACACATGGTGGGCAAAGAAATTTTCCGCTTTCATACGGTTATTTGGCCCGCGGTACTCATGGCCTTAAATTTGCCGCTTCCCAAAAAAGTGTTCGCACACGGTTGGTGGACGGTAGAGGGTGAGAAGATGTCCAAATCGCTGGGCAACATTGTAAACCCCGCCGAAGTGGCCGAGAAATACGGCGTGGACCCAGTACGCGCGTTTTTATTTCGCGAAGTACCCTTCGGGCAAGACGGCGATTTTTCCATGGAAAGTTTTAAAAACCGCTATAATTCCGACTTGGCTAACAACATCGGCAACTTGCTTTCGCGCACGCTGAATATGGCGGCTAAAAACATCGGCGATTTGCCGGAAACGATTACCGGCGATTACAAATTACTTGCCAAAGCCGGCGAGGTGGAAAAAATTATTGACGCGGCATATGATGAGCTGGCCTTTGACAAAGTGTTAGAGCAAATTTACGGCTTTGCCAGCGACTTAAATAATCCCGCCGCCACCAAAGAAGTTTTATTGGAGTTAGTGGCGTGCTTGCGTTACGTAGCCAAGTGGCTCACGCCCTTTATGCCGACGATCGGCCCCGAAATGGCGCGCCGCTTACAACCCGGAAAGATTGAAAAATACCCGCCGCTTTTCCCGCGGTTGGAAAAATAAAAATTATTAAAAGCAATGAAACAGGCCACCTAAAAAGTGGTCTGTTTTTTTCTTATTTGATGTCAAGCCCCTCGCAAATTTGCGAGGGGCTTGACAAATCAAAAAAAAAAACGATAATAAAGGGACGAAAAAAATACATGAGGAGATTATTATGCAAAGAAATATAAACGTAGGTCAGGCTATGCCTGACAATGCCTCGCAAGAGGCATGTAACCTTATGTTAGTCAGAGCCTGCCCCGGAAGGTTTCTGTCCGGGGGTTCACCTGACCTAGTAACTACAAAATCGGCCCAACCCCGTCAGGCAAAGCCTGACCTACATGGATTGCAACAGGGCGGCTTTACGCTTATTGAACTTTTGGTAGTTGTTCTCATTATCGGCATATTGGCGGCGGTCGCGCTCCCGCAATATCAAAAAGCGGTAGAGAAAAGCCGCGGCACACAAGCACTTACGCTACTTAAATCGTTGGGTCAAGCACAAGAGGCCTATTATTTAGCTAACGGACAATACGCCACTACATTTGAAGAATTAGCGATTGATTTACCCGCCGGGTGGACACCGACCGACAATCAATCTGGCTCTTACTCCGATACACATACAAACCAACAATGGAATATTTATATCGTAACGATTCCAGATCTAAAGGGGAGCATCTGGCTAGGGCGAAAAACCGGCCCGTACGCGGGTGTAGGACTGGGTTACCGCCCGATGAATATTTCTTCACAAGAAGAAAAAGACAAGGGCATTATTTGCTCCGAAATTGTCCGTTTGCATACCGATCCGGGAATGTATTGCGAGAAAATCTTACGTGGTACTCTATACAAAACAAGTGCATACAGATTCTATACACTGCCTTAACTCAAATCAATCAAGTGCCAGTTTTTCTGGTACAGCTCTTGCAGTTTTCGTCTAAAAAGCGCGTGCTCGGGCTTAATTAAGCCCGGGTCTTGCGATAAAAGTTCGTCGCGGTCTTGTATGGCTTGATATAAAATATCGCGGTCCTTAAAAATATCCCCCGCCTTAAATTCAAGCTCGCCCGATTGGCGCGTACCTAAAATTTCGCCCGGGCCGCGCAGTTGCATATCGCGCTCACCGATTTTGAATCCGTCGCGCGTGGCGCAAATAATATCCACCCGTTCTTTGGCTACGCTCCCCGCGTGCTGGGGCACCAACACACAATAGCTTTGATGTTCCCCGCGGCCCACGCGCCCGCGTAACTGGTGCAAACTGGCTAGACCAAAACGCTCGGCGTTTTCAATGACCATGACGGTAGCGTTTTTGACGTCAATACCTACTTCTATCACGGGAGTCGCTACTAAAATATCGGTCTGGTGCGCGGCAAAATCGGCCATGATTTTTTCTTTTTCCGCTTGCGTCATTTGCCCGTGGAGCATAGACAAACGAAACTGCGGGAACACTTTTTTTAACTTTTCAAATTCTTCCGTAACGGCCTTGGCGGAAATTTTTTCGCTCTCTTCAATCAGCGGAAAAACGATATACGCTTGCCGTCCGTTTGACACTTCTTCGCGCACGCGGTCGTAAGCGAGTTTTGGGGTAGCCGTTTCGGTAATAATGGCTTGCCGGCCCGGCGGAAGTTCGCTAATTGTGGACACTTCCAAATCGCCGTAAAACGCCAACGCGAGCGTGCGCGGGATCGGCGTAGCCGTCATGGTTAGTAAATCTAATTTGGCGGTTTTTTCTTTAAGTTTACTTCGCTGTTTAACACCAAAGCGGTGCTGTTCGTCAATGACCGCCAAACGCAAATTGTGAAATTTTACATCGTCTTGTATCACGGCATGCGTGCCGATTAAAATATGTAGCGTGCCGTCCGCCAGTTCTTTCAAAATTTTCTTACGCGCCGCGGCTTTGGTACTGCTTGTCAGAACTGCTACATTTACAGGTAGCCCCGCCAACATTTTCTTAAATGTAAAATAATGTTGCTCAGCTAAAATTTCCGTCGGAGCCATGAGCGCGGCCTGATACCCGTTTTCTACCGCCAAGAGCATCGCACACAGCGCGACGACCGTCTTACCCGATCCCACATCGCCTTGGAGCAAGCGGTTCATCGGGCGCACGGAACATAAATCAGAAAAAATTTCGTTGATTACTTTGCGTTGGCTGTTTGTAAATTCAAATCCTAAATTTTGACGAAAGGGCGACAATAAATTTTTTTTGATTTCGTACGAATAATCTTTGGCTAAAATTTTTGTTTGCGTGCGTTTAATGCCCCATGCTGTGGCAAGCAGCAAAAATTCTTCGTAGGCAAGGCGTGCGCGCGCACTTGTGAGCTCGGCGAGCGAATTAGGAAAGTGAATTGCTTTTAGCGCTTGCGGCGCGCTTAACAATTTGCGCTTTTGCAAAAGCGCGGGCGGTAAAATTTCCGGCTCGCCGGCTAATGCGGAAGTTTGCAACGCCTCGTGCACAAAGAGCCGAAATTGTTTGTTAGTCAGCCCGTCCGTCAGTGCGTAAACGGGCGTCAAACGCCCGGCGTGCAATTCGGTCAAAACGTCGTCAGCGGCGTACTGTTCTTCCACAGTAATTTTATTGCCGAAAAAATTATTTTTATTCTCGCGCCGCCCGATTACCCATACTTCGCTGCCTATGTGAAAATCTTTTTTAAGTGTGCCGAACGGATCAAAATTATACCGCCCGAACGTGCGTTTTTTAAACCAAGTACACTCAATTTGGTTGCCTTTTTCATCTTCCAAAAACGCCTTAAAAATCAGCACACTGCGAGCGGGTACCGTTTGCGTGCGCAACACGCGCCCTTTAAATACGACGAGCGAATCGGAGTTATACTCGTTAGGCGGCATACCCAAGCGGCGGTCCTGATACGTGCGCGGATAGTAGTGCAACAGATCTTCCACCGTCGCAATTTCCAGTTTTTCAAACAGTTTGGCTTTCGCCGGGCCGATACCTTTTAAGTATTGAATTTGTGTAGGCGCGTTCATATTTTTATTTTACCAATAATCAGACGTATGCGAAACGAGGGTTTATTTCCCAAACACATCTTTGTCGCGCAGTTTGCGGTGATAGGTAATAGCAAAACGGTGGACTTCGTCGCGTATTTCCATCAAAAGATTTAACGCCGGGTCGCCGATAGGCAGTTTGATACTTTCGGCCGCGCCGGGCAGATAAATGCCCTCGTGCGTTTCGGCAAGCGCAATAAACGGGATATACATATCCGCGCGCTCAAAAGCATTTAGCGCGGCGGTAATTTGGCTTTTGCCGCCGTCTAACAAAATCAAATCGGGCGCGTGTGACGGGTCGCGCTTGATTTGGCGCAGGCGGCGGTAAACGCTTTCTTCCATCATCGTAAAATCACTTCCGCCGCGCTCGGGCAGTTTGGAGCGAATTTTAAAACGGCGGTAATGTTCGTGGTTTTTCTCGCCGTTAATGTAGCACACCATGCAGCCCACGGCCTCGCGCCCGAACAGGTGCGAGTTATCAAACGCCTCAATATGTGCGGGCAATTTTTTAAGTCCAATCACTTCGGCCAACCGCTTTAATTTATCGGTATTTTGCATGGCCGTGGTAATTTTTTCTTCTTTAAATTTTCCCACAATCACACGCTCTTTCATGTGTTCTATCGCTTGCAGAAAGTTACGGAACACCGCCGCTTTTTCATACTCCATTTTACCCGAGTATTCGTGCATTAAAGCGGTCATTTTTTCGGTAATATCGCCAAAATTTCCGTCTAAAAACACCGCCATACGCTTAGCCAATGCGCGGTAATCTTCGTACGAAATTTTCCCCGCACACGGCGCGGGGCACTGGCCCGTGTGATAATAAATACACGTGTTGATTTTGACGGGTGCAAGCGGTTTTTCGCGTGAAAAACTCCAGTGGCACGGACGTAGCGGCGCGTATTTGCTTTTCCATAAAAACCGCATTAAACTGCGTACAATGTACGATTTGGGATACGGCCCGAAATAGAGGTCTTTGCCTTTGAGCACGCGGCGGGTAAACACGAGCCGCGGGTAATCTTCGCTCGTCGTAATTTTAAGGTACGGATAGCTTTTGCCGTCTTTGCCTAACGAATTAAAAAACGGCTGATATTCTTTGATAAGTTTATCTTCCAGCACGAGCGCGTCGCGTTCGCTGTCGCACGTGATGTAGTCAATTTTGGCAATCAGCGGGAGTAAACTGGGCAACTTCCACCCGCGCGAATAGAGATTAGATTCTTGGAAATACTGCTTGACCCGATCGGACAAATTTTTTGCTTTGCCGACATAAATAATCGTGCCCGATTTATCGCGCATAATATATACGCCGGGGCTTTTGGGTAAGATATCAATTCGCGGATCCATAGGTATAGTATAACATTTACCGCATAAAGCGACCCGATAAACATACCCCTCACCCGACCTCCGGCCACCCTCTCCCGCAAGGGGCGAGGGAATAAAAGAAAGTAGCCCGTGCGGCAAGGGGCGTTGCAGAATAACACGAAGTTCCCCCTTGGCAGAAGATAACATCATAAGTAAACAGCGGTTTTAGGCCGCTCTGCCCGGCCCGGCGAGGGCCTTGACAAATCAAAAAAAAAAACGATAATAAAGGGACGGGAAAAATAATAAATAAATGTCATTCCAAACTTGATTTGGAATCTCACCTCTTTCTAAAACAACCATAAGGTGAGATCCTGAATCAAGTTCAGGATGACAATAGTATTAAGGAGCAAACAATATGAAAGACACAAAAGCATTTACACTTATAGAATTATTGGTAGTTGTACTCATCATCGGCATTTTGGCGGCGGTGGCCTTGCCGCAATATCAAGTAGCCGTAACCAAGGCACGCATCGCTCGGCTAATGCCGTTACTGAAAATGTTACGCGATGCACAAGAATCGTATTATTTGGCAAATGGTACACTCGCTGATACCTTTGATGCGTTAGACATGGATATCCCTACCCCCAACAGCATAACAGCCGTTAATACCCAATATGGTGAAATGGCCCACTATGCTGATTATTCCCTTAGACTACGTTCTACCAGCAAAATTGCCTATATAGAAACGGCCGATATTTTGTTGGGAATTTATTTACCGGGTTCGGCTGAAAACGCTTGCACTTCTAAAAAAATTGCTATCGTCGGGCAAAGTAAAACAACGGCTAATAAAGCAATCCGCGCGTTGGGCGGAACAATATACACAATTATTAACACCACGAATTACTATTGTGTCCCCTAATCCTTGACCGCTGCCTTACAAATTAACTATAATATATGTACCGATTTTTGTATAGAGGAATTATTACAAATGGCAAAATTAAAAACTGGTAGACACACTAGCGCAATCAAAGCGCAACGCCAAGCCGAAAAAAGAACTTCCGCCAATAAAGGGCTAATCAAAAAAGTTCGCTTGGCTACTAAAACCGTAAAAGCGTCCGCTGCTAAAAAGGCCGCTACGCTTAAAGACGATTTGAAAAAGGCAAATTCTTGCATTGACAAGGCCGCCAAAAAGAAAACCATTCACTGGAAAACGGCCGCCCGCAAGAAATCTCGCTTGGCTAAAGCCGCCAACAAAGCCAAATAATACGGTTTTGCTAGACAAGACGCCCCGCGCAAGCGGGGCGTCTTTTTTGCGCCACCGCTTTTACGCCTTACCGCCTTTTATATTAAACGCGCAAAAAACAACGGCAGACAAACGTCTGCCGTTGTTGTCCAAGCAAAAACCTTAGCAAGCTATTTATTTTTCTCTAGGTCCGCGCGCACTTTTTCAAACAAGTTACTGGCCGTAGCGCGGGCCAAGAACGCTTCCCACTCCTGTTGGGTGAGTTCAAAGTCGTCCATGACCGTATAAGAGAGTTCTTTAGCAATATCTTTGCCCGTCTTGCCCAATTTGGCATATTCGTTTTCCAACTCCACGTAGCGGCTGGCAATGGCATAGTCAATTTCGTCTTGCGAATAAGCAGACGGCTCGGCAGGCGTTTTCTGTTCCTCTTGCGTAAGCGTATTGGTATCGGTAATGCCCGATACATTTTGCTCTTGCAAAGGTTCTTCGGCGGGGGTTTGATTATCCGTCGCGTTCGGCTCGGTGCGAAGCGGCTTATCGCCAGACGGAGTAAACATTTCGCCATGATCATCGGCATCTACCGGTTGGGCAATTTGGCTATCCGTTACATTGGTAACGCGCCCCATTAAAAAGTTGGAACACGCCGACGGATTTACAATAAAATAAATACTTAGAATAATAAAAACTAAGACAGCGGCTTTAACTAAAATTTTCAACACAATTTTTCCTCCTTATTTTCTTAAATCATACAATATTTATTTTACTTTTTGGGTAGCGGCATCATGACGCTGTAATTGTTGCACGCTTTGCACAAATTGCGGATTAGACAGAATCTGTTGTACCTTTTTAGCAAAATTAGGGTCTTGCATGTGTTTAGATACCACGGCTTGTATTTGCGGGTTATCTTTCAAAAGTTGGCGGATATCCCCTTTACTAAGCGAACTTAAATCTACGGCTTGACCGTTAGTTACTTGGGATAATTCTTGGTTAAACGATTTAATTTCCGGCTCGTTTTTATAGTCTTGCACAATGGAGCGCAAGGTATCCTTGGCTTGGCGCACTTCTTCTTCGGCAGATAACGGCGCATCTTCCAAAAATACGGCTTGCGCCGCAGCGGCTTTGTCCGCAGCCGGTTTTGGCTCGGGCGCAACGCCGTTTTCTGGCAAGATATTTATACTGGTTGCGTCGGCCGGGAGCACCACCGGGGCTTGCACCAACTCGGCCTGCGGCGCAGCTAATGACACCGGCACATCTTGGAAAGAGAACGCCGCATCTGCTTGCTGTTGGCGTTCTTCTTCCCACTGGGCCACTTTGGCTTGGTAAAACTGATAGCCGCGGACCGCGCCCATATATAAGAGCGCGGTTACCATAATAACAATTAACAAGCGGCTGGTTTTTGACATTATTTCACAAGTTCAATCAGTTCAATATCAAACACTAACACCGAACCCGCCGGGATACGCCCGATCGGGCGGTTGCCATAGGCGGTGTCTGACGGGCAAACAACCGTCGCGCGCGCGCCGGTTTTTAATTGTTGCACCGCTTTGGTCCAGCACGGGATCACGTCGGTCAGACGCGTTTGGAACGCTTCGCCGCGATCGCGCGAACTGTCAAATTTCGTACCGTCAATAAGCGTACCGACGTAATGCACCTTAACCGTGCTGTCGGCTTTGGGGTTTTTGCCTTTGCCGGGTTTGGCTAGTTTCACCATAGCCCCGTTATCCAATACTTTCACGCCTTTTTCTTTTTTAAAGTTTTCCAAATACGCTTGTTGCTCGGTTTGGCGTTTGGCGGCAATGGCTTTGGCATCGTCTTGGTACTTTTGGATAATTTGCGGTTTGTATTTCTCCAAGTCGGTTTGCGGTTTTTTGTTGAGCAGTGTATCGCGCATCCCTTGAGAAACGGCCTTATAATCATCTTCGTTATCCAAGATGAGTTGTGTTTTCAAATTATCTCCCAGCAGAAACCCGAGCGAATAGAGCATTTTGTTGCGTTCGGCCGGGTCAGCGGCGGTAGCCGCCGGCGTTTGCGGGGCGGCTTTCTCTTCAGCCCAGGCAAAAAGCGGGAAAATAAGTAACGAAAGTGCGATTATTTTTTTCATAAGATTCTCCTAACGGGTTTTCAAATACGCTTCCAAGCGCGCGGTAATTTGTTTGGCGGCTTGTTCTCCGGCGGCTTCCATACTGCGGCGCAACGAATCGGCCGCGCGCGAAGTTCCGGCCCGTTCAAATACGTTAAAGCGGGCAATCGTTACGTCGCGGGTAGCATCTACCAAACTCACAGCCGCACTGCTGGAGCACCAAACGAGGCCTTGTACTTTTTTGGAATCATACCCGTCCACATCGGTAATAATTTCCACGGACAGTTCTTTATCCGGGTCGGAAATATCCACCACACCAAGACCCATTTGGTTTAAAGCGTCAACAATGTGAGTAATCATCACTTTGCTTTCGCGGCCCTGCACATCCACCCCCACAAGTACGGCGGCCATTTTTTCTTTGAGCGCGTTTTTATACGGGCGGAAAGATTCGGGTGCATATCCTTGATGATCGGGTGATAAAAATTGGTACGTTTCGTCCAACAGGGTCCGGCGCGCCACAAGCGGCTGCATGCGGTAGGCGGTGCGCAAGTCGGCCAGCGGCTCTGTGGGCGACGTAAATTGTGCGGCTAACGCCCCTAATTTACCGTCTAATTGGTTCATTTCCGGTGCTAAAATCCTCATCGCATTGTTGCGGGAAAGTACCGCCAACGCAAAGTAATGTTTTTGCTCCGTAGATTTATCACGCCACACTTTATCCACGTTGGCGTTTGCCATCAGGTCGGTCAGCAGGCGGTCCTTTTCCATATCCGGGGCATTTTTAATAAGCGCTTGGCGCATATTATCCAAGGCCTTTTGGGACGCGGCGTCCTTGGTGTCGCCCTCGCCCGCTACAACGTAATACTTGGCCGCGTCGTATTTAGACGTCTGATACGAAACGGTATTTTTATTCAAGCTCGTGCACGCACTAAGCATAAGCACGGCACTTAAACATACGATTATTTTTTTCATAGCTCCTCCTTACTTTGCTGTACGGTAGTGCAGGAAAACACGTCCCCCCGCCGCTACCTTTACTTTTTCAAATGTATGCTCTGCTACTATGTTACCATATCCGTCGCGAAGTAGCAGGCGGATATCCTGTTCGCCCGGTTTAAGAAATAACCGGGTCATAAAAATTTGGGCGGGCAACGTGAACCATTGGCGCGTATCGGCTTTTTCCACCGCACTTCCCGCCACCGTTACAAATAAACCGGCCAAATCACCCCACACTTGGTTATCTTTGTTATTAACCGCCGAATTAACCGCCTGGCTCGTAGCGGCGGCGGCCACTTGCTTGGCTACCGCGCGGGCAACGGCCCGAAACCAAATACCGGGCAAGCGTTCGTCCAAATCGGCTTTAGCGGCGGCGGCCAAATCGGCCATTTTTTGCATATTATAGCGTTGTCCGTCCTCGGTTTGCACAAACGCGGACGTAACGGTATAAAACGGTTGTTCCAACACCGGATAAGCCAGCGTAACGGCGCGACCCATAAACCCGGCTCTGAGCGCGTTAGCCACCTGTGGGGATAAACTTTCCCGCTGAGACTCTTGCGCCGTAGATAGTATGGCATACACCCGGTCCCACGCAAATTGCACGGTCGTATTGCGTTTAAGCGGCAAAACACCGTTGTAATGTAAAATAATCACTTCGCCCAGTTCGTTGTAATTGGACGGTACCACAAACTCGGGAGCGCGTACGTTTAAAAGCGACGAAAGATTTTTATACGCATTTAACGCGTTAGAACGCGAAATACGTGCGTCATCAATTTGCCCAACCGATTCAAATACCAAACTGGCAAAATATTGTACAAACGGATCGTCGTTATATCCTTTTTTCTTACTGCCGCGCAAATTGTCTAAAAACAGCACCGCCCGGCGGGCTTCCACGGCGGCATCGGACAAATTATTTTGGTCTACAAAATTTACCATGCGGTAAAAATACGTAAGCGCGCGTTCAAAAGGGGACACGCTGTACGGTAATGTCAAATCGTTAATTGCTACGCGCCCGATTGATTGAGTAGCACTGACGGTATACAATTCTTCAATACGCTCTTGCGCTTGGGCTAAAAGCTCGTCGCTTTTGGCGGCCTCGCCGGCATCATGCAATAAAACGGCCTCATCCAAATAAGCCAAGGCGCGGTCCTGCCGGGCATAATTTTTACGGCGTTGTGCTTCTACTTTATCGGCCGCTTCTTTAAAATTACCCGACGCGGCCATCCTGTTAATGTCGGTTTTATAACGCAAAGAAGGCGCCGCACACGCGGAGCAAAAAACAACCAGCCCCAACAACAGGTATACGCGCGCCTTCTTCATGTAAAAAACTCCTTACCACGACACTTTGCTGCGGGTAACGTATTTTTTAATTTGTTTTTGGCCGTTCCAAACGATTTTGTTCGTTTCTATGTTGATGAGTTTTAAGTTCGTCTGATAGAAAACGAGTGCTTTGGAGCCCGATTTGTCTACTACCGAGCTTAATACGCCCGAAAGCATAAAATCGGCCCCGACTTCTTGCCCGAAGGCCTTGCGGGTAGCTTCGGAAGCAAATTCGTCCTGTTCCAAACGTTCTTGGCGAATTTCGCCGCGTTCGTCTTTGGAGGCCACGAAATCTACTTTGCCCGAGTTGATCAGCGCGCGTTGCATTTCTTCAATGAACACGCGGGTATTGATGTGTTCGGACGATTCGTTTTTGACCGTACCGACGATTACCACCGGCTCTTTGCCGCCGTTTTGGGCGAGGTATTTAGCATACCAACCACCTTGCAAACAATCGGTAATCATTTCTTGGGCGACCATTTGCGCGTCGGTATCGTTCCAACCGCCGGACACGTCTTTAACGAGGTTTGTTTCCACCCGTTTAACTTTGGGGCCGCACGCAAACACGAACGGTACCAAGAGCAAAGCAACAAATACTTTTTTCATGCTAATTTCTCCTTTAATTTAGCGTTATTTCTATCCTATCAAATTTAACACGGCTGCGGGCCAGTTTATTGCATAGACCTCACGGCCGTATGCCCGTCCCGGCGAGCACCCCGGCAAGGGGGTTGACAAATCAAAAAAAAAAACGATAATAAAGGGACGGAAAAAAATATAAGGAGATTTTTATGGAAAGAAAAATTCAAATAAAATTAAGACGTCATGCTGAACTTGATTCAGCATCTTCCACGCTTGATGTTTCACAAGGAAACGACAACAGCGTACGTGGAAGATCCCGTATCAAGTACGGGATGACATCCTTATTTGATAACGTGGGCTTTACGCTCATTGAATTATTAGTCGTTGTTCTTATCATCGGTATTTTGGCCGCGGTGGCGTTGCCGCAATACAAAAAGGCGGTGTGGAAATCGCGTGCGACTCAGGCATTTGCGTACGGAAAAACTTTCATGGATGCACAACGAGTTTATTATCTGGCAAATGGCTTTTATGCTACGTCTTTTGATGAACTGGCAGTGGAAACTACCGTCCAACTTCCTTGGCGGGCTGATATACACGAAGACGGACACGTGCGTCTTCAATGGATAGAAAA
Organism: Candidatus Avelusimicrobium caledoniensis; assembly: GCA_900315795.1. GTDB lineage: Bacteria > Elusimicrobiota > Elusimicrobia > Elusimicrobiales > Elusimicrobiaceae > Avelusimicrobium > Avelusimicrobium caledoniense. Next base: position 24,586 of record ONAM01000006.1, read on the forward strand.
AAACGGAAATTCCTATTATTTATGGAATTTTTACCCTACAATCAATAACGTTCAATACGGTTACCAATGTGCTGTACACCAAAACGCCCCCAACGCCGATTTTTTAAAAGAAACCTGTAAGAGTATCACCCATGACAACTCCCCGTCCGTTTGGGACAACGGCTGGACTGTATATCGTTTATATATATAACAATTAGTTGTCAGCAACAAGAAATAACGACACACGCCCCTGGGACACTACGAGATCCTGAATCAAGTTCAGGATGACGTCCCAGGGGCGTGTGCATGCTTATAGAACTTAACAAGGCCGTTTCGTTATAGACTAACTTTGCAGATGTTTATATGATTTTTCAAATTCGCTTTTAGTTTGCGGGATAAACAACAGACTACCATTGCAAGAGAGAAGATGATTTTTCAGATTTGAGCCGTATTGCGCGGGCAAGTGCCCCGTATAGGCGTGGTGGTAATCACGTCAAGGGGCAGGGACGCGCAAGACGGCCAAATGTGGAAAATTGTATCGCAGGAACACGACACAAGGGCACAACGATTAGTTGTGCCCTTGTGCGTGCTTATAGAACTTAACAAGGCCGTTCTTATTTATCTTGGCCGGTGCGGTCTTTGCGGTCAAAGTAGTGCGTATGCAAGAGTTCATGCGCCTTATGTCCGCCGATTTTATCAAAAATCGTGCCATACAACGCCATGACGTCTTTGTTGTCTTGCGACTTATACGCGAGCACTTTATCCTCTTGGTATAACCCTTCCGCACGGTTTTTGCGGGCTTGCCAACCTTCAAATTGGGGCTGGCCGGCTCCTGCCACACAACCGCCTTGGCAGGACATAACTTCAATAAAGTCGTACTTATTTTTACCGGCTTTAATGTCGTCTAACAGTTTGCGTGCATTTCTAAGGCCGCTCACTACCGCTACGCGCACGGTTTTGCCCGCCACAGTCAGTTCGGCCTCTTTGACGGTGCTGTTAGCACGCAAGGCACTTAAATCTAACTTGCCCGCGCCTTTGGGGTCTAATTCGGCGGCCGCAAAGCGCAAAGCCGCTTCCATTACACCACCCGACGCACCGAAGATGACGCCCGCGCCGGTTTTGGTACCGAACGGACGATCAAATTCTTCGTCTTTGAGGTTGACAAAATCAATGCCCGCTTCTTTAATCATACGTGCTAAACCGACGGTCGTTACCACATGGTCCGTATCCGGGTTGCCGTTCACATAAAATTCTTCGCGTTTGACTTCGCCTTTTTTAGCCGAGCACGGCATAATCGCTACGACAACTAAGTCCTCGCGTTTGCCGCCTTTTTCCACAAAATCGGCCTTGATGACCGGGCCCATCATCTGCATCGGCGAGCGCGCCGTAGAGAGATTGGGGATAAATTCCGGCGTAAATTTTTCTATGTAATTTACCCACGCCGGGCAGCAACTGGTCAGTTGCGGCATATTTTTACCTTCGGTTAGACGGTGTAAAAATTCGGTCGCTTCTTCCACGATGGTAAGGTCAGCCGCAAAGGCCGTATCGTACACGTAGTCAAAACCGAGCATACGCAACGCCGCGGCGATCTTGCCGTCAATGTTTTTGCCTTGCGGCAAACCGAAGATTTCGCCAAGGCCCACACGCACCGCCGGAGCGATGTGTACGGCTACTTTTTTGGTGGGGTGGTTGATGGCTTTAAATACTTCTTCAATTTCGCTGTTGTTGGGCGTTAATGCACCCGTCGGGCAGACGCGCGCACATTGGCCGCAGGACACACATTCGTGGCTTTCGCCCAAACCGTGGTTAAAGGCCGGAGCAATTTGAGCCCGGTATCCGCGGAACGCAAAATCAATCGCGCCGATACCTTGTATTTCGTTGCAGATGCGCACGCAGTTACCGCACAAGATACATTTACTGGTATCGCGCACGAGCGCGGCAGAAGACGTATCGCGGTTAACCGGTTTTTGTTTGGCTTTAAAGCGGATTTCCGTAATGCCCATTTCTTGCGCTAAACTTTGGAGTTTGCAGCGGCCCGATTTGGAGCAAACCGTGCAGTTGTGGTTGCCGGAGGCAAGCAAAAGTTCCAAGTTAATGCGGCGCAGGCGGCGGATTTCGTCGGTATTGATAGACACTTTCATCCCCGCACGCGGAGCCACACAGCAAGACGCCACTACCCCCATACCTTCTACTTCCACCAAGCACAAGCGGCACGCGCCGTAAATTTCCAATTCCGGTTGGTAGCAGAACGTGGTGATTTTGAAACCCGCTTTGCGGATGAGTTCCAACAAATTCCGTTCGCCTTCAATGGCTACTTTTTTCCCTTCAATAGTAACAAAGTTTTCTTTTTCCATAATTTTATCCCTTACGCGCCGACTTTTACCGCGCCGAATTTACAAGTAGATTTGCAGCTACCGCATTTGATACATTTTTTGGGATCAATCACGTGCGGTTTACCGACTGCACCCGAAATAGCTTGCACCGGGCAAGCGCGTTTGCACATCCCGCAGCCCTTGCATTTGGCCGGGTCAATGGCATAACTGGCAAGCGCTTTGCATACGCCGGCCGGGCAACGTTTTTCTACCACGTGGGCGAGGTATTCGTCCTTAAAGTATTTTAAGGTAGAAAGCACCGGGTTGGGCGCTGTTTTACCAAGCGCACAGAGCGAAGATTTTTGTACGGCTTTGGCTAAATCTTCCAGCGTTTCCAACGTTTTAAGCGTGCCGCGCCCTTCGCAAATATCGGTCAGCAACGATAACATTTGGTCTGTACCTTCGCGGCAGGGAACGCACTTACCGCATGATTCGCGTTTGGTAAATTCCAAGAAGAAACGCGCCACGTTCACCATACAGGTATGTTCGTTCATCACCACCAAACCGCCTGAGCCGATCATAGCTCCGGCTGATTTTAACGAGTCAAAATCAAGCGGCACATCGTAATGTTCTTTGGTTAAACATCCGCCCGAAGGCCCCCCGATTTGGGCCGCTTTAAAGGCGTTAGGATTGACCGTACCGTCGCTATTGGTTGTACCGCCGGCAACGTCGTTAATCACTTGGCGCAAGGTCGTACCCATCGGCACTTCCACAAGCCCCGTATTGGCGATATGGCCCGTGACGGCAAACGTCTTGGTGCCCGGGCTGGTGGGTGTACCGATTTTGGCAAAGTTTTCAGCGCCCATTTCAAATACTTTGGCAACGGTTGCCAATGTTTCTACGTTATTGATAACGGTGGGTTTTCCGAACAAGCCGCTGTGAGCCGGGAACGGCGGTTTGACTTTGGGCATACCGCGTTTGCCTTCCACAGAGGCGATTAAAGCGGTTTCTTCACCGCATACAAACGCGCCGGCGCCTTCCATCACGTTAATTTTGAAGTTTTTGCCGGAGCCGAAAATGTTTTCGCCCAAAATACCGAGCGCTTCGGCTTCTTCAATGGCTTTGCGGATGCGTTTAATAGCGAGCGGATATTCCATACGAACGTAGATATAACCTTCGTCGGCACCGATCGCCCGTGCGGCAATCATCATACCTTCCAACACGGCGTTGGGGTTGCCTTCCATAACGGAGCGGTCCATAAAAGCCCCCGGATCGCCCTCGTCGGCGTTGCAGATGACGTACTTTTTACCTTCCGGTTCAATGCGGGCAAATTCCCATTTTTTACCGGTGGGGAAACCGCCGCCGCCACGTCCGCGAAGACCTGATTTAATCATTTCTTGGCAGACTTGTTCCGGCGTCATTTCCAAATAAATGCGTTTGGCCTGTGCATAGCCGCCGTGCGCGATATATTCGTTAATATCTTCCGGGTTAATGCGTCCGCAATCGGCGAGCAAAATACGCTGTTGTTTAGCATAAAACGGAATATCGGCTACGGTTTTAGATTTTTGGTTGTTGGCCGGGTTGTGGTATAACAAGCGGTCAATGACTTCGCCTTTGAGTAACGTTTTTTCAATGATTTCCGGCACATCGGCTACTTTTACTTTGGTATAAAAAATGTCGCCCACGCTCACCAGCGGTCCTTGCGCGCAGAAACCGCGGCAACCGCTTAAGCTTAAATAATTTTCGCGGCACCCTTTGGTAACTTCCACACTGCAAGCCACGCCGCGTTTTTCCATTTCGGCTTGGAACGCTTTATATACGTCTAACGAGCCGCCCGCAATACAGCCGGTACCGCCGCAGATAACGATACGGTGTTTGATGGCTTTATAAGCGTCGTTAAACTCTTTAGCAATTTTTTCAATATCTTTCGTTGCCATAGTTATTTGGCCTCCGCTTTGATAACTTCGTCAATGAGTTCTTCGGCTTTGGCCGGAGTCACTTGGCCGTGGACGACTTCGTCCACTACCATTACAGGAGCCAACCCGCACGCCCCCAAACAAGAAACACACTCTAAGGTAAAAAGTAAATCTTCGGTGGTTTCTTGCCCGTCTTTAAGTTTGAGTTTCTTTTTAACGGCGTCAATAATACCGGCCGAGCCCTTTACGTGGCAAGCCGTACCATTGCAAACGCGGATGATGTGTTTGCCCTTGGGCGTAATAGCAAAGTGGGCAAAAAACGTCGCCACGCCGAACACTTTAGCGGGCGAAATTTTGAGTTCGTTAGCAATGTAACGCATCACATCTTCCGGCAGGAAGTGGTAGGCATCTTGCACTTTTTGCAAGATGGGGATTAACTTGGCGCTATCGTAATTATTTTCTTTTAAGATCTGCGCCGCGGGTGCGAATCTGTCTGACATAAGTTCTCCTATAAAAATTTACTACAAAACAAATTGTTGGTGTATTAAGACGGGAAACCGCCTCTATGTATTATAGCAAAATACAAAGTGCTATAAAATAGCTGACCATCAGCACCAGCCCGGTCGGCACGGCCACGACGGCCCACTCGCGGCTTTTGATGCCTAATTTTTCAGCCGCCACGATGTTAGGCAAATTTCCTTGCACAAGCATACTGCCAAACGCGGCTAGCCCGATGACCATATACGTTAAATCGGTAGAAGAAATCGTCGGTACGATTTCAATGGCCGCCAAGGTAGCGTTGTCAATAATAACGGAAACGGCATTGGCAAAAAATAAGAACTTTCCCCCCAAATGAGTCATCGTGCTTTGGGCCAATGGTCTAAGCCCCGTGCTGATTAAATGGAGTGCGGCCACAAACATATAAATATGCCACGTACGCCGCAAGACCACGTTGTACGTTTCTTTATCTTCGCGGATGTGCATTTGCATACCCGCTCCGGCGTGACGGGCCGTATATCCGGCCGCTATGGCTAACGCCACGAGCGCGGGCAAGATCCAACCCGCAAAATGACGCATCAAAAAGAAAAAATCAGCATGATACGGCGGGCCGGAAAGTGCATTGTTAATTACCAGCCCCATCGGCTCAGCCAGCGGCGTCAGCACCGCGCCCAACGCAATAGCATAACAGGCAAAGACCGTGATAGATACCGTTTGTTTATGTTCCACATGGACTACCTGTAACACTTCCGCCAGCACGAGCGCGGCTACCGTTACACTTACGAGCGATGACGCTACCCCCAACGCAAAAATAAGCAGCGCAAAACTGTAACGAGGTTCTAACCGTTTAAAAAAGATAAATAAAATACGGAAAATATAGCGCGAGTAATTGTTAAAAATCACACTAACGACCAACACAATAAACGCCACATTGACGGGATATTGCAAGGTTTTGTAGATAAAATCAACACTCCATCCGCCGCTGACTGTTACCGCTGCCGCGCCTACACCGAGCAAAAAAAGATCCAAGTGGCTTTCTACCCAGCGCGATGTAAGCGGCCAGGCAAGTAAATTAATAACAATCAGCCCCAACAAAAGATTCATCCAAAGCGGAGGGTGCGTAACTAATGTTTCCATATAGGTATATTTTACTAAAAAAGGCGGACCTTCGCAGACAGGCCCGAAAATTTAGTACAATAAATGGGCACAAAATCTGTTGCAAATTATTAAGGAGAAAATTAAGTATGAAAAAAATTATTGCTTTATGCTTGGCTTTCGGTTTAGCCGCCGTATATGCCCAAGCTGCCGATGATTGCGGTTGCGTCGCTACCGACGTAACCTGCGTAAATAACTGCACGTTATCTAAAGTGAGCAACTTGCGCAAAAACTTGGAAACCAAAAAAGCTGCGGCCAAAAAACAAGCCAAAGCCGCTAAGGCCCAAAAAGCGCAAAAAGACAATGCCGCCGCCGAACAGGCCAAGGCCAAAAAAGAAGAATTAAAAGCCAACGCGAAGGCCAAAGCCGAACAAACTAAAGCCAACGTCAAGGCACAAAAAGAACAAGCCAAAAAAGACGCCGCTGCCAAAAAAGCCGAATTAAAAGCGCAAAAAGAACAAGCTAAAAAAGAAGCGAAAGCTAAAAAAGCTGAATTAAAAGCGCAAAAAGAACAAGCCAAAAAAGACGCTGCTGCTAAAAAAGCGGAAGTAAAAAAAGATGTAAAGAACGCCAAGGCCGATGTAAAAGCCAAAAAAGCCGACGTTAAACAATCCGCTAAAGACGCCAAAAAAGCCGTCAAAGAAGAACAAAAAGCGTGGAAAAACTTGGCCAAATAAGTTAATTTAAAATTAGCTTAAAAAAACGCCCCCGGCAAAAAACCGGGGGCGTTTGTTAAAGGTGTGTATATCAAAGTCTATTTTGCGTAAATCCACTCGATGTTTCCCTCGGCACGAGTCCCTTTGGCTGCCCCCGTTTCCTGTTTGCAGACTTGGTTGCGCCAATCAGCATCAAATGTAGTAAGTACATAACAAGCACGTCTCCCGGGTTTTTCAGATTCCGGGATATGTGCAGGCCGCCGCCCATAACCAAAACCGATTTTTTCATTGTAGCAAACCGTGCGGGCCACGTCACCGGAATATCCCGTATAACAAAACCCCCAAGGGAAGTCATATCTGTTTAGCGAACTAGTATTTTGTTGTCCGCCGGCGGGTAAATCTATATCCAATTCCTCAAAACGTTTACTGTATTTCCCATTTGCCAAATAATAAACTTCCTGCGCTTGCGTAATTTTATCTACAATACTTTTAAGCTCCACGTACCGCGCCTTAGCCACGGATAAACGATACTGCGGCAATGCCACCGCCGCCAAAATGCCGATAATTAAAACTACCACTAATAATTCAATGAGCGTAAATGCTTGCTTGTTTTTCATACATCCTCCTTTGTTTCATTTAATAAAATGTAGCAAAAAAAAAAACGATGTCAAGGCCCTTGCCGGGCCCAGGCAAACAAAAAGCTATCTTTCACTTACTTGTAGCCACACTGTTTGTGCATTGTCGCGTTGTTATGTGCCGATGAGAAAACAACGCCGTTTGTCTTCCCCCCTTGCGGGGGAAGTGGTTTGGCGGACAGAGTCCGAACAAACCGATGAGGGGTTATCAATAAAGTTATTTTCCTTATTCTGTTATTCTTCTCTTTTTATTACCCCTCACCCGGCCTACGGCCACCCTCTCCCGCAAGGGGCGAGGGAATAAAGAGAGTATATGCCCGCCACGGCGAGTGGCCCCGCAAGGGGTGAGGGAAAAAGAGAATGGCAACACAAAATTCCGGCCGACAACGAAAAAGCGGGGCAATTCAAAAAGAATTGCCCCGCCTATCAACAAAAGGTTTCAACCTATATAATAATCAACCGCACGGCCATTACAATTAAAATGAGTCCCGCCAATAATTCTACTTTTTTACTGGCGATCGTTTTGGAGTTCGGGCCTCCCAAGTGAAACCCGATCAACGTCATTACAAACGTAATGATAGCTAAAAATATCCATTGCGGAAAGCACGCCGTATCCATCGTTTCGGCGGCATAACCCACCAAAAACGCGTTCATCGCCAACAAAGCAGACACTTTTAAAAGTTTACCCGTGGCCCCGGTATCTACCGTATAGAAACTGGGTGATTTTTCAATAGATTCCAACATAAATTTAATACCCAGCAGTAACAAAAACGCAAACGCTACCCAGTTATGTGCCAAGTATACCCAGTTGCGGAAGAACAACATGCTGACCAAATAACCCAACACAAAAAACAGCATATTAAATCCGGCAAAGAAAAGGGCAACTTTGATAGAGAACACACCTTTATCTTGCGTAATATTCATCCCCGTCATATTGGCACTAACCATATTATCTACACAAATACAGATAAAAATAATAATTACTGAGATAATACCCATACGCTAACCTCGCTAATAAGATACCGGAATTCTACCAAATCTTCAGTCCTTCAAGCAACAATTTTACACCTAGTAAAATAAGAACCGCTCCCCCCACCATTTCCATACGTTGCCCGAATTTTTGCCCCAGCCACGCCCCGAAATAAAACCCAACCCAGCTGGTAACAAACACACACACTACCATAGTGACGGACATCAGCACCCACGGCAGTTGCGTGGGGGCAAGCCCCATCCCCACCAACCACGCATCTATACTGGTCGCCACCGCCAACAAAACAAGTGATTTAGCATCCCACGAACGGACCGTTTCTTCCGGCTTAGCTCCCGGGCGGCCCTCCCACATCATGTGCGCTCCTATCCAAACCAAAATACCAAAAGACACCCACACCGCATACGTATGAAGCAATTTCCCTACTCCTACCCCCAGCAACCACCCCGTACTAAGCATCACAAAATGTGCCAAAGAAAAAGCACTGCTGGCCTTAAGTTCATCTTGCCACGGCACGTGTCCGTGCGCCGCGCATCCGGCGGCTACGGTAACGGCTAAGTTATCCATACATAAACTAAGTGCAATAAGTAATACAGACACGAAAATCATATAATTATGATATCATTTTAAAAAGCTGTTTAGGAGTAGCGCATGGAATCGTTAAAAGAACTATATAAGATAGGTATGGGGCCGTCCAGTAGCCACACCATGGGCCCGCATAAAGCCGCCGAAGAATTTAACCGCGCGTACCCGCAAGCCGTATCTTTCCGGATTACGCTGTACGGCTCGTTGGCCGCCACAGGCAAAGGCCACTTGACCGATTTTACAATCAAAGAAGCGCTTTATCCCAAACCCGTTTCTGTTTTGTGGCAACCGCAAACTTTTCTGCCGCGCCACCCCAACGCACTCAAATTGGAAGCATTAGATAAGGCGGACCACGTATTAGGCACACAAACGGTATATAGCGTAGGCGGAGGCGCGATCCGTACCGATGAGAATTTTGACGTGGTGCAAAAATCGGTTTATCCGCATACGTCCATGGAAGAAATTTTAGCGTATACATCCCAACATAAAATGCTCTTGTGGCAATATGTGGAAGAGTGCGAGGGCGAACCGATTTGGGACTATTTAAAAGAAGTATGGTCTGCCATGCAAGATACCATGAACCGCGGTCTAAAAAAACAAGGCGTACTGCCCGGCTCGCTTAATTTGGAGCGCAAAGCCCGCTACTATTTGCATAAAGCGGAAACTTCGCCGCGCTACGTACGGCGTATCAACAATTTATTTGCTTACGCACTTGCCTGTGCCGAAGAAAATGCGTCCGGCGGGCAAGTAGTCACCGCTCCCACATGCGGCTCGTGCGGTATCGTACCGGCTGTTTGCCGCTTACTCAAAGAAGTGTATGAATTTGAAGACAGCGTGATTTTGCACGCATTAGCTACCGCCGGACTTATGGGCAACTTGGCTAAAACAAACGCGTCCATTTCCGGGGCGGAAGTGGGATGTCAAGGGGAAGTAGGCGTGGCGTGTGCTATGGCTGCGGCGGCCTCGTGCCAATTAGAGGGCGGTGATAACCGCCGCATCGCTTACGCCGCCGAAATGGGACTTGAACATCACCTAGGTTTAACGTGCGACCCGGTGGACGGGCTTGTACAAATTCCGTGCATAGAACGTAACGCCATGGCGGCCTCGCGCGCGCTGGATTGCGCGACGTATGCACTCATGTCCGACGGCGATAACCGCGTTTCGTACGATGACGTACTGGCTACCATGATGCAAACCGGCTTGGATATGCACCACGACTACCGCGAAACTTCCCGCGGCGGCCTCGCCCGATTTTTCAAGAAACATTGGCTAAACGTCAAACGCAAAACAAAAACCTTTGCGCGCAAACATCGCAAAAATAAGAAATAATTTTACGCACTTCACCCGCAAAATTTCTATCCGACTATTTGCACCTTGCGGCGTGAATTTGGTAGAATATAGTACCCAATTTTATGGTGGATGTAGCTCAGCTGGTTAGAGCGCCGGTCTGTGGAACCGGAGGTCGCGGGTTCAAATCTCGTCATCCACCCCAAATATTTTTGCTACAACTTGCTAACACCCGGAGTCCATCCCGGGTGTTTTTCTGTTAAAGACCCACCTGCCGCTAGGCCTTTTGGCCTATTGCGAAGTAAAAAGCCATTGGTTACAATACAAGAGAGGTCCCCCGGATGAAAAAATATATACAGTGCATATTATTGTGTTCGTTGTTTGCGTGTTTACCGCTTGTGGCCGCGGGTGGAATCCCGCCCGGGCGGGCACTCCGTCTCCGTGTGCCCCACCCCGCCCCGGCACATTACCACCACCGGATACCGCGTCCGGGGATATTCCCTGTAAATCAGGTAGTTACACCCATTGCCCAAAGAAATATTTTACAAGCCGGTATTAACCCGTTGTCCCCCGTTCCGGCCGCCGCGGCACACTTGCCCGAAAATCCGTTCCAAAACGATCCTTTCCCCATGGCAGACGCCGCCTATGAACGATTAGTCAGCACAATATATTCTCCCGCCGTTGCGGCAGGAAAATTTTTCCCACCCTCCAGTGCCTTGCGCGCATGGCATGAACATTCCGCCCCGGAAGTGCAACGTTCTCTTTTTCTGCAGGAAGCCCGCCAGTTGGAAAACTTAGCCGCCACCGATCCGGCACATTACAGTTATTTAGAGGGGCAATTGTTTGATTTACTTTGTGAGTGGAACAATACCTCTTATTTTTCCGAGGATACTTTTTTCCGGTTACAACAGGCCTTATTTCCTTTTTCGCTGGCGGCACGGTTGCGCTGGCCCGACGCATGGGCTGTCAGCTCCCAAGATTCTACCCGGTGGCCGTTTGTAAATCCGCGTGAAACGTTGGCCACAGGCCCGCTTACTTTTCAACCCGATTTAGTAGTTCTTATCATTAACGACAATGAAGAGGTCGCACAGGCCGCGGCCGCCCAATTACAAAATTACGCCGGGCATATTTTTATCGCGTATGACATGGGAGAACTCTACCATTTTATTGACCGGATGAAAGCCCAACATTTACGCCCGCATTACATCGTATCCGACGGAGCCATCGGGCGCATGGTTTCGGACCGGGATATTAAACTTGCGTTGAAAAAATCTTTCCCCGAAATCGCACAAGAAATGGGTTTTATCATACTTTCCGATGGCATACTTGATTTCTATGCCCAACGCAACGGGTACGTTTCCTACATCACACGCAAAGAGGACCATTTTGAAAACTTAGACCGTCTTATCGGCGGCTTGGAAGAAAAATACCATATCCAAGACGCGATCCGCCAAATACCCTAAAAAAAACACACGGGACAATCTGCCCCGTGTGTGTCCTTACATATATATTTGTGCTATAAGTACAAATCAAAACTATCCAACAGTTTCCCTTTATCGCTATATACTTTAGCAGATAATCTCCGGTCCACTATTTTTACTACCGCATAATGCCGTTGCGATACAAAACGCGCGGTGGACGGATGCGGATTTTCGCGCTTGGTAGGCGTGGCTGCCGCCGTGCCTAACGTAACGTACGTTACCCCGTTTTGCTTAGGTTCCCCGCGAAACATGGGAAAAGTCCGTTCGTAATTTAAGTCTCCGCCTTGCAACACTAAATTAACGCGGTACTCTTCAAAGATTTTAACTAAATTTAAAAATACTTCATTATTTGCACCGCGCACACCGGACGAATAGGCCGGCGCGTTCATCACAACGATTTTCCATTTTTCGCCTGCACCGGCCAGCGTGCTTTTAAGCCACGTTACTTGCGCCGATTTTTCCGTAATATCCGGGGCCCACACCGCACCTTCGGCCACGTTGGTGTCTAAGAAAATAAAGCGCGCATTGGCCGAATCAAACGAATAATACTTCGGGGTAGCGTTACTCCACGACATATCGTGGAAACGCCGGTAATTGGTTAAGAAAAACGGTTTGCTGTCGCGCGATTGGCGGTCCGGTCCGTACTCGTTAGGGCCCACTGCCACAAAAAGCGGCATATTACGAAGCACCTGCTCAAACGGAGTAAAAAATTCCGCATTGGCATCGGCGTTAAGCCCGCTACGGGTCAAGTTGCCGGTATGAATTAAGAAATCGCTTTTTTCTTCGGCGATACGTGCGGCTAAATTCTGACGCGCTTGGGCGGAGTCATCCGCCGGAGTCGCCGGCTTAGCCGTCATAAACGGGAAGAACGAGGCCGAAGTTTCTTGCGGATCTTCGCTGACAGGTTCTTGCGGAGCCGATGAAGCCGTTGCCCCTAAAGCTACAAATTTAACGATTTTCCGCTCAGCCGAAAACAACGTACGAAACGTACCGGCCACCGGCTCTTGCACCCCGTCTTGCGCTTGATTATATACATAGACCCGGTAGCAAAAATCTTGGTTAGGCACTAAGCCATACAAAACAACTTTATGTTGGGTGCCTTGGGGAGTAAGCGTCATAATTTGGTTACACCGCGGGGCGGGGCCGTACTCCAACCAAGCCGGAGTAGACGTATCGGTCTGCCAACGCATTACAAGCGTAGTTTGGGTAGGGTCTTCCAAGTAAGGCCCGCGGACAATCTGGGCCGAACTAGCCCAACCGGCCAGTAACAGAAAAAGAAATAAAAAGTTAATTTTTTTCATCTTTTTTATTTTATCAAATTCCGCCACTTCCTTACCGAAAGTTTTACAGGCAAAACAGCGCAAAATTTTGTTTAATTAAAATATATGAAAAAAATGATTCTTCTTTTCGCTTGTTTTGCCGCGCTTTCATTACACGCGCGCACCGTAGACATTTCCGCCGCCTACAACGGCTCTAAGCAGTTTGACCAAGCCCAACTCAGTGCCAACATGGCGCTCTCGCTTAATACGCTTGCCGGGTTGGAAGTGCAAATGGCTAACGAACGGTTATTCAAAGACCCCGTTTATTCGGTGGCTGTTCCTTTTGCCTTGGAGTTAGACATACTGCGCTTTTCGTTACGTCCGTTTTACTATTTCAAAAACAAAAGCCATTTGGACGGCATACAAAATTCTTCCGCGTTTGGTCTTAATGCACAAGTCCGGGTGAAACTAAACGAGGATGAAGTCAACGAAAACTATGCCTATGCATTTATGGGAGCGTCCTTTGCCCGTCAACAGGGGACTTCTTTTTATAACGACGCCACCCTGGAAAACCGTTACTATTCGCAAGCGGCTTTTATGCTCGGTTTATCCCAAACGCTCTACAACGCATTCGGACTTGATATAGAGGGCTCGGTCTTCCAGTATCCCGACGGTGTATCCGATTTGGCCGGCTTTCGCGGGGTGATGAACCAACAAGACCTCGCCCGCACCCAAACCTTGGATATTGTCCATGCACTGGCCAAATATACCATCGGCACGCGGCTAAGCCGCATGTGGGCCGAAAACGGTTCGTCCGCTTATATCAGCTATCGCTTTGGCGAGTATCACACCGCCCAAGCGGAACATTCCGTTTTAGGCGGCCTTTCTTTCCGCGTTACTTCGCGGATTTTGGCGGAAGTGGCCTACAACCACGTATTTACCGTGCATAATCAAAACAAACGGGATATCGGATCGGTACGGCTTTCTACTTTCTTTTAACCGGGGATCACTATGGACTCTGCTGAACTCAATGTAAACACTCAAGCTTTATCCATGATTGCGCATAAACTACGCACGCCGCTATCCATTATCAACGGATATTGCGAAGCTGTGCAAGCGCAAAATAAAAATACGCTTTCCCCGTTTTCGGCTAAAGCATTATCGGAAATCAGCGTACAAGGGATGCACCTTTCACAACTGGTGGACCAGCTTATTACGTTTAATAAAGTATGCTCGTTGACAGCTGAAACCATGGAAAAAAAAGAAGTGGAACTCAAGCCCATTATCAAACGCTGTGCCGAACACGCGCTGGCGTTGGAAGAAAGCTTATCCTCTTCCTCGCCCGATAAAGCCAATACCGTCCGCCGCGGTGCTTTTGTGGAAACAGATTGCCCCAGCCAACTGCTTTTAAAAGCCAACGAAGAAATGCTTATTGTTTGCATGAAGGAATTATTAACCAATGCTATTAAATTTAATAATAAAACGGAAAAAGTGATTAAAATTCAATGTTTAAATCACGGCAACAGCGTTTCGTTATCGGTGCGCGACTACGGCACGGGTATCCGTCCGCAAGACGTCAACCGTATTTTCGAACCGTTCTATCAAGTAGATGACGACTTGACCGGCCAAGTCAACGGTTGGGGCTTAGGCCTTACCATGGTCCGGCGCATTGTAGAGTTACACGGCGGCACGGTCAGCGTGGTATCGGACCGGGGGCTTGGCTCTATTTTTACAGTTAATTTACCGCTCTAAAGAACTTATGACACCCGAGACCTTATTAGATACTATTTCTACCCAAACAGATGTCTTCCGCGCGCAACTCATTACTGCTACGCGCGAGTTGCAGGAGCTCAACCGCCGCTTGGAACAAATTGAGCAACAACTGCGCAAAAATATTGACGTACGCGACAGCACGTTCGCAAACGATTTTAACACCTATTGCCAACAACTGCGCCACGCATTAGACGAACAAGAAACCGCATGGTTGGCCATACGCACCCAAGTACGCGCGTGCAAACCGACCGATTGGACCGCCGATTTAATTTTGCCGGCCAAAGGCGTCAACAGCCGCGCCAAAACACTCTCGCGTGCGTGCGATGAATTTATCACTGTGTATGATATTTTTGCCCGGACCTATAAAGGATTTACGGCCACCAAAATTAACGTTTGGTTGCTGACTTCCTGTCAAAGCGACATCCCCAGCTTGACCGGAAAAATTCTTTTCCTGGCCCGCGAAATTGCTAAACAAACCGAAAAAAAGAGGGGGGCTCATGTCGCCGGATAAGCCGACTTATTATTACTTAAAAACTTCCGCCATCTGCTTAACTATTATAGCGGCTGGCGTGGCAACTGCGTTTTTGGTTTACACCAAAGCGTTGTTAATACCGCTAGTTATTTCTATTTTTTTCTATACGATCTTGGCCCAAACAACGCTTTATTTACGCCATAAGTTTAGTTTCCCCCAATGGCTTGCTTTAACCGTTTCCGTTTTGTTGGGAATTGCGTTTTTTGTGGCGGTTATTTTATTTACAACCACCTCGGTCGGGCAATTTTTAAAAGGCGCGGAAGTGTACCGCCAAAACTTGATTGCCACTATCGGCGATTTGACGGCCAAACTGGCCGAGCACGGAATTACCTTGGACCAAAATTTTATTGAAAATTACGTACGCGATTTGCCTGTATTTAATTGGCTGAAAAACTTCGGCGGAAAATTATTTTCCGTACTGTCTAATCTAACGCTGATTATTTTATTTATGGTGTTTTTCCTCTTAGGCAGTAAAAAAGCCCAACCGATTACCAACCCCGCTATTAAAGAAATGCTCTCCAATGTGTCTGTGTATTTGTCGGTTAAACTTATGGCTTCGCTCATTACCGGGCTGATTGTAGCAAGCATTTTGATCAGTTTTCAAATCAAATTGGCGGTGCTGTTCGCGCTGTTTGCGTTTTTACTTAATTTTATCCCCAGCGTGGGATCTATTATATCGGTATTGTTACCGGTCCCGGTGCTCTTTTTACAATTTGGGTTTGGCACTAACTTTTTTGTAGTAATAGGGTTATTAACCGCGACGGAATTTATTATCGGCAATTTGGTAGAGCCGCGTTTTTTGGGCGAGGGTATGGACTTGCACCCTGTAGCGGTAATCGGCTCCCTTATTTTTTGGACGCTTGTTTGGGGCGTGCCGGGCGCGTTTTTATCCGTTCCGTTAACGGCCTCGTTGAAGATTGTGCTTAGCAAAATTAAACAAACACGCGTAGTGGCCGAAATTCTGGCCGGCAGATTACCACACTGACACCCAACCACATTTATAACCCCCGCGCCCAAACTTTTGAGCGCGGGTTTTTTTTGGAAACTTTTTTACTTCGGTTTAGCAATAAACGGCTGCCGGTGCGGCTTGTGCTCTTGCGGCACGAGCTCTACTTCGCTCATCAGTACCGAGGGCGTAACGATCACTTTGTTGTAGAAATTCTCCGCCAGCTCCGCTTTTCCCCCCACCGCCAGTACGCTGCGCAAGTCGCGTTGGGTAAAAAAGTTGCCGTCCCATTTCAAATTCAGCACCGTTTCTTTGCGGCCGTCTTTGGTATAGATACGCTCAATACCCAAATCGCCGGACGGGTTGGGCTCGTGTAAAATATAGCCATATTCCAACCCCAATTCGCGGCAACGCGCGAGTAATTTTTCTTCCATTTGCTCGTCGGTCCATGTTTCGGTGGGCTCTACAAATACGTTCGTTAAATCTTCGCGCGGACCGTAGAGTTGCGAAATTTGCGCATGTCCGTTACTGCGGTGGTTTTTACTAAGCGGACGTTGCGTAAGCGGAAACTCTTTGACATGTCCGTTTTGCACCAACGTTAAATTTTCAGCCGCTACGCCTTCGCCGTCTACCGGGCGGAAACGGGACAAAGCAATTCCCTCAAATTCGCGCAACAGCGGGCGATCGTACATGGTAAGCAAATCGGTACTGACGCGCAAGTGTTGTTTTTTATAAAGCTTTCCGGCCTCTTTATCGTCATCGGAATAAGTAAGGAGCCACGGCTTGCTGTTACGCATTTGGGATAACACCGCGTTCCATACAAATTGCGCGGCGGCCCCCGGCTTTAATAAAACCGGTCCGACGTACGCTTCGCCCGATTTAGCCCCGTATGCCTGCTTAATTTGCGCTACAAATTCTTCCACGCGCCCGTGCGTGCGGGTCAGTTCTTCTTCAGACACATCTTTGAGCCACCACGTTACATGGGCCGTAGAAACTTTGCCGTCCGGCTGGCGGAACTCAGCCGTGCCATACACCCACACTGCCGGATAGCTGTACTGCGCTACCGCCCCGCGGCTGTTGAGATAATACCAATCGGTATGCCGCACATCTATTTTCCAGCGGAACTTTTCCATATACGGCAACGTCTTGCCCAGTGAGGACCACTCCTTAACGCTCCGTTGCAAAACAGTCACATCCGGGTGCACAAACGGAACGATGTCTTCCACAAAATACGCCGGTTTAGCAGGCATAACATCGGGCAACGTATCGTGTATATTTTTTTTCTGCTTATACGATTTTTTCTTCTTATATAAATTAGCGGCTTGCACATAGGCCGTATCGGTCAACCACCACAAATACTGGCGGATACTGTCATAACCGGGAGCGGGATAACCTTGCGGCAACTCGGCCTGACGTAATTGCCAAGAAAACGGCTCCGTGTCGGAAAAGCCAAGCCCGTCTTGCTTATCGGATCCGACAGAGACAAAAGTTTCCGCCGTCCACCTGCCCTGATCGGC
The DNA here is from genome assembly GCA_900315795.1 of Candidatus Avelusimicrobium caledoniensis. GTDB lineage: Bacteria > Elusimicrobiota > Elusimicrobia > Elusimicrobiales > Elusimicrobiaceae > Avelusimicrobium > Avelusimicrobium caledoniense. The sequence continues at coordinate 42,105 of ONAM01000006.1, forward strand.
CGGGTCATACACCAGTGGCGTTAAGGTGCCCATATCGGCCTCCACTTCCCAATTATAGTTGCGGCGCAACCAATAGGCGATGTAATACGGATCAGGGTGGTCTTTTAAACGGAGTTCTTTAATAGCGCGTTGCATTTCGTCGTTCATCGCACGGAAATAGATGTTATCCGGTAGCGGTTTAGCAACCGCCACGCACGGCAAAATCAGTAAACCAATCAGTAAGCGTTTCATTTTGTCTTACCTCCTGTGGGAAGCGAATAAGGCGTGGGCAAGATAGGCGGTCTGCGTTCGCTTTTAGCGGTCTTTTCAATTTCCAATGATTTTAAAAGTACGCTTGGTGCAATCGCGGACACCGGCACCCAGCCGGACTCGGCCCCGCACGATCCGTTAAACACAGCATCGTCATCGGCCGCCGCCACGATTTGGCCAAAACTTACCAGCGGCGTACCCACCATATCGGCCCCGCGCACGACTTCTTTGCGCCCGTCGGGGTAAATACGATATACGAACTTGGGCTCTAATTTAAATACTTGCGGCATATCGGTATCGGTCATGGTAAACCCGCCGGACAAATCGTCAATGATATAGCCGTACGGTTTATGTTGGGCGCGAATTTCTTGCAAAAGCTGTTTTTCTAATTCTTCGTATGAGACTCTTTTGGAAGAAATCAACCGCGTTACCCCCATACGCGCCACGGGCCATTTGCCCAGTTCGGCACGTCCGTGTCCGTTAGATTTGGGGAAATTTTCAATCGGGCTACTGGACATTAAAAACCCGCGCAAAATACCGTTTTCCACCAACGTTACGGGAGTTACTTTCACCCCCTCGTCGTCATATTCATAAAACCCGCGCAAGGGCTGGCCTTTAAAAGAGGGCAGCGTAGCATCATCCACAATGGAAATAAACGGTGCGGTAATAAGCTGTCCGACCTTGCCCGTAAATGTTTTACCGAAAGAATCTAATTTTTGGCGGTGTCCCTCCACCCGGTGCCCGAGCACTTCGTGCACAAATACCGCCATGGCGCGGTTTTTTAAAATAGCGGGCACGGTAACCGGGTCGGCCTCCGGGGCATTTGTTAATTGCTCCAGTTCGTTAATAGACTCTTTAACTGCGGCCAAAAATTGTTCTTCGCTGGGCAGTTGGGACGGATCCGTTACATCAAACGCATTGAAACGGTCCAACAAGGTTCCGTCGGGCAGTTGGTTTTCCACCCAGTAGGACAACCTGGCAAACAAAAACGGAGTTTTAAGTTGCGTGCCGTTGGAATCGGCAAAATAGCGGTGGCCTTGTTCTACATTAAAAGAGAAACGGCTGTCTTGCACAAATTTTTTCCCGCGTGTCATTTCGGACGCTTTAACAAGCCACTTGCCGATTTTGTCCAAATCAAAACTTTTACGCTCTTGCGTGCGGCAATAGTGCGAAACGGGCGGAATTACAAAATCGTCGGAATCATCTTGACGGGTAGCGGCGGTTTGGCTGTTGGTTTTGACACGGCTAAACTCCTCTTGTGCGGTTTCTGCCATTTGTTGGGTTGTACGCCAAAGTGCTAAGCGAAACGCCAGAGAATCTTTTGCTTGCGCATCCACCCCGCGCACGGTTTTGACTAAATTGCGCCCGTAGTTATCTTCACCTTTGAGCGGACGCGTACCGTCCATTTTCGGACTACCGGCCCGGGCCATTACCGCCAAGGCAGTAGTGCGATTGGGGAACTTTTCCAAGGCCCCTTGTTCAGACGCAATAGATTCTATGGTTTTATCCTCGTATGTATAGGATAAATAGTAAACGGGCGGATTTAATTTTTTAAATGTTTTGATACCGCGTTTTAACTCGGCAGACATCAGTTTTAACGGTTGCTCGTCTTGTACGCGGCAATTTTCTTGGGCGGGCAAAAAGGACGTACACAGCCCGCAGAATAGTAAAACGGAAATGATTTTTTTCATAATGGCTCCTTGTAATTGTTATTGTATCAAATCGTTGGAAGGGACGCGAAAAAATGGTATGATATAGTAAGTTGCCGAGGTAGCTCAACTGGCAGAGCAACGGTTTTGTAAACCGTAGGTTGTGGGTTCGATTCCCATCCTCGGCTAAAAAATTTCCGCCCCATTGTGGGCGGATATTTTTTGTCCGAGGAAGAAGGCCAACTGCTTGGCCTTCGTTGGGAATCTGGGTTGGCAAGGTGTTCTGTTTGCTCTATTGCGTTTAGCCGTTTTTGCGTAGAACGGCTAGGCAAAAAAGTGAAGTCTATGTAATCATAGACGAGCTTTTTTAACAACGCCGGATAGCAAAAACGGCTAAACCCTGCGGGTCGCGTCCTTTTTGGCTATCGCTTCTTTTTTTGCGCGCACCTAGTTCACTAGGCACGCGCAAAACAAACTACGCGCTAACCTAAAAAGTCCAGCGGCGCAAAGGCAAAAAGAGCACCTTGCCAACCCCAGCCCGGAGCGATGTTTTTGTTTGAGCGTGCGTGAGCCGCGAAAGGCAAAAACCGCGAGGCCCGGCCCGGAGGAAAATTCCGTCAGGAATTTTACCGCAGGGGGTTCCCATCCTCGGCTAAAAAATTTCCGCCCCATTGTGGGCGGATATTTTTTTAACGAGGAAGAAGGCCAACTGCTTGGCCTTCGTTGGGAATCTGGGTTGGCAAAGCAAATCTGTAAAAAGTTAATAAGCCCACGTGGTATATAAACCGGATGCCGAGCGAGAATAATAATTGCTCTTTCCGGTTTCGGCTTTGCAGATCTCGTTTTGCAAGGGACTAGCGTAATCCGTTCCCAATACGCCACAAAAAAACGAACCCGGGTATGCCGGAGAGTTGGCTAAATAAATTTGTAGGCGCATATGAACTTTTTCATCCTGACAAAAAACAACCTGTTCGCTTTGTCCGATGGAAAGCGCACAAAAACCCCACGGGTAAGAATATGCTTGAGAATACCCCGTTATCAGCGTACCCCCAGCCGGTAAACCTATCGTCAACTCGTCAAATTGCGTTGCATACGTTCCGTTAGCCAGATAATAGATTTCCTCTGCATCAGCAATAGCCCGCGCAAGCGTTTTCACATTTGCATAGCGGCTTTTCATAACCGCTTTTTGATATTGCGGCAATGCTACTGCCGCCAAAATGCCGATAATGAGGACGACAACCAATAATTCAATTAACGTAAAAGCTTTTGCGTCTAAACAGCCCAACAAACAACTCTTTTTTTCCATACATATCCCTCCTAATGGTTTATGTTTCACTAAATGGTATCAAAAAAAAAAACGATGTCAAGCTTTATTTTTTTCGCTGACAAAAACAACAAAAAAAGCGGTGGTTGTGAGCCACCGCTTCGTTTTGATAAAAATACGTTTTACAACTTTTCTATTTCGCTTAGCCATACCTCGGCACAAGCATCGCTGGGCATGCGCCAGTCGCCGCGGGGCGAGAGCCCCACACTACCCACTTTCGGGCCGTCGGCCGAGCACGAGCGTTTGAATTGTTGCGTAAAAAATCGGCGGAAAAATACAGCGAGCCACTTTTTAATGACCGCGGCCGTAAATTTACCCTTAAACGCATACGTAGCTAAGTGCAAAATTTTTTCCGGGCCGAACCCGTCGCGCACGAAATGATACAAAAAGAAATCGTGCAACTCATACGGCCCTACCAAATCTTCCGTTTTTTGCGCGATTTTCCCGTTTTTGGCGGGCAGTAATTCCGGGCTGATCGGCGTAGCGAGCACATCCTCTAATACCCGTTTGACCGCCGCTTTTTCTTGCGCACCGACCCACGCCACGAGCGAGCGCACCAACGTTTTAGGCACCCCCGCGTTTACCCCGTACATGGACATATGGTCGCCGTTGTACGTCGCCCAACCGAGAGCCAGTTCGGATAAATCGCCCGTTCCGACCACAAGTCCGTTTTGCGCGTTGGCGATGTCCATGAGAATTTGCGTGCGTTCACGCGCTTGTGCGTTTTCGTACGTAGCGTTTTTGATTTTTTCATCGTGTCCGATATCTTTAAAATGTTGCAAGCACGCTTTTTTGATATCCACTTCGCGCCGCGAAATACCCAAATTTTTCATCAAGGCAAGTGCATTTTGGTACGTCCGATCCGTCGTACCAAACCCGGGCATCGTTACGCCAATTACATTTTTGCGCGGCCAACCCAATTTATCAAAAGCACGCACCGCCACCAACAGCGCAAGCGTGGAATCTAACCCGCCGCTAATACCGATGACCGCCGTTTTAACGTGCGCGGCCGTCAGGCGTGTAGAAAGCCCGGTTACTTGAATATTAAAAATATCTTGGCAATTTGTTTGCAGTTTTTCGTCGCTGGGCACAAACGGCAAGGCGTCAATCGTCCGTGTCAAAGCAAACGGTTTTGGGGACGCAGGCAAACCGCTTTCTATAACCAAATACGGCTCTTGTGTTTGTTGTGCGCTGTCGGTGCGAAAAGAACTATCGGCAGTTCGGCGGTTTTGCAAACGCTCTATATCAACTTCACTCACTACCAGTTGCGCGTCTTTTTTAAACCGTTCCCCACGTGCCAGCAACGCGCCATTTTCGCAGATAAGCGTTGTTCCGTCAAATACAAAATCAGTGGTAGATTCGCCCTGTCCGCCCGCGGCATATATGTAACCGCACCGGGCACGGGCCGATTGTTGGGCCACTAATTCGCGGGTATAGGTGTCTGCACCCACGAGTGCGGGCCGGGCCGATAAATTGCAAATCACGTCCGCCCCTTGCAGCGTTGCTAACGAAGACGGCGGCACGGCCGACCATAAATCGGTACCGATTTCCACCCCTACTTTTGCCCCCGCCACTTCAACTAATAAATCTGTTCCGGCGGGAACGAGTTGACCGCATAATTCCACTTCGCCGCCGTTCCAATCTAACGCGGAAGAAAACCAGCGGTTTTCTTCGCCGGATAAATACGTTTTAGGCACCACTCCCAAAATTTCCCCGCCATAGCAAACCGCCGCGGCGTTTAATAAAACCGTTCCCGCACGTACGGGAATCCCTACGGCAAAAACTACTTTTAATTGACGCGTACGAATAAGCAAATCAGCCAATGCTTTCTCTGCCGCCAACACTAACGCCGGTTTTAAAAATAAATCACCGCACGTGTAACCCGTTAAAGAGAGCTCGGGGAACACGACCAGTTCAACACGTGCTTTGGCGGCTTCACGCAGTAATTTTTCCACTTGCGCCGCGTTAAAAACAGGACTCGCTACTTGCACGGCGGGAACGGCCGCCGCTACTTTTAGAAAATGGTATTTATCCATAGTTAGCTCCTTAACGGTTACCGGATCGCCACCACTTCGTATCCGGCATTTTGTACCGCTTGTCTTAAAACCTCGTCGGAAACTTCCGCGGCGGCTTCCACCCGGGCTTCTTTACGTTGCAAATCTACTTTTGCCAGCACCCCCGGCAATGCATTTAACGCACGTTCCACATGTGCGGCACAATGCCCGCACGTCATACCTTCAATCACGAGAGTTTTATTCATAACGGTCTCCACATACAAAGGAAAATGTCAAAAGTAACCGCCTTATTTTCCCTTATAATTAGTATACTATTTATGAACGAAAAGGAAGAACTATGCAATTATCCGTTGTTATACCCGTGTTTAATGAAAACGAAGTCTTGCCGCAACTGCGCGCACGGCTGGAGCCGGTGCTCGCCAAGTGCACCACAGATTACGAAATTATTTTTGTAAATGACGGCTCTACCGACAACACGCTACCCTTACTTAAAACATGGGCCGCGCAAGATAACCGCATTAAAATCATCTCGCTTTCGCGCAATTTTGGCAAGGAAGCCGCCGTTACGGCAGGGCTTTCGGCCGCCACCGGGCAAGCCGTCATCATCTTGGATGCCGATTTACAAGACCCACCGGAAATCATCCCGCAATTTTGGGCCAAATTCAAAGAAGGGTTTGATAATGTCTATGGGGTACGGCAAGACCGCCGCGCCGATTCTTTTTTTAAACGCACTACGGCAAACTCGTTTTATAAACTCTACAACCGCTTGGCCGACACACCTATCCCGCATAACGCCGGCGACTACCGGCTACTCAGCCGCCGGGCGGTAAACGCCGTGCTCGCACTACCCGAGCGCGAGCGGTTTATGAAAGGGCTTTTTACGTGGGTGGGATACAAAAGCGTAGCGGTGCCTTTCACGCGCGAGAAACGCGCCGCCGGAAAAACCAAATGGAGCTATTGGAAATTGTGGAATTTTGCCTTAAACGGGCTGACAGCTTCCACCACCTTACCGCTTAAATTGTGGACGTATTTCGGACTATTTATTTCTTGTGTGTCCTTTGTGTTTGCGTTGTGGACGGCGTACAAAAAACTGGTATTTGGTAACCCGGTCAGTGGGTATACTTCTATTATGGTAGCGATTTTGTTTTTTAGCGGAGTACAACTGATTACGTTGGGTGTCATCGGTGAATATCTAAGCCGTATTTTTAATGAGGTTAAACAACGCCCCGCTTATTTTATTGACGAGAAAATAAACTTATGATTACACTTTTAGTCATTCTGTTGATGTTAAGCTTAAACGCGCTTTTAGCCGCGTACGAAATGGCCCTTGCGTCTATTTCCCGCACGCGCTTGTCGCTACTGCTCCAAAGCAAACAACCCGGCGCCGAAGCCGCTTTGTATATGAAAGACCACTTGGAGGGGAGTTTGGCGGTGGTGCAAATTGGCATTACGCTGGCGGGGGCCGTAGCCGCCGCGTTTGGCGGCTCGGACGCCGGAAGCCGTTTTGCTCCGTGGTTGTGTGAACACTTATATCTTTCCCGCCATGTTGCCAATGCGCTTGCTATGGTGTGCGTAGTATTGCCGCTTAGTTTTATTACCATTGTTTTTGCCGAACTGACCCCCAAAACTTTTGCCATCAAAAACAAAGAGCTCGTTGTTTTGAAATTATCATCCGCCATGCGCGTTTTATATGCGGTGCTCGCGCCGATTGTCAAAATTATGGAAACCATTGTCCGCACGCTTACACAAAAAGCAACCCGCACGCCGGACCCGAAAGAAATTCAACGTACCGCTATGGAAGATTTACGCACGGCGGCGGCGATTGCGTCTTCGTCGCGTTTATTTGGCAAGACGGAAGAAAAAATCGTGCTGACCAGCGCGCAATTTTGCGTGCGTAAAATACGCGAAATTCAAGTGCCGCTGGAGCAAGTCTATATGCTTAATGCGGACGATTCTATCGCCGATACGTTTGTCAAAGCGCATTTGGATATGCACACGCGCTTTCCCGTCCGCGGCAACCCCGACGATCCGCAAGATATCATTGGTTATTTAAACTTTAAAGACATTTTTCTCTCTACCAAAGTGGCGCAAGGAGCACCGACGTCTGCCCGCAACATCGTGCGTCCGATTTTGCGTCTGGAGGCCGATACCATTATCTCGGCCGCTTTGGAAAAAATGATGAAAAACAAGCAACACATTTGCTTAGTTACCGAAGAAAAAACCGTTACCGGTATTTTAACTTTGGAAGATATTTTTGAAGAAATGGTGGGCGAAATTGAAGACGAGTACGACTTTTTCCCCGCCTACATTCGTCCGTTCGGGCAAGCACTCGCCGCCAGTGCCCCTGCCAAAATGACTGACATTTTTGAACGGTTAGATTTACCCGTCCCCGCCGATGTTACCCCTACCACGACGGTAGAACAATGGGTCAGCCAAAAACTCGGCCACGAGCCCACCAAAAACGAGAAGATCCGCGCCAGCGGCATTTTGTTGGAAACGCGCAAATTCCGCCGCCATAAAATGATGGAAGTGCTCATCAGCAAAGCTGATTAGGGCATGGCGTAATAATATGAGCCCCCTCCCGCCTGTACTTGGGTAATAGCTTTGAACAATTTAGCACAATAAGGTCTACCCGCATTAATCGTATACGTTACCCCTCCATAAGAAACATTATGGGTACAGGTAAGCGTGTGTGGCGGAACACACCATCCGCTCTCTCCGCAACCCCACGATCCGTAAAAATAGGCAAAGCCTGCCCCTGCATAAGGACCGGTCAAACGACCCGCAAATACCGCATTTATTCCGGGAAAAAGTTGAATAGACCAATCTTTATTGGAACGGGTATCTTGAATTCCGTAGAATGTAGCCCATTTTTCTGTTCCGTTAAACGGAATATCCACGGTTAAATCATCAAACGAAGTAGCGTATGTACCGTTAGCGAGATAATAATTTTCTTGCGCCTCGCCGACCGCTTTTAAGAGCGGGAAAATCGTTGCTGCGCGCGCTTTTTCCACCGCTTTTTGATATTGCGGCAACGCCACCGCCGCTAAAATACCGATGATAAGTACAACGACTAATAGTTCAATAAGCATGAACGCTTGTTTGTTTTTCATACAACCTCCTTTGTTTCATTTAATAAAAAGTAGAAAAAAAAAAAACGATGTCAAGGCCCCCTTGCCGGGGGCAGGCGTGAGGCCTAGGACCTCTTTTAAGGCATATGATGTTATCTTCTATAAAGCGGACTTCGTGTTATTCTGTAATGCTCTTTTCCGCTTTTCTGACGGCAGAAAAGCTCGCAAAAGACCGCCGTCCACGCTCATAAAAAGCAGTTAAAACAGGAAAATTTTTCAAACTCACTTCGTTCAAACATGAAAAATTTTTACCTGTTTTAACGCTTTTTAACGGCTCGCTATCGGACGGAACAACGACAATCAAATAAAAATGATAGGTCAGGTGTTAGTCTGACATTAAAATTAGTAAAATATATATATGACTTCCCCGTTTAAAATCCGGACCAAAGATTCGTCGTGCAAGGCGCGCACGGGCGTACTATATACCAAACACGGCGCGGTGCATACGCCGGTATTTATGCCGGTAGCCACGCAGGCGTGCGTCAAGGCGTTAACCGACGAAGATTTAAAAAATGCCGGAGCGGAGTGTCTGCTTTCCAATACCTATCACCTATATTTGCGCCCCACCACAAAAATTTTGCAACAAATGGGCGGTATCCATAAATTTATGCACTGGGGCGGGAGCGTGCTGACCGATTCGGGCGGGTTTCAAGTTTATAGCTTATCCAAATTTCGCAAGATTAACGACGAGGGTGTCACGTTTCAATCGCACCATGACGGCAGTAAACATCTTTTCACGCCGGAAAATGTAATTCAATTTGAAAGTGAAATCGGCTCTGATATTTGGACGATGTTAGACGTGTGCATCCACGCCAAAGACCCGTCCAAGCACGATGCACGCGAAGCGTTAAACATTACCAAACGCTGGGCCGAACGCGCCGCCAAAGCGTATGAAAAAACCGTGCCCGTGGAGCAAATTTCCGCTCAAGCGGACGGCAGTTTTTCCGTCGGAAATTCACTGTTATTTGGTATTATTCAGGGCTCTATTTTCCCCGACCTGCGCAAAGAGGCCGCGCTGCACATGGCCTCACTTCCCACGCACGGCTATTGCTTGGGTGGGCTGTCGCTAGGCGAAACGCTAGCACAAATGAACGAGGCCGTACTGGCCGTTACCGAGAATTTGCCCGAAGAAAAACCGCGCTATTTTATGGGGTTAGGCACCCCGGTAGAAATGCTAAACGCCATTGAGCGCGGGGTAGATATGTTTGATTGTGTGTGGCCCACGCGCGTAGCGCGCAACGGCATGGCCATGACAAGCACCGGGCGCGTGAACATCAAAAACGCCGAGTACCGCACGCAAGATATCCCGCTGGACCCCGAGTGCGATTGCTACACGTGCCGCCGTTATTCGCGCGCGTATTTATGCCACTTGTACCGCTCGGCCGAACTCACCAGCCACCGCTTAATGAGCATTCACAACATCCGCTTTTTAATTCGCTTAATGGAACGCGCCAGAGCGGCCATCGCAAGCGGCACGTTCCTATCGTTTAAAGAAGAAGTCATCAACAAATATCAAAGCTTTAAATAAAATTTATTTTTCGTACCAGTAATTCGTCGAATTATCCGTGAAAACAAGCGTGTTATATCCCATTAACGCGCAGAATTTACTGACTGTGTGTTCATAACAGTAAAATGTATTCCCTCTCGCACGAAAACCACCGTGATAATACGGCCCTTGATGAAATATAGCAAAGATAGTACCGCTGGAAAGAAACACCATACTATATTTGCCGGCACGACAATCGGTAGCATTACCATAGTTTTCAAGTTTACCGTCACAAGATCCATTAAGGCTGGGTTCTACCGCCAGCTCGTCAAAAGTGGTAGCATACGCATTGTTTGCCATGTGATACGCTTGTTGCGCTTCGTACAACGCCTTGGCGTCCGTGTATAATTGCGCGGCGCGGCTTTTCCACACCGTTTTTTGATACTGCGGCACCGCTACCGCGGCGAGTATGCCAATGATGAGAACAACAACAAGAAGTTCAATAAGCGTAAAGCCACCCACCCTGTTCGTCATTCCATACTCCACCCCGTTCGTCATTCCGCAGTGTTTCTGTGCGGAATATAACGGGGTGGATAAATAGCATTTCCGCTCTCCCATATTCCGTACTAAAACGCTACGGAATGACGAGGAGAGCGAGTCCTTTTTTACGTCAGAAATAGCCGTACCTACAACAACTTTCAAACATCTTTCCTTTTCCATAAAAACTCCTCCATTTAGTTTATGTTTTCCTAAATGGTATCAAAAAAAAAAACGATGTCAAGCTTTTTTCGCTTTTCTGACATCAGAAAAGCTAGCAAAAGAATGCCGCCCCTGGGCACCACAAAAAGCAGACAAATCGGGAAAATTTATAAACTCGCTACCGCTCAAACATATAAATTTTCTTCTCCGATTTGGCGCTTTTTGTAAACGGTGCTAAAGGGGCGGTTAAACAACAAACGACAAGCAACAAAAACAAATTTTTCTGCGAAAATAAACTAATCGGCTACCGGCTTGGTAACGGTAGATTTGGGAAGTAAACTAAACAGAATAAACGCGCTGAGCAGTTGTAAGGTAAACGCCGACGACGTCATTAAATACCGGTACACTTTCATATATTCTAACGACGGCTCCGGCCACAACGTATAAATTATGTTACCAACAAAACGCACGAGCGGCATACACGTAAAATCGGCATTGGTCAGCAGTGCCATAATGCCTTGCAAAACAGCAAGCGCCCACACTTGCCGCTCTTCAAGCAAAATAAACACCACTTGCCCAGCGTATAAAATCAGAAAACCAATATGTAAGCGCAGTAAAATACCGTCGTTAAAAATATCCCGCGCCACCAGCACCGTATTTGTCAACGCGCCCACCATGCACAAACAAAAAACAATTTGTACCCAAACATTTAAATTTAAAAAGCGCGTGAGAATTTTTTGCATACTTAGCGGTTTAACGATAGGGCCTTTTTACGCTCATAGACGGCTTGGGCTTGTTCAATAAGTCCGTCTAAAATCTGCGGGTAACTTTCGCCGCACGCTTCAAAAAGTTGCGGAAACAAACTCGTTTCGCTCATGCCGGGCAACGTGTTGATTTCAGAGAAATAATACGTGCCGTTTTTATCCATCAGAAAATCAGCGCGCGCCAACCCGCTACCGTTTAGCGCGTGGAACACGGCCATGCTGTCGGCGCGCATTTTAGCGGCAGTATCCGCGGGGATATCGGCCGGCACTTTTGTTTCGCACCCGCCTTCTACAATATATTTGGCGTTATAATCAAAAAATTCTCCGGCAATCATACGAAGCTCCCCGCACGCAGACGCTTTTACGTTTGCCCCCTCGCCATAAAGCGCGCAGAAAATTTCGCGGGCGTGGTCCACGCCTTTTTCTATCATTACATCACTGTCAAACTGAAGGGCAAAATCAATAGCGGGTTTTAATTCGTCCAGCGTTTTTACTTTGCGAACTCCGACGGATGAGCCCAAGCGCACCGGTTTAACAAACACCGGGAGCCCCTGTTTTTCCACCCAAGCGCGCAGTTGGTTTTCGTCATAAGAAGTCCGGCGGTGCACCGGGAAAAACGGCAACACCGGCACGCCGGCGCATTGGGCCAATAGTTTAGTAACTACTTTATCCATCCCCATCGCCGAGGCCAAAACACCACACCCTACATACGGTGTATCTAATGTTTCCAAAAAACCTTGCATGGTGCCGTCTTCGCAATTCGTGCCGTGAAGCACCGGGAAAAAGACATCTATTTTCACTTTCCACGAACCGTCTAATGCTTGCAAGTTGGTTTCCGGCGTTAAAACGGGCGTAATGGGTTTATCGTCCGCTTGGTGCGGTCCGCACGACTTTTGCAAAAACCAATACCCTTGTTTATCAATAAAAATGGGATAAATTTGGTAACGCTCCGACTTTTGCGTTAGCACGCGTACAACGGTCTGCGCGCTGTGTACGGACACTTCGTGTTCGGTTGATTTTCCGCCGTAGAGTACGGCAACTTGTAAACGGGTCATAAAAATTCCTTTAAAAAGGCCTGATTCAATCAGGCCTAAATTTTAGCGGTCCTCGTTGAAGATAGACCATTTAATGCGCCCGAGGAAGTTATCGGTTTTTTCCAAAAAATCTTCCCCTTCGCTTAAATCGGGATCGTCCTGCGCCGGGGCCACTTTAATTTCGGGCAAGTCGGCCTCGGTTTGCACTTTGGGCTTGGCCTCTTGCGTAATTTCCACCGGCGTATCTACGCGCGCTTCACGCACGGGGGCCGGCTTGGAGGCCGCGGGAGCGGCGGCTTGCACAGGTTGCGCTGCTTGCGCGGCTTGTACGGGCGCGGCCGGTTGCACGGACGGTTTAACCGGTTTTAAAGAGCCGTAAACACGCTTGGACGCCTTAGCCACCACCGGAGCGGCAGGGGGTTGAGGGGTTTTTGTAATTTGTTGTTCCAAGTGAGTTTGGCGCGCAGCCAGTTGCTCGTTTTGGGCGGATAACTGTTGGTTTTGGGCGGCCAGTTGTTGGTTCTGCTCGCCCAATACTTCAATTTTCCCTTTGAGTTCTTCAATAACCGCGTCGTTGCTGTTAATTTTCTCCAATAAGATTTTGAAATTCTTTTCCAACTGGTCTTTCTCGCCGCGCACGGCGTCCAATTCGTTTTGGGTAGCTTGCAACTGCACGGTAAGTTCGTCGCGTTGGCTCTCCAGCGAACGCACGGTTTCGGCGTAAATGGCCTGTTGGTTTTGGCTTTGCAAGGTATTATTTTCTTGCAAGGCGGCCATTTCGTCACGCAACGATTGGAGTTCTTTTTCTTTCTCGGCCAGCTGTGCCAAAAGTTGTTCTTTTTCGGCGGCGACTTCGTGGAGTTTGATGTTTTCCGCGCGCAAGGTTTCAATTTCTTCCACTTGTTTCATACAAGTTTCGGAAATTTCTTTCAGTTGCGTTTCCAAACTGTTCACGCGTTGCTCGTACGCTTGGCGGATAGAAATGATACGTCCTTCAAAATCAAATGATTTAAACCGCGCCTCGGCCTGACTGAGTTGGTTGCGCAGCGACAAAATTTCTTTAGCTTGCTCGGCTGATTTTTTGAGCGCGTCCATTTTTTCCTGTTGTACTTTTTTAATCTCGCGGTCCAGTGCGCTATTGACGGCTTTTAACTGCGAGGCCTTTTGGTGCAAGCTGGAAATAATGCGCTCTTTTTCGGCCTGTTCGGCTTGGTGTTTACGTTCTTGGGCCTGACGGTAAGCATCGGGCTCGTATTGGTCAATAGGTGCGTGCGTTGTCGGGCGGGGTGCCACGTCAAAACTGCGTTGGATATCCGGCTCGCGCCAAACGGGCGTACGTTCTTGTTGGGCGCGGGTTAAATTTTCCACACTGGCACGTAAGTTAGCAATAGAAAAGGATAAATGGTCTAAAAACGATTCGCGGTCGCGTTGGCGTTCAATGTGTTCGCGCGTATGGGCGAGCTCGGACAAGATTTTTTCGTTTTGCCGCTCGGATGCGTCAAATTTTTCTTCCAACTCTTGTACTTTTTGCTCTAACTTTTCAAATGAACGGGCGTACTGATTAGAAGGATCCGACGGGGCTTTTTCCCGTTGGGAAGACGGTGTAAAATTAAATGTATTTAAATTAGGGTCTTGAAATTTCTCTAAAAATTGGGCGATATCGCCTTGTCCGTTAGACGGATTATTTTCTAATGCCATAATGCTCCCGTATCTACGCGTATGCGCGTATCTATCTTATTTAACCACAATAAACGGGTTACTGTCAATAATTTTTAAGACGGAAAATTGGAGTGTACCCGTTGCGAAATCACACCAAACCCCCTCACAGAAGATAACATCATACCCAAACAGCGGTTTTAGGCCGTATGCCCGGCCCGGCGAGGGGGTTGACAAATCAAAAAAAAAACGATAATAAAGGAACGCGAAAAAATATATAAGGAGAATTTTATGCAAAAAAATATAAATGTAGGTCAGGCTACGCCTGACAATGTTTCG
>ONAM01000020.1 GCA_900315795.1 Candidatus Avelusimicrobium caledoniensis
TTAAAGGAATTACAAGAAGCGCGGTTAGCGGTACAAGAGAAATTTAAACAAGCGGCGGCGCAATTAGAGGTAACGGATCAATTATCCATTAACGCGAGTACTGCCGTACGGACGGAAGTAGCGGCAGAGAGAGCGAAAGCGGCCGAAATGCCGGAATTAGGCGAAAGAGCCGATTTGTCTATGGGCACGTCCGAAATACCGTCCGGTTTACAAAACCAAGCCGTTGGCAATACTGCTAATGCTAATGCCGCGGCAGAAACACCTTCTAACTTGGATGAAGATGCCTTAGCCCAACTGATTGAAAAGGGTATCAATAAAGCCCGTGTGAAATTACAAACACGGGAAATTCAAAATGACAGCACCTACGCGTCTTTGTTGGGCGAACAAGTGCGTGCAGATTTAGAAGCGGCGGGTGTTGCATTAAATTCGCCGGAAGTAATCCATGCGGTAAACTTTGCGCTTTTATCCGAATTACCGGATGCCCCGCTTTTGCGTCAACAAACCGTAGATGCTATTACCGGGCGGAAATTATCGCTTTTCAAACAACTGGGCAGAAATTTTGCTACGCGTTTAAGCGGTAAAATGGTCAATTTGAGCGAAGGCGACTTAGGACAAATTGAACAAGCCGTACTAAAGACCTTGGTAGAAGATAATTTAACGATAGACTATCAACAGCTCCGTGCGGCTATTAAACGGGACGTTACGTTGGTCAAATCGGGACCGGACAGCTTTGTTGAAAAAGATGAAAACGGGAATATGGTGGAATATTCCTATACGAAAGAGGTGCATGATTTCTCGCGTTTGTTAGACAACTTGGTCCCGGCCGATCTTCGTTTTGAACCGCGTGCGGAACACTTGGGTTTCCGTCCGCGCATCATGGAAACGGGTGTAAAAGATTTCCCGTATCTGTATACGTCTATTTTGCTTAAATCGCGTGAAAAAGATGCAAACGGGTTTACGGCCAGCCGCAAAAATATCTATACGGTAGTTTTATCGGATGATGCGAGTATCTTTAAGAAATTGAAATCGGGTTGGTCGTTGGTGACGGATACCTACGGCAACTTATATAAAACGGACGGCAAAACCAAAAAAATCATCTACGATAGAAAAGTGTCCGTTGTACACTTGAAAGGGTTGGGCGATATGCCTGTCGTGGTGATACAAAAAACCAATGACCGTCTGAAAGCTTTGAACTTGATTTTCTCTGTCATGGGTTTTTCCAGCACCGGACGTTTCTTAAACGGCTCCTTGGAAAGCCAATACGGCGGTGTTTTAGGCGGACATGCCGGCGCTTGGGCGACCGGGTTGAGCACCGGGGTATATCTTACCAACATTTTGCCGATCGTGCCGAAAATCGGTTTGAAAGCGCAAGTGCAAAAACACGGCGGGGCAGCTGTTCTTAAAACCTTAATGCCGGTAAGTTTGGGTATGTTTGCGTGGGCGACTATTGCCAACATTACGGGCGCCGACCCGAACGGTTGGGGCACGTTAGTTCCGGTCATCGCTTCTATTTTGGCCAGTGGGGTTACCTCTGCCGCTATTCAGCAGAATGCGAACCCGGCTGCCAAGAGAATGAAAAAAGGTAAAAATGCGGACGAATTGGTCGCAGGCGGCCAGTTGTTCAAGACGATCGGGTCTATGGGTGCGTATGCGGCGTATGCAGCTGCGGCCGCGCTGTTGGGTAAGTGGCAATATATGTACGCTATTTTAGGAATTCCTACCGCGTTGTCGTTGATGGCTCTGTGGACGACGGACTTGCCGCTCCCCCGTGCGCAAAAAGCAATTAAAAATATATCCAACAAATTGCAAGAGGTCAAAGAAAAAGGCAAAGTTTCCGATTGGCAATTCTTCAAAGACCCTGCGATTGGTTTGCTCTTCGGCGGTTTATTGATTTTCTGCGGTTCGGAAACGCAAGCCAGCACCGCTACGAAGAGTATTATGACCGGGTTGTTGCACTCGTGGGAAATTGTAAAAACGGGTGTAAACCACGCGGCTGATTTTATCTCCCGTACCTTGCCGTGGATGCACGATGTTTCCCCTGCGGTTGTCAGTGATGCGTTAAGTACGTTGATTACCGGTATATTTACGATGGGTCCTGTGTTTGCCGGACGCTTGGCGGCTAAAGGGCTGTTGGGCAAACTTAACGGCGTGGAAAAAGTAAACCAGAAGTTAATGTTGTCCTCGGCGGTTATCACCTTGGGCCTGATGGGCGGAATGTATGCGTTGGGCCCGGCGGCGGGAGCTGCTTTGTTGCCGATGGTTATTGGTGTTAACGCACTGTTGGGCAATATGTTTACCTTCTCGTTTAACATCATGAAAGAGCACGATAAGAAAAAATACAACAACGCGTTTGATACGTTGACGGGTGCCCTGTCTACGGCGGCAGTTATAGGATGTTTCTTGATTCCGACGTTGATCAATACGTTCATTACCGCGCCTGTTCCGGCGGATGCTACGGCGGAAATGGCCGCGCAGATTAAACAGCAATTGGCGTTTGATCAGTTAATCGTACCGATTGGGTTGATCCTCACGGCTGTGCTTGCTAACTACCGCCATTTTGCGAACCCGTTTGATTGGTCCAAACCGATGAGCGGTAAAGCCCTGACGAAGTTGCAAACGTCGGTAGTGGACCAAATGCAAATATTTGGCTCTAAAGGCAATCTTTTGTCCGATGCGGTAAACACGATGACCGCTAAAGAAAACCCGACCGTGCCGGTAGCGGAGATTGAAAAACTGGCCACCAAAGAAGTGGCCCGCATGAAGACGGATTTAGCGGCCCTGTTTGAGGTTTCCGTGGAAGAATTTGACGAAATCTTGGCTGCGGGTACAAGCAAGAAAATAACGGAAAGTGCTTTACGCCGTTTGTGCGATAAACTGGGCATTTCTTTCAAAAAATTCAAAAAAGGCATGAATGACGATTCTGTCCGAGTGCTGGAGAGCCGGTTGTATAACGAAATCATGCGGCGGGTACAAGCGTCGTTAGATGAGCAGGCAAATTCGTTGGATGATAATATGGGAGATGCCCCCCAACCGGAACCTGCCAGATAAACGGAGAAATATCTTTAGTGAAAACCGGGTTTAAACAACCCGGTTTTCTTTTGTGTTGTACCGAAGGAATTATGATATAATGAAAAGTAGTTGCAGTTTATTTTATTTTATCAAGGAGACGATGATGGAGAAATTACTAAGTTGGTTTAAACCTCTGCCCGATGCTCCGCGCATTGAAAGTGCCGAGGAAATCGCGCGTCAATATAAGTACTGGCGTATCCGTACCTTTTTGGCGCTTTATATTGGCTATTGTGCTTTTTATGTAACGCGTAAAAATCTGACCCCTGCTTTACACGTATTTAGTGAAAATTTGGGTATTGATATCGTGGATTTGGGTATTATCTCGGCCACGTTTTCTATTACCTACGGGGTGGGTAAATTGCTAGCCGGTATTTTGGCCGATAAAGCAAATGTCCGTGCCTTTATGGCTATCGGGTTGTTTTTCTCCGGTATTATCAATTTATTCTACGGCTTTTTAACTTCTTTGTGGGCCTTAGCATTTTTCTGGGGACTAAACGGTTTCTGTCAAGCTACGGGATATCCTCCGGTTGCCAAGTCGTTAGTGTATTGGTTTTCCCCCCGGGAACGTGCTAAAATTTGGAGTTGGTGGTCTTCTTCCCATACGGCGGGCACTTTTGCTGCCGGCGGGATTATTGCTCTTTTGCTGAAGTACTGCAACGATTGGCGCGCCGTGTTTTACGTGCCGGGTATCATCGGCATCGCTATTGCGGTGTATATTTTCTGGTCCTTGCGTGACACGCCTACTTCCGTCGGTTTACCGCCGATTGAAGAATATAAAAACGATATTATCCCCGTTACCGTGGATAATAAAGCCAAAGCTAGCCAATGGTCTATTTTGAAAAAATATGTATTTGGTAACCCGTATGTGTGGTACTTGTCCTTAGCGTTGAGCTTTGTCTACTTTGTTCGTTTCGGTACGTTGGACTGGGCTACTAAGTTCTTATACGACGCCCGCGGTATTGATAAAGTCAGCGTGGTTTGGTTGTGGAACTTGATGCCGCTGTTTGGTATGCCCGGCGGTATTGTGGCAGGTTACTTAGCTTCCCGTTTCTTCAAAGGACGCTGTGCGCCGGTTACGATTGCGTACCTAGTCATTTTGGCTTTGTGCACGTACGGTTACGTGCTCTTTGCCGGGGCACAACACTTGTGGTTAACCTGCTTCTTTATGGCCGCTATTGGCTTCTTTGTGGACGGTCCGCAAGTGCTTATCGGCGGGGTAATGATTTCCCGCGTGACGGCGCAAGAATCGGCCGGAGCCGCTGCCGGATTTAGCGGTTTCTGGGCGTACATCTTAGGAACGGCGGTTTTGGCCAATATGGGAGCTGCCTTCTTGGTGGAAAAATACGGTTGGGATGTAATGTATTACACCTGTATTGCCAGCGCCGTGGTGGCTATCCTTTTCGTGGCCTTGAGCGCCAAGAAAGAGTCTGCTAAAGCCGACGAAGCTAAAAAATAAACCGAAAAACGGTTTGATGCAATTAAAGAACCCCATGATAAACATGGGGTTCTTTTTTTAGGGGAATCTTGTATTGACAGGTAAAAACAAAACTAATAGACTAAACTTGTAAGACGTAAAATCTGAAAAGCAAGAGGACTGCTATGGAAAACAAAAAACCAATAGTTGTAGGTATCGGGGAGTTGCTTTGGGACGTTTTCCCCACCGGTAAACGCGCGGGCGGTGCGCCGGTTAATTTTGTCTATCACGCCTCTCAACTGGGCGCACAAGGGTATGCCATTAGTGCGGTAGGAAACGACCCCCTTGGTACGGAAATTTTACAGGAGTTGGAAAAAAATCATATCGCTAATTATATTGAAACCGTTTCGTATCCGACGGGGACAGTACAGGTAAAATTGCAAAACGGTATCCCCAGTTATACCATTATTGAAAACGTCGCGTGGGACCATATCCCGCTGACTGCGCAAGCGGCAGAGGTGGTAAAGAAAGCCGACGCGGTTTGTTACGGTACGCTTTCCCTGCGAAACCCGGATTCCCGAAAAACAATCACGGCGTTACTTAAACAGGCGCGTGCGGAAGCGTTGCGCTTTTACGACGTTAATTTGCGCCAGCATTACTATTCCAAAGAACTTATTGAAGAACTGCTTAACCTAGCCAATATTTTTAAAGTAAACGACGAGGAAATGGCGGTTATCGGCAAAATGTTTGGCATGAGTAGTGATGAAAAAGAATTTTGCCGTTACTTTATGGATACGTATCATTTAAAATACGTCATTGTAACGGCGGGCGATAAATACAGTGCTGTTTATTCCCCGCAGGAAGTTTCCCGGTTGGCTACACCCAAAGTACAAGTGGCGGATACCGTCGGCGCGGGAGATTCTTTTTCCGGCGCGTTTGTGCAAGGTATTTTGTCCGGCAAAACATTGCGGGAAGCGCATAAACAAGCGGTGGAAACAGCCGCGTTTGTTTGTTCAAAAACAGGCGCATGGCCGTCGTATGAAGATAGATAATAGGAGAGTATATGTCTGAACAAAAAAATAATTCGTTGATAACAAAACTTATTCCGGTCATGTTGGCCTTTTTTGCGATGGGGTTTGTGGATAGTGTTGGTACGGCGGCAAACTTCGTTAAAAAAGATTTTGCTTTGAATAACTTTCAAGCATTTCTTTGTTCTTCTGCGGTGTTCTTTTGGTTTTTGATTTTCTCTGTTCCTACGGGGATGTTGATGAATAAAATCGGACGTCGCAAAACGGTGCTTATCAGTTTGTGGGTTACGTTGGGAGCTCTTTTATTACCGCTTATCCCGGTGAAAAGTTTGACGTTGCTGATGGTTTCGTTTTCGCTATTGGGGATCGGTAATGCGCTGATGCAAGTATCGTTAAACCCGTTAGTGTCTAACATTGTTACGGGCGATAAACTGGCCAGTACGATGACTTTTGGGCAATTTGTTAAAGCGATTGCCTCTTGGAGTGCCACGGTAATTGCCCCGTTTCTGGCCGCTAAATACAACAACTGGACGCTGATGTATGCTATCTTTGCGCTGGAATGTGTATTGGCGTTAATCTTCTTAGGTAAAGAAAAAATCAACGAAGAAGAAATTACCGGCAAACCTTCTACCTTTGCCGAATGTCTAGCGTTACTGGGCGACGGAACAATTTTGCTGTGTTTTATTGGTATTATGTGCCACGTGGGTATTGACGTGGGAACAAATACGGCAGCTCCGCAAATTTTAATGGATAAAGTCGGTCTCGCTACCGAAGCGGCTATGAAAGCGACGGGTATTTATTTTATCTTCCGCACCATAGGTTGTTTTGCGGGGTCGTTTCTTTTATCCAAAATCTCGGCTAAAATCGTATTTGCCGTCAGTGTGGTATTTATGCTTTTAGCGATGGGCGGTTTGTTCGTTTTCAATGCGCAAGGGGCTTTGTTTGTATGTGTGGCGTTAATCGGGTTGGGAAACTCCAACGTTTTTCCGATTATTTTCTCGCAAGCTATTTTGCATAAACCGGAAAAGAAAAATGAAATCTCCGGCCTGATGATTATGGGTTTAATCGGAGGGGCGATATTCCCCCCGGTCATGGGTTTTATGTCCGACATGATGGCCTCGCAAACCGGGTCTGTTATCGTCATTACCGTTGGCGTGATATATTTGCTTGCGTTGGTGGCTAAAATCAAAAAGACAGCGTAACAGACGGTCTGCTTTAGGAGCGGGAGTGCCCGGTGGCGGGCACTCCCTTTTTGGTTGAAGATAACCCGCTAAATTCGTTAAAATATAAATAAGATTATCCCCGTGATATTCTTATTTTTTATTAAAGGAGTTATATGAAAAAATTAGTATTTGTGATGTTGCTTACCTTGGCCGCTACGGCGGTATTTGCCCAAGACGGCAAGCAAGGTTGGCAAGTGGAGCTAAAAAAACTCGCGCTTGATTTAACTTCTACCGAAGTCAAACATGCGCAAGATTATCAAAACTTTTCGGATGCGCGTTTGACGTCCGATTCACAAACGTCCGTGCGCGGCAGTTGGGATTCTATTGCCGATTATCACGCCGAGCATTTTTTGTGGTCCAACGAGCTGACCATGGATTACGGACGCACAAAAATCCGTCCGGTAGACGGCGAGCGTTTAACAAACGAAAATGCCGATAAAATTTTGCTTACCACCGATTATACCCAAAAGATCTGGCAAGTAGATGATTTGTGGGGCGGTTTTAGTGCCGGTCCGTTTGCAAACCTCGGCTATGAAACCGAATTTACCAAACCCGATAACGCCCCCCGCACCCGCATTGTGCGCAGTATGGCCGGTGTCAAACTGTTTGAAGGAAAATACCTGAAAAAATTATACGGGGCGTTTGTGGGTGAGCGTGATTTTACGTATCATCCGTATGCTACAAAATCTGCCTGGGAAACCGGCGTCAAATTGGAGCTTCCCGTACGTGATGGTGCCACTTTTAAGTGGGATGCGATGTTCCGTGATTATTTATCTACCACCAAAAAACATCCGACGGACTTAGATTGGGAGTTTGAAACAAACGCCCGCTTAGATGTGCAAGTATATAAAAACTTATACGTGGCACCGTTTATCAGCTATTACACGGCCAAGGGCAAGTATATCAGTTCCCGCGGCGAAAACGTGTATGTGGGTGTTTCGTTCTCGTTTAGCCACGTGTTATGCGCCGCTAAATAATACAAGTACCCTATAAGCAACCGCTGTTTTGGTCTCCCTCTTTTCTTATCGGAAAAGAGGGATATTTTTTTGTTAAAAAAATTTTACTTGACATCGTTTTTTTTTTGATAGATTTTATTTGTAAGAAAAAATATCAAAAAGGAGTAGTTATGAAAAATAGACAAGCGTTTACGCTTATTGAATTACTTGTCGTCGTTCTCATCATCGGCATATTGGCGGCGGTGGCCTTGCCGCAGTACGAAAAAGCCGTTTGGAAAAGCCGCGCCGCCAATATGCAAACATTTATGCGTAGTATAGCAACGGCACAAAATGCCTATTTCTTGGCTAACGGTACGGCGGTCACCGATTTGGATGAACTTACTTTAGATCTTACCGGTTTTAAAAAAGGTACAAAATTAGCAGGAGACTCGACGGCCATTAAAGCTTATAATGATCTATTTGAAATTCGGTTAGGCGCAAGTTATACTACTGCGTATTTTATGTCAGGTAAATACAAAGGATGTGGACTTTCGACGAAGTACCAAACGGGTACGTGGACGTGTTGTGAGTGGCACTACTACTATAAAGGAGAGGAAGG
The DNA here is from genome assembly GCA_900315795.1 of Candidatus Avelusimicrobium caledoniensis. GTDB lineage: Bacteria > Elusimicrobiota > Elusimicrobia > Elusimicrobiales > Elusimicrobiaceae > Avelusimicrobium > Avelusimicrobium caledoniense. Next base: position 8,289 of record ONAM01000020.1, read on the forward strand.
CGGTTTTTGTCAAAAGATTATGAAAGCCGGGGAACTTTTATCGGATGAGAATAATGTCAGAAAATACGCTATGTAATAATAACCCCCGGCTACGCCGGGGGTTGGTTTTTGCTATTTAATCTCGTACGGGGTAATTTTAAAGCCGCTTCCCTCTAATTTAATAGAGCACCACGTGGGCGTATCGTTAATTTTTAACAGGGCCGTTACTTCGGGCAAGTGTTCCGCCGGGATATCGTGCTGCACACGCACCACCGCGCCGTTTTCTTCTATCCCCTTTACGCTTACGATAACGGGGAGAACGTCCGAAGAGGTGTTGACCTTTCTAAACGAATATTGCAAGGCCGTGTGTGGCGATTGGGCCAAATTGGTATATTTAAGTTTGGAAATCGCCGCCGCATCTTGCGGCGTGCTTGCCAGCGACATCAGCAAACTATTAGAGAATTGCCCCACATCTTGCAGCAGTAACCCATGATGTAAAATTCTACGCAAACCGGAGCCGTCACTTTCCAAGCTCAGTCCGCGGTATAAATAGTTGGGCCGTGCCAGTAAGGGCAACGCGGGTAGTTGATGGATATGATGTTCTTGCACGAGTAAACCGGATAAATCATCGGCGTAAAAAGCAAGCTCCGGGCGCAATTGCGGCAACGCGGCCAATGCTTGAGTGAATGCAATTTGCCGGGCGTGTTCACGTTTAAGCTGCCATGCTTTAAAATTGCGTTGTTGTTGCTCTATCCAAGAGCGCGTTTGGGGCACGTCGGTTACCGCGGGCTCCACAGGCGTAGGAATAAAGCGGCGTTCTAAGGGCAAAGCCACCGCCGTTCCCCAGACAAGAGATTGTTCTGCGGCCAAGGAGTGGTGCATCGCTAAGAACTGTGCAGACAGTGCCCTGCGCGCCGTAGCCCGCTCCACGGCGGATACTATTTGTTGCGGGTTGATCAGGTGTTCCCCCGCTTTGAACGCGCCGGAAATTGCGCGTGATACTTGTGCCTGTGCCGGCAGTGTGGTAACTATCATCCACACGGCTGTTTGGAGTACTACTCGTTTCATCTTTACTTTTTATTACCTCACATAAAAAACCCGGACTTGTTTTTTTCAAGTCCGGGTTTGATTTAACAACAAATCTATTTATTACATCATTTAACACTCCGAACTCGCCTTATCATACATACGTTTAATTAGCGTAAACGCAACTAGCACCAACGCCGCGCTAATGGCTACGTTGGTAATAATAAGACTGTTCAAAGAGTTAGCAAAAATTTGCATACGAATTATTGTAACTATTTTTACTTTTTGTTGCAAGCATTTTTTATGAAAAAAGTTTGAGCCCTTGACATCGTTTTTTTTTTTGCTACATTTTATTTAATAATGCAACAAAGGAGGTTGTATGAAAAACAAACAAGCGTTTACGCTTATTGAATTATTAGTTGTTGTGTTAATCATCGGCATATTGGCGGCGGTGGCGTTGCCGCAGTATCAAAAAGCAGTACTGAAAGCGCGTCTTACACAAATGATGGTTTACATGGACGCACTTTATAAAGGGGCAGAAGTATATTATATGGCGAATGGAAATTATCCAAATGATGTTTCTGAATTACCCCTTGATATTACCGGAACAGCAGTAGAATTAAAACAAGATCAGTATATCACCAGCACGCCCACAAAAGCCGCTTTTTTCCCCGATGGAACAGAATGTATGGTAGCAAAATCTGGAAATGATTTTATAGCTTGTTTTAATGAGAATTTTGTTTTGATAAGAACCCATACCACAGGTTACACCTCCTGTTACGGTTGGAATAAAAATATACAAACGTCCATTTGCCGGGGATTTGGTGGGTCAAGTGTGGGAACATACGGCGATTATGGGCAAGGATATGCTATAGGACGTTGATCTTTTCTCTCATAGAAAACCCCCGCTCGTTAGAGCGGGGGTCTGTTGTTCTGTTTTTGGTGCTGTGTAAGAACAGCCGTAATTATTTGTTTACGCTGGCCATGTGGGCAATTAAGTCTAACACTTTGTTAGAGTAGCCGATTTCGTTATCGTACCAAGATACTACTTTGACAAACGTGTCGGTTAAAGCAATACCGGCTTTGGCGTCAAAGATAGAGGTGCGTTTATCGCCCAAGAAGTCGGAAGACACAACGGCATCTTCGGTGTAGCCGAGTACGCCTTTGAGTTCGCCTTCAGACGCTTCTTTCATGGCTTTGCAGATTTCTTCGTACGTGGCGGGTTTAGCCAAGTTGACGGTCAAGTCCACTACGGACACGTCCAACGTCGGTACGCGCATAGACATACCGGTCAGTTTACCGTTCAAGGCCGGAATTACTTTACCTACCGCTTTAGCGGCACCCGTGGAAGACGGGATGATGTTTCCGCAAGCCGCGCGGCCGCCGCGCCAATCTTTCATGGACGGGCCGTCTACGGTTTTTTGCGTAGCGGTTACGGAGTGAACGGTGGTCATTAAACCGTCTTTAATACCGAATTTGTCGTTTAATACTTTGGCGATAGGGGCCAAGCAGTTGGTGGTGCAGGACGCGTTGGAAACAAATTGCGTACCTTTGACGTACGTTTTTTCGTTCACGCCGACGACGAACATCGGGGTCGCATCTTTAGACGGGGCAGACATTACTACGTATTTGGCACCGGCTTTGATGTGCGCTTGCGCTTTTTCTTGCGTTAAGAACAACCCGGTAGATTCTACCACATATTCCGCACCGATTTTGTCCCAAGCCAAGTTGGCCGGATCTTTTTCGGCGGTGACGCGGATTTTTTTGCCGTTAACGATGAGTTGGCTGTTTGCCACGTCGGCTTCTACGGTGCCTTCAAATTTTCCGTGCATGGTGTCGTATTTAAGCATATAAGCCAAATAGTCAACCGGGCACAAGTCGTTAATACCGACGATTTCAATATCTTTGCGTTCTTGAGCCGCGCGGAACACGAAACGACCGATGCGGCCAAAACCGTTAATACCTACTTTAATCATAATGGTACATCCTCCCTAGATTTTTACTTCCCTTATATTTTACAATTTTTTGGCGCACGTGATATAGTATAATTTAAGCGTTATGAAACTTATTTTTCCCCCCCATAAAAAAATCCGTTCGGCTGAACTGGTAACGCCCCAAATGTATGTGGACGTTACCGCGCGCGGCTTGAAACTGCCGTCCAAGGCGGTGGTTTGCCCGCTTGCCCCGCTCGTGCAGACGTTTGTCAAGCAAGGTTGGAAGAAACGGTTTTTATCGGCCGAGGTGTATTGCCACGAACAGGAAGATTTTTGTTTTATCACAGGTTTTGGGTGCGGCGGGCCTGCAGTAGCGTTAGCCGTTGAACAAGCCGCTTGTTTGGGAGTTAAAGAAATTGTTTTTGTAGGACTTGCCGGGAGTTTGCAAGAGGAAGTTGTCCCGGGCGATATCGTGGTGTGTACGGAAAGTATTTGCGCAGACGGCACTTCCCCCCACTATACAAGTAAAGAACTTGTGCGGACTGATAAAAAACTAACCGCACGTTTGCTGAAATTATTTCGCGCGCAAAAACTTAATTTTCACCTCGGGCGCAACTGGAGCACGGACGCTATCTTCCGCGAAACAAAACAAGAAATTAAACACTACCAAAAAAACCACGTCTTAACGGCAGATATGGAAACGTCTGCGCTACTTGCCGTGTGTGCGCGGCGCAAAATTCCGTGTGCGTGCGTGTACATCGTAAGTGATTCTTTAGGCGGCAAGACGTGGCAACCCGATTTTAAAAACCCCTTAATTTGGCAAAATTTACGCCGGGTGCTGGCGGTGTGCCAACAACTCCCGGCGTAAGATTTAAATAATTGGTAATCAGACTTTTATTTCCAGTTGCGGCCTACCAAATTTCTGGCCTTTGTCATGTCCAATAATTCGTGCGCATGCCAACCTAACGCATCTGCACCGTCTATGGAATTATACGGCATATTGCGGTTGTATTCAATATACGGCTCAAACACAATGCGCAAGTTTTGTTGCAAAACTTGAACGTGTGCGATATTTTCCGGCGTGTCTTCCAGGTCGGCTGTAAATTCATCAAACGCACGCAAGGCACGGTCGGCATGTTTTAAGTCGGTCAGTTCCACTCCGCCCATGATAGCATCTAAAACAATTAGATGGGTGATGTCATCATTTTTCAGTATGCGGTGATAGGTGTCTATAAACACATCCGGTTCTTGCCCTTCAATCATACCCTGAATCGTGCGGTATAAGGCCGTATTTTTATAGTTCGGATACGCTTTATATCCTGCTCCGGCTTCGGCCGCTTGCGTATACGGAATCGTGTGCGATTCTAAACGGTTATAGGCAATTTCAATTAAATCATCCGCAAAGGGGTTAGCCGGGATTTGCTCGTTCTGCAGACGGGACTTTAAAAGTTCGTTTGCGGCGGCGTGTTCTTCGGGTGTCAAAATAAACGGCGTGTAATTGGCCCCTTGCTTTGTGTTATTAAACGCGCCTAATTGTTTGCGGTTTGAAAGCATTAAATAGGTATCCAACACGCTAGCCATATCGGCCTGTGACGTTTTGACGGGGATGCCCTCTTCGTTCAACGTAACGTGTTTAGGATACTCCGGGAAAAGCCGGACTAACTCCGCATACGAGTTAGGCATAAAAGCGGCTTTTTGCAGACGTGTTAACAACCCAATGGACGGTAATTCCTCCCGTTGCCAAAGATTTGCAGACGATTGTGTCATTAAAGATTTGCTTTTTTGTAACAAACCGGATAAATACAGGTCTTGTGTGTTTGTGCCGGGTTGGTGGGTAGGATGTGCCATGCGATACAAATAGGTCGCTTGCGTTAATTGCGCCACGGAAAGAGAGTTGGTGTGCGAAAACGCTTGAATATACTTTAACGGCTCATTAGCCGGACTTAAAATAGGGGCGGTTTGAATCAACCCTTGCGTATGTTGCAAATCAAGTGATTGCGCTTTGTCCGACGTAACCGGATAAACTTTGGCTAAATCGGTAGGCAATAGCGGAGCGGTATATCCAAAGACAGGATGAAAGATTTTTTCGTTACGCACTAGCGTGCGGACAACATTTTTATTCAGCGCAGGGATGCCTTTAACAGGCAATTTGATTTGCGCGTACGTCGGCACGGATAAACACACGGTCGCCAACGAAAATAAGATTGCTTTTTGTTTGTTCATTTGTTTTCCTCCAAAAAGATACCTCTATTCTATGTAACTGACACCAGGTTCACAAGGGCCAAAAGTCCTGTTTATAAGATAGGTCTTTGGGGAACTTGACATCGTTTGTGTGGGAGATCCCCGACCCGTGGGTTTTTGCCCGGGCCCGCCCTCGCGGTTTTTGCCTTGCTCAAGCAGGCAGTTTTTAGCGACGAAAAACGCCTGATTTCTAGGCGCGAACTTGCGAAGTGTACTGTCGGAACGGGCGCGGAGCGCCGAGGTACTCGAGCAAGTGAGCAACAACGAAATCAAGCGTTTTTCTAAGATAAAAAACGGAGAGGGAGGGATTTGAACCCTCGATACAGGAATTAACCTGTATGGCGGTTTAGCAAACCGCTGCCTTCAGCCTCTCGGCCACCTCTCCAAAATCACTTTGTCAGCAAAACTGACGGATATATTATAACAAAATTCTATCCGTCTTGCACGCTACTCAAAACTTTTTTTAAGACCTTCTTTTAACGGGGTAAATTGCTGGCCCGTTAATTTTGTCCACTTTTCACTGGAGCATATCCAGTGGCCCGGGACGGTGGCCTCTGTCACTTTGTCGTAATTTAACGCCGGGAGTGTTCCCGTCAGCCGCGCACACGTTTCGTAGCCAAAGGCCGCCGCTTTCATTAGCCACTTGGGTGCGTTAGGCATAAACGGTTTGTTACATTTCATGGCGCGGGCCATTTCGGTAATGAAATAGTCCCAACTGTACATATTCGGCTCGGCGATAAAATACGTTTCTTTGTTTGTGTCTTGCCGCTCATACGCTTGCCACAAGGCACTTACCAAATCGTCTACGTGTACAAAACTAAACATTCCGTTGCCCGACGTATTAACCATAATACCGCGTTTGACCCACAACGCAATTTTAGACACGCCCGAATCGTTTTTTCCGTACACAATTGGCGGACGGATAATCGTCCATTTAACGCCGGGTCGTAACGTTTTTACGGCTTCTTCCCCCCCTAATTTCGTGCGTCCGTAATCGGACACCGGGGCCGGGGTCATATTTTCCGTGCGCGGGGTTTTAGCATCGCTTGCAAACCCGCTGGCGGCTAAGCTGGACACGTGCACAAAGGTGGTAATCTGCGGCATTTGATTGACGGCTTCCACCACGTTTTTGGTGTGCAAGACGTTGGCTTTTTCAAAATCTTTGCGGTTAAAAGCAAAAATAGCGGCGGCTAAGTGAAATACGCCCACGCATCCGTCCATGGCTTGTTTGAGCGAGTTGACATCGTCGTAATTGGCCTGTACGAGCGTAACAGCCGGGTTAGCCGGTTGCTGACGCGGCGTGCGGCGCGTAACGATACGCACATTAAAGCCCTCTTGTAATAATTTATCGGTTAAGGCATGGCCGATAAAGCCGTTTCCGCCGGTAATTAACAGTGTGTTTTTCATTTAGTCTTCCAAATAAGTTTCTTTTTCTTCGTCAACAATTTCAATAAAAGATTGGGCTTCCTTTTTTATTTGTTGGGCCGTCTTTTGCACTTGTTTAGACGCTTCATCTACTTTTTCCCCCAGGGGTTTGTGTCTGTCTTCCACGCCGCGGGTGGCAAAATTGAAATTAAAGGTTAATTTCTTAACACCCTTTTTAATATCGCTCATCGTCGGATATTCGCCGTATTTTAATTTATTGACGGGGGATACTTTGTCCGTCTGCGGGAAATACCACAGTAATGTGTACATAATACCGCAGAAAACGGCGAGTGTCAACAAGCGGTTAAACCAATCAAAACGATCTAAACCAAACACGTTTGTAATGAGGGATAGCATCATAATTGCGCCCGTCCACATCAGCATTATTAAGCCGATAAACGTCCACCCGGCCTTGTCATACTCCGGAAAAAGTACCATTACAAAAAAACAACATAAAAATAAAATGCCGAAGCGTTGCCATCCGTTCATAATTAATTCTCCTGTTTAAACTCTACCGTTACGGTAAGTTCATCTTTTTCGTAATACATAGGCAGCGGCGCAAAAGGCCCTGCGTTAATGACGGCCGACGTGGCCGCAAAATCAAAAGTTTCATCGCCCGATTTTTTTTCTATTTTTAAATCTCTTATTTTCCCGTCGCGCGCAATCGCAAACGAAACGAGCGTGCCCAGGGTGCTACCTGCCGGGCGGCGTTTTTCCCATTCGCTCCATAAACTGTTACGCACTTGCGTAATGTACCACGGGTATGGGAAGTTGGCAAAATCGGTTTGGATGTTCCCCCCGCCAAAAGCGTTTACTTGCTCGCCTTCGCTGTCTTCGGCTCCGGAAAGAGCTTCGTCGTCGGTGTCTTCTAATACACTCGGGGCGGCCAAAGGGACCTCTTTTTCTTTGGCTTTTTTGGGCTTAGGTTTTGAGGCAATTTCCGCCTTGGCAGCGTAGGCCTTTTTGGCGGCGGGAGCCGGCTCGGGCTTAGCGACCGCGGCCGCGGCCGGTTGCGGCGTTTGTACGCCTGTTTTGGGGGCGGTTTCTTGGCCTTGTGTGGCAATTACTTTGCCCGTGCCGATAAAATCAATCGTATACGTAGCCGACGTCTTTTTGGCAGGCCCTGCCAAACAAGCCAGCACAAGCAGTAGCCCCAACACGTGTAAGCCGCTTGAAAAAACTAAATATCGGTTCATTCGCTTTTTGAAAGTACGCCAATACCTAATTTGGCCGCGCCCAATTTTTTGGCGATATCAAAGACGTTGACCACTTGTTGGATCGGCACGTCTTTATCCGCTTGGACGAGGATCGTTTTCTTATTGGCTTTTCCCATACGTAAAATAAGTTCACGTTCTAAATTTTTAAGGGTCAGTTTTTTATTTTGCACGGTAATAGAGCCGTTTTTCTCTACGTCAATACGGATGACGTCGTCTTCCGCTTGCGTATTAACCGAGTTAGATTTAGGCAAATCTACCGTGAGTTGCATTTGCACCAGCAGCGGGCTCATGACCATAAAAATAATCAGCAAAATCAACGTGATGTCTATAAACGGCACCATGTTAATTTCAGCCATAACGGTTCTTGTTTTATGTGTGCTCATACGTTACCTGTTAGCGGTAGATAAAATCGTTGGCGGCGTTTTCTAATTCTTTGGCAAAATAGTTCGTTTTGGACAAGAAATAGTTATACGCAATAACCGCCGGAATAGCTACGAATAACCCGGCCGCCGTATTAACAAGTGCTTCGGCAATACCGGCTGCCACTACGGACGCTCCGCCCGCGGCGGCGGTATTGGCAGATAAATCTTTAAACGCGTGCATAACGCCGATTACCGTGCCGAATAACCCGATAAACGGAGTGATACTGCCCAAAGTACCCAATACGCTTAAACGGCGTTGGAGTTTAGCAGTTTCCCAGTCAATAATGTTAGCGGAAATTTTTTCCAGTTCCGCAGGAGTGCGGTTGCGTGCGGCTACCAGTTCGCCCATTAAGTGCGCGGCCGGTGTATCTTTTACCATTTCTTTGCGGCAGGCCTCTTCTACTTTTTGGTAATTTTCCGAGTGAATCGGATGATAGCAGTAAGATAATAATTTGCGCGAAAGAGAAATAGATGAGCGCAACCTAAAAAACCGCTCCAAAATGACCGAAATGGAATAAACGGACAACAGTACCAGTAGGATAAGTACCGGTCCGCCGGCGGCGACGAGTTCACGTAATGTAGATACTTGCATAAAATATATTCTCCTTGGGTTATGCCCGTACAACAAAAATAATAAAAAGCTGTAATAAGATATTAGCCAAAAGTCCGGCGGCTACATCGTCAAATACGATGCCAAACGCATTTTGCATTTTATCAAAGGTCTTTACAATCCACGGTTTGACTGTATCAAACGTACGGAAAAGCACAAATGCCGCTACTAAATACGGCCATGTGCGCGGTAAAAAGGCCATGGCGGTAATGTAACCGGCAATCTCGTCAATGACGATTTTGGGGTTATCGTGCCCGGTTTCCCCCTTAAATTGTACTTTTTTGCAGATATATACCGCAAATGCCCAAAAGGCAAGCATGCAAATCGCATATAAAAACGTATCTGTGGGAAACAAAAGCACAAGCGGGATACCCCACAGCGTGCCTACAAAGCCCGCCCCTGTGTTTTTTTTGAAAGGAAAAATCATCGGCGGCACGTAACTGATAAATAGTCCGGTCGCCAAACAACGCACTACTGTTTGCATGCGGGCAAACTCCATGATTTTTTAAGTAATTCCCAATTATTGCGCAGATACGAAACCGCACTAAACCATGTAATTACAGCGGCAATGGCTGTGATAGCGTAGGGAATTTTGCGCAGTAATACGAATAAAAATACGCACACTTCTTGCCCGATGCCACCCAGTAGTTGCGACAAGTGGTACATCAGCAATACAAAGAAAATCGTGCCGATCGCGGACATTTGGACAACCGTTTTAAATTTCCCCCACCGTTCGGCGGCCATTACTTTGCCTTCTAAGGCAGCAATCGCACGCAAGTTAGATACCATCAGTTCGCGCAGTAAAATCAAAAATACAGCCCAAATCGGCACGTTGAGTTTCGGGATACCCACAAACGCAAAGAACGCAGCGATGACTAAAATTTTATCTACAAACGGATCTACAATGGCCCCAAAAGGTGTAATGGTATGGGTTTCGCGGGCGATTTTGCCGTCCACCCAATCGGTACTGGCGGCTACGGTAAAAATTACAATCGCCACAATACGTGCCCACGCATAGGGCATTAAAATAAACAGAAACATCACAATAGCCATAGCGGCACGTGTGAGGGTAATTTTATTAGCAAGGGTCATCATTTGAATTTTCCTCCAAAGGTATTATCCGGTAAGGGATTATTTTTTTGCGTATGTATCAAATCGGCTTGGGTGGTAACTCCGTCGGCCACCAGTTTAATAGACGTGGGAAAAGCATCTTGCGCGCTTAATGTTAAATAGAGCGTATATGCGTTGCCCGATTTAGGTGTTAGTGCAAAGTGATTGGGGCGCAAGGCCTTGACGTTATGGCGGTCTAACAAGGCAGTGTAATTGCCAAAATCAAACAACGCTTGGTTGGGTTGGTTTTGTTGCCACTCGTCCCATTTCAGTTTCATAATAACGTGATTTTTATCATCTAAAATAAACAGATCGTTGCGGTCGGTAACGGCCGATTGGATAAGTGCGCCGTCGCTGTCTTTTGTATCTAAGCGTAGCAGGCGTTTATCCTGTTGGTAGAATAATTGGCCTTTGGAGCGGCTGACTTCCACGCCGTCGTAAGAAGTAATTTGTGTGAAATCGGTTTGTAAAAATTTCAAATTTTTATCCCACGCTTTAAGTTGCTCTATCACTTTGTCCGGCGATGGCACATACGCTTTGGCGATCGGTTTTTGAGGCACCGGCGCAGCGGTAACTGCCGGGGTTGATTTTGGCTCAGTTACTTGCGGGGCGGGCTGAAGTGAAATTTCTTTATTTTCTACTGCTCTGGCGTGTGCACAACCGGACAGCACGAGCGAGAGCACGAACACCGCGTGGACGTTATTTATAAACCGTTTCATACGTTTTTTCCTCATAGTTTTTGTCGTAAGGCGGGTTTTCCAATTCTTCAATACCTTGGTCAATTAAATCGTAGTGAATTTCCCAGCGGTTAGAGCCCTCGGGTTTGGTAATATAGCCGCGCATTTCCAGTACGCTAAGCATATTGGTCGCACGTGCCGAAGAACCAAAGTGGGCTTTGAGTAAATCTTGGCTGACGCGGCGGCGTTCTTTAATAAGCCGCAAGGCTTGGAGTTGTTCTTCGGGTGTTGTGCCAAGGCCGTCTTGCGGGCGCATACTGTTTGCCGGTTGCTCGCTGGCAACTTGCACGGGATAATCCGGGCCGCCTTGGGCGCGTAAGAAATCGGCTACCGCTTTAATTTCATCCGGCGCAACGTATGCCCCTTGGATGCGAAGCGGCGTTTGGGTGGAAGAATCTAACAACAGCATATCGCCGCGACCGAGCAAATCTTCGGCCCCGACGCCATCTAAAATAACTTTAGAGTCAATACCCGACGCTACTTGCAGTGCAATGCGTGAAGGCATATTGGCTTTAATAATACCCGTTACCACTTTTACGGACGGACGCTGCGTGCATAAAATTAAGTGTATACCCATGGCGCGGCCCATTTGCGCAAGGCGTTGGATAGAGTCCTCAATAGACGCTTTGGTTTGCAACATAAGGTCGGCCATTTCGTCAATAATCACAAAGATATAGAACATTTTTTCTTCGTTATTTTGTTTGGCCCATTGGTTGTAGCCCTCAATGTTTTTGACCTTGGCCAGTTGGCACAAATCTAAGCGTTTTTCCATGACTTTTACGAGCATTTGCAGTGATTTAGCCGCGTCGGACGCTTTGGTAATAATGTCCGCATCGTCGCACGAAGTTTTGGGGTCATACAAATACGGGATGCCTTCGTACAAGGTAAGCTCCACGCGTTTAGGGTCAATGAGTAAAAATTTGACTTCGTCCGGGCGGTGTTTGAATAAAATGGACATAATAATCGTATGCACGCAGATAGATTTACCGCTGTTGGTCGCTCCGGCAATGAGCATATGCGGCCATTTTTCGGCTACTGTTCCGGCCGGGTCGCCGTTGGCGTAGCGGCCTAAGGCAATAGGCAGTACCGCTTTAGATTGGGCATAGACGGGCGATTGTAAAATCTCTTTCATCGTTACGGTAACGGCACGGTCGTTAGGAATTTCAAACCCCATGGTGCTCTTGCCCGGGATCGGCGCTTGCACGCGGATAGAACGCGCTTGCATGCTGGCTTGGATATCTTGCGTAAGAGCCGTGATAGAGGACATTTTCACCCCCGCATCCGGCTGTATTTCATACCGGGTAACTACCGGGCCCGGCGAAACGCCCGTTACGTGCGCACCGATATCAAAGCTTTTAAGCGTGTCTTCCAAACGTTTGGTGGCTTGGGCGATTTCTTCATCGGTCGGGCCAACGACCCCGTCGCCCTTGGGGTCGTGCAGTAAATCTAAGGACGGGAGTTTAAAAGTTTTGGGATCAAATTTTTTCACTTCGCCGTTTTCATCCAACGGTTTTTCGTTGACTGTTTCCGGCTCGGCGGGTTTTTCTTCCCGCTTAGCGGTTACCGGCTCCGTTTTCGGACGGCGTATTTCCGGCTTGGAACGGTGAATTTCCGGTACGACATGAATTTCTTCCGCCACGGCTACGGGGATATTTTGTTCTTTATCTTGCTCCGCTTTTACTTTAACAGCGGTGCGGCCTTCCGCTACTTTTTGTTTGAGTTCGGCACGGGCTTCCAACCAGCCGCTAAAGTCATTGCGGACAAACTCCACCGTTTTTTGAAACACCGTTATCCACGGAATAGCTACTAAAATTTGTAAGCCCACAAGCAAAAACGCCAAAGAAAATAATGCCGCCCCTAAGCTGCCGGTAATGCCTCTAAACGCATAAAAAATACTTTCGCCGGTTTTCCCCCCGGTAAGCATAGAGTCGGTAAAGATGAGTTTTAAACAAGTAAGCAAGCTCGCGCAGGCACACAAAAATGTGCCGCTACCGATTAGAAAAAGTAAAAACGCCGCGCTTTTTTTTCGTACGGTTTGTATCAACCAGTAGGTCAGTAATACGGGGATAAGTCCGGCGGCTTGCCCAAAGCATTGAAACAGCATTTCCGATACCCGTTTGCCAACGGGACCGCCTGCCGTATTAAACCACAAAATGCAAAACAGCCACACACACAACGCGCCGCCTAAAATATATAAAGCGGAACGTATCCACGCATAAGAAGATGTTTTTTTCGTTTTTTTACGTGATTTTTTTGCGGCGTAATAATAGCGTTTTGGCATATACATATTTTACCTTATTTTGTGGCGTGTTTGTTGGCTCCCTATTTGCCTGCCACTCGCAAGGGGGTTGACATCGTTTTTTTTTTTGATTTAATTTTACTACACCCAAATAAAAAGGAGGAGTTTATATGCAAAGAAAAAATGAAAGAAGTTGTTATAAAAAAAGTTTGTCATGCCGCATAACCCACCATTCGTCATCCCGCAGTGTTTCTATGCGGGATATAATGGTGGGTTATTTTAGCGCCCCGTTATATCCCGGATTACAAATTTCCGGGATGACGAACGGGGCGGGAGGTTTCACCCTCATTGAACTCTTAGTCGTTGTTCTCATCATCGGCATTTTGGCCGCGGTGGCGTTGCCACAGTATCAAAAAGCTGTTTATAAAAGTCGGTATGCTACCTTAAAAAATTTAGTAAATAGTATTTCACAAGCGGAAGAAGTATATTACTTGGCAAATAATTCCTATGCAACAGATCTTGAAGAATTAGCCATAGAAATGCCCGCCGGGAAATTAGATACCAGTACAACCAATAGATATAATTATAACTGGGGCTATTGTTCTGTTGGCTATGGTACGGGGACGGCTTCCGGAGAGGCAATCGTTTTGTGCTACAATTCGCAAATTGGTATGCAGTACCAAGTTTCATTAGAACACTCCGTCACACCGGGCCGCCGATGTACCGTAATCAATAATTTAGATTTGTCCGATATTCGCAATCAAATTTGTAAAGCCGAAACCGGAAAAAGCAGTTACTATGCCCCGTGGTCAGGCAGTGGCAACGCCCATTGGTGGTACTAACACGACGGGTTTGCTATAATAGGGCTATGAAAAATGAGTTTAAAAGTCCTTTCTTTAATGAAATCATACGTCTGTTGGAACGCTTAGAAACGACTCAACAGGCCGCTTGTGAACAAGCCGCCCAAAAAATAGCTGATTGCCTTAAAAACGGTGGTATTATTCACACGTTTGGTTGCGGTCATAGCGGTAGTGCCGCGTTGGAGCCGTTCCACCGAAGCGGCTGTTTTGCCGCAGTGGACGCTATCTTAGATCCCGGTTTAATGTTCCAACTCGGCGCGCATACGGGAACAGCTTTAGAACGCCAAGAGGGTTATTCCCCCAAAATTTTGGCTACGCATGAGTTACGCGCGGGCGATATTTTGCTTGCGTTTTCCAACTCCGGGCGCAACCCGGCGGGCATTGACGCGGTGCTGACTGCCAAACAAAAAGGACTTTTTACAATTGCGTTTACCGCCGCGTCTGCGCACACGCACAGCCAAAGCCGTCACTCGTCGGGCAAATTGTTAAAAGACGTGGCCGATTTGGTGATTGATAATTGCGTGGGTCAAAATGAAACGTGTTTGACGTTGCAAGACACGGGCGTAGCTCCCATTTCCACGGTGGCCTTTGCCGCGGTGCTCCACCATATTTTGTACCGGGCCGCACAGATATTGGACGAACAAGGCCTTGCGCTTCCCGTCTATAAGAGTAGTAATTCAGACGGCGGCGACGCGCACAATAACGCGCTGGCCGAAAAATACGCCGCGCGCATTAAGCATTTGAAATGACTTTCTGACCACACAAAACACCCGCTCGTTAAGAGCGGGTGTTTTTCTGTTTAAAACCGCTTTATTTATTTTCCGCGTTGGCGGGTTGTGCCCACGTTACGTGGTAATCAATGCCGTCGGCTTCCAACGTAATTTTCCCTTGCTGATACAGTGCACCCAATGCCAAATATAACACGGAACTGGACACTTTAAGCATTACTTTTAGTTGCCATGCGGTGGCTTTTTGATTTTTAGCCAAGTGATCTGTAATTTGGCTGATAGCTAAATTGATATTTTCTTGTAATGGATTCATAATTATACCCTTTCAATGGCAAATAGCGGCTCGCCTTGTTTAACGGGGAGCACTTTGGTAATGATACACGGAAATTCCGCGCGCATTTCGTTAAATACTTTCATCGCTTCAATTAAGCAAATGACGTCGCCTTTTTTCACTTGCGCCCCTTCTTTAACAAACGGCGGTGCGCTGGGCGTAGATCCGCGGAAGAAAATGCCCATTAAAGGAGCATTTAATACTTCTTTATATTGTTCTTGCGGGATAACGGCGGTTGTGTTTCCCCCCGTGTGGGCGGTTGCTCCAACAGCTACCGGCACCGGAACGACCGCGGGTTTGGCTTTAACTAAGCGCACGTACAGCCCTTTTTGGTCGTACATAACTGTTTTACATCTTTTAAAATGGGAGAATCTTTGGTTGATGTTTTAACCGTAGGTTTTGCTTTTTTGGTTAAAACAGATTTTTTGGTGGTTGTTTTTTTCATAATAACCTCACTTAACACATTGTACATTATTTTTTAGCGGGTTGGCGCATCGGGCAAGTTAAAAACTTCCGGTTGCGTGCGAAGCGCTTCGCGCATTTCGTCTAAAATTTCTTGCAAATGTGTTTCAAATTGGCGGCGCAGTTGGGCTCCTTGCAGTTGCGTATAAGCCGGTAATAATATCGGCGAAAGTAAATATAAAGTATGCTCGTTGATCCACCGCAAAACGGTAGCCGTGCCGGGTTTATCAAACGGACTCCAACGCCGCGCGGAAAGCGCAGTAAGTACGTCCGGTTTCCCGCTGCGGCGGATAGTCAGCGTTAGTTGGGTGCAAAGACCGTTTTGGCGGGCCGCTAAATTTTTCAGTTCGCTGGCGCAATTACTGCGGGTCAGTTCGCCGGATAATTTAACATCAACGGCCAAATCGTACCGGTTTTCTAAGGCGGAAGTACCGGCATCGGCCCGGGTAACAAATTGGGCCAACATATCGGTTACCGCTACGGCAGTGCCGTCGGAAACGTTTAAGGTAAAATCGTAGAAAGAAGTGTTAGAAGGGTCTGTAATGGCAATTTTATCGGGAATGCCCTTATCTGAAATTACCAAGAGCGATTTATCCGCCTTTTGCGTCGCGCCGCCCGGAATATATAGCCCGCGGCGTATGCGTCCGTGATAGGCACAAGCCGTCAAAGTGGTGGCTAGCAATGCACAAACGAGCAGTCGGATAAGTGGAGTACAGCGCATAAATTTATTATACCATAAGCAATTATAGGTACAAAAAGGCCTATCTCTTTTGTAGGTCCTAAAACCCTTGTTTCCACCTCTGTTTTAAGCCAAAATATAAGTATGAAAAAGTGGATACTGTTTATACTGGTTAGTTTTTGTGTTTGTCCGGCGTTTGCGCAAAAGGGTTTGGGCCGCGTGATTAACGGCGGTGCCAAAGGGCTTGTTAACCCGGCGGCGGTAGCACGGAGTGCATTTCGTGCATCTCCGCAATTCTCTTTATTGGGTCAAAAAGTTCAGATTCGCAATTTCCCGGATAATTCGCCCGTTATTATTTATACTTCGCCAGAAAGTCGGGTTTCGGCCCGGGCCTTACTGCCGGATGAACTGCGTAAACTCTTACTGGTTTCAAATAAACTTCATGCACCGGAACATTTTCAAGAAAATAAACGCGCACTTTACCGCGGTATGGTATTTAACCAACTGGACGATTTGAAAAATTTACTGCAACACGGACTGGAAGTAAAACGATCGCATTATCCGGGTGAAATTTGGACGACGCCGGACCCGGGTGTTGCGCGTGATTACGCCTTGCCCAGTTCGTGGGATTACGCGCCGGATAAGTTTCCGACGGGGCTTCCCGTGGTGGTCCGCATTTCGCAAACGCCTCAATTGCTTGCCCAAAATCAGCCGGATATTTTTTGGCAGAACCGCGTGTTTTTCCGGGATATTCCGGCTAGGTATATTTCCGAAGCGGATGTACTGCTTGAAGTAAATAATAAATTGGGTTGGTACAAAGCAACGCTAGAAAAAGAAGAACTTGTTTTGCGCCCGGTAACCAAGGACAGCGTCCCTACGGATTTACCTAACGGCGTGCAAAGCCCGGCACGCAACACTTTTTTTGCAGAGCCGGACGAAACCCGCGTGAATGCACCCGGAGCGGAATTTCGTGTGCTAACCGACGAAGAATTGCGCCAAGCTATTAGTAACGACGATGAAATGAAATTATTTGTGCCGGAAAGTTTTATGCAAGAAGATCATATGTTATACCGTGGGTTGCGTTTAAAAAATACGGCTGAGTTAAAAAACATCTTAGTCAACGGTATGGAAATCAACAAAGCACACCACGAAAAAATTTACGCAACGCCCAACGTAAGTATTGCGCTGGGATATATGTTCCCCCACCAAATGGCCCGGTTGTTGGAAACCGCCGAAGATGAAATGTTGCCGGTATTGGTTAAAATTCCGGTAACCGAGCGTTTGATGCAAAAAAATCTGCCGCAAAAAGCGCGTGAAGAATTTGGCGGACAACGCGTGTTTGATAGTGATATCGCCGCCGATGAAATTGCGCAAGTCGCCGTCTACATAGAAAAAAACGGCGCGCGCGGTTGGTATAAGGTGATTTGGGAAAATGAACAGTTGGTCTTTATACCTGTTGAGTCCAAAACCATTTCCGGCTGGTTGGCCGAATAGGAGAAAAAATGCGAAATTTATTGACTCTTTTACTGGTGTGTTGTTGTTTTTCCCCCGCGTTTGCTCAGCGCAATTTTTGGCGCGGGCTAACGCATTGGAAAAAACCCGCCGCTTTTAACACCAAAATAGAGTCAAGCATTTTCCGTGCGCGCGGGCGAAACGTGCCGCTTGCCGGGCCGCATATCCGAATTGCCAATTTGCCCGGCGAGCCGCTTGTGAAATTGGGCGGAACGGTAGATAATGCACCTGCTATTTTATCCGCGCGACTTTTGGACGGAGAAGCATTGTACGCGGGTATTTTCCCC
>ONAM01000001.1 GCA_900315795.1 Candidatus Avelusimicrobium caledoniensis
GTCATGGTATTTTTGGAAGTGAACGGCAAACCCGATTGGTATAAGGCCACGTTGGAAAACGGCGAACTTGTTTTTACTCCGGCGCCCAGCCGCGTGTTTACAGACGATGAACTGATTATACATAAGTTCGGACGTGATGAGTGAAAGCAGGAAAGTTCTATTCCGCCTTGCGTCGGGCTCACGCCCGACCTATATGTTAATTTCCGTAACAGTATTTATAGGTCGGGTGAAACCCGACAAAACAAACCCCCACTCGTTAGAGCGGGGGTGTTTTTCAAGTTCGTAACTTACAAACTATTTGAGTAACGCTTTGCGCGAAAGACGTACTTTTCCGTTATTGTCAATTTCCACGCATTTTACTTCAATGATGTCGCCGATGTGCAAGACATCTTCAACTTTGTTAATGCGGTGTTTTTCAATCTCGGAGATGTGCAACAGTCCGTCTTTGCCGGGCAGAATTTCCACAAACGCACCAAAGGGTTGGATAGAAACCACTTTGCCTTTGTAGATTTTGTTGACTTCCGCTTCCGCCGTCATCATTTCAATTTCGGCTTTGGCTTGGTCCAACTTATCTGCGTTGGCGGCGGCAATCGTTACGGTACCGTCTTCCTCAATATCAATTTTGGTGTCGGTCGTTTCGGTAATGCGTTTAATATTCTTACCGCCGGGGCCGATGAGCGCGCCGATTTTGTCTACCGGGATGCGCAGTTTGAAAATGACCGGCGCATAGCGGGAAACATTTTTGTTCGGCTCGGCAATCGTTTTTTCCATATGGTCCATGATGAACATGCGGCCTTCGGTCGCTTGTTTAATGGCTTGGCGCAACACGTCAAGCGGGATACCCGTTTTGAGTTTTACGTCCATTTGGAACGCCGTGATACCTTTGCGGGACCCGGTCAGTTTAAAGTCCATGTCGCCCAGGTGATCTTCTAAGCCCATAATGTCGGACAGCACGACAAATTTGCCGTTTCCGCTAATAGCACCCATAGCAATACCCGAGCAGGCCGATTTCATCGGTACGCCCGCGTCAAACAGGGCGAGTGAGCCGCCGCAGACGCTGGCCATAGACGAAGATCCGTTAGATTCCATAATGTCAGACACTACGCGGATCGTGTACGGGAATTCTTCTTCCGACGGGATCAGCGGCAATAAAGCGCGGCGGGCCAATTCTCCGTGGCCGATTTCGCGGCGGCCCGGAGAGCGGTCCGGTTTGCACTCACCCGTAGCAAAACCCGGGAAGTTGTAATGGAGCATAAAGCGTTCGTAGGACGTTTCATCCAACCCTTCTACCATTTGTTGGTCGTCGGGCGTGCCCAAAGTGGCGACCGCCAACGATTGCGTTTGACCGCGGGTAAACAAGGCAGACCCGTGTGCACGCGGCAAGAGACCTACCATAGAACTTAACGGGCGGATCTCGGTCGGTTTGCGGCCGTCCACACGCACGTTTTCGTTAAGCACCATGGCGCGGGATTCTTCGTACATAATGTTTTCTAAAGCAATTCCGGCATAGGTGGCGGCGTTTTCCGCGTAGGTAGCCGTGAGTTCTTCGGTAAACGATTTTTTCAGTTCGGCCACTTGTTTGTCGCGGGTTTGTTTGTCGCTAAACGCGTGCAAGATTTGTTTGGCGGTTTCGCGGAATTTGCCGTTGGCAAGATCCGTTACTTCTTGCGGCAATTTTTCTACGACATATTCAAATTTCGGTTTGCCGGCCAACTCGCGCAGTTTAAGTTGCGCGTCGCACATTTTGTCAATTTCCGGTTTGGCGGTTTCCATCGCTTTGATGATGGCTTCTTCTTCTACTTCTTTCGCGCCACCTTCTACCATTAAAAGACCTTGTTTAGATCCCGCGATGACGAGGTCCATGTCGCACTCTTCGTGTTGGTCTTTGGTCGGGTTGACAATATACTCACCGTCTTTGCGGCCGATACGTACGGCGGCTACCGGCTCGTTAAACGGAATGTTGGAAATGACTAACGCCGCAGACGAAGCGAGTACGGATAAAATATCCGCATCGTGTTTATCGTCGCTGGAAACGACCATGGCGGTTACGTTGGTTTCGCAAGCGAAACCTTCCGGGAAGATCGGGCGCAACGTGCGGTCAATGATGCGGGAAGACAAGGTTTCTTTTTTGCTGGCTTTGCCTTCGCGTTTGAAAAAACCGCCGGGGATTTTGCCCGCGGCGTACGTTCTTTCTTTATAATTGACCGTCAAGGGCATAAAGTCGGAAATGCCCGGTTTTTGTTCTTTGGTGGAAACAGCGGTGGAGAGCACCATGGTTTCACCTAACGTAGCCATAACAGCTCCGTCAGATTGTTTGGCGATTAAACCCGTTTGCAGTTTAATTGTTTGCCCACCGACATTGACTTCCACTGTTTGGATATCAAATTTGTGGTTAAAATTTTCCATTTACAGATCCTATTTTCTGAGTTTAAGTTCTTTAGTGACGGCCTGATATTTTTCAAAGTCAGAGCGTTTCAAGTAGGCCAATAAGCGTTTGCGTTGGCCGACGAGTTTATTTAAACCTCTTTCGCCCGCAAAGTCTTTCGGGTTGGTTTTGAGGTGGTTAGAGATATATTGGATGCGTTCCGTAATCAGCGCGATTTGTACGGCGGCAGAGCCGGTATCGGTCGGGCTGGTTTGGAATTTGCTGATGATGTCTTTTCTGTCTTTTACTGAAAGTACCATTTTACTTTACACTTAGGGCTGCAACCTAACGACCAAGCCGCATTTATCCTAAAAACGACCGAGCCGCAGCGGAGCCCTTCTCCTATGTTTAATTTTTTTCGTACAAAAGTACAAACTTATTATAACAAATTATGGGGTATAATGTACGCCCCGTTGCGGCAGCGTGTAGCTGGTCATGTAATCGTCCATATACTGCCGGAACAGGTCGCGGTAAATTTTAAATACTTGGTGGGGCGGTTTGTTTTTGACCAATTCGTCGGCGGTAATATCCACGATGTAACTGATGTCAGGGTCATTTTCCCCGGTGGGTTGTATTTTTTCAATATGCAAGTGTAAATACCCGACCATGGTTTTTTGCGAAGGGAAATCGTTTTGCAGTGAAAACTCGTGCGGACTCATACGGATGGTGTATCCTTCCGGGGTAAGGGCGCGTACAATTTGGTCTATTTCTCGGGCGGTTACTCCGTTTTCTAAAAGTATTCGGGTTACGTAACGGCTGTTGTGAACCAAACGTATATGCGGAAGTTGTTTTTCTATTTCAAAGGCCCTTTGGGCGTTAGGTTTAGCAATGCCTTCAATTTTAATAACCCGGTGGAAATGTTTAGCAAGCGGCAAGGCCGGGTTTTCCCCGCGGTAAGCCACACTGATAAACGAGCCCGAAGGTTGCGGCCCTAACTTCATAGAATATAATTTGTCTAAAATGCGGTACGTTTCGTCGTCGGGTGTGCCGTTGCGGACGGCCTTACGCAACGCGTCAAAGGCCGCAGTGGTGTCCACATTGAGCATAATTGCCTGTTCGTTTGCGAGGTACCATTCTTCAAAATATAAAGGATCGTCCACGAAATCTGACGGTTGGGTCAGTAAGTGGTGGGTGTCCGTCCACGGGACGAGGCCGTAATGGTCGGCCCGGGCCTGTGCGGCGCGGCGTTCCACTTCCGGGGCGATAAAATTAAACGCAATTTCCCCCCGCTTGGCGGCTAAGGCACGTTCGTTTAGTTGGTTAAGCCGGTAAACAGGAGAGGACGGATCCGGTTTTCCCCAAAACTCATCCGCGCCATGATACAAATGATTAGTTACCCGGCGATACAAGGTTGATTGGATGGGCGGATACGCTTTGTGTTCGGCCAGATAGGTGGCCAACTCATTGTATGCTTGCTCGGCGACTTGATAAAATTTGACGGTAGCCGCATTGTAGCGTAGCTTGAGATAACGCAACTGGGTGAGGGCCTCGTTATTGTCTACCGGATAATAAGGATTCATTACCTCTTGCAATTTGCGGTACAGTTGTATTTCTGCGCGTTCTTCGTCTGTATATTGGTCCGGTTTTTTGCCCGGTATAGCCGCACGCGGGAAAGTACCGTTGCGGGTAATGACGGCTTGGGTTTGTTCCAACAGGACCTGTATGGGCGCGATATCTTTTTTTTGCTGTTCGTCTTTAAATTCTTTAAGCCGTTGCAAAGCCGGGTCGGTATCTATTAAATGGGCTTTTCGTTGTAACATATTGTTGAGCGTTTGGCGCAGATGAACTTCAAAGCGTTCCTCTGCCGTGTAAGCGAAAGGATGCACTCCGGTAACATACGACAAAGGCATGCGGTTGTTTTCAGCCACGAAAGCTTGTAATTGTTCCAACAGTTGCTGCGGCGTAGTTTTTTGAGACATAAATTGTTGTAATTGTTCCAGGGCCGGGTCTCTTTTAAAATCACTTGCACCGGCGTTTCGCAAAGTGTGGTAAATAGTCCGGCGCAGGGTTGTTTCCGCGCGTTCTTCGGGGGTGTATTGTTCGGCGGTTTTACCTTTGATTTGGTAGCGTGGTAACGTGCCGTTGGCTGTTGTAAATGCTTGGACCGCTTGAAGAAGGGCCGCGGCGGAACGGTCCCCGGTGGGTTGGGCGTATGTTTGATATAATTTTTTGATGCGGCCTTCTAACGAAAAATCATCGGCGGACAGATTTTCCCGCTGGGTAGTATAAGAAATAGAAGTTGCCAGCCGGTATTCGTTTTCGGGCGTTCCCCCGAAATTGCTGGGCAAACGGTCATACAGCGTAACGAAATTTTGCAACGAGCGCAACCGGAACAGCGACTTTAATGAGAAACCGGGCGCTAAATTTTTACTGACCAGTTCTTTACATTGTTCTTGGGAAAAATAGTCAGGTGCGATACTTTGCAACGTGTTGGTAAAGCGGTCGGCAAAGTCCCAATCGTTTCCCCGTAAAGCGAACCCTCCTTGTGCCGAGCGGGTCATTAAACTGTAATCGCTGATGGACAAGGCGGTGCGAATAAAACCAACTTGTTCGGGGGTATAAATGGACGAAAGGCGTGTTTTCCAATCCGGCAGATATCGGTTGAGCAGTTGGGTAGAAGATTCTAACGGGCCGAACTGGGTGGGCGTAAGGGAAGGGGCCTGTAAAATTTTGCCTACATCTCCGACGGTTGTGGCAAGGCCGGGCAAATCTGCTACGGAAGGCAAGGCCGGAGCGGATAATGTTACAGACGGTGAAATCGTACCCGCTGACGGATAAACCCCCGCGCGGAATTGCCGGACAGCATCGGTAATTACCTTGACCGATACAGTTGGGTTTAACTGGCGCAGATAGGCCACTTGGGCTTCAAATGAAACCATTTTGTACAAGTGGGATATACCCTTGATTGTAATGGGCGGTTTTCCCGCGAAACTTGCTACGCAAGCGGTGAATAAAAGCAATAAAGTAAGTTGAAATTTTTGCAACCAATGTTTAGACATTTTTTCCTCTGTTTATATTATAGAAATTTATCACTTCACTTCGTTTGAACAAATATATTAGCTACTTCTAAGGCCTCTTTAATCAGTTGTTCCGCGGCGGCGCGTAAATTCCGCTCGGTCGGATCTGCGCTGGTGGCACTGGGTACACGTCCGTTTTGCGTGATAAAACGGTTTAAATCTTGGCGCAGTTGCTCAATTGTGGAAAGAGTAGCCGTCTGTTCTGCCATCGGAATTGCCATAGGCCGGGGAACGGTGGGAGTTGCCCCCGTTATTTCCCGTTCGGTCCAAAAATCGGTAACGGCCTTTGTTTTCTTTTCTTGCCAATATTCCCGCAAAGCGATAACGTACGGGTCATTGGGGTCGCCTTTTTTCATATACAAGAGTGCGGCGGCATGCAAGGCGCGTCCGTCGTTAGGCAAGTGACCGTTCTCTTCAAAATAGGCCCGTGTTTCTTCAAATACGGATTGGGGCGTACGTTTGACATTTTGGCGGTGAGAATCAAGCAACGCACGAACGGCTTGCACATCGGGATCGTTTGGATCGGATTTGCCAAGCATTTGGCGGGCCGCCCGGGCGAGCAAACTGCGGGGATGTAAAATATCGTTATGGGCAAAATATTCCTCTAAATCGGTGCGCATTTGTTGGGGCGAACGGTCATGGGGCGAAATGCGGTTAGGCCGTTGTTGGCGCGATGAAATCATTTCTTTTATTTGTTGGGCAAGCGGGTTGTCTAAGAAAGTTTTACTAACAAACGCGGCAGCTTGATACAGGGCACTTGAGTGTGGCGGTAGTTGGTCGTTGTGTCCGGTAAAATATTGGGTTAATTCTTCAAAAACATTTTCCGGCGAGCGAGATGTTCTCTGTTGTTTTCGCTCGTCTACCATTTGTCGGATAGCGGCTACGTTGGGATCATTAGGGTCGCCGTTTTTAAGAGCGCGGTAATAGCGGATCCGTAACGAACTGTTGTGCGGCGGCAATTTATCATCGTGTTCCTTAATATATTGTTCCAATTCGCTACGTGTTTTGGCAATAGACGTAGCAGAATTTCTTAACCCTTTTTCCTGCCAAAAATTTTTTAGGGCTTGTACATACGGGTCATTGGGGTCGCCGTGGTTTATTTTTTCATTGGCGGCAGAATGTAAAGCACGGCCGTCGCTGGGGAGATGGCCGTTTTCGTTATAATATGCTTGTACTTCTTCAAATACTTGTTGGGGCGTACGTTTGATGTTTTGGCGGTGAGTGTCCCACAGTTTTTGTATGGCTTGGACGTCCGGGTCGTTGGGATCACCGTTTTTAAGCAGTTTGTTTACGGCTTGATAAAGTGCCCGGTCATTATTTAAACTGTCGTACCGCTTATAATGCTCTTCTAAATCGGCGCGCAGTTGCTTGGGGGAACGGTCTTTGGGTGTAGGCGTGTTGGGCCGTTTTTGGCGCGCTTTTCGTAACTGAATAATAATTTGAACGTCGGGGTCTTCCGGATAATGTTTGATGATGCGTTTAATCGCTTCATCCAATGTTCCCTTGTGTGGCGGGAGTTGGTCGTTATGTTCTTTTAAATAGATTTCCAATTCTTCACGCACTTGTTGCGGGGAGCGTTTGACTCTTTTTTGTTTTTGCGTTTCTAATATATCCCGCATGAAAATAATATCGGGGTCATTAGGGTCGCCGTTTTGAACGCGGTATTCGGCCCGCACACGCACCGGATGTTTATATGGCGGAATATTTCCGTCATGTTCGGCAAGGTATTTTTCAAATTCCGCCCGGACGGGAGAAACCGGAGTAAAACGGTCTTGTTTGTGGCTGTTCCATAACTCGGTAATCGCTTGTACGTTTGGGTCGGTTTTGTTTCCCTTGTTAAACAGGGCATACACATTTTTACTTAGCGGAGTGCTCCCGGAAGGCAAATCGGTATGAGTGGAAAAATAAGTTTGCAAGTCAGTCAATACCTCGGCCGAATTGGGCAATGCGCCTCTTCGTTGCTTATTGCTTTGCAACAAATCAATAACGGCTTGGACATTTTCATCTTGCGGGTCAAAACGCTCTTTGATGCGGTACGCGGCCGAGCGTAACGGGTGGCCGTCGGGCGGGAGTTGTCCGTCGTGTTCGCTTGTGTACTGCTCTAAATCTTCCCGCACTTGTTTGGCACGTTGGGCAGGGTCCATGTTGGGTTTGGGCGCGCCCGCTGTGCGTTGGGCCGGGTTGTCTGTTTTTAAACGTTGGCGCGACGCTTCGCGCACATCCAATAAATGCTTATTCCACAACGCACGTACGGCGGCAACGTGTTCGTTTTCATCCGTGGGGTTTTGTCTAAATAGACGGCGTATAGCTTGGTCCAATGAGGTATGATTGGGCGGATATTGGCCGTCGTGTTCTTTTAAATAGGTTTCCAATTCTAGGCGTACTTTTTCCGGGGTGCGTCTGTCCCGGATGGCATTGTCGGTCAGTAACGTGATAATGGCTTGCACGTCCGGGTCGTTGGGGTCGCCGTTGGCTTTGACGTCTTCGGCACGGCGGCGCACAGGCGTATTGCTCACGGGCAATTGACCGTTGTGCTCTTGCATATAGGTTTCTAATTCGGCGCGGACTACGGACGGCGTTCGCAATTTTTTTTGCCGTTTTCCGGCGAGCAGTTCCGTGATAGCTTGTACATCCGGGTCGTTCGGATCGCCCGTTTCGCGTACGTATTTAGCGCGTTTGCGTAGCGAACTTTCCGTAGGCGGAAGCCCCCCGTGTGCGTCTATATATGCTTCCAACTCGGCGCGGGTTTCATCGTAATGGTGTCGGGGTGTTTGGTTTTGCCAGCCGCGCGGTTTAATACGGGCTTTCCATATTTCGCTGATCGCTTGTACATCGGGGTCCGTAGGATCAGCTTCTTTGAGAATCTTATACACTGTTACCCGCAAGGTGTGATTGTTCGGGGGCAGTTGGTCGTTATTTTCGCGAATGTAATTTTCCAACCGCTCGCGGACACTTTGCGGTGTGTTTTTGGTCTTCCAACCGGGATTGCCGCGGGGTTTGGCCGGGGTTTGCACGGTGGGCACCGTTTCGCGGCGGACAGAAGTTGTTTTTCCCGTTTTGGCCACCGGGGCCGCTGGGGTGGTTTTTGGTTTAGCGGGTAATTCCAAAATCAAATCGTCATCATCCGCCGTCGGAGTGGTTACAGGGACCTCCGGCGCGGGCCGTTCGTTGGCTGCCGTCGGGCGCGGTTCTTCTGCGCGGGCAGAAGTAACGGCGGGCATTTCGCGTACCGGAACGGTAAATGCGGGCTTGGCCAACGGACTTGCCAAGCCGAACGTGCGTTCCGGTTTTTTCAGCAGACGAAGCGGGTTATCTTCCGGGTGCGGCAAGGAAAGTTCTTGGCGAAGCAACGCAGTAATATTTGCTTGTGCGGCGGCTTGGTTGAACATTTCATCTAATCCTTCACGAAGGGTAAGCCAATCTTTGGTTACTTCCAGGGACGGGTTACCCAACACATAGTTAAAAGGGTGGTGGGCGATAATTTCCCTTTGTAAGAAAGGCGGAAAATCGCTTTGGTGTGTGGCAATACGGTTTTGCGGGATATCAAGCCGTTTCCCCGCTTGCAGGGCTATTTTTTGTACGCCGTCCCATACCAAAGGTAACACAAGCGGTTCTTTGGTGTTCTTATCTGTTTCTGACAGACGTACTTGAGCCAACTGTCGCAATTCGTCGTAAGCACCTAAGTTAAGCAAGGCGCGGGTTAAAAATAAATCTTTAAAGCTGTCAAACGAACCGAAATCTGTTTGGGCGACCCGTAAAATATCACTTGCATCGTTTTTTGTTCCCAATAAACCGAGGTTTGTTACCGCACTCATTTGTTGGGAAAAATAATCGTTGGGAAATACGCCCTTTGTTCCTACGCCGCCTACAATTTGCCGGTAGTAAGTAAGCATTTCACTCAGTTGCACGGCTGAAGGCAGTACAATTTCTTCTTCGGTAGTTGTAAATAAATAAGCGGGCACGGCTGATTCAAAAAACAGTTTTTTTGTATTTGGGGAGAATACCGTCCAGCCGTTTTCGTTTCTGGGGCTGGCGATTAAATCGGGCACGTTGTTTTCCAACCGTTTTAAGTCCGCCAGGCCTTCGGGAAAAATTTGTTTTTTATGATTCGGAAAAATAGCCTCGTGCATAGCAATAATCGGGTGGATATTGAGGCCGAAGGATCCCCCTTTGAGTAACAAGGGACGGTCTACCGAGTTGAAAAATCCGCCGAAGCCGGGCACGGTTACTTGAGTCAAACGTCCGGTGGCCTGCGTGATTTGCGGATGAAGGCCGGAGTGTAAAGTAACCACCTTGCGCGGCATCCGCAGCGGCGGGATCTTTGCCCAAGCAGACATTAGCTCTGCGCCAAGAAAGATAACCGATAAAATAAAAAATTTCTTCATCATACCTTAATATAATAATAAAATGCAAAACGCGTGAACAAGGGTCAAAAGACCTAATTTACACCTATCCAAAAGACCTATAAAAAGGGGGCGTCCGCGGGTGATGTGCGGACGCCGGGTTGTAGGAGGTCAGTTATAAGTTACCGGGTAAAAGGCGGGCGGTTAGTTCGCGCTCCATGACATCAATTTCCAATTGGGTAGCTTGATACCAATCCGCAAAATTATAATTGATATCCGCAAAGGTGCGAAATAAACATTTTTGCCGCACATCTTTACTTAATTTTTGTTTCCGCTTTGCCATGACTAACACCTCTTTGTGTTAAATGTAAATCATACTTGTAGTTTAGGGGTTTACGTTATTTTTACGAGGGTCATTGGGTCTATTTTAAATTAGTTTTTAGACCTAGTTTTTTATAAAAGCGGGACCTATCTTGCTTTAGGTACAAGGTCCCAGATTTTTGATATACTTTTATATATGTCAGACGAGATTTTACAACGCGCCACGCAAACGCATACCTTATCCAAAGCGGAAATTGTCCGCTTGCTTTCGCTTGAAAATGCCGAAAAACTTTTTGTTGCGGCCGATAAAGTGCGCCGACAATTTGTGGGCGACGGCGTTTATCTGCGCGCGCTGATAGAGTTTTCCAACTATTGCAAAAATAATTGTTTATATTGCGGTATCCGCGCGGGCAATACGCACGTTAAACGCTACCGCTTAACGCCGCAGCAAATTATAAAAACCGCCCAACAAGCCGTGTCATACGGCTATAAAACAATCGTGTTGCAATCGGGCGAGGACGTGTGGTTTGACACGGACAAGCTGTGCGAAATCATCCGTGAAATAAAAAAGTTAGATGTCGCGCTTACCCTAAGTATCGGCGAGAAATCACGCGAAGAATATGCCGCTTACCGCGCCGCCGGAGCCGACCGCTACCTTTTGCGCATTGAAACGACCGATAAAAATTTATACGAAAAATTAGATCCGCAAATGAGTTGGGAAAACCGCGTGCGGTGTCTATACGATTTAAAAGAACTGGGGTACGAGGTTGGCTCCGGCTCGCTGGTGGGCTTGCCCGGGCAAACGGTGGAAAGTTTGGCAGATGATTTATTATTTTTTCAAAAACTTCCCGTGGATATGGCGGGCATTGGGCCGTTTATCCCCCACCCGCAAACACCGCTGGCTAACGAAAAATCAGACGGACATTTTGAACTGGCCTTAAAAATGATGGCGGTAATGCGTTTGTTACTGCCGGACATCAATATCCCCGCCACTACCGCTATGGAAACGTTGCACCCGCAAGGCCGTTTATTGGCTTTAAAATCGGGCGCGAACGTGGTAATGCCCAACACAACGGATACGGAGTTCCGCCCGATGTACGAATTATACCCCGGCAAAATTTGCTTGGGCGACTGCGCCGAGAAATGCCGCGGTTGTGTGGAAAATAAAATCAATTCTATCGGGCGTTTTGTAGCTCACAAAAAAGGTTTCCACGGCGACTATTTGAAAGAAAAAAATTGATAAATACGTTGTGAAATTTTTGTTTTAATAAGCAAGCCATGCGCTTGCTTTTTTTGTCTTTTCGCCGGTAAAAATTTCTGCTTGACATCGTTTTTTTTTTTGCTACATTTTCTTTATTGGTATCAAATATCAATAAAGGAGAAAAATTATGCAAAAGAAAAAGTTGGGCCGTTTAGCTGGTTTTACGTTAATAGAATTATTAGTCGTTGTTCTCATCATCGGCATATTGGCCAGTGTGGCTCTGCCGCAATATAAATTAGCGGTAGACAAAACCCGCTTAATGAAATTGGTTTCTATGGCAAAGAGCATAGTAGCCGCCCAAGAAAATTATTATTTATCTAACGGGGAATATACGGATGTATGGGATAATTTGGCTGTAAATTTTAACGCAACCCAAACAAATGCCTACACGTTGACTTCTAACGCGGGGTGGTCTTTTTCGTTAGCAAGCCGCGGGTATCTTTGGATTAGCGATGTAAAATTACCGGATATTCAGATTTATTATTTTTACGAACATTGCAATCAATGTGCTCAATCTCCGGTTGGGGGAGGAATATCCTGCTATGCAAAAACAACAAGTAGTCATGCAAAAAAACTATGTAAAAATTTAACCAATAAAAAAATGTATGATGTCGGGTCCGGATCGGGAAGCAACAGCTATGTTGTGTATAAACTGGAGTAACCGCACTTTATTTCCATTTATTCCCCAAATATACTACAATATATAAGTAATAAGCGGACGAAGTCCGCGGCAGTTTTATTTTATCTAGGAGAACAAAACCGAATATGGTAAAGAAAACCGTAAAAAAAGCGGCCAAAAAAACGACCGCTAAAAAAGCAGTAAAATACATCTACTCCTTCGGTGCCGGTAAAGCCGAAGGCAACGGAAAAATGAAAGAACTTTTGGGCGGTAAAGGCGCTAACTTGGCGGAAATGTCCGGCCAATTAAAATTGCCCGTCCCCCCCGGCTTCACGATTACCACCGAAGTCTGTACCTACTATTGGAACAACAAACGCACCTATCCGAAATCTTTACAAGCTGACGTGCTTGCCAACTTAAAAGAAGTAGAACGCAAAGCGAAAAAAGAATTCGGCTCTGAAAAGAACCCCTTGCTCGTATCCGTTCGCTCCGGCGCGCGTGCTTCCATGCCGGGTATGATGGAAACCATTTTGAACATCGGTTTAACCGAAAAAACCATCCCGGGTATGATTGCCAAAACCGGCGATGCCCGCTTTGTGTATGACGCTTACCGCCGCCTTATTATGATGTACTCCGACGTTGTTATGGAAAAGGCCGCCGGTATTGAACCCAAAGACGGCGAAGGTATCCGCAAAATCTTAGACGGTATGATGGGCGACGTAAAAGCCAAGCTCGGCGTGAAAGACGATACGCAAATTCCGGCGGAAGAACTCAAAAAACTCTGCGTAGAATTTAAAAAGACCGTTAAAAAAGTGCTCAAAAAAGAATTCCCGGATGATCCGATGGAACAACTTTGGGGCGCGATCGGCGCGGTATTTGCTTCTTGGAACGGTAAACGCGCCATTGCCTACCGCAACATTGAAAACATCCCGCACGATTGGGGTACTGCCGTCAACGTACAAACCATGGTATTTGGTAACATGGGTAACGACAGCGCGACCGGTGTGGCCTTCACCCGCAACCCCGGCAACGGCGACAGCCACTTCTACGGCGAATATTTAATCAACGCCCAAGGCGAAGACGTGGTAGCCGGTATCCGCACTCCCTCGCCGATGAACAAATGGTCCACAAACGCCCACTCCAAAAACTTGCCCACCTTGGAAAAAGTAATGCCCAAAGTGTACAAGGAATTAGACCAAATTCAAAAGAAATTGGAAAAACACTTCCACGATATGTTGGATATTGAATTTACGATTGAAAACCAACGCTTGTGGATGCTCCAATGCCGCGTCGGCAAACGCAACGGTACGGCCGCGGTGCAAATGGCGTTAGATATGGTAAAAGAACGCCTTATCACCAAAGAAGAAGCCGTTTTGCGCGTAACGCCCGCGCAACTGGGCGAACTGTTACTGCCCGCCATTGACCCGAAAGCCGAAGCCGGTGCCAAACCGGTGGCGCAAGGTTTACCTGCCGGCCCGGGCGGCGCGTGCGGTAAAATCGTTTTCAATTCCACAGACGCTATTGAAATGCAAGAAAAAGGTATCAACGCCATTTTAGTGCGCGAAGAAACCAACCCCGAAGATATTGAAGGTATGCGCGCGGCGGCGGGTATTTTAACCCAACGCGGCGGTATGACCTCTCACGCGGCACTCGTTGCCCGCGGTTGGGGTAAATGCTGCATCGTCGGTTGCGGCGAACTGGAAATTGATTTGAACAAGAAAACCGTTTCCATGGGTGGCAAAACCTATAAAGAAGGCGATGAAATCACCTTGAACGGTACGAAAGGGTATGTCTATGCGGGCGCGCTTAAAATGTTAGGCGCCGGCGAAGGCAACAAAAACTTGGCCAACTTTTTAGCGTTGTGCGACAAGGTCCGCACGCTCAAAGTCCGCGCCAATGCCGATACGGAAGATGACGCTATCAAAGCGCGCAAATTCGGCGCGGAAGGTATCGGACTTTTCCGCATTGAACACATGTTCTACGGTAAAAATTCCGACAAGCCGCTCTTCATCTTGCGCAAGATGATCCTTTCCGGCAATGAAGCCGAACGCAAAGCCGCCGTCAACGAACTTTTCCCGTACATGAAAAAAGAAATCAAAGCCACGATGAAAGCTATGTCCGGCTTTGGTGTAACCGTTCGTTTGATGGATCCGCCGCTGCACGAATTCGTGCCGACCTTGCCCGAAAAACAACAAGAGCTTGCTAAAGCGCTTGGTATTTCCATGGCGGTATTTAAAGAACGTGCCGCCGGACTGCACGAAGTGAACCCGATGATGGGACACCGCGGTATCCGCTTGGGTGTAACGTATCCGGAAATTACCACGATGCAATCGCGCGCGATTTTTGAAGCCGCGGCTGAACTGATTAAAGAAGGCGTAAAAGCCCAACCGGAAGTGATGATCCCTTTGACCTGCGACGTCAACGAAATCATCACCCAGAAAAAACTCATCCGCGCCGCCTATGAAGAAGTAGTTGCCAAAACGAAAGTGAAAAAACTCAACTACTCCGTCGGTACGATGATTGAAATTCCGCGTGCGGCCGTCTTGGCCTATGAAGTAGCCGCCGAAGCGGATTTCTTCTCGTTTGGTACGAACGACTTAACGCAAATGACGTTTGGTTTCTCGCGCGACGATATCGGCTCGTTCTTGCCCGAATACCTTAAACAAGGTATCTTGGAAAACGATCCGTTCCAAACGCTGGACCAACGCGGCGTAGGGATGCTCATTGAACACGCCGTTTGCGAAGGCCGCGAACAAAAACCGCACCTCAAAGTTGGTATCTGCGGTGAACACGGCGGGGACCCGGCCAGCGTGGAATTCTGCCACCGCGAAGGGTTTACCTACGTGTCCTGCTCGGCGTTCCGCGTGCCGATAGCGCGTTTGGCTGCTGCTCAAGCCGCCGCCAAAGACGTCTTGGCTAAAAAGAGAAAATAAACGACTCTTGTAAAGTGTTGTTTTACGCACGAACCTCAAAACAAATTGTTTTGAGGTTCGTTGCTTTTTCTGCGAAACAATTTCTCAAAACCGGGCCATTTTGACGTACCTTGGGCTTGACGTACCTAGCAGTACGCCTATACGCCCAACTTGTCCGTCAAACTGACCTCGGTTTTGAAAAATCATCTTATCCTCTATTCTCTCTGGTAATGTAGCGCACGACATCCCTGTTTTTTCCGTCGGTAAAAAATAAAGCTTGACATCGTTTTTTTTTTTGCTACATTTTATTTAATAGTAAAAGGAGGTTGTATGAAAAACAAACAAGCATTTACGCTCATTGAATTATTAGTGGTCGTTCTCATCATCGGTATTTTGGCGGTGGTGGCGTTGCCGCAATATCAAGTGGCCGTAGCCAAAAGCCGTTTATCACAGGCGTTTGTGCTCGCCAAATCTATCAAAGACGCCGAAGAGGCCTATTATTTAGCTAACGGGGAATATACGGAAGATTTAGATAATTTGAGTGTTGATTTCGGACCCTATACATCAACAAGTACTCCGAGATTGGGTTCTACAAATACCTTTGCCAACAACTATACAGGAGTAATAGAAATTAACGGACTAGGGGGCATGGAAGACAGAGTAAGTGGTTGGGTTCCGCCTTATGCGTCCAGTAATAAACAAGGCATCGTCTTCTTTTTAGACCATCCTAAAGTACACCATTCTCTTGGAATTTTTAAGGGTATTTGGTGTTACGCTAAAAAAACCGAATATCAAAAAGCGTGCAAAGCTATGGGAGGAGTATTAAAAGATACGGTAAGCAATACCGGTATAAATGCTTATCAACTTCCTCTCTAGCCCTTGCATAGCCCTTTACATCATAGAACACCCTTAAGTAATAGGGTGTTTCTTTTTTATTGTCGGTAAAAAATTGCCTATTGACATCGTTTTTTTTTTTGCTACATTTTTTTATATGACATATTTATCAAGGAGAAAAAATAATGCAAGAAAAAAATAATTTGTTATCAAGTTGTTTGACCTCGCCCCTTGCGGGAGAGGATGCCCGCAGGGCAGGTGAGGGGGATCAAAGGGAAAACACTTTATTGTCCCCCCTCATCGGTTTTGAGTGCTTACGCACACAAAACCACTTCCCCCGCCAGGGTGGAAGTCAAACGGCTGGCGGTTTCACGCTCATTGAACTTTTGGTCGTTGTTCTCATCATCGGTATTTTGGCGGCGGTGGCGTTGCCGCAATATCAAGTGGCGGTAGCCAAAAGTCGTTTATCACAGGCGTTTGTGCTCGCCAAATCTATCAAAGACGCCGAGGAGGCCTATTATTTAGCTAATGGCGAATATACCACCGATTTGGATACGCTCGGTATAGATGTAGGAAATTATACAACGGTAACTAATGTCACAAATTATCTGAAAATAAAACTGCAAAACAAAACTCAAATAAGTCTTGCCACCAATGGTTATGGTTCAGTAGAAGATAGAGTGGAAATCTCTCTACCTAATCGCCCGCTGGAAGGTATTACATATTTTTTTGATAATTCTGTACGTGTTCACGAAGACCTTATTTTGAAGGGGTATTATTATTGTACAGCTAATTCTGCCGTGTATAACCAGGCGTGTAAAGCGTTGGGAGGTGTGTATGTATATACGGTAGGAGGTACAACTTGTAAAGTTTACAGACTCCCCCTCTAGCCCTTGCGCCTGTTCCCCCCTATTTACTATAATAGCACTATGAAGGCGTTTCCCATTATTGTATCTTCTCCGTCGGGGGCGGGTAAAACCACCATTATTGACGCGGTACTCAAGCGCAACAAAACCGTTGCGCGCGTGATTACCGCCACTACGCGTGCCCCGCGCACCGGCGAGAAAAACGGCAAAGATTACCACTTTTGGACGATTAAACAATTTGAACAAGCCATTAAAAAAAATCAAATGTTAGAGTGGGCACAAGTCCATACGTCCTATTACGGGATTCCCAAAAAATCGGTGGACGATTTAATCAAAAAGCACATCTGCCCGATTTTGGTTATTGACGTGCAAGGTGCACGCACCGTCAAGAAAATTTACGAAGATGCGGTACTCGTGTTCATTATTCCGCCCAGCTTAAAAGAACTGAAAAAACGTATTTTGGGCCGCAACGATAACACGCAAGATATTGAACTGCGCTTGGAAACCGCTAAAAAAGAAGTACAGGAATTGGACCATTACCACTACGTGCTTTTGAACGAACATTTGGACAAAGCCGTGGACGATATGGCAGGTATCATAGCGGCCGAACAGTGCAAAGTAACGCGGCAAGATTTGAAAAAAATTAAAAATCTGAAATAATTAAGAGGTAGACTATGTCCGGAAAAAACGAAAAAGAATTGGATGCTAAACTCATGAACTTTGACGGAGACCGCTACGATATCGTAGTCCTTGCGTCTATGTGGGCCAAGCAACTTCGCAAACAAAGCGAGTATAAAAGACAACCGCACGCGGTGGTCATCAAAGTAGCGTTAGACGATATTTTATCGGGCCGCGTTTCCAAAGAAGACGTCTTGCACATCAGCAAAGACAACTTGGAAAAAGAACTTAAAGCCCAAGAAGAAGCCCGCTTAGAAGCGGAACGTAAAGCCAAAGAACCCATGAAATTATAATGGATAAACAACAGTTGCGCCGGCTGGCGGGAGATTTAAAACACTTCCTCCAAGCTTGTGACGAAGACGACTTTATCCCTACGGCGGCCCCGGCAAACCAAGCGGCGGCCGCCGAAATTTCACGCGCCGCGCAAACGCTGTCGCCCGCGGCTCCTGCCATGCGGGAAAATTCTACGTTAACAATAGATTTTCCGCGCGCCCAGGAAGAAACCGCGCCTACGTCCCAACCTACTACTTCACAAGGAACGATTATGACTACTGCCCAAAAACAAGCCGCCTTACAAGAACTTGCCGAAACGATTAAACAGTGCTCGCGCTGTGCGTTGGGAGCTACGCGCTTAAACGCCGTGCCCGGCGAGGGTAACGTAGATGCGGAACTCATGTTTATCGGCGAAGGGCCGGGGTACGATGAAGACCGCCAAGGCCGTCCGTTTGTGGGCCGCGCCGGGCAATTATTAGATAAAATGATTGCCGCTATGGGGCTAACGCGCGAACAGGTTTTTATTGCCAATATCGCCAAATGCCACCCCATGATTGACCCGCAACATCCCGAAAAACACGGCAACGACCGGGCCCCCAACGCCGGAGAAATTGCCTGTTGCCGCAAATTCTTAGAAAAACAAATTGCGATCATCTGCCCCAAATATATCGTGGCATTAGGGGGCGTGTCAGCCAAAGCACTCATTAGCGATGCTAAATCGTTAGGTGCTTTGCGCGGTCAATTCTATAACTTGCATTTGGATAGTGTTGACCTGCCCCGCCCCGTGCAAATTTTAGCCACGTTCCACCCGGCGGCTCTGCTACGCAACCCGAATTGGAAAAAAGACGCTTGGAAAGATTTGCAAATGGTCATGGCCAGGCTGGGCTTGAAAGGGTTATCTCACTAATTTATGTTTTGCAAAGTAGCGTTTGATGTGCCATTGGACCGCGATTTTGACTACCGCGTGCCGGATGAATTGGCGGATAAAATTCGTCCCGGTATGCGTGTAACGGCACCATTTGGCCGCGTGCTTACAGGCGGAATTGTCACGCAAGTAACCGAAATTTCAGACGCGCCTGCCCACATTACCTTAAAAGAAATTGCTGCTCTCATAGATAAGCAACCGGTTTTCGGATCTGATTTTTTTCCCCTCGCCAGGTTTATTAAAAATAATTGGGGCGGGCCTATCGGACAGATTTTAGGTGCGCTCATTCCGGTTGCGCCGTACGTAAAATTTCAACCCCCCACCCAAGAAGTACGTATTAGCGTCAAACATCCGGCCTATACATTAACGCCGTCACAAACAAATGCGCTAAGCATTATTGAAAATGGCCCCGCGTATGAATTTCACGCTTTTTTATTAGACGGTCCGGCTTATTTCGGTAAGACAGAAACCGTCTTACGTGCCGCGGGTAAAGCGTTGTCTACTTACGGGCAGGTACTCATTACCGTGCCGGACGTAGCCGCCGCGCGCCAGTTTATCCGTGAGGCCCAAACCCGTTTTGGCGCAGACAACGTGTTTTGTTGGCACAGCCGTATGCTACAAAGTGCTAAGAAAAAACAATTCACGGCTATTTCTTCGGGCCGTCCGTGCGTGGTCATCGGTACGCGCTCGGCTGTTTTGCTTCCTTTCAAAAATTTACGGTTAGCCGCCATGCTTAACGAAGGCGACGATAATTATAAACAAGAAGAAAATAAACCCTATTACCACGCGCGTGATGTGCTTTTCTTTCGCGCCAAAGCGCACGGAGCAACACTGCTTTTGGTGTCGGCTACTCCGAGCGTAGAAGTAGAACATTTAGCCCAACGGGGTCAAATCCGGCGGCTTGCGTTTACCTCTTCCGTGCCGGGGCATAACTTTGTGTCGTCCGTAAAACTGGCTGAGAAAAAAGGCACGAAGTCGCGTTTTCTTTCCGATTTACTCGTTACCGCATTAGCCGAAAATTTACAAAGACATGAAACCTCTTTACTCATTTTAAACCGTTTGGGATACGCCAGTGCGTATGCGTGTGTCAATTGCGGTACGTATGCACGGTGCCAAAAATGCGGCGGTATTTTAGCACACGAAAAAACCGCGGACGGATCTTTTTTGGTTTGTAAAAAATGTGGCCAAAAAGCACCGCTGGAACAGGAGTGCCCCAAGTGCCACAACCTCGTTTTTAAATCACGCGGTGGCGGTACGCAGAAAGTAGCGGCGGATATCGCTAAAATTTTCCCGCAAGCCAAGTTACTGCGTTTGGAGTCTGATACGCTTAAAACCAAAGGCGGACAGGGCTTTGAGGCCTTAGACGCGCTTACAAGAGGAAGTGCGGATATTATCGTCGGTACGCGGGTGGCGGCGGGGGCGCTACGCGGGGCGAAAATTACGCTGTGCGGTGTGTTGGATGCTGATTTGGAATTATCCTCCCCCGACTACCGCGCCACCGAAAAATTTACCCGGCTTTTATTTGAACTGCGCGGCCACGTGTCCGGTCATAAAAACGGGCGGCTCATTATCCAAACCGCCGACCAAGACGGATATGACTATGCGCCGTTGTTTGCTAATAACTACAAAGATGCGTGCGAAACGGAAACTGCACTGCGCGAGAGTTTTAATTATCCCCCCTTTGTCCACTTATTTAAAATGACGTTAAAAGCCAAAGACAGGATATTACTTGATGCGCAAACCACGCGGCTTAAACAGCTTTGTACGCCGCTTTGCACGGAAATTTTAGGACCCGTCTGGTGTGCTAAAAAAACCGATACGCTTAAAAAACAATACCTACTTTTTAAGACGGACGCGTCGCACCGCGCCGATTTACTGGCCTTGCTGGATAGTTTTGAGCCGGCCAAAAAAGTAACGGTAAAATTAGCCGCCGACCCGTACGACTTCTTTTAATTTGATAGAATATAGACAACCTACTTTTAGGAGTTTTTTATGACGACTGATGAACAAATTTCTTTTTTAACACGCGGTTGCGTGGATATTGTTTCCAAAGCGGACCTCGCCAAAAAATTAGAAAGCGGCAAAACGCTTAAAGTAAAACTCGGGTGCGACCCGACCAGTGCCGACTTACACCTCGGCCACAGCGTGGCGCTTTCTTTAGTGCGCCGCTTCCAAGATTTGGGCCACAAGGCGGTTTTGGTTATTGGCGATTTTACAGCTGCTATCGGCGATCCGTCCGGCCGCGATTCTACCCGCCCGGTGCTTGCGCGGGAGCAAATTTTGCAAAACGCCAAAACCTATACTGACCAGGCCTTTAAAGTATTAGACCCGGCCAAAACGGAAATCCGCTTTAACAGCGAGTGGTTAGACCCGTTTGTTCACGGGAAAGATTTATTGCAAACGTTGCAAAAAATTACGGTAGCGCAAGTATTAGAACGCGATGATTTTAAAAAACGCATGGCGGCCGGTAACCCGATCAGCATGTTGGAAGTGCTGTATAGCTTGTTCCAAGGGCAAGATTCCGTGGCGTTAGAAGCCGATGTGGAACTGGGAGGAACAGACCAAATTTTCAATTTGCTCGTCGGACGCCAACTGCAAAAAAATAACGGCATTGAGCCGCAAGTGGCCCTTACCGTGCCGCTTTTAGTCGGTTTAGACGGTGTGAAAAAAATGTCCAAATCGTACGGCAACTACGTGGGGCTTAACGATGCACCTAATGATATGTTCGGCAAGCTTATGTCTATCCCCGATGAGCTGATGCCCATGTATTACGAACTTTTGACAAGCGAAAACGTGGACGAAATGAAAGCCATGCACCCCATGGCCGCTAAAAAGAAATTAGCGGGTATTTTGGTAACGCGTTTCCACGGCGAGCAAGCCGCTAAAGACGCACTAGCCAACTTTGAAAAAGTTTTTTCTAAAAAAGAATTACCGACGGATATGCCCGAGTTCAAACCCGAGCCGGGCGCGCTTATTTCCGCCGTACTTTTTGCCGCCGGCGCCGCCGCCAGCAAAAATAAAGCCCGCGGCCTTATTGAGCAGGGAGCGGTGCGTTTAAAAGGCGAACGTATTACGCAAGACGGTCCGCTCACTTTTGAAAACGGCGACGTGTTACAAGCCGGTAAACGCCATTTCTTTAAACTGGTTAAATAACTATGAAAAAATTACTTTTGTTTCTGGTGGTTTGTGTAGTGTTGTTGGCCGCACTTACGTGGGGAGCAAAAGTGTATTTTTTTAGCGACGGCGCACCCGTGGTAATGACCATTGCCTCCGGTCAAAGCGGCAGTTCCGTGGGGCGTCAGTTAAAAAAGAAAG
Source organism: Candidatus Avelusimicrobium caledoniensis (assembly GCA_900315795.1). Taxonomy (GTDB): domain Bacteria; phylum Elusimicrobiota; class Elusimicrobia; order Elusimicrobiales; family Elusimicrobiaceae; genus Avelusimicrobium; species Avelusimicrobium caledoniense. The sequence continues at coordinate 21,790 of ONAM01000001.1, forward strand.
GCATTATCCGCAGTGAACTTTTATTTAAAATTGTGTTGAAACTCACGTCGTCAGCGTCTGATTTAAAAGCCGGAAAATTTGATTTGCGCCAAAATATGTCCGAGTTTGAAGTAATTAACTGTATCAAAAGCGGGCGTTGCACCCATTACGAAAAAGTAACTTTTTTAGAAGGGTGGCGCAGTGAAGAAATTGCCGAAGAACTGGCCGAGTTGGGCATTACAAACGCGCATGAGTTTTTGCGCATTGTCCGTCAAGAGAAGTTAGAAGGTAAATTGTTCCCTTCTACGTATTTGTTTACGGCCAATATGCCCGCGCGCGCGGTAGTCAATAAAATGCTGTCCCAGTATGAGCAAGCTACCGGACCGTTATTTAAAACATATCCTACCAAACTGACTGAAAACCAAGTGCTCACATTGGCCTCTATTGTGGAGCGCGAAGCCGTTGTGCACGACGAACGCCCGAAAATTGCCGCGGTGTATTTAAACCGCTTTAACATTGGTAAAAAACTGGAGGCCGACCCAACCGTACAATATGCCTTAGGATTTAATCTTAGGGAAAACCGTTACTGGAAAAAAGGACTTACCTACCAAGATTTAAAAATAGATTCGCCGTATAATACGTATCGTTACAACGGTTTACCGCCCGGACCAATCTGTAACCCGGGCTATGAATCTATCAGGGCGGTACTCACGCCGGAACCTAATTTTGAGGCACTGTATTTTGTGGCGGAATCGGGCGGGCGGCATGTGTTTTCCCGCACGTTTGACGAACACCGCCGCCATATTAAGCGAATTAGAGGAAAATAAATTTTCCCGCTTGAGTAAGTAGCGAAAATTTGTATACTATTAAGGAAGTTGATTACAGGAGAAAAATTATGAAAAAAGGTTTTACCCTTATTGAAATGTTAGTAGTAGTGCTTATTATCGGGGTTTTGGCGGCGATTGCCGTGCCGCAGTACGAGGCCTCTATTGAAAAATCGCGCGTGGCGGAGGCACTCGTAATGATGAAATCTATTGCCGATGCCGAACAGCGTTATTTTCAGGCCAACCCCAACGAAACAACTGTTACCAAACAGAACCAAATTGCCGATGTTGATTTGAAAGGCGGTTGTTGGGTGCCGGGCAAAGCGACGACAGGGGCATCTTCCTACCGTACCCGCAACTTTACGTATGATTTAGGTGGATCAGATGGCGTTGTAACCGCGTACCGCATTGACCGGGCGACCAACGCGTTGTGTGCTGACGAACAAACCGATCCGAGCGATAGTATTTACAGTATGTCTTGGGGCCCTTATTCTACCAACCGCTCTTGCAGCGCTACGGACAATACCGATGAAAGTGCCGTGGCTATTTGCAACTTCGTACGGGCGATGACAAATTAAAAAAATTCTTTGTAAAAAACAACCCCCGGGTATGTGCCGCACAGGCAACCCCGGGGGTTTTTTCTGGATAATTTTTCTATAAGTTCATTAACAAGCGGGCGATGTTGCGCGCGGCACGTATCGGGTTGGGAATATTCAACCGCAAATACGCATAACGCATCGCCGATAAACGACGGGGGTTACTCACTTGGTTAAAGGCCGTGACTAGACGTTGGAATAATTTTTTATCATCCTGCGCGATAATGGCACAACGTCCGTCGGCTAAAATTTTGGCATTATAATACTGATGATTGCCCGCCGCATGCGGGAATGGTACAAGCACCGCCGGAAGTTGGCAATACATCAGTTCCGCCAACGTGCTGGCCCCACTGCGGCAAATAGCTACGTCGGATACTTTCATCAGTTCGTAAATTTTGTGGCTGTATGACAACACCGCCACGCGCGGATTATCCCCATACATTTTCCGCACGTCTTGATACCATTTTTCGCCCGTTAGATGGATAAATTGCCACTCTTGCAGTTGCTCGGCCAGTTTCACTACGGCCGCATTTAGATTTTTAGCTCCTTGACTTCCCCCCACCACAAATACCGTTTTGCGGGCAGGGTCCAGATGTAGTTTAGATAAAACGGTGTTGCGGTCAACATCTTCGGCAAATTCGGGGCGGATGGGCGTACTCATCAGTTTCATTTCTTTATTTCTGCGGCGTTTTTTATACAGCGGCAAACCGAGCATAAATAAATCGGTAAATTTTCCGCAGATTTTATTGGCCAGCCCCAACTTGGCATTGGAATCGTGTACAGCTGTTTTAACACCCATAAAATGGGCCGTAAAAATAAGCGGAAACGAAATATAACCACCCATGCCCAGGGCAACGTCCGGATGAAATTTTTTCACAATCTGACGCGTTTGTGCAAGGGCTTTAAAGAATTTACCCGTAAAACGCAAGTGGCGCAAAGGGTTAACGGAACGGGGCAAGCCCATAAAGTCAATCTCGCGGTAATTAAAGTTATTCTTTTTCAAAATTTGCACCGCTGGGTCGTCTTTGCGAACGATAAAAAGAACCTTGATGTGTCGCGCCCGAAAGGCCTTGCCTAAAGCAAGCCCGGGATAAAAGTGTCCTCCGGTTCCGCCGGAAGCAATAATAATGCGTTGGTTCATAAGTTATTTATTCCTATTTTTATAATTTGTTACGTCTTCGCGCGTTTGGTTGCGGGTGTTGTCTACGGCCGCTAAATTGAGAATAATGCCCATCATCACCAAGGTCATAATTACCGATGAGCCACCGTATGAGAAAAACGGCAGAGCGATCCCTTTGGTGGGCATTAACCCAATGGCCATAGCCATATTAAAAAATGCTTGCAAACAAATCGTTATGCTCAACCCGAAAATTACCAAACTGTGAAAATGTGTTTTGGCTACGCGTGCTAAACTAATTCCGCGCACCAGTAGCCAACAAAACCCCAATAAAATCAGCGAAATGCGAAACAGCCCAAATTCTTCGCACATCACGGAAAAAATAAAATCGGTATGGGCTGCCGGCAGATATTCTAATTTAAGTTCGCTGTTGCCCAGCCCCTTGCCAAACCAACCGCCCGAACCTACCGCCAAAAACGATTGCACGAGCTGATACCCGGTACTGCTCTCGGTAGCAAACGGGTTTAAGAACGAAAAGATACGCTCTCGGCGGTATCCCACAAAAAAGAGCTGTTGGATAATAAGCGGTGAAAGTATAGCCGCCGGCACCAGTATATGCAAAAACCGCATTCCGGCTACCAACAACATACACACAAATACGATACCCATTAAAAACGGCGTGCCGAAGTCCCGCTCGGCCAAAATAAGCCCTAGCGTAATACCGGCTACAAACATGGGTTTAATTAACAGCCGCCAGTTTTTGGCCAATTTCCCGGCGACACCTTCTAAATAATCGGCTACATAAATAACCAGTGTTACTTTGGCAATTTCAGACGGCTGCAATTTAAAAAAACCAAAATCTATCCAGCGGTGTACGTTGGCTTGCGTACGGGTAAATAAAACAATAATCAACAAAACCCATGTTATATACATCAAGTTGATAGGACGCAACCATTTAAGCTGTTGCAATCTGTCATACGTTTGCGATAATATAAACGCCGCCACTAAACCCATAGCGTCAAAAATTAGTTGCCGTTTGAAAAAAGCAGACGAATCAAATGCGCTGGATGAATAAGTAAACACCAACCCCGTCATCACAAACGCCAGCGTGATAACCACCAACCGTTTATCCAAGCGAAGCGGCCGCCAACCGTGCTCCCGCTCCTTTTCTAAGCGGCGTCCGGCGGCAGATTTATAAGCAAACGAATTGCGTTTACGCGGTGCTTTGCGAAATAGTTTGACCATACTTATCTGATTTTAAGCGAGGCCAGCGCCAGTAACATTAGCATCAGCCCCACGATCCAAAACCGTACAATCACTTTTGGCTCGGCAATTCCCATGAGTTCAAAATGGTGATGAATGGGTGCCATTTTAAATAAGCGTTTGCCGTGTGTTAATTTAAAATATCCCATCTGCAACATTACAGAAACCGTTTCCAGTACAAAAATGCCGCCGGCAATCGGCAGGAGTAATTCTTGTTTCACACACAACGCCGCCGTACCGATAACGCCCCCCAAAAACAGCGAACTCGTATCGCCCATAAACACTTGGGCCGGATACGCGTTAAACCACAAGAACCCTAAACATGCTCCAATGAGCGCGCCCATAAATACGGTAATTTCTCCCGCCCCGGGCACATAGATAATTTTTAAGTAGTCGGCAAATTGAATATTGCCTGCCAAATACGCAAAAATACCGTATGTAACGGCCGTACACACCATACACCCGCTGGCAAGCCCGTCTAAGCCGTCCGTCAAATTAGTAGCGTTGGAAGATCCCACAATTACCAGCATCGCAAAGGCAAAATAAAATACCGATAAATCAATAAACATTTTGCTCATGTACGGGATAATAAGCGAAGTGGCGTAATCGGGGTTAGGCGGGTTAAGGCCCAAATAGCTTACTACTACAAACGCGGTAAATAATTGGATAGCCAGTTTGATAGATGACTTCATGCCTTCGGGATTTTTCTTAACGAGTTTGGTGTAATCATCCATGACGCCCGCAATTCCCAACGAAACCGTTGTAAATACCAGTAGCCACAAATAACCGCTGTCCAACCGCGCCCATAACAGTACGCTGACAATCAAGCTCACAAAAATCAAAATACCGCCCATGGTCGGCGTGCCGCTTTTGGACAAATGCGATGCCGGCCCATATTCACGTTCAATTTGTTGTATTTTGTACGAGCGTAATTTGGCTACCACGCGCGGCCCAATCAGCAACGTCAAAAAGAACGCCGTAAAAATAGCCGCTCCCGTACGAAACGTGATGTAACTAAAGATATTTAAAAAACTAATATCGTCTTTAAACAGGGATAAGTAGTATAGCATGAAAGTTAGATCTCCTTAAAGATATTTTCAAAACACATGGAACGCGATGCTTTAATCAGGCAACAGCTCCCGGGAACTAACGCTTTTTTTAATTCACCAAGCCACGCCCGCGAAGATAACGCATAGTGCGCACGCGCTCCGCACGCGGTTTTTAATACGTCGTAAGCGTATTTCATTTCCGGTCCGGCTAAAAACACTTCATCAATGTTATTATCCAATACGTAGCGGGCAATTAACTGGTGGTAATTTTTGGAGGTGGCTCCCAGTTCCTTCATGTCGCCCAGAACCGCCACGCGTTTGACGGCTTTTTCCCGTCCTAAAATTTCCAAGGCATTTTGCATACTGACCGGGTTAGCGTTGTAACAATCTAAAATAAATTGTACGCCGTTTTTATGGCTACGCTCTAAACGCATGGGCATCGGTGTAAAACTAAGTAGCCCTTGGCGGATATTATCCATATATAGCCCTAGCGAAATAGCTGCCGCCGCCGCAGCCGCCGCGTTTAGTTTATCATGGCGTTCAAAATGTTTATTTATGACGTAGGCCTCCCCTTTATACGTAAAGGAAAAGTCATCGGTTTCTAAAATGCGCAGGTCCGCTTGCGCATTAAACCCAAACGATAAACTCTTGCCTTTAAATTCTGTTTTTAACCGGGCCAGATATTCGTTATCAGCATTGTAAACAAGAGTTCCACCGTGGTTTAAATGATGAGCAATTTCGGTTTTTGTTTTATATACGGTTTCCAAATCGCGGAAAAATTCCAAATGTGCCGCCGACACGTTGGTAATAACGGCCACATCGGGCAGTACTAAGCGGGCGGTTTCGTCAATATCACCCGGGTGGGAGGCCCCTAATTCAAAAACGCCGAATTTGTGTTTAGGTTGGATTTCCAAGAGCGAAAACGGCACGCCGAATTGGTTGTTAAAATTACCCACGTTGGCCACTGTTTCTCCGGCGGTTTGGCAGATAGCGCGCAACATTTGTTTAGTAGTGCTTTTGCCGTTGGAGCCGGTAACGGCTACGATTTTAAGCGTGCTGTTTTGACGGTGATATTTGGACAGCGCTTGCAGCGCCAACAACGGATTTTTAACCAGAATAAAAGCGGCTTGTGTGTTTGCGGGGACGGTAAAACCTGCTTCTTCTGCCACAACGAGTTTAGCCCCTTGTTGTAAAACTTGCGGGATAAATTGGCGGGCATCGTATTTTTCCCCTTTAAGCGCAATAAACGCATCGCCCGGCGAGACCACCCGGCTGTCCGTTACAAACGAGGTTACTTTATCTTCCGGGTTCCCCCCGACGAGTTTTCCTTCCATAACTTCGGCAATTTTGCGAAGTGTTAAATTTAATTTCATGTGATTTCTCCTTCTTAAATTAAAATTATATTTTACTCAAAATCTAATTGGTCCGGCTTGACTCCCTTGCGCGCCAGTAGCGGCTGGGCAATTTCTTTAAAAACCGGTGCGGCCGCCGTGCCGCCAAAGGTGTATTTGGCCGGGTTATCCAAAATAACTAAAACGGTAAATTGCGGATCAGTAGCCGGCACAAAACCGCAAAACGACACGACGTGGCTACGCTTGCCGTATCCGCCTTCTTTGCTTAATTTTTCAGCCGTACCGGTCTTGCCTGCCACGTTATACCCTGTAATTTGGGCCCGTTTACCCGAGCCGTTTTCAACGACGCTTTGTAATACTTTTGTTATGGTAGCGGCAGATTGCGGGTGTTTAAATACGTTACGTATCTTAATTGGTTTAGCATATTTTTCCACTTTGCCGTTAGCATATTCAATACGGTCAATTAAGTGCGGCTGCATCAGCACGCCTCCGTTGGCAATAGCGGAATAGGCGTTGATAAGCTGGATAGGCGTTACCGCAACGCCGTAGCCGTAACCTTTGGTAACGGTATCTACTTTGGTCCATTTGTTATACGGCAACACACTTCCTTTAGATTCGCCGTTAAAATTGATATCTGTTTTAGAGCCAAAACCAAACGCTTTGATATAAAAGTATAAGTTTTTAGCTCCCAAATCAAGCGCAATTTTACCCGCGCCGATATTGGAAGAGAGTTGCATAATTTCCGGAACGGATAAATAATCTTTTTTGTGCTGGTTATCCCGCACGGTAAATCCTTTGATTACTTCCCATTTACGTCCGTCCATATCAATACTGTCCGTCACGCGCACGGTACCGGCATCTAAGGCAGAGGCGATGGCAATGGTTTTAAACGTAGAGCCCGGCTCATAGGTAAACTGGAAAGCCAGCGATTGTCCGTCTTTAGCCGGATACGAAGCGGCGGCTAAAATGCGTCCTGTTTTGGGCTCTTGCACCAGGGCCACGCCGTGTTCTGCGCCCACTTCCTCTACGGCTTTTTGAAGGGCGGTTTCGGTGTAATATTGGGCAACGGCATCAATCGTCAAATAGACGTTTCCTACCGAGCGTTCTTCCTTGAGTTTGCGGTCATAAATCACGGCTCCGCGGCGGGCATGCTTGGCGCGTTTTTTACTGATGTCCTGGCTGAGCTCTTTGTTAAACATTTGTTCAATACCCGATAAGCCGAAATTTTTAGAGTTGGCCGTCCCTAATATATCTAAAGCGCTGTCCCCGTACGGGTGGATACGTTCATATTCGGGGGTAAGCTCCAGCCCTTGCCCCAACGACGTATGCAACATTTCTTCCATTTGGATATAGACGTCGGGCTTTATTTTTTTAGCTACAAAGAAAAACGGGCTGTGCTTATTCCATTTTTCCAAGATTTGTTTTTTGGGTAGGCCCAAGATTTTGGCTAAAAAATCAACGGTCTTGTTTTTATCTTTTACGTAGCGTTTGCTGATACCGCACGAGTGGGTGCGTACCGATTCGGCCAACGTTTTACCGTTGACGTCTAAAATTTTTCCGCGTAAGCGGTCCTCGGATAAGTAGTTATAAATAGCACGCTCGGCTTTAGAGGCAAATGCCTCGTGCAAGAACGTTTGCATATAGAAAAGCCGTATAAAAATAATTAGCGGGATAAACAACATCAAAAGCCCCATAATACGCATACGGCTTTTAATGTTAAACACCACCGGAGAAGCTACTTTCTTTTTAAACATAATTACTTATCTAACACTACTACCCGCGTCGGGTGGATAGGAGTGAGTCCAAAATCTTCTTTGGCTTGTTGGGAAATGCGCTGGGGATTAGACAGACGCAAAATTTCCAACTTTAAATATTGGTTACGGGCTTCTTTAATATCCACTTCGTTTTGCAATTGCCCGATCGTGCGGCCCGAGCGGTTTACTTCAATGCGAAGCCATACCACTCCAAACGCAAGTACCGCTGTTAAGAACATAATTTTAAAAATAGGCATCAGTGTATCCTCTCTATCACGCGAAGTTTTGCACTTCGGGCGCGGCGGTTGTGACGAATTTCGTCGTATGTAGGGGCCATAGCGTGTTTATTAACCGGTTGCCACTCCCCGCTTTGGGCAAGTGCCTTAAAGCGGTTTTTTACCAGCCGGTCTTCTAAAGAGTGGAACGTCAATATCGCTACCCGCCCGTGTTCGCGCACCAGTTGCGGTAAATGCGCGAGGATGTTTTCCACCGCATCCAATTCGCCGTTACACGCAATACGAAGTGCCTGGAATGTTTGCGTAGCGGGATGTTTTTTACCGTAACGCGGAACAACGCGCTCTACGATTTCTTTTAAAGCGGTGGTGGTTTGAATAGGGGCTTGTTTGCGCGCGGACATAATGGCTAAGGCAATTTTGGCGGCGTGGCGTTCTTCGCCGTAATCAGTCAAAATACGTTCCAGTTCCGTCAGCGGCCACGTATTGACGATATCGGCGGCTGTTAAGGTGGCCGTTAAATCAAAACGCATATCTAACGGACCGTCTTTGAGTAAACTAAATCCGCGGGCCGGGTTATCCAGTTGGTACGAACTGAGCCCCAAATCTAATAATACGCCGTCCACGCCCGTTATACCGGCTTTGCGCAACACTTCGGGGGCTCGGGTATAACTGGCGTGGAAAGTTTGCAAGCGTTCATCGGCTACGCGCTGACGGGCCATGGCAAGGGCTTCTTCGTCCTTATCAAACCCTAAAATTTTAGCATTCGGCCCTAAGCGGCTTAAAAAATAGCGCGCATGACCGCCCAACCCCAAGGTGCCGTCCATATAAACACCGTCTTGTTTTTGCAGTAACAAATCGGCAATTTGCTCTGCCATAATGGGAATATGCGTCCACGTTTGGCTCATGGTGTTCTCCCCCAGTACTGGTTGGCATCCACCGTCTGTAATTTGTTAATTTTAGTTTTTTGCGCAGCCGGCTTAGGTGCTGGCTTGGATGCAGGTTTAGCCGGCGGCGGAGTTTGCGGCGCGGTATTTAAGCGCGACGAAATGGTGCGCGGCGTTGAAGACGGTTTAGGGGTTGCTTGCGCGGTGGGTTGTATACCGTCGGCCGGAGGCAACTGTTTAGTCATCGCTGAAGGCGGCTGCGTGTTTAAAATGCGGCCCTCTTGATACGCTTTTTGTAAATCGTGCAACCACACGTTTTGTAAGACGCTTACTTTGTTAAACGGCATGCCGTACGCGTGATACAACGCTTGGTGTAACGGCGTTTTGCTTTTTAATTCATTACAAAATTTATAAAACTCATCGCGCGAGCGGGTATTGAGCAAATAATCAACCAAGCTGTATGCTTGCGTATACCACAGTTCGGCTTGCTCGGTATCGTAGGAATCTAAATTTTCCGTAGCGGTCATTTCATCCAGCGGGATAATATCGCCCGCCACCACCCGGCGCAAGCTGTGGTCTATCCACGAGGGTTTTTGTTTTGACTCGTAAATTTGCATGTATACGGCAATACCCTCGCTAAGCCACAGGGGCGAAATGGTGGGCAAGAAATAGCCGTCAAAATACAAGTGTGTCAGTTCATGCACGGACAGCGGATAGAAACTTCCCCCCTCAATTACATACATGGTATCGGCCTGTAAATCTGACGACGCCCCAGACCACGAAGGTAAATGGGTAAAATCGTGGTAACTGTTTTTATCGGCAAAGAGCATGACGAGAATTTTACTGGGTTTGACCACAATGGTAAACGGGGTTAAGTCCAACATCAAATTGCCATGGATAGTATCCAACGTCGTTTTAATACTGGCGGTAACGGGGTTGGTTTGGCGGTAAATCAAATAGTTAAATGTGTCTGCCGTCATAAAACCGGGTGGCGGCGGAGCCCAACGCACTTTATGCACGGAATCGGCCGGACGGATGGCTTGCGTGGGGATCGCTTCTATACCGACGGTTTGGCCGGACGAAGGCACGGGCGAATTAGTTACACTTGTGGGCATTTCCAACGTGCGGGAGCGTTGCTCTGCCGGTTGGGAAGAGGCGGGGCGGTTGGTGGAGCGGGGTTTATCGGAAAATACGGCGTTGACAACGTCTTTGAGGTCCCACGCGTTTGCCGCCGCGAGGCCCAAACCGACCACCAGCATAAACACAAACCCGAATTTTAAGAAAGAGTTATCGTTCATTTTCCGTCCTTAGTAAAACACACCAAGTACCGCGTTCTTGTATCCGCGGGTAACGTATAAACCGTTTCTTGCGTAAAATGCGCTTGGTATTTTTCCGGCTCCACATGGGCACGTTGGGAGGTTTCCCCCTGATAGGCGATAAATACGCCCCCGGGCTTAACTGCGCCCAAGCAAATGCCTAAAATATCGGGCAGTTGGCCCATGGCACGTTCTGTAACAAAATCGGCCTGTAAATCTTTTTTCTCGCCCAAGCGTACATTTTTAACTTGCACGTTTTTGAGGCCCAGTTGTAAAATGGCCCAATTCATAAACGCGCAACGTTTCTCAATGCTTTCTACAAGCGTCACTTGCGTACCGGGTAACGTGGCGGCTATGGTTAAGCCGATATATCCCGCGCCGGAGCCCGCATCTATAAGTGAGAAATTTGCTAATTTTTTTTGCACGGCCAGTTGTTGCACGCACGACGCTCCTTGCAAACCGTCGCAAATATGGCGCGTTAATACTTCGCGCAAATCAGCCGCACTGGTTAAATTTAAAAAGTCTTTTTTCTGCCACACAAGCTGTGCATATTGCACAAGCGTTTGTGCTTGTTGTTCGCCGAGCGGCAAGTTAATTTGATGCGCAAAATCAGTGAGAATCTGCCACATGTTTAAGTCTCCTAAACCGCTCAATGTGTACGGCTAATAACTGAATATCCGACGGAGTTACCCCCGGGATACGGCTGGCTTGCCCGAGCGTCTGCGGTTTTACTTCGCGCAGTTTTTGCGCACTTTCAAAGAGTAACCCGCGTACAGACGAAGGATCAAACCCTTCGGGAATTTTAATTGCATCTACTTCGGCCAGTTTCTCGGCATCTTTTTTGTTGCGCTCGTAATAGCCCTCGTACTTGTGGTGAATTTCCGCGTGTTTGCGCGCTTTTTCAAGCGACCACGGGAATAAGTCCGGTTCATCGGTAACCGGGGCATTTAAATTGGTTTTTAACACGTCGCACAAGGCACGGTATTTCTCAAAAGCGGGCTCATATTTTTTGTCTAATAGCCCGAGCCGGAACGCGTGGGGCATTAAACGCAAATCGGCGTTGTCATTACGCAGTAAAATGCGGTATTCGGCGCGTGAGGTAAACATGCGGTACGGCTCGTTGACGCCTTTGGTAACGAGGTCGTCAATCAAAACGCCGATATAGGCCTCATCGCGGCGTAAGACAAACGGCTCTTTGCCTTGTACTTTTAGCGCGGCGTTGATACCGGCCAGTAACCCTTGTCCGCCGGCTTCTTCGTATCCGGTCGTACCGTTGATTTGGCCCGCGCAAAATAAACCGGGCACAATTTTGCTTTCCAGTTGCGGGTATAAGTCCATGGGGTTGGAACAATCATATTCTACGGCGTAGCCCATGCGCGTGATAGAGGCATTTTCCATGCCGGGCACGGAGGCAATTAAAGCGCGTTGGACGTCTTCGGGCATACTGGTAGAAAAACCTTGGATATAAAATTCTTCGGTATGGGCGCCTTCGGGCTCTAAGAAAAGCGGGTGCGAAGTTACTTCCGGAAATTTTTTGATTTTGTCTTCTACCGACGGGCAATAGCGCGGCCCTTGGCTGTGGATATTGCCGCCGTACATGGCGGAGCGTTGGAAATTTTCGCGCAAGATTTTATCGGTGGCAAGGGTGGTATGCGTGATATAGCAACTTAAAAATTTCCGATTTTGTTGCTCGCGCTCGTCGGTAAAATGGGAAATCGGCTGCAAGGGGTTGTCCGACGGTTGCAATCGGAATTTGGAATAATCTAATCCGCGCGCGTTAATACGCATAGGCGTGCCCGTTTTAAAACGCATGAGATGCAAACCGAGTTCTTCGCTTAGATTTTTGGAAAGCAAATTAGACGGCATATCGTTATACCGCCCGCCGGGAGTCATCACCGTGCCGATATGAATAGTGCCGCCCAAAAAAGTGCCTGTCGTCAAAATAACGGTTTTGGTCTTATAAAGCGTATCGCGCAAGGTGAGTACGCCGTCAACTGCGTTGCCGGATGTGGTAATTTTGACGGCTTCGTCTTGCATGATATCTAAATTAGGTTGCAGTTCCAAAAAATGTTTAAACGTGAATTGATAGACTTTTTTATCGCACTGTACACGCGGGGAGTGCACGGCCGGGCCTTTGCCCGTGTTTAGCATGTGATAGTGCAAGGCGGAAAAATCGGTTACGCGGCCCATGGCCCCGCCCAAGGCGTCAATTTCGCGCACGATTTGCCCTTTGGCAATGCCGCCGATAGAAGGGTTGCACGACATTTGGGCAATCGTATCTAAATTTTGCGTCAGTAGTAAGGTTTTAGCACCCAGTTTGGCAGCCGCCAATGCGGCTTCGCACCCGGCGTGTCCGCCGCCAATCACAATTACGTCATATTGTGTTTCACAAACAAACATTTTTACTTCCCCATACAAAATTTGGAAAAAATCACGCCCAGCACATCATCCGGCGTCACTTCTCCCGTTAAATCTTTTAAGTGCGTTAAAGCACCGCGCAAATGCTCGGCGTAAATTTCGCCGCCTGCGTTTTTGGTTAGTTGCAGTTGCGCGCTTTCCAATTCCGTTTGCGCGCGTAACAATTCTTCGTAATGACGCAAATTGGAAATCATCAAACCGTCTTTTTCCACGTCGTTTAACGGTGCGGTCAGGGCCGTTTTTAGCGCGTCTAAGCCCTCGCCTGTTTTGCACGAAACGGTAAACTGTTTATAAGACGGTAAATTTTCCAAATCGGGCACACCCGCCGAAGGTTTATCGGACTTGTTAAGTACGATAAGTGTGCGCTTGTTTTCTTTTTGGATATCGGCCCACAACGCTTTTTCTTCCGGTGTAACGGTGCGGGAAGAATCTAACACAAATAAAATCACGTCGGCATTTTCCATGGCGCGTTTACTGCGGCGCATACCTTCCTGCTCGGCTACGTCCAACGCGTGGGTGCGGATCCCCGCCGTATCGGTTAAAATAATTTTTTGCCCGTTTAATTCTAAGGTTTCTTCCACGGTGTCGCGCGTCGTGCCGCATACGTCGGTAACGATCGCGCGGTCAAAGCCGACCAGTGCATTGAGTAAACTGGACTTGCCGCTGTTGGGCGCGCCCACAATAGCTACTTTGAGCCCGTCTTTAATTAAACGTCCGACGGAAAAAGTATCGGTCAGGGCTTTAATGTGGGTTAAAACGGCGGTAATTTCTTGCTTGATAAAATCGGGGGAAAGGGGTGGCATTTCTTCGTCAACGTCATCTAAACGCACTTCAATTTGGGCCAAGAGTTCGGTTAGTTTTGTTTTGATTTCGGTTAGCTTACCGCTTATTTTACCGTCTAGCGCGCTCATAGCCAAACGGTGCGCGGCTTTGTTTCCGGCGGCGATTACGTCGCACAGCCCTTGCGCTTCAACGAGGTCCATTTTTCCGTTTAAAAAAGCGCGTTGGGAAAATTCCCCCCGCTTGGCGGGCACCGCCCCCGCCTGACACAAAAGCTCCAACGTGCGCCCGATAATATAGGGCGAGCCGTGCAAGGCAAACTCCACTACGTCCTCGCCCGTGAACGAGTGCGGGGCTTTGAAATACGTAACGAGGGCTTTATCTAAGATATGTTTACCGTCGTAGATAGCACAAAAAGTCTGGCGGCGCGGCTCTAAAAGTTGCGTCTTAGCGGTTAGTGTATGCGTAATGACAAGCGCGTCCGGGCCGGATAGACGTATAAGCGCCACCGCCCCCCCCTGTCCGCTGGCCAAAGCACAGATCGTTGGTTGCATACAAACATTTTATCAATTTTAGGGCGTAAAAACACGCTTTTTTGGGGGTATATTTTGGGGGTTAAATTTAGTAAGGCAAAGCATAAACGCGGCCATCATTTCCATCGCTAATCAACGAGCCCCCAAGTATTTTAGCACAATAGGATCCGCTAGGCAGATTATTATCAAATACAACATTAGCCCCGGCCGTTTTTTCTATACATACAATTTCTTGTTTGGGTAGGCCGGATGTTCCTGTTTCAAATACATACGCAAAACCGGCCCCTTTATACTTTCCGGTCAAACGGCCTATTTGAAAATTGGCATAGTTGCTTATGTTGCGAATTTGCAAGCTCCAATCTTGGTTTGATTTAGTATCTTGCATATCTGTTAAAAAAGGAACGTTTCCGGTCCACGGGATATCAAGAGGGAGTTCGTCAAAACTACTGGCGTATTGTCCGTTGGCTAAGTAATATGTTTCTTGCGCTTGGCCTAGCGATTTAAGAAGCGTTAAGGCCTGTGTTGCGCGCGATTTTTCTACGGCTTTTTGATACTGCGGCACGGCCACCGCCGCTAAAATGCCAATAATCAGTACGACGACTAACAGTTCAATGAGCGTAAATGCTTGTTGGTTATTTATATAAAAAGGCCTGTCATGCCGGAAATCTGTAATCCGGCATCTTCGTATTTCCTTTCGCTCGTTAACCATCCCATCAGAAACAAAAATACGAAGATCCCGTGTAACGGCCTCACGGGATGACAATGCCTTATTAAATGTCAGGCTGACACCTGACCTATAACCTGCTTCTATATTTTTCCTTTGCATAAATTTCTCCTCAATATATTTTTACTGACACTTTATTATCGTTTTTTTTTTTGATTTGTCAAGCCCCCTTGTCGGCGGCTGCGTGAGGCCTAGGACCTCTTGGGGCGTTTGGTGCTATCTTCTGCAAAGAGGACTTTGTGTTATTCTGCAAGGACGAAAAAACCACTCTTTTCTTGATGAAAAGAGTGGTCAATATAAACAAACGGCTGTTTATTTATTTTCGGTATTTGTGTTTGCAAACAACGGGCCGCAATCTACCGCAGGCGTTTGCGGTTTTTCTTCGGTCGGTTTTTCCGGTGTTTCTTGTACCGGTTGGACCGTTTCAATAACGGCGGTTTCTTCCACCACGACGCCGTTTTTGGTTTCGGCTTTTTCTACTACCGCATCTACCGTTACTTCTACTTCCTGCGCGACGGGTTGCTCTTCGGGTTTGTCTTCGCCGATGACACCGGGCACAAAATCAGCCGGAGCTTTGCGCGAATTTAACAGCTCAGCCACTTTTTCCGTCGGGCGGAACGTAACTTTACGCCATTTTCCCTCCCCTTCGGACGCGGTGGTTACATATTCGTTACCCTCTAACGCGCGGTGGATGTAGCGGCGCAGTTGCGCAGACATCGGGCGGAAACGGAACACGCTGTGCCCGCTTTTAATAAGCTCTATGCCGCGTTCAATTTCGGCATTGAGTTTGTCTTCCGCTTTGCGCCAGTAGTTTTGCGTATCGGTAATGACCGAAATCGGTGTATCAAAATGACGGCTTAATGCCAGCGTGGATAAGTATTGGATCGCTTCCAACGTTTTGCCCTCTTTGCCAATTACAATAGCCGGGTGGTCGCAATCAAACGTAAGCAAAATGCGTTGTTGTTTTTCGTCCCACCACGCATTTAAATTTTCCACTTTTACGCCCATGTGTGTGAGTACTTGCAACAAATAATCTTTGGCTTCCTGCATGGGCGCTTTCAGATTTTCAGGGATGACGGCGTTGCGGATTTCATCACACGGCAAGAGTTGCGGCTCGTTAGCTTTGGGGGCACGTTCGGCGCGCGGAATGCGGACTTCTAAATCTTCCGTCCGGCGGCGAATCGGGCGGCGTCCGCGCCCGTTGCCGCGTCCGCCACGGCCGCCTTTACGTTTGGGCAGATCCATATAAATTTGCGCGTCTAAATCAGCCGTGCTCCAGCGTTTGGCACGCAGTTCCACGATAGCGTCTTTCGCGCCGATACCCAAAAAACCTTTTTTAGATTGTTGCACGACGGTTACTTCCACTTGGTCGCGGCGTAACCCTAATTTTTTAAGACCTTTGGTAATTGCTTCGGATACTTCTTTGGCTTGAACTTTAACTTTGTTTGGCATAAATTATTCTCCTTTAATTGGCTTTAGCCAGGTGACGGTTTAATACTGTTTGAATTGCAAACGTAATCAAGCTGTTGGTCAACCAGTACAGCACCAAGCCCGACGGGAAATTCATAAACAGTAACGTAAAAATAAGCGGCATGTATTTAAACATGGCTGCTTGTGCCGGGTCCGTCCCCGCCGGCAGGGTACTGCGTTGTTGGAAAAACATCACTGCGCCCATTAAAATAGGCAAGATATAGTACGGATCTTTGGACGATAAGTCCGTGATCCAACCCACAAACTTAGCCCCGTGTAACGCCCACGATGTGCGCAAGGCATTAAATAAGGCCAAGAAAATCGGCAACTGAATTAACAAGGGCAAACAGCCCGAGAGCGGATTGACTTTATATTGTCTGTATAAGTTAATCGTTTCGCGGTTAAGCGCTTGCGGATCGCCTTTGTATTTTTCTTGAATGCGTTTCATCAGCGGCTGAATTTTCTTCATTTGCGCCGCCGATTTTAATTGCATCACCGTAAAACGCAGCAAGATTAACTGGATCAGCACCGTCATTAAAATAATGGCGACGCCGTAGTTGCCCGTCCAACCGTAGAGCCACTCTAATACGTTACGCGCCAGTTTACCCAGCGCCCCAAAGAAACCAAAAGCAATACTGCGCTCCAAATGATAGGGCAGTTTTAAAAATTGCTTATAGTCTTTGGGCCCGAAGTAAAAATCGGACGTATACGTTTTGCGGGAATCAGGTGCGAGCGTAAAACCGTCTACCGCAATTTGTAAGCGCGGTCCTTTAAGCTCTCCCTCCGATAAACCGAAAAACCGCTTTTGCATGCCGATTTTTACTTTCTCGGAAGACAAATCGCCCGGTTTCCAATCTTGCGGGATCAGCACCGCCAAAAAGTAGCGGTTTTCTACGCCGGCCCACATCCACGGCAAGGTGGGTTGTTTGCTTTTTGCATCAAAGGTTTCCAGTGTCGGTTTGCGTTTCCCTTCTTCTTGTACGAGATAAACGGCTTTTGATTCGCGTTCGTTGTCGTCCATCTCGCTCTTGACGGTAGCCAGCCCGGGGCCGAAGTTCCAATCCCATGCGGATAATTTTAATTCGCGCGCGGTTTGGTTGTGGAACGTCTGCGTAAGGCGGTTGATACCGTCTTCTTGGAAAGTATAGGTTTTGCGGACCGAAAGACCGGGGATAATATCCCCCTCCAAGGTAATGGAATTTTGCGTGCGGGCAACTTCGCTAAAATCTACTTGGGGTAGCGTAGCAAGATAGCCCTCTCCTTCATAAGGGGTCAAGTCCACATCGCCCAAGATATCTTTGAAGAGGTACGTTTTAATGCCTGCGCCTTTGGACGAAAACGTCACATCGGCTTGCGGCAAGTTTAGCGTAAAAAGCTCTTCGGGTTTGGGAGCGGTATTTTCTTTGCGCACAAAACCGCTGACCAGCTCGGTCTTTGTTTGGGATTCTTGAGCTTGTTTTTTAAGTTGCGCCTCAGCGGCTTGTTGAGCCGCGCGGGCACGCGGAACGACGACAAATTGGTTATATCCCGTTAAAATTAACAGAAATAACATCAGCGTCGTTAAGAACTGTCTGTTCATAGAAACTCCTTTCTCGTCCTAACCGAAAGTTAGGAAAGCGGAAAGAACAGACGAATAGAAAAGACTAAGGTACGGGGTCGTATCCGCCCTCGTGGAACGGATGACATTTAAGTAACCGTTTGGCGGCTAAGTAAATTCCTTTTAGCGCGCCGTGTTTTGCAACAGCTTCTTTGGCATATTGGCTACACGTCGGTGTGAAACGGCACACGCCGCGCGGCCCTAACAACGGGCGCACGACGAGTATCGTTACCGTCAGCAAGCCAAGTGTTATTTTTTTACAGAGAAGCGAAATTGGTTGCATTTATTTTCCCCCCGGCTTTATTGGGGCGGACAATTTCCGTGGTAATGCGGGCAAACCGCTAATTGACTTGAGCGCTTCCTGCGCTGCGTGCAAATTACCCAGTTGGGAAATGTCTTTGGGGCTAACGATTATATCTATACCTGTTGCCCAGTTTTTTCTATTTAGTCTGAATGCTTCCCGCAACAACCTCTTAGCACGGTTGCGAACAACCGCGGGGCCTAATTTCTTAGAAACTACTACCGCAAAACGGGCGGGCTTGTTATCCTGTCTGAGCCCGTACCACAAAACAATTCCGTTTCCTTTTAGTTTGATGCCGCCTAAAATGATGCGCTCAAAATCGCGCTTTAAATGTAGGCGGCAACTA
This sequence comes from Candidatus Avelusimicrobium caledoniensis, assembly GCA_900315795.1. Classification (GTDB taxonomy): domain Bacteria; phylum Elusimicrobiota; class Elusimicrobia; order Elusimicrobiales; family Elusimicrobiaceae; genus Avelusimicrobium; species Avelusimicrobium caledoniense. The sequence goes on from ONAM01000001.1 coordinate 40,329, forward strand.
GGCGGCAGACCCTGAGGCTGCATAAAACTTAGGCCCGAATGAGTTCGTGGCGGCCTTTGGCACGACGTGCGCTGAGCACTTTGCGTCCGCCGGCGGTAGCCATACGGGCTCTGAAACCAATGTGTTTAGCGCGTCTTCTTTTGTTAGGTCTGTATGTCGGTAACATGTTATTCTTATACGTTAATTCTGGCCCGGAAACCGAACTGGAAAAAACGTATCTCCTGTAATTAATTTAAAAGGGTTTTTTACAAATGTGTTAAAAAAACCTCTTTGTTATTATATCTTTTCCGAAGATTATTTGCAAAAGATATCGGCAACTCATAAAAAACCCGGGGTCATTATCCCGGGTACAAAAAGGTTATTCTTGTGGGATTTTGGGATCGTTGCCTATTAAGCGGAATTTCCCCAGGGTTTCTTTACTTTGTTCAAGCAACTGCGAAACTTTACGTTGCGGATAAAATAATACAACGTATTCGGTTATATTCAGCGGTAAGAGGGTCCCGTCAAACCGATACTTCATACCCTCTAGCGGAATCATGTAAAAAACGGCTTCCTCCCCCTCCGGGTCCAAGACCGATATTCCTTGCCCCCTGTATAATTGGTGCAAGTGTTCGGCCAGCGGCTCTACATCGTCGTATTGCATCAGCCCACCCAGTTGCTCCCATGCATTAGCGAAGTTCTGCTGGCGGGTATAGTTTACAAGCCGGGTGACAACCCCTTTCATATCCATAGGAACGAAATGGTCCATGTGGCCGCGGCGGGTAGGAACTTGCAAACCGTACAAGTCCGGTTTGTCGTTAAACGAGCGGAGCGTTCCTAAACCCGAAATATAAACTTCCTCAAAAGCCGACTCGCGGGAACCGGCAGGATTTGTCGCTTCTGCGGATACGGCTATAAGTTCTTCCGTGCCCGGCAGCACAAAATAATCGGGTATGGCAGAAAAAGAATAAATGGTGCCCAGCCCGGGAACTTTCGTAACGGTATAAGCGGGTTCTTGCGGTTTTTCAGCCGGTTTAACAACGGGCGCGGCTTGTTTTATCAAGCGTTGCACTTGTGGGGTTAAAGACGGTGTAAAACCGGGACGGGGTGAAAAGGGTTTTATTACTTTTCCGGGATTACGTAAACCGGATATAAACTTTCCCCCTTGCGCAAAACCGCAAGCGGGTAGTAAGCATAGACCCAACGTCCCTACTAAAAAGACTCTCATTTTCAAATTGTAAACAAATTTTTTTATAAAATGCAATAGGTCCAAGGACCTACTTTTTTCCCGGGCATATTGTAACCAAATTTGCTATGCTTATTACAATGATATTTACAGACACAGGTATTATTTTATTTCGGCAGGAATTTAGAGAAGCAGACCGGGTAATTTCTGTATATACCCGTCAGCACGGGCGCATCAATGTACGGGTGCCCGGGGTCCTGCGTACCGCCGGAAAACTAAAAGCACTCAGCGAGCCGTTTACCTGTGGGGACTTACGTATTTATGTGCGCCGCGGCGGGGTAATGGGTACGCTGACAGGCGGCAAAGCAAACAGCGTTTTCCCGGCGATTCGTACCGATTTAAAACGCCTAACACTTGCCTTGCACTTTTGCGAACTGATGTTGCGTTTAACCCCCCTTCACCAGCCAAGCGAAGGAAAATTTGATTTGTTACACCAAGCATTGACCGAGCTGGAATTTGCGGGAGCTAATCCGGCGTTTCAAGCGGCGTTTACGTTGCGGCTGATGATGCTTGCCGGGTTTGGGCTTGATCACCCGGTCTTGCAAATTACGCCGCAATTTTGGCAAAAAATGCACGAAGATAAATTTAGTAATTTGCTTTTTAGTGAGCCGGAAGATTTGCTTTCTCTTGCCAAGTGCAACAACGTCTGCCGCCGTTTTTTAAACCAGTACCTGACGTATCCCTTACACACCGCCGAAGGTTTTGGCTTAAAAGAAGATACCTCTGTTTCTGCTTTAACTCCGCAAGTAGCAAAATAACATAAACTTACCTCTACTATATTCCTCTGTTACCATTGGGTTGACAAGGGCCTTTCTGTATATGTTGTCCTTTCGCGTTGTCCCTCATAGAAACGCTACGGGATGACGAGCGAGAGAAAAAATAAAACTTGACATCGTTTTTTTTTTTGCTACATTTTGTTTAATGATATAACAAAGGAGGTTGTATGCAAAGAGAAAAAGGAAATGATGTTATAAAAAACAGACGTCACCCTGAACTTGATTCAGGGTCTCACCTTATTAGAATAAACAACGAGATCCCGGATCAAGTCCGGGATGACAGCATTTTGGGTGTCCGGGATGACAAACCTTTATTCAATAACGGCAACAACGCATTTACGTTAATTGAATTATTGGTAGTCGTACTCATTATCGGTATATTGGCGGCGGTGGCGTTGCCGCAATATCAGAATGTTGTGTGGAAATCACGCGGAACACAACTCTACGTGGCGGTACAAGCGTTGCACGCGGGTCAAAAGGCGTATTATCTGGCAAATGGTACGTGGGCCACGACGTTTGATGAATTATCTATTGAAATACCATTTAAAGATGCCTGTACCGGAAGCGAAGGGGCTACATCTTTTAATCCTACACTCACGGACTGCCGGAGGGATAAGTATGGGTTTGCCTATATTGCCGGAGGCGGAACATCTGCTGCCCTGTTTCGTTCAGATTCTCCCAAATATCGTTGGTCCGGGTTTATGATTCCCGAATCTGAAACGAACTCTCGCCAAGATGAGTTAATGTGTGCAGATATAGGAAACGGAAGAAAGAGTTTTTGCGCCTTGATGGGTTACAATACCAAGATCCTTTGTAACGAGTATGGGGTTTGTTTGTACAATAAATAATTATTTTTTTTGACAAAGTTTATCATAAAAAGCCCCCCGGTTTATCCAACCGAGGGGTCTACTTTTCTTCCTTCATCATTACTCCTTTACTGCATGCACTGCTTGCAGGCAACCGCGGGATTTAAGCCAAGCCCTCCGGTTCATCCTCCCAGCCGAAGCAACTCATCAACCGGGCACAGAACCCACACGGAGCACGCGGCAACCAACCACCGCCAACAACCACGCTCCACCACAGATACCTGATCCTTTCCGCACGCCCGAGCACATACACAACGCACCACCCGAACGCACCCGGCCAGCCAACCACACGCACACCCCGCCTAAACCACGACCACCGGAACGACCGGACAGCCACATCTAAACAAGGCCCGCACGCACAGCTCACCAGCAACCGGCATCTGCCAACGAGTGCCATCTCACGGACACCCTCAAACGGCCTGACACCCAACTGCCTGCGGATGTACAACCATACTGTTAGTATAATGGAAAAGTGAAATTTGTCAAGGGGTAATTTTAAAATTATTTTTTCCGTCGGGAAAATGCAAAAAAATATATTTTTTTATGCTATTTGAATATCCCAAAGACCTATTTGTCTTTTAGGTCTTTTGTCCCTGTTTTTTAACCGATAAATCTTTATATACTAATGGTGTAAGAAATTATGTTAGGAGAAAATCAATGAAACATACTAATTTGATCGCCGCACACATGATACTCGCAGCCGCACTCGTTTTAGTGCCGTCTGCGTCCTTTGCACAAAAAGGCAAAATAGTAAAAAACGTCGTTAAATCGGCAACGGGCAAAGCTCCCGTAACATTAGCAGAGGGAGCCGGCAATGCCGGACGCAATTTGAAAGCAGGTCTTAGTAGCACAAGCGTTGTAGAAAATATGGGACGTGGCATAATTTCCGTTCCGGGCACGCCCACGAATCCGGCCGTTAATACGCCTAGCATCCATGTTCCCGCGATAGGAACTAACCCCGGCCCAGAAACATTAAATGCTACCAGACCTACTCCGTCTGTTCCGCTTGTTAGTACCCCGTTGGTAGATCGGAAAATAATGGAAGCAGGACGGGCAAACAATCCCGAATTTGAAATTAGGGAAGGCGGATTACCCCGTGGTTCAACCGAGTTTACGTTACCGACGGCTACCGCCGGTAGCGGTCGTAAACCGCCCGTAACACCGACCGTTCTTGCCGCTGAAATGCCGGAAATTCCCGGCGGTAACGGAGCGTCCGGTAAACCGGATATGGGCCCACAAATAAAAATTATTCCTCTAAAAACCGAGGACGAAGTGTTAATTCTTCCCACAGATATGCAAAATTTGATTAAAACAATGACGCAAGCAGCGATGAAGACGATAAAGGATTTCGATTCACCAGAAGGAATTACTTTTATAGAAAACCTACTTAAAGGCGTGCCTACTTACTCCCGTTTGGCAACGGCCAATTACCTGCAGACGTTAGGGGTGGATGTTTCGACCATTGTAAAAGCTTCCGGTAACTATCCCTCTATCCTTAAAAAGTTCTTGCCTATGGCTAGCGACCCAGGATTACTGAGCGAAGATCTGTTCTACCACAGCCACTACAATGAGGAAACCTTACCCATACTGCTGGACCATTCAGGCTTGCGCCAAATTAATTCATTTTTGTTTACCTTCATACGGGAGCAGAAGTTTGAACTGGCGGACAACCTGATTGATAATTATGGAGCCGATATCAACGAGGTTTTACAACTATTCTTTTATTATGAACTCAATGTTAACGAGGAAGCGATGGCTGCAATGTTACAATTCTTCGCAGACAGAAACGCAGACTTTAACCAGGTTTTTGATGAATATGGTGCTCCTATGGCCATCCATAAAGCAGCGTATCATGGTTATGCTGAAATGATACCTTTTTTGAAAGAATACGGAGCGGATGTCAATGCTCAAGACGCTCAAGGCAATACGCCTTTACATATAGCGATAACATCTCCGGAGGAAAGCAGATTTGTGGTGATTGATGCTTTGTATCAGGCGGGGGCAGACCCGGCTATTGAAAATAATGCGGGGTTGAACGCTTGGCAACAAATTCAGGATGAACTGTCCCATACGTACCGGTGGAGTGAAAGGTATCAACATCTAAAAGATATGCAAGAGTTATTGAAACCATTGAAACCCAAAAAGACAAAATACTTTCGCCATCCGGTTGCTTTCTAAAGATTGATTAAGAAAAAACTAACCCCCGATAGAACCGGGGGTTAGTTTTTGGGCGAATTTTAGTTTATAACTTGGTAATATCTGCGCCTGTTTGCGCTAAACACGCACGCACACGCGCCAGTAGGGCAAGGCGGTTATTGCGCACGGCGGCGTCTTCGGCGTTGACCATGACTTCCTTAAAGAAAGTTTCCAACGGCGTTTGGAACGCCGTGCACGTTTTTAAGCGGTTTAAATAACCGTTTTTATCCGTTGTTTGCGGTAAAGCGGCCACTTGTTTTTCTACGGTTTGCACCGTTTCAAAAAGCGCTTTTTCCGCCGGAAGTTCCAAAAGATTTTCTTTTGCGGGCCCCGGCGTAAAATCGGCTTTTTTAAGGATATTATTTACGCGTTTGGCGGCTTCCAACACGGCCCCAAAGGCCGCATCGGTCTTGACGGTTTCCAATGCGCTGACCAGATCTTCCACTTGCGCAAGCGGCATTTCATACCAGTTAGAAACTGCCTCTAACATACCGGCTTGGTGTCCGCGCTGTTCAAGCACTAAGGCCACACGCGCTTTTAAAAACGCGGGCAGTTCTTGGGTGCCTTTGTCTGCCGTTCCCGCCGGATACAACGCGCGCGATTTTTCCACCAATTCTTTTAAAGAAACGGGCAGCGCGTTTTCCAACAAGATGCGCACCGCGCCAAACGCTTGGCGGCGCAAGGCAAAGGGGTCCTCACTTCCCGTCGGAATTTGCCCGATTAAGAAGTTGCCAACGAGTGTATCTATTTTACCTGCTAAACTAACCAGTTGCCCCGCTTTGTCCGACGGCAAGGCAGAGGTACTTGTTAGCGGATAGTAAAACTCTTCCATCGCTTTAGCGGCGTCTTTATGGCCTTCTAAGGCGGCGTACTGCCCGCCCATATATCCTTGTAATTCGGGGAACTCATACACCACATGGCTGGCCAAATCGGCATACGCGTGCGAAGCGGCATAATCTACCGTTTCTTTAAGTGCGGTTTGGCCCGTCTTTTCGCACAGCCACAACGCAAGTGCTTGCGTGCGGGCCGATTTTTCATACAGCGAGCCAAGCCCCTCTAAAAATTGAATGTTTTTGAGTTTATTTTTAAAGGTTTCAAGGCCTTCTTTTTTATCGTTTTCAAAGAAGAACACCGCGTCGGATAAACGCGCGGACATTACTTTTTTAAACCCGTCACGTACTTCGTTTTGGTTGACCGAAATACCGTCGCGAACAGCGATAAAATACGGTTGCAACTCGCCTTTGGCGTTAAGCACCGGGAACATTTTAATTTGCTTTTTTAAGACGGTGGTAATGAGTTCTTTGGGCAGTGTTAAAAACTTAATTTCAAAGTCCCCGCTGACCGCCACCGGATGTTCGGTAAACCAAACGGTTTCTTCCACCAAATCTTCGTCCAAATCGGCCCGGTAACCACGCGCTTTAGCTTCGTTAGACACCGTTTTGATAAGCGCGTCTTTGCGCTCTTGCGGCATGACCAAAATCGGTTGCGGTTGGTTGCGCAAAAGTTCGGCATACGCTTGCGCGTCGGCGGTGGCTACTTTAATCGGTTTGCGCCCGAAAGAAGATAGCGGATACGTGTTGCGGTTAGACGTTACACCCGCGACGGTAAACTTAATGACTTTGTTTCCGTACAAACCGATGAGCGAGCGGATCGGGCGTCCGTAGCGAAGGCCCGATTCTTCCCAAATCATATTTTTAGCAAACTCTAAACCCGTTACTAACCGCGTAAAAATTTCCGGCAAGAGTTTGGCGGTTTTTTCGCCTTTGATTTTTACTTTGGCGTAAATAAAAGGCCCTTTGTCGGTTTCTACGACGGTTAATTTTTCCGGCGCAAGTCCGTTTTTTTGTGCAAATCCGGCACTTTGCGGCGTGAAATTGCCGTTAGCGTCTTTTAATAATTTGGCGGGCGGCCCTTTGACTTCTTTTTGCACGTCGGCCGATTTATCTGCGATATTGACAATTTCCACCACCAAGCGGCGGTACGTACCAAACGCGTGGATACGCTCATACGAAATGCGTTTTTCCGTCAGTAAATCAGCGGCTAATTTTTCCAGTTGCGCCAGAGCCGGTTTCATAAACCGCGCGGGCAAGTGCTCTACTCCGATTTCCAATAAAGCGTTCATTTCGCGGCCTCCTCTTTCTTCTCTACACTCTCCACATACGCTTTGGCACACGCTTTAGCCAAATTGCGGATCTTGGTGATGTTATTCGTGCGGTCGGACACGCTAATGGCCCCCCGCGCTTCTAACATGTTAAAGTAGTGCGATAACTTCATCGTGTTATCATACGCCGGAAGATACAACCCTTTTTTGCAAAGAGCCAAACATTCTTCCTCACATTCTTGGATATAGCGGCGCAAGTGCTCCACGTTAGATTCTTCAAAATAGTAATGCGAAAATTGGCGTTCACCTTCGTGGTGTACGTCGCGGTAGGTAACTTGGTCGTTCCAACGCACGTCAAAGACGTTATCTACTTTTTGGCAATACATCGCAATACGCTCTAATCCGTAAGTAATTTCTACCGTGATAGGGTTTAAGGCATATCCGGCCATATTTTGAAAGTACGTAAATTGCGTGATTTCCATACCGTCTAGCCAAATTTCCCAACCTACGCCGGAGGCCCCTAACGTGGGCGATTGCCAATCATCTTCTATCCAGCGCACGTCGTGCTCTTTGGGGTCCAACCCAATGGCTTTTAGCGAATTTAAATAAAGTTCTTGGATATTAGCCGGGGCAGGTTTCATGATTACTTGATATTGATAATACTTACCCAAGCGGTTGGGGTTTTCGCCATAGCGGCCGTCAGCGGGGCGGCGGCAGGGCTCAATATAGGCGCGGTTAACGGGTTTAGCCGTTAGCGAGCCGAAAAAAGTTTCCGGGTTATAGGTACCGGCTCCTTTTTCTACGTCGTAGGGTTGGACAAGGATGCATCCTTGTTTCGTCCAATACGTGTTCAAAGCGGATATAATATCCTGAAAATTCATACCGTATTTCATAAGTAACTATATTATATAAAATAAGCGGGCTACCCGGCGAGGTAGCGAAATTTATACAATATTTGTATGATTACGCACATCGTTTTTGATATGGACGGGCTTTTGTTGGATACGGAGATGATTTATTTCATCTGCTACCAACGTGCCGCACGCAAATGGGGAAAAGAATTTCCCTTTGAACTGTTTGAACAATGCGTGGGAATGAGTCCGGCCGATTCAAAACAAATTATTGATAATTATTATAAAGGGACCGTGGACGTACCCGCTTTGTATCAGCAAACGGGAAAAGAGTTTGAAGATTATTTAGCGCGCGACGGGGAAATTAACTTTCGGCCCGGCGCTAAGGAAGCGGTGGAATATTTTGCAAACCGCGGTTTTACGCTGGCGGTGGCATCTTCCAATATTCGCAAATGGGCGGAAGAAATGCTACAAAGAAAAGGCATTAAAAAATATTTTTCCGTTATTACTATGGCAGACGACGTAACCAAAACAAAGCCCGACCCGGAAATTTATTTAACCACCGCGGCCCGGTTAAATGCGTCGCCCGCGCAATGTCTGGCGTTTGAAGATTCCGTAGCCGGAGCTACGGCCGCTATCCGCGCAGGGCTTCGCACGTGCGTCGTGCCGCAAATCAAACAGCCCGATACGTTCGTGCGTGAACGCGCGTTTAAAATTTATCAGTCGCTTGATGATATTTACCCCGATATGGACGAGTTGCTTGGCTAATTAGGAAGTTGATAGACTTTGTGTCCGCTTCCTTCTTTCCCTATATATGTTCCCCCCATAGATTTACAAGCTTTTTGATAAACGTCTGTATTACCTGAACAATGTATGCCACTACGAGTATCTCCAGGTGTTGGATTATCAAAATAATAAGTGATATACCCCCGCGACCAAGTTTCATTATTTACCCGTGGTGTTCCAACTAATACCCGCGGGTTAAATCCGTTTCCTACATTAAAAGATAATTCTATGGTTGCATTGGTAGATTGTATGACACCGCTTAACCAATTTGATTGAGAGGTGGTAGCCGATACCGGCCCGATGTCTATATTAAGCATATCTAAATCTGCCGTATAGGCACCATTAGCTAAATAATACACTTCCTCTGCATCTTTAATAGCTTTAGCAAGGGTGTATGCTTGCACTAACCGGCTTTTGGCTACGGCTTGCTCGTATTTTGGCAATGCCACCGCCGCCAAAATACCGATAATAAGGACGACGACCAGAAGTTCAATGAGGGTAAATCCTTTTACGCTGTTATCAAAAAAGGGTGTCATCCCCGAATGTTTCTGTCGGGGATCTACTCCTTTTTCCGAAACAGCAACAAGGTTGAGATTCCTGAACCCTGCGGGCCGCCAAAATTTTGGGAATGACATTTTTTTATTTTTATTTTCTCTTTGCATAATTTTATTCTCCTTTACTACGTGCCATATCATTAAACAAAATGTAGCAAAAAAAAAAACGATGTCAAGTTTTATTTTTCTTGGACGGTAAAAAGGCATAAAAAAAGCACACAACGCAACGGGTTGTGTGCTGTAAAGTAAAACAGTCAAAATTATTCTTCTAAAATACTGGGGACGGGAAGTTCATCTTCCGGTGGAACGACACTTTGGGCGGACGCATCGCCGGAGTCGTTTTCTTCTTCCTCATCTTGCAAGGGCGTAATGGTCATTTCTTCGTACGTTTCATCTTGCAGGGAAAGATCTAACTCCACGGGCTCGCTAGGCGTTTGGACCCGGTTTTTGCTCGGCTCGGACGAAACGACCGGAGCTTTTTGGGTTGTACCCGCCGTGCCGCGCGGATTCCACCACGCCGGTATTTCGGCACAAGCGGCTAAAAACAATAACGCAACCAAAATTCCAAGTTGTTTTTGCATAAGTTTATTATACTTTATCCGGCTTAATTTGTTCACATTTCGCTTGTAAACACGCCGCTTGGTACAACGCACCCGCCCGGTAACTGCTACGCACAAGCGGCCCGCTGGCTACCCCTTTAAAACCTAAAGATAAGGCATATTCTTCCCACCTTTTATATTCTTCCGGCTCGGGGTAGCGCGCTACGGGATAGTGATTTTTTGACGGGGCTAAATACTGTCCTATCGTAATTAAATCTACACCCGCACCGCGCAAATCTTTTAATAATTGGCGTATTTCTTCTTCCGTTTCGCCCAGTCCTACCATAAAGCCGGACTTTGTAAAAATGTGCGGAGCATACTTTTTACTGTTTTCTAATACGCCAAGCGTGCGCGTATATTGCGCGCCGACCCGTACCGATCCATATAAACGCGACACCGTTTCTATATTATGCGCGAGCACGTCGGGCCGCGCATCTAAGATAGTATGCAAGGCGTTTTCATCACCTTTCAAATCGGAGATCAGCGGCTCTACATTTACGTCGGGCGTGCGCGTATGGATAGCTTGTATCACGCGGGCAAAGTGTCCGGCTCCGCCGTCTTGTAAATCGTCCCGCGTGGGCATGGTAAGTACGGCGTAACGGATGTGCCACTCATCAACGGCTTGGGCCACGCGCTCCGGCTCGGTATCGTCGGGCGGTAGTGGTTTTTCGCGCGAGACCGCGCAAAAGCGGCAACCGCGCGTGCAACGCTCGCCCAGTACCATAAAAGTCGCATCGCCGCAGTTAAAACACTCCCCCCGGTTGGGGCATTTTGCCGCATGACAAACCGTGTGTAAAGCGTGGCGGGAAATAGAATCTTCCGCCGTCAGAGCCGTGGATGAACGCAAGGCGGCTTTATTTTTTCCCACCATTTCTTTAAGCCAAGTAGGTATCATATTTAAATTATACTAAAACCGGCCCGACGGTAATATGATAAAATAAAAGCGATATGCATAAATCAGCCGTTTTAATTAGTTTATTATTCCTTTTTGCGGGCACGTACGCGTCGGCGCAAGAGAAGACAACCGCCGATAAATTGCAAGAAGCGGCCGGGTTGTATTTTGCATACCAACCGGAAAAAGCACTAAACGCGTATGTGGATATTTCCAAAGAAACATCCGACCGGGAAGCTTTTTTAAATGCGGCATTTATCGCCATGGAGCAAAATAATTCCAAACTGGCCGTTGATATCGCTACCGCCGCTTACCGCGCTTATCCGCAAGACAGCGAGATTATCCAAACCGCCGCCGAAGCGTATTTGGCCGACGGACAATATGCCGCCGCGGAAATGCTACTTTCCCAACTGTCCGAAGAGCCCGGCCGCGCGGAATTATTACACATCAATTTGGCCCGGGCGCAAATCGGCATGGGCGAAAAAAAACTGGCTAAGAACAATTTAAAACTGGCTACGCGCGGCAAAGTACACACGGCCCTGTCCAACTATTTATTAGGGCTTTTATACGAAGAAGAAAACAATTACAAAAAAGCGGTCAAACATTTTAAAGTGGCCTCGGAGTATGACCACCAATTTATTGAAGCCAAAATGCACTATGCAAACGCGTTGGAAAAAACGCGCGATTACAACGAGGCCTACCGCCAATACCGCATGATTTATACGTTAGAGAAAAAAAACGACACCGTGCGTAACGCCTTAGCGCGGTTACTACCCAAATTAACCCGTTCCGAAAAAGAACTCACTGCCGGAAAAACACGCAAAGACCACACCTTAGTTAAAATGATGATTATTCCCGACGGCAAAAAATATCCGCAAGAAATTAAAGTTGGCTTAGGGATGAACCCCAACGGTCGTCCCCCCCAACGCACTACTTTACAATTTGTGCCGTCGCATGTATTTGTTATCCAAGATGACAAAGGAAACGAAATTTTACGCGGTAACGCCAAAGAAAATTGGACGGCACTACTGGAAAACGGAAAAACATATTTGCAATCACCCGCGGGCAAAAAAATTCCGTTTCACAAATCGGTAACGATTCGTCCCATTTCACACACCGCCGGAGAAGGACACACCATTTTAGTCAAACAACTGATGAGCGGCGCGGGCATGACGTGGGCCAGTTTGGACGATAAAGAGTACCGCGGTAAGTTGCAAATCGTGCATAACACCCGCCTAAATACGCTTGTGCCTATCAATGTGCTGACGGTGGATGAGTATTTGCAAGGCGTTATTTCATCTGAAATGCCGGTGCAGTTTCCCATGGATGCGCTCCGGGCGCAAGCGGTTTTGGCGCGCACGTATGCGCTGAAACATTTAGGTAAACACAAATCGTACGGTTATGATTTGTGTGACACGCAAAACTGCCAAGTTTACGGCGGCGTAAGCGCGGAAAGCGAACGCGCCAACGCGGCGGTAGAATCTACTATTGGTGAAGTGTTGCTATATAACGGCAAACCGATTGAGAGCGTATTTTCGGCTAACTGCGGCGGCATTACGCAAAGCTCTAAAGACGCGGGTTGGAGTGATACGCCGTATTTACACCCGGTGTCTGATTATAAAGATTTTGATTTTTCCACCTTACAGCCCTATCACTTTAAAAACTTGCTCCAATACTACCACGACGCATACAGCCGCTACGACAAAAACGTAAGTATGGCGGCGTTTCGGTGGGTGCGTGTGGTGGAAGAAAAGGAACTGCGCGAAGTGATTAAACGCCAGAAAAAAGACATCGGCGAGATTAAAGCCCTTATCCCGTTACGCCGCGGCAAATCGGGCTACGTAAGCCGCTTGCTCGTTAAAGGTACAAAGGGCAGCGTAACGCTTAATAAAGAAAATGTCATACGAAACAATTTAAGTTTGGGGATGTTGCGCAGTAGTTATTTTATCGTAGAGCCCAATTACGAAAACCGCAAGTTAAAATATTTTGTATTTTACGGCGGCGGGTGGGGCCACGGCGTGGGCTTTGACCAAACAGGCGCGGCCGGACGCGCCGACGCGGGCCAAGATTACAAAACGATTCTGCAACACTACTTCCCTAAAGCAGAATTTACAGAAGGGAATTAGTTTGAAAAGTTATAAAAGTACCACATCCCGTCAGAGCCGAGCGAAGTGTTTTTTGTAACCTGTTTGCATAGTTCATTGGCTTGTGAATTTTCTTTAATAGCATAGCAGACCCTACGTCCTGTATGCGCTGTATTATCCCACATAAAATACAATCGTAAACCTTGTACGTGCTCACTCCACAAAGCAACCCATACCGTACCTAATTCAGCCCTCCATTTATTTTCAGCGGTAAAGGTGCGCGAGTTTTGTTGATAAGTACCTGCAAAATCTACATCCAGTTCCGTCCAGTCGGTTGTATAAGTTCCGTTGGCTAGGTAGTAGCGTTCCTCGGCTTGTTTAATCGTTTGGCCTGCAGTGACGAGCTGCACAAGCCGGGTCTTGGCCACCGCAAATTTATACTGCGGCAACGCCACCGCGGCTAATATACCGATGATGAGCACAACGACAAGTAATTCAATGAGCGTAAATGCCTTATTGTTTTTCATATTATTGCTCCTTAATATTTTTTTACTGTTCCTTTATTATCGTTTTTTTTTTTTATTTGTCAACCCCCCTTGCCGGGGGCAGGTAACAAACAAACAGCCGCCCCGGAAACCTGAGCGGCTTGAGAAAAGACAATTTATATTTTATTTTCCCGTCAGTTGACGTTGGGCCACTTGGCGAGCTTCTTGCATTTGCTGTTGGCGTTGCTCGTCGGTCAAATTCGGGTTACTTAAAATAGCATCAATACGTGCGTTCATTTGATCCAATACGTTGCGCACGTGTTGTTCGGTATCGGCAATCATTTCCGGGGCGGCATCAGCCATACTTTGCCGCACGGCTTGGATGTATCGTTCTTCGTCCAGTTTTAGTTGTGCGCGGGTGGTGTCGTCGTTATTTTTGCGTAGGGCTTTTTCGGAAAGGGCCTCTTTTTCCTGTTTAGTTGTTTCCGGGTTTGCCCAAATCTCTGCCATTTCATCGGCGTAGCGTTGGTAAATATCTTGGAACACAGCCGACCCCTCATCGCCATACAAACGGTGAGCTTCCTTAAGTAACGCGTTGGAACGCTCCACAATATCTTGCTGACGGAGTTTCTGCTCTTGCTCAGACGCATGATACGGTAGTTGTAACTCGTCAGCGTTTTGTTGTTCCTCTTGGCGAGGTGCATTGACATACGGCGAGAGTGATTTTTTATTATCCGTCAAATATTTACGCATTTCAGCGTCACGCTTGCGTTGGAGAGCTAACGCTTTTTCAAAATACTCATCTTGCGTAAGTTCCTGTTGGGCAAGTGCCAGTTCCTGTGCGCGGTATTTATCCATAATGGCTCCCAAAGCCGCGGCGGTTTTTTCATCGTACGATTTTTTATAATGCGCCAACAAATCGCCGTCGCGCTTGTTTAATTGATCTTGCATGCGTTTTTGCCCTTCGTTGGCACTTAAATCTTTGAGTTTATCGTTGTATTTTTTACTGATTTGGCGCGTTTTTTGTTGACGCTCTTGCGTGGATAAACCCTCTTGGTTTAGCACGTTCATAAGTTCCTGTTGGTAAGCGTCCATGATTTGTCCGGCCTGCTTGGCCGCACCCGCGCCAAAGGCACTTTGCATGCTTTTAACGATGTTATTTTTTTGATAGGAAATTTGTTTAGCCACTTGCGCAAACGGACCAGACTGGGCCGCAGACGCACTTTGCCCACCGGAAGAATTACGCGATAAATATTTTTCAATATTTGTATCTTTTTTACTCTTAGGCAGTAAGGCACGCAAAACGGCTTCTTCCACGCGGTCGGTTAAGCCGTCTAATGTTTTTTCCAATTTGGCCGCTTCATCTTTAGTCAGCGCGGCCATATACGGCGAGAATAACGCTTTGGATGTTTTATTTTGTTCCTGTTCGTTAGTTGAGCCGGACGCAAAATTCCCCCCCATTTGATACGCCCGTTGTGGCATAGTTGCGCCCGAAGTAGAGCCATAAGAACCGGACGGAGTAACCGCACGGCCTTCTTGTAAATTTTGCGCGGCTTGGTTATATAAAGACGGCTCGCGTTGCGTTGCATAAGTAGGAACTGGCGTCGTGGCAAGTTGTCCGGTGCGCGCCAAAGACGGACTTATGGAGATAGAGGGGCTCGTTTTTCTTTCTAACGGTGAAGAAACAACCGGTAGACCGGTGTTATTGGCCACCGTATCAGACGGCCGGGAAGAATCGGTCTCTGTACCCGTTGCATCCTCCAGCCCTAAAAACTCTTGGGTTTTCAGTTGCTCTAAAGCCGGATTGGTAATCGGTTTAGCCGTTGTTCTGGTGCGGTGCGCGCCGGAGGGCAAAAAACCCGCCGTATCTTGTTTGTCTTGTGTAGAAGAATAAAATACTACGGCCAGTAGGGCCGCCAGTACGAAAGTTAAGATAAAGAAAGATTTATTTTGGTTCATACTATTATTATAACTGAAATTGATAAAAAGAAAAGCCCCGCGTTGGCGGGGCTTACTTTTACTCTTTTGTAATTTCAATGCCCAGCTCTTGTAACTGTTTATCGTCTACCTTATTGGGCGACTCAGTTAGCGGGCAGGCCGCTTGCGCCGTTTTGGGGAACGCAATAACTTCACGGATAGATTCTTCCCCGGCCAGTAGCGCGGTAATGCGGTCCAACCCCAGGCCGATACCTCCGTGTGGCGGTGCGCCGGCTTCCAGCGCATTTAAGAGCATACCAAAGCGGATAGCGGCGTCTTCTTTGGAGTGTTTCATCAAGGCCAAAATACGCTCTTGCACGTCGCGGCGGCAGTTACGCACCGAGCCGGACGCGAGCTCGTTTCCGTTAAGTACCAAGTCAAACTGGTACGAACGCACGGAGCCCGGGTCTTTTTCCAAATTAGGTAAATCTTCTTCTACCGCGGCCGTAAAAGGGTTGTGCGCCGCGTCCCAGCGGTCCTCTTCCGGGATATATTCTAACAACGGGAAGTTGGTGATCCACGCAAACGCCCAATCGGTTTTTTGCGGCAACTCTTTAACGAGCTCCTTGCGCAGAGCCCCCATAAAACTTTGGCACGTGCGTTTGTTTGCGTCGCTACCTACTAAGATAGCATCTCCGTCTTGCGCCCCTACCGCCTGTTTAAGTGCGCAGAGTTCTTCGGGCGTGAAAAATTTAGCAGCGGGGCCTTCGTATTTACCGTCTTTTACTTTCAGCCACACAAGGCCTTTCGCCCCGTTCTTTTTCGCCAGTTCGGTTAGTTTATCTAAATGACCGCGCGAATAAGCGGCTCCCTTTTCGCCTTTGAGTGCGTAGATAGCGCCTTTGGCGGCAAGTACGTCTTGGAACACTTTGAATCCGGTTTTGGCAAACAAGTCAGACACATTGACCAGTTGCAACTCGTAACGTAAATCGGGCTTGTCCGAGCCGTATTTATCCATGGCTTCGTCAAACGGAATTTTAATAAACGGCGTTTGTAATTCTTTGCCCGCCGTCTTGAAAATTTCCTTCATGAGCCCTTCCACAATTTCGTGGATGTCGTTAATGGTTACAAACGACATTTCCATATCAATCTGCGTATGTTCGGGTTGGCGGTCGGCGCGCAAATCTTCATCGCGAAAACACCGTGCCAATTGGAAATAGCGGTCAATGCCGCTGGCCATTAAGGTCTGTTTGAACATCTGCGGGCTTTGCGGCAAAGCGTAAAATTCGCCATGGTGTACGCGGGACGGCACGAGGTAATCGCGCGCGCCTTCGGGCGTGGAGCGGGTTAAAATAGGCGTTTCTACTTCCAAGAAACCTTGCGCGTCTAAATACCGCCGCGCGGCTTGTGCAATACGGTGGCGCAACAGCAAGTTGGAAAACATCTTTGGGTTGCGCAAATCTAAATAGCGGTATTTTAAGCGGATTTCTTCAGCCACACCGCGTGAATTTTCCACATCAAAAGGCAAGGGGATGCACGTATTTAATACTTTCAAATCTTCTACCAAAATTTCAATTTCGCCCGTTTTCATATTGGGGTTGACAGCCCCCTCAATGCGGCGTTTAACCGTACCCGTTACCTCAATAACATACTCGTTGCGTAGTCCATACGCCGTATCAAAAAACGGGCTGTTGGGCTCTACTACTAATTGGCATACCCCACTGCGGTCGCGCACGTTGATAAAAAGAACGCCGCCGTGGTTGCGGTAGCTGTTCACCCAACCGCATAAGGTTTGTTTAGTGCCTAATAATTCAGCGGTAATATCGCCGCAGTAATTGGTTCGTTTCATAGGAATTTTTTTACCTCACTTACTAAAGCGTCAAAGGAAATTCTTTTTTGTTCTCCCGACTGTAAATTTTTTAAAGTTACTTCGCGCGCGGTTAGTTCGTCCGAGCCGATAATCACGGCATACGACGCGCCGCAACGGTCGGCTTGTTTCATTTGGCCTTTGATGTTTTTATCAAAGAGCCCGCCTTCCGTTTTAATACCCGCGGCGCGTAAGGTTTGCATTAAATTAAATGCGGCTTCGTTACACGTTTTGTCCATGGATACAAAATAGACACTTTTGGGCTTAACAAATTCCACGTCGCCACGCGATAAGATGACGCGCTCTGCGCCCATGGCCCACCCGATAGCCGGCGTGGCCGGGCCGCCCATATTTTTCACAAGCGTATCGTATCTTCCCCCCGCCGCAATTGCGTTTTGGGAAGCATCGCCTGCTTGAAATTCAAACACGGTGCGGGAGTAATAATCAAGCCCGCGCACAAGCATGGGATCTACTATAAAATTGATTTTGCCTTTTAACAAGCGTTGTACTTCGTCAAAATGCGCCTCACACTCAGGGCACAGTTGCATCGTCGGCACACGGCCCGCAAAACGGGCTCCGTCAATTTTGCAATCTAACACACGCAAGGGGTTTTTTTCCAAACGTGTTTGGCAATTTTCGCACAAGGTATCTTTCTCTTTAGATAAAAAATCAATGAGTGCTTGGCGGTAAACGGGGCGGCATTTATCGCACCCTAAGCTATTGATTTTGACGGTATAATTTTTCGCGCCGAACTTGGCAACGATGTCTTTTAACATCAAAATTACTTCGGCATCGGCCGCCGGAGCAGAATTGCCGATATATTCGGCACCGATTTGTTCAAACTCGCGGTAGCGGCCCGCTTGCGGGCGTTCGGCGCGGAACATATTGCCGATATAATAAAATTTTTGCACCGGGGCTTGTTGGACGAAATTATTTTCCAAATATGCACGCACCACGCCGGGGGTGCCCTCGGGGCGGATAGCCAGTTGGCGGTGTCCGGCATCTTCAAATGCGTACATTTCTTTTTGGACGATATCGGTCGTTTCCCCGGTAGATTTTACAAAAAGTTCTTTTTGTTCTACCGTCGGTAAGCGCAGTTCGCTAAACCCGTAAAGCGAAAACACTTCGCGGGCGCAAGTTTCTAACTGAGTAAAATTTTTTGCTTGGGGCTCAAAAATATCTCTAAACCCTCTAACTAATTTTGCCATATAAGATATTTTAGCATTTTATACGAGAACAAAAAATCATCCCATTAAAAAAGCCCCGCTTTCGCGGAGCTTTCTAATTTTGGACGTGATCGGGGACCCACCCGACGACCTCCTCGTTAGCTCACTTCGGAGCAAAACGCGCCCCAGTTCACAACGAATCGGTCTTTCGGTTTATATCACATATAAAATTATAAAGCCCCGCTTTCGCGGAGCTTTCTAATTTTGGACGTGATCGGGATCGAACCGACGACCTCCTCGTTGCGAACGAGGCGCTCTCCCAGCTGAGCTACACGCCCGTAAAACGGTTTCCTTACGACATATTTATTATAGCAAATATTTTTTGAAAACAAAAATTTTTTGTTTTCGTTGCTCTTTCTCTCATTAAAAAGATAAAATAGAAATATATTATTTTTTATCAACGAGGTTTTTATGTTAAACAAAATTCGCGTGAAAGACGTTGGCCAATACGTCGGCCAAGAAATTACTTTGCACGGTTGGCTCTACAACAAACGCTCCAGCGGTAAACTCCATTTTTTGCAACTGCGCGACGGTAGCGGTATTATCCAATGCGTCATGTTTAAAGGCGAAGTGTCCCCCGAACAATTTGACTTGGGCGATAAAGTAACGCAAGAATCTTCCATTATCGTTACCGGAACGGTGCGCGAAGATAAACGCTCACCCTTGGGTTTTGAACTCGGCGTAAAAAATTTAGAAGTAGTCCAAATGGCAAAAGATTATCCGATTTCGCCCAAAGAACACGGGCCGGATTTCTTAATGCAAAACCGTCACTTGTGGTTGCGCTCGGCGAAACAAACCGCCATTTTGCGCGTGCGTGATGAAATCATTTTTGCTATCCGCGAATATCTGCACAAGAACGGGTTTATCTTGTCGGACTCCCCCATTTTAACCCCCGCCGCGTGCGAAGGCACCAGCACGTTATTTGAAACCGATTACTTCGGGCAAAAAGCGTTTTTGTCCCAAAGCGGTCAACTCTACGGCGAGGCCTCGGCGATGGCTCTTGGCAAAACGTATTGTTTCGGGCCGACGTTCCGCGCGGAAAAATCTAAAACGCGCCGCCACTTAACCGAATTTTGGATGGTGGAGCCGGAAGTTGCCTACAACGATTTAGACGATAACATGGACCTGGCCGAAGATTTTATTAAATACATCGTCGCACAGGTGTTAAAAAACCGCGCTGCAGATTTGAAATTATTGGAGCGCGATACGTCTAAATTACAAGCCACCGTGGAAAAGAAATTCCCGCGTATTGACTACACAGACGCTATTGAAATTTTGCATAAAAAAGGCAACGACACCCCGTGGGGCGGCGATATCGGCGGCGACGAAGAAACCCTACTGGGCGAAGATTACGACACGCCTATTATGATTCACCGCTATCCCACCGCTATCAAAGCGTTTTATATGAAACGCGACCCGAAAAACCCCAAAGTCGTTTTGGCAGTAGACGTTATCGGGCCGGAAGGCGCCGGCGAAATTATCGGCGGTAGCGAAAGAGAGGCCGATTACGATGCGCTACTTGCCCGCATTAAAGAACAAGGGCTGGACCCCGAAGGATATAGCTGGTATTTGGACTTACGTAAATACGGCAGTGTGCCGCATGCCGGGTTTGGTATGGGTATTGAACGCATGGTACGTTGGGTGTGCGGACTTCAACACGTGCGCGAAACGATCCCGTTTGCCCGTATGATGGATAAGATACACCCTTGATTTAGAAGAAACGAAAAAAATGACGGCCTGTGCAAAAAAGCACAGGCCGTTGTTGTTTGTAAAAGTTTTATTTACGGCATTTGATAATAGCGATACACGCCGCCCATCAAATTGGTTGGGCTGGCTTTTTCCAACTTTTCACAAAAATTTATTTCATAGCGGGAATCTTCCATACAATACATTGTTCCGTCAGAAGACATCCTAAAACCCGCTCTTTGATAGGGCCCATCCCTCCACATGCCAATGACGCTGATGTTAGCATTGGAAGAACCATTTAACGTAATTTCAAAATCTTTTCCTTGGCGCACCGCATCCGTTCCGGCAATCACTACCGACACAGAAGGAGTTGTTTTAGGCGTCAAAGGTAAGTCAATGGATAAATCTTCAAAATTGACGGCATATTCACCGTTGGCTAAATAATAGGCGTTTTCGGCCTGGTGTATGGCTTTTACCAATGTTTTTAATTGTGTGTTTTTGCTTTTCCACACCGCCTTTTGATACTGCGGCAAAGCCACCGCCGCAAGTATACCGATGATGAGGACGACCACTAAGAGTTCAATTAACGTAAATGCACCATTGTTAAAGAATAAAGATTTGTCATGCCCGAAATTTCCCGTCCGGCGAAGACTCGGGTATCTCCCGATTTTCTTTCGCTTGTTGACCATCCCATCCGAAACAAAAATACGAAGATCCCCGACAGCAACACTCGGGGATGACATACTTTTTTTAATTTCTTTTTCCATACAAAATTCCTCCGTTTGATTTCTGTTTAATTAAATTAAATCAAAAAAAAAAACAATGTCAAGTGTTATTTTTACGACGAAGAAACAACAAAAAAACCCCGCTTTAAAAGCGGGGCTTATCAAAAAATACGATTTTTATTTTCCGTTCGGGTAGGCTTTACCGGTAGCCGCGATGTTACTTAAATAGTTCAGAACTCTTTCGGCCTCATCCGGGAAAATGGCCGGCTCCACTTCCCCCACGATGTTATACTGAAATAACGTCAACGGGGCCATGGGCGCATCAGAATAAGAGACTACCGGAATATTTAATTTGTTATTCCACACATACATAGATACTTCAAATCCGTTGTGTTCTTCACCAAGTACATAGTCCGTTAATACCACATCATAGTGTTTGTAAGCCAACAACGATTTGGCCTCCGCTACGCTGGTGGCAAGCTCTATGGTTACTTCGGGGTGTAAGCGGCTGACGACTTCGGTTAGTTCATCCACCCCATATTCGTCATCCCGCACCGCCAATATGCGCATGGACTTTGCCGCCGGATTAAACGGTAGCGAATATTTGTAATTTCCAAACTCGTCATCGGCAACGCTATAAGCATTGTAATTGTCTTCAACATAATCGGGCTGAGTCTGTGCCCATTCTTCCAAATGTTTGAGTTGTTCCATCAACGTTCCGTTAGTAAAATCATAGCGGGGAGTTACTGTTTTAGCCGATACAAACGCTTTATAAGAATTTAATAATTCCTCCATGTCATCGCGGGACATCTTTTCCAACACCTGGGCTTGAAAGCCGTAGGCAGTTAATTCAAGCTCCAAGGACTCACGCGAGCGTTTAGCCGGATAAGAAGGACGGGGCCGGGCTGACGTTTGCTCAGCCCTTTCTGCCCACGCCGGAAGGGTGGGTGCATTGTCGTTACCTAACAAATGGAAATAGCCCAATTCGGATACGCCTTGCGGGGCAGCAGCAACGGTTTGAAGTTGTTGGTGCCAAGCTTTTAAATTGCTTAAATAATTAAATACCCGTTTTGCATCCGGAGCCGTCAGCGCAATATCTATGCGGCCTAAGATATTGTGACTGAGCAAATAATCCGGCGTAGCTCCGGCCGCGGAGTAAAGCACCACCGGCACAGCAATTTTTTCGTTATATACTTTCATCCCCAGCATATCTGCCGTACCGCCACGCATGACATAGTCACATAATACCACATCGTAAAAACCGGATTGCAACTTGGTAATTACACTTTTGGGACTCAGGGCCCAAGTAACATCTACCCGCGAATCTTTAGCGGCGGCTTCTAATAAAGGTTCTAACGGCTCGCGTTTATCATTAACTACCAAAACACGTAATTTATCTACTTGCGGGCTAAAAGGCAAGGTGTATGTATCATACACATAATTTTCTTCTAAATAGTCCGGTTGGCTACGCGCCCAAATTCTACGTTCCGATTCTTTCCCCGAAAAACGCGAAGCTACCGCCGCACCGGACTTTAAACTCAGGTACGTATCGTAAAATTCTTGCAAAGAATCGCGGTCCCACTCGTTGGCATTGGGTGGAAGGGCATGTTCCTCGGAAAGCGCAATACGCAACTGCAACGCGGACATCTTCTTCCCGTTGCTTGAGGACGAAGTGTTTCCGCCCATGAGTTCCCAAACGGGTGGTCTTTCTGACGAAACAAATTCTGTTTCCTCACCAAACGTATGAAAAGCAGACACCAACCCGCTGGAAACTTGCGCCTGTACAGCTTGATGTTGTACGGCGTTGGATAAAGCGCTTGTAGTAGGCACTGCCGCCGGGGTAGCCGGAAGCGTAGGGTGGGCAGCGAAGCCCCCCCTTATGGGCGATAAATGGACCGGACGCGTAACATTAAGCCCCGGGTGGAGTACACTTGGCTTACGCAAGTGAAAAATACGGGCCGGATTTTTGGGCACAGGCGGCCATCCGCCCGCACATAATTCAGACACGCCCCCCAACAAGAGTGCGATTAAAAAACCGGGTAAAATAAACAAGTTATATTTTTTCATATTAGTTTTGATATGCCTTACCGGTAGCTACCATGTTACTTAAATAATTAAGTACTCTCTCGGCTTCGTCCATATCGTACGCTACCGGGATCTGCCCCACCATATTATACTTAAATAACGTATATTTACTATACGGTTCACACGAATAACAAATCACCGGGATATGCAATTTTTTATTCCAAACATACATACTTACTTCTAAACCGTTTCTGTTCCCCAACGTAAAATCTGCTAGCACGATATCATAGGAAATCGTATTTAATAGTTCAAACGCTTCCGACACATCGTGCGTCCGGTCTACCAGCATGCCGGGGTGTTCTTTGGACAGTTCCATCAGTTCGCGCCAACCCGAAGATTCATCCCGTACTATCAATATACGCAATTGTCGGACCGGATAAAACGGTGCTTCATATTCAATTCCCATCAAGCGCGGAGGAATATAATTCCCTTCCACAAAATCAGGTTGTAATTTCGCCCAGTCGTAGAGAGCATGCAATCCCTCTATCGTATTTTCAAATTCTCCCTGTTCAAAACGAGAACGCACTTCTTTGGTAGTCTCCATGGCTTTGTAAGAGTTAATAAAATCGTTTAAATCTTGGCGCGTATACGTTGCCAAATGCCGCTCATCTAATCCCAGTGCCGTGGCCTCTAACTGCAAAGATTCCAACGAGCGCATGGGTGACGGAACGATTTTTTTGGGTACTTCGGGCGCAGGAAAGTGAATAACGGGCTCGGCTATTTTGCCCGAACCGAGCAAATGGAAATATCCCGCCACGGAAACCCTGGGCACCGTGTGTATCATACCGGGCGTTGTCAAACGGCCGGCGTAACCAATCTGCGCGTGAGCCGCCTGACGGGAAACTGCACCCGTCAACTTAGGCACGTTGGGTCTAAATTGGGCATAGCATGGCGCAACTAATGAACAAAAAATAACCAGAAAAACAAACCTCTTCATACTCTTATTATGACACCTTTATCCCAAAAAAACAAGAACCAAAAGGCCCAGTTTTATGCTGGGCCTTTTTGAACGGAAACACAACAGATTATTTCTTTTTAGCCGTTAATTTTTTGGCTTGGGCGGGCTTGGCTTTGCATTTGGCCATTAAATCTACGGGCGATTCTATCCCTAAGATATTGGGCGAAGTAGCGTGCAGGCCCGGCTTAGCCCCAACGGATAATAAATAGTCGTACATTTCTTTATCGCAGTTGACGGCGGCAAGTCCTAGCGGCGTAAGCTGTTTCTTGCCCGCCAAATTGGCTTTATATTCTAACATCAATGCCAAACGCCCCTCTTGCCGGGCCAGTTGCACAAGATGTTTAAGCATATCCATATTCTGCGCTTGCACCGCCTGGTGAAAGACGTTACCCTTGGGCGACGCTTCAAACAAGCGCGCCATATTGCTAAGCAAATAATCTACCATTTCGGTTTGCCCGTTTTGCACGGCTACCAACAGCGGCGTATCGCCCTCTTTATTTTTATCAAATACGACCGATTTGTTTTGCGCCACTACGCGGCGTGCCAAACTGACATCGCCCGTCTGAGCCGCTTTAAAAATATCGGCATCCGTAATAGCGGCCGCTTCTTGTTGTGCGTTAGGCAGTTCGCGCCCTTCGGCTTTGGCTTGCGCAATCAGCGCGGCATTATCTTCTTCAATAACGGTGTTTTTTACAACGGTTAAATCTTTTTCAAACCACGGAAGCACCGCGGTGCGTTTTTTCTGGCGGGCGGCGGCATACGGAATTAAACCGTCGTTTGCGGCTAAAGTAGCATCGGCATCGGCCGCTAACAGACGTTTTACAATATCCACATATCCCTTTGAGGCGGCCCAATATAAAGCGGTTTGGCCCAGTTTGTTTTGCGCGTTTACATCTACCGGGGCTTGCATGGTTTGCGGTTTTAAGAGTTCGCGTACTACTTCCGGCTGATTGTAACGCGCGGCATAAATAAGGGCGGTATTACCGTCGTTATTGGCCGCATTGACATCGGCCCGGTAAGCAAGCAAATCGCGCACGCTTTCCAAATCGCCTAGCGAGGACGAAATAATTAGTGGCGTATTACCTTTTTCGTTACTGATATTCGGGTCAATACCGCCTTTGAGCATGGCAATTACGCCTACGTTATTTTTCTTGGCACTGGCCCGGAATAAATAATCGCCGTTTAACCCTTCGGAAACGCCGCTTGATAAAAACAGGTCAACCATGTCGTTGCGTTGTTTTTCCAAGGCCAGAAACATCGGTGAGTGGTTGTAGTTATTGACGGCATTGATATCGGCTCCGGCAAAAACAAGCAAGCGGGCAATTTCCGTGTCATCCAAATAATATAAAGCACGCAACAGGGCGGTATCTTTAGTAAAGGCATTTTTTTTGTTGACGTCGGCCCCCGCCAAAATAATTTGCCGCACCGCTTCTACATTACCCAATGTGGCCGCGACCAACAATAACGGATCGCCCTTACTGTTGACGATATTAACATTAGAGCCAAGTTTTTGCTCCAACATATCCAAAAACCCGGCCGTATCGCGGTGTTGTAACAGTTCGGTGGCCTCGTCGGCCAGTTCCGTAGAGGTTTGCCGCACTACCAATTTTTGATTGCTTTTTGACACCCGGGGTTGCAAACCGCTTTTAAACGTAAACGCTACCAATATCACTAACGGCAAAGCCGCTATGATAAGAAGTGCCAGTAGCGGTTTTTTGGTAACAGACGATGATAACTTCCCGGCTTGTTTTTCCGGGATGATCGCCACGTGTTTAGAAGGTTTGGTAGGAAACGGCATACAACTCCTGCTATTTTTTCAGTTGGGTTAATGCGTTTTGGGCGGCGGCTTGTTCGGCTGATTTTTTATTATGGCCTTTACCGCTACCTAATACGCGGCCCGACAAACTTACTTGCACGGTAAACACTTTATCGTGTTCCGGCCCGACAGTCTGGACGACTTCATACACAGGCGTTTGCGGTCCGCGTTTTTGCAAAAATTCCTGCAAGATACTTTTGTAATCTTGCGCGTCTTGTGTAAGGGCTTGTGTTTTTACCCACGGCAAAATAACTGATTCCGCCGCCGGATAGCCGCCGTCTAAGTACACAGCGCCGAGCACGGCCTCTACCGCGTTGGAAATAATACTGTCGCGTTCGCGGCCGCCGGTGCAAATTTCCCCATGGCTTAGCAGCATAAAACGCCCCAAGTCCATTTGTTTGCCCCACACATAAAGGTTCCGCCTGGAAACCAAATTGGACTTTATTTTAGAAAGCACCCCCTCTTCTACATGAGGGCATTGGTTGTAAATATAATCTGCAACCACCGCGCCTAATATACTATCTCCCAAGAACTCAAGCCGCTCGTTATGCTTAACGTTACGGCGCTCGCCCGCGAAAGATTTATGAGTGAGTGCTTCCTGTAAAAAGTCTTTGTTTTTAAAGCGGTACCCGATGATATTTTCAATATCCGTGTACACGTTTATTTCTTGGCGTTTTCTTCAATGTAAGAAATGGCTTCGCCTACCGTTTTGATTTTTTCGGCTTTTTCATCAGGAATTTCAACGTCAAATTCTTCTTCCAACGCCATGATGAGTTCCACGGTGTCCAAAGAATCAGCCCCTAAGTCGTTGACGAATTGGGCTTCCGGTTTTACTTGGTCGGCTTCCACACCCAATTGTTCCACGATGATGTTTTTCACTCTTTCTTGTACGTTTTCTACAGACATGTTGTCCTCCGTATTTTTTAAAGGGTATCCCCTTCTAAATTCTACATATATAGCCCGCCGTTCACGGCAAGCACATGCCCCGTAATATACGAGGCGTCATCTGAGGCCAAGAACAAAACTGCCTTGGCGATATCCTGCGTAGTGGCAAACCGTTTAAGCGCGATTGCCTCTAACGCTTTGGCTTTTACGTCTTCGGGCAAAGCGTCCGTCATGGCCGTTTGCACAAATCCGGGCGCGACGGCGTTTACCCGCACATTACGCCCGCCAAATTCTTTGGCTAACGTTTTAGTCAGCCCGATTATTCCCGCCTTGCTGGCCACATAATTGGCCTGCCCGGGGTTTCCCATTTCCCCCACCACGGAAGAAATGTTTACAATGTTGCCGCTGCGTTTTTTAAACATCACTTTTAAAGCGGCTTTAGACATTAAAAAAGTACCTTTTAAATTGATGGTAATAACGTCGTCCCAATCTTGTTCGCTCATACGCACGGTCAAATTATCGCGCGTGATGCCGGCATTATTAACAAGCACGTCTAACGAGCCGAGTTCGGCTACTGTATTTTGGACCAATTTATCACAATCTTCGGCACGGGAAATATCTACCGCTTGCGTATAAATTTTCACCCCGTATCCGGCTAACTTTTGGGCGGCTTCTTTCAGCGCGTCTTCGTGTGTGGCACACAGGGACAAATTCGCCCCCGCTTGTGCAAACGCTTCGGCTAAGGCAAACCCGATCCCGCGCGACGCGCCGGTAATTAAAACGTTTTTACCTTTGAAGTCAGCCATGATTATTTTTCCCCGTGTATTTCCTGCTCAATTTTTTCAAACGTCGGTTTTAAAGCGGCCATTTTTGCAGCCACATCGCCGATGAAATCTTTTTCTACCAAACGCGCGGCTGTTTTAATAGCGTTAAAAATAGCAAAATCGTTTGATTTACCGTGTGCGATAATCGCCACCCCGTTCACACCTACCAGCGGCGCACCGCCGTAGCAATCGGGGTTAGTGTGGTTTTTTACCGCCTTAAATGCACCTAACGATAACAGCGAACCCAACATAGCAAGCGGACGTTTTTTAACTTCGCGCTTGATCATCCGGATCATAGTTTTGGCAAGGCCTTCCGCTGTTTTCAATACGATGTTGCCGACAAATCCGTCGCACACAATCACGTCGGTTTCGCCGGTGTTTACATCACGGCCTTCCACGGTCCCGCGGAAGTTTACCCCGATTTCGCGCATGTGCGGCACGGTATGTTTAACAAGCATGTTCCCTTTTGTTTCTTCTTCGCCGATAGAGAGCACCCCCACCGACGGAGCGGGAATATCAAATACTTTTTGCATGTACGTAGAGCCCATGACCGCAAATTGTAACAAGTGAATCGGTTTACAATCGGCATTGGCTCCGGCGTCTAACAACAAACAGACACCTTTATACGTAGGCATCGGCGAAGCAATAGCCGGAC
This sequence comes from Candidatus Avelusimicrobium caledoniensis, assembly GCA_900315795.1. Classification (GTDB taxonomy): domain Bacteria; phylum Elusimicrobiota; class Elusimicrobia; order Elusimicrobiales; family Elusimicrobiaceae; genus Avelusimicrobium; species Avelusimicrobium caledoniense. The sequence continues at coordinate 68,388 of ONAM01000001.1, forward strand.
GCTGGACCCCTTTGATGCGTCCCATACCAAATAACGCCGCGACCATCGCCGCGCCGGAGTGCCCGGCAGAGACGAAAGCGTCCGCCCGGTGGGTACGCACCAAATCGGCACATACCACGATGCTCGCATCTTTTTTATTGCGGCATTCTTTGGCAGGTTCAGCCCCCATATCAATGGTATTGGGAGCATGTACAATGGACAAACGCGCCGGCAAATTTCTATGCCCTTGCGCGCGCAATTCTTTACGCAAAACCTCCTCGTTGCCAACGAGAATTACTTCCAACTTGGCATCTTTTTTAAGTGCTTTTAACGCACCTGCTACATTGGGTTTTGCTCCAAAATCGCCGCCCAGAGCGTCCAAGGCTATTTTCATACAAAAGTTTATTTCGCTTCGTTATTTTCCGCTTTGGCTTTTGCTTTGGGCGCGGCGACTACGCGGTCTTTATAGAAACCGCAAGACGGACAAACGTTGTGCGGCAAGCGCATCGCTTTGCAGTTGGGGCATTCCACGAGTTGCGGAAGTTCCACTCCCGAGTTGTGGGATCTTCTCATATCCCGGCGGGAACGAGTGTGTTTTTTCTTTGGATTCGGCATTTGTTTTACTCCTGTTTTACTCTAGAACAATTCTAAAGAATTATTATTTAAATTTTCCTTTTAATGCAGCAAACGGCGATAAATTCTCCGGTTTGCACGTGCACGGGGCAACATTTAAATCTTGCCCGCACATCGGGCATAACCCTTTGCAATCCGGCTTGCACAAAAAACGAATATCTTCGCTTAATGCGAGCGTTTGCCGCACAAGGTACATTATATCAATTATTTCTTGTTTATTGCTATAACTTTCTACAAACTCTTCCGCAAAAGATTGACTAGACATCTTCAAACAGCGCGCACATTGTACCTCGCGCACACCGTCCACGCGGCCTTGCACCAAGATTTCACTGCTCGCTACGGAAAACGACAACTCCACCGCGGCCTTTGTAATGCGGTTGGGCGCGTCAAAAAGTCCGTCCAAGTATTTGGCATTTATCACGCACGAACACTTGAGCCCGCCCATGCGGATAATGTCTGCCGTTTTAAAACGCAAATCTTGCGGCACATCGTAATCTTGATAAAAGGAATTTTCTTTCATAGGAATATTTTAGCAAATTCTCGGGGAGGATAGAAAGGTTTTCCGTCTTAATTAAATTGGGCTTCCAATTTTTTTACGTCAATAAATCCGTGTCCTTGTTTTTCTTTAGCGATGCCGGGCACGAGGGAAGAAGCGGAAATTAAACTTTGTTTTACTTCGTCAACGGTGGGATAGCGACCTAATTTCTTTTGCAACCCTTCCACCGCTAACGCCGCCGCCGCGCTGACAAACCCTGCTGCCGCGGATGTACCGCTCATTAAGGTATATGAGCCGTCGGCGTCGGTGGTATAGACCCGGTCCCCGGGGGCGATAAAATCTATCTGCGGACCGAAGGTAGAATTAACATACGCACTTTTCCCGTCAGCCGCAAGCGCACCCACCGCCAGGGTGGACCACAAATTAGCCGGATAGTGTACTCCGGGATAACCGAAATTGCCCGACGGACACACAATCACCACGCCGCTGTCGTGCGCGCGGTTAATGGCGTTTGTAAGCGCGACATTTCCGCCATTATGCACGCCGTAGCTTAAATTCAAAACCGTAATTTTTTTATCGGGGTGCTGTTCATTATAGGTAAGGAGCGTATTGATAGCCGCCGTAGCCGCTTGCGGACCGATTAAACGGCTGCCGTCGTCTATTTTATACACAAAAATCTGCGCGTCCGGGGCAATACCCGTAAATTTCACTCCGCGCGCCCCGATAATACCCGCCACTCCGGTACCGTGGTTTTTTAAGTCGGCTACCGAAGCCGATTGCGTAAAATCTTGACCTTGTATATTTTTCCCGTTAAATTCAACGTGCGAAGAAATACCGCTGTCCGCCACCGCCACAATCACGCCGCGACCCGTCAATTTTTTTTGCGTGGGATAAAAACGATACGCCCACATATTGTCAAACGGGGGCGTTTTGGGGGTATTATCTACAAACGAAATTTCCCCCTCCTCGCTCACGCGCATATTTGTCGGCCCTAAAAAAAGCGTATCGGTTGCGTAAAGTTCAAATGTAGCGCACAATAAAAAAAGAAGATAGCTAATTTTTTTCATACTACCCTACCTTATATAAGCATTGTAGCAGTTTTTTGTGAAAATCTATCGCAAAAAGTGATACAATACCTTTATGCCGCATGAGTTTTCGTGTGGCAACAAACTAAAAAGGAGAAACAAAACACATGAAAAAAATTGCAGTATTGTTAGTTGCTTTATTGTGCACGGCCCCGGCGTTTGCGGGTGATAAAGGCATTTTGAAATTGTCCTTGTGGGACGATATTGCCGTAGCCGTACCGAACAACATTCATAATGTAACGGGTATTGATTTAGGTATCGGGTCTAAAGCCCAAACGGTAGATGGCATCCAATATGACTTCATCTACAACGATGCACACAAAGTGCGCGGTATTAAAACCGCTTGGTTCTACAACACCGCCGATATCGTTTACGGTTTGCAAGGCGGTTTAGTAACCGTCAACCGCCAAGATATGCGCGGTATCCAAGGCGGCTTAGTTTCCATCAACAAAGGCAGCATGCAAGGTTTACAAAGCGGTTTCGTAACCATTGATGAAGGCAACGTAATCGGTGTGGAATACGGTTTTGTAAACTGGAACAAAGGCCACTTGACCGGTGTGCAACTCGGTTTTGTAAACTACGTCAACAACATTAAAGGTTTACAAATCGGTCTGTTAAACATTGCCAAGAACGGTTATTTGCCGGCTATGATTTTCATCAACGGCCGCTTCTAATCGTTTAGAAAGGTTTGTTAGATGTAACACACCCCGCACCGAGCGGGGTGTTTTTTTGCAAATAATAAAATTACATATCCAGTACGTACGCACGGTAATCATCACTCCAAGGGATCCTTGTACCGTTCATCAGTTTATTACAATAACTGCCCTCTTCCCCTTCGTAACTGCTCGTACGTTCCATACACAAATATCTACGACTATTACTACCGCTTAAACGGTAACTAAATGCTGTATCCGTGTATTTACCGGATAACCTGCGCACACTGATAGACGCAGCACCTGTACCACTAATAAATGTTAACCGAATTCGCCAATCGTTATTTTCACGGCAATCTTTTACATTTCCACCTTCGCAAGAGTCAGGTTTTTGCCACGGAATATCTACTGCCAATTCATCAAAACTTTGGGCATATGTTCCGTTGGCCAAATGATAGGCATCTTGCGCTTGAACAACTGTTTTGATAAGAGCAAGTGCTTGCGTGGCCTTGCTTTTTTCTACTGCTTTTGTGTACTGCGGTAGCGCGACCGCCGCCAATATACCGATGATTAACACCACCACCAACAATTCAATCAGCGTAAATGCTTGTTTGTTTTTCATACAACCTCCTTTTTTATCATCAAATAAAATGTAGCAAAAAAAAAAACGATGTCAACCCCCTTGCCGGGGGCAGGCAAATGGGGAGTCATCTTCCGCTTAATTAGAGCCACACGCTTTTTGTGATGTCGCTTTGCCAAACGGGTAAATTATGGGCAAAAAACATTTTCACACAAATTGCTCCTTTTTATATATAATGTGTACAGGTGAAATTGAGCGGAAGGCCGCAACCAGTTCGTAAATCAAAGGCCGTTCCGACGTCACCCAGGCAAGCACCGCCAAGGTATCCTCTACCTTAATTTAGGTGTAAGCCACAGGAGAATAAATAAATGAGTAATGTATCTATGAAAGCCATGCTGGAAGCCGGCGTGCATTTTGGTCACCAAACTTCCCGCTGGAACCCGAAAATGGGCCGCTATATCTTTGGAGAAAGAAACGGCGTCCATATCTTAGACTTACAAAAAACCGCCAAAGAACTTAAAAAGGCCTGCGCTTTTGTAAAAGAAGAAAGCAAAAAAGGTGCTAAATTTTTGTTCGTCGGCACGAAAAAACAAGCCCAAGAAGCTATCCAAACCGAAGCCGCCCGCTGCGGTGCTTATTGCATCCACGAAAAATGGCTCGGCGGAACGTTAACCAACTTCCAAACCGTTAAAAAATCGGTGGAACGCTTAAACGAACTTGAAAAATGGGAATCTTCCGGCGTATTTAAAGCCATTTCCAAAAAAGAAGCCAGCCGCTTAACCAAAGAAATGGTGCGCTTGCAAAAATTACTCGGCGGTATCCGCGATATGAAAGTATTGCCCGACGTAGTTTTTGTAATTGACCCGGTTGACACCGCCGGTGCCGTACGCGAATCTTACACGTTAGGGATCCCGGTTGTTGCCGTGTGCGATACCAATGCCGACCCGGATATGATCAGCGTACCCGTCCCCGGTAACGACGACGCCGCACGCTCTATCAAATTATTCTGCGCCGCGATGGCTGATTCTATCTTGGAAGGCCGCGCCGAAGCAAATCCGGCCAAAGCTGAACAAGAAGAAAAACCCGCCGAAAACCCGGTTATGGCCCAAGCGTTTGAAAGCGCGATGTTAGCCGCCGAGAAAGAAGCGCAAGAAAAAGAAGCCGCTAAAGAGGAAGCTCCGGCCGTAGCCGAAGAACCGGTTAAAGAAGAAGTAAAAGAAGAAAAACCGAAAGCTAAAAAAACGACTACCGCTAAAAAAACAACCGCCAAAAAAACGACGGCTAAAAAAGCGGAAGAAGTAAAAGAGGAAGCTAAGGAAGAAAAACCCAAAGCTAAAAAAACGACCGCCGCTAAAAAAACAACCGCCAAAAAAACGACGGCTAAAAAAGCGGAAAAAGAAGAAGCCAAATAGTTTTGCTTCTGTGGGGAGTTCCCGCCCGGGAACTTCCCCCTCACTTTAGCGTTGATTTAGGAGAAAGAAAAATGTCTATCATGGACGATATTAAAAATTTAAGAGAAAAAACCGGCGCCGGTATGATGGATTGCAAAAAAGCCCTTACCGAATGTAAAGGCGATATGGAACAAGCCATCGTTTACTTGCGCAAAAAAGGGTTAGCCGCCATGGCTAAACGCGCCGACCGCGATACCAAAGAAGGCCGCGTCAGCGTCAAAACCGACGGCAAAAACTTCGCTATGGCCTACCTCGGTTGCGAAACCGACTTTGTGGCCAAGACCGATGATTTTATTAAACTGGCCGACGAACTTGCCCAATATGTGTTGGAACACCCGGGTTTGGACTACATGAACGATGAACACATCAAAGCCCAAATCACCGAACGCGCTCCGAAATTCGGCGAAAACACCACCTTTAAAGGTGCTTATAACTGGACCCCGGCGGAAAACTCCGTCATGGCCTATTATGTGCACTCGGACAATAAAAAAGCTTCCATTTTGGAACTGGCTATTAAAGGAAATTGCGACAAAGCCGCCGCGACCGAAATTGCCCGCGGTTTAGCTATGCACACCGTCGGTATGCAAAGCGGTTGGGTAGATGCTAAAGATATCCCGCAAGCTGTCATTGACCGCGAGTTGGATATCTACCGCACGCAAGCGCAAAACGAAGGCAAACCGGCTGAGGCCATTGAAAAAATGCTCCCCGGCAAAGTTAAAAAGTTTGCCAAAGAAAACTGCCTTTTAGAACAACCCACGATTAAAGACAACAAAAAAACCGTGGCGGACTACTTAAAGGAAGAATCTAAAAAATTAGGAGCCGAACTGAGCGTTGTACGCTTTGTACGTTTCTAATTCAAAGCCCCTCGCAAGAGGGGCTTTTTTTAAGTCTATTTATAAAGTAGATTTAAGAAAAGCTCGTTTTGTGCTACAATAGTAAAAATAGATTTTTAAGGAGAACGCTATGACCCCCACCAAGAAAAAAAGAGTTTTGTTGAAATTATCCGGCGAGGCCTTAATTAACGAGGGCCACCGCGGCATTAACCCGCAATCGTTAAAAGAAATCGCCGTGGAAATTGCCGATGCGTATAAACATAGCAACTGCGAACTGACTATTGTAATCGGCGGCGGGAACATTTGGCGCGGCGTGCGCGACGGGGGCGGCGTGATTGACCGCGTTAATTCCGACAATATGGGCATGCTCGCTACCGTCATTAACGCCATTGCGTTGCAATCTGCCATTGAAGATGCCGGCGTTCCCACCCGTGTGCAAACTTCTATCAATATTTATCAACTGGCCGAGGCCTTTGTGCGCCGCAAAGCCCTGCGGCACTTGGAAAAAGGCCGCATTGTTATTTTTGCAGGCGGCACCGGCAACCCGTTTTTTACTACCGACAGCGCAGCCGCGCTCCGGGCCTCTGAAATTAACGCGGATATTTTGCTTAAAGCCACCCAAGTTGACGGCGTGTACGACAGCGACCCGCGCAAAAACCCGGGTGCCAAACTGATTCACAAAATTACGTATGCTGACGCGATTGCCAAACGCTTGCAATTTATGGATACGGCGGCACTCGCGCTTTGTATGGAAAAACAATTACCGATTCAAGTTTTTAACTTGCACGTAAAGGGTAACATTAAAAAAGCCCTCTGCGGCGAAGAAATCGGCACGTTGATTTATTAAATAATCTGCCCCGTTCGTCATCCCGCAGTGTTTCTATGCGGGATATAGCGGGGCAACGATAAGAAAGATGCTGAAACGAGTTCAGCATGACATTAAATTAACAATAATTGCTATAATAAATTAACTTTATTTCACGAGGTTACTATGGAAGAAATTACCGCTTTACTCAGCAAAACCAAAACCGATATGGCCGAACACGTCGCCCGCTTGGAACGCGATTTGTCCACGATCCGCACGGGCCGCGCCAGCGCGGGCCTGTTGGAAAATATCCGTGTAGATTACTACGGCACGCCGACCCCGATTAAACAAATGGCCGTAATCAACATTTTAGACGCTAAAACCTTGGAAATTCAACCGTGGGATATCAGCTCGCTTAACGATATTGACAAGGCCTTACAACAAGCCGACCTCGGCGCCAGCCCCGTTAACAACGGCAAAGTGATCCGCATTACGCTCCCGTCCATGACGGAAGAACGCCGCAAACAACTCGCTAAAAACATTTCCAAAATGAGCGAAGATTTTAAAGTGGCGATTCGCAACGTACGCCGTGATATTATGGAAAAACTTAAAAAAGCGCAAAAAGCGTCCGAAATTACCGAGGACGATTTGAAACGCTACGAAAGCGACGTGCAAAAAGCGACGGATGCACACATCGCGCAAATTGATGCCGTGATTTCCAAAAAAGAAGCCGAAATTATGACGATTTAGATCTTGGCCGTCCGGCCACGCAACCTTACATACAAACGCCCTTGCTTTAACAAGGGCGTTTGTAACGGATAAAAAATCAAAAATTTCTACGGATAGGGCCACCAATAGACGTTATTCGCCTCAGCATATTCTGCAATGCCCGTTTCGGCCTTACATATTTGGTTGCGGATATCATTTTCCGTACTAGCCCCTTCCACACGACATTGGGCTCTCCCCGGTATATGCGCGGAAAATAACAAATAAATTTCATACCCTATTTGATGTTGCGCATTACGACATCCTACCGCCGCAGAATTTGTACCCGGTGTAGGCGTATGTGCAAAACAATATCCCCACGAATAATCAAACTGACTAGACGTACTTGTATTTAATTTATTTTCCGGCATGACTCCCAATATATCCAAATCTTTGGTATATTCTCCGTTAGCTAAATAATATACTTCTTCCGCATCAGCCATGCTTTTAGTGAGACTCTTTAATGTAGCATACCGGCTTTTAATTACCGCCTTTTGATATTGCGGCAACGCTACCGCCGCCAGTATGCCAATGATTAACACAACCACTAAAAGTTCAATCAGCGTAAATGCTTGTTTGTTTTTCATATTATTCTCCTTTAATAGTTTTTAGCAACAAACAAAATGTAGCAAAAAAAAAAACGATGTCAATAGGCAATTTTTTACCGACGAGAAATCAAAAAACCAAAGCTCTTACGGCCCGCATCCCAAAGAATAACATCGTAGAAGTTTTGATGATTTTTTAGATTTGAGCCGTATTGCGCGGGCTAGTGCCCCGTATAGGCGTTTGGGTTAGCAAGGAATTCTATTTGCTCTATTGCGTTTAGCCGTTTTTGCGTAGGACGGCTAGGCAAAAAAGTGAAGTCTATGTAATCATAGACGAGCTTTTTTAACAACGCCGGATAGCAAAAACGGCTAAACCCTGCGGGCCGCGTCCTTTACGCGCTACCCTAAAAAGTCCAGCGGTGCAAAGGCAAACAGAACTCCTTGCTAACCCAGCTACGTCAAGGGGCAGGGACGCGCAAGACGGCCAAATGTGGAAAATTGTTTCACGGGAACACGACACAAAGGCGTAACGTTTGTTGCGCCTTTGTGCGTGCTTACAGAAGATAAGAACAAGTTAAGTATAGCTGACATCAAAATTGGTAAAATATACATATGACAAGTGCACTTCCCACACATATCGCGATTATTATGGACGGAAATGGCCGCTGGGCCAAAAGCCGCCATTTGCCGCGTTTAGCCGGGCACAACGCCGGGGCCAAAGCCGTGGAACGCACGATAAAAGCCGCGCAAAAAAATCATATTTCTTTTTTAACGTTGTACGCTTTTTCTTCTGAAAATTGGTCGCGCCCGCAAGAAGAAATTGACGGGCTGATGAAACTACTTTCCCAAACCTTGCGCGATTATACCAAGACCGCAGTTAAAGAAAATATCCGTCTGTGGGTCAGCGGCGAGCGCGAGCCGCTCCCGCCCGCGTTACTTGCCCAAATTGATGAGGCCGTTAAAACAACCGCGCACAACACGGGGCTGACGGTTAATCTCGCGCTAAACTACGGTGCGCGCCAAGAAATTGCGCACGCGGTAAATAGTGCACTCGCCGCCGGAGAAAAAAATGTTACACCGGAAACCTTACGCCGCTATTTCTATCACCCCGATTTGCCGGACCCGGAACTGATCATCCGCACGTCGGGCGAAGAACGTCTTTCTAACTTTTTACTTTGGCAAGCCGCGTACAGCGAGTTTTATTTTACGCCTGTTCTCTGGCCCGATTTTAACGAGCAAGAATTTGAAAAAGCACTCGCCGCGTATGCCTCGCGCACCCGCCGTTTTGGGGGTATTTAATATGAACGATGTAGCAAAACAAGCCCAAGAAATTGTAGCGCAAATCAAACGCCTTTCTTCCCCCCGCTTTAAAAAACAAATGAGCGAGCGTTTTGGAATAAATACAGAATTTGCCGTCGGTACGCCGGTTACACAACTGCGCGAACTGGCTAAAAAAATCCCTCACCCCAACCAACAATTAGCCGAAACGCTGTGGCAAACCAACGTGCACGAAGCACGCATTTTGGCCTCTATTTTATCAGACCCGGCCCGTATTTCCGCCACCACCCTTAAAACGTGGGTGCACGATTTAAACTCGTGGGATATTTGCGATGCGTGCGCGGGCAATTTATTTTGCAAACTCAAAAATCCGCTCCCGCTTATTGAACGGTGGATGAAAAACGAAGAAGAATTTGTCCGCCGTGCCGGGTTTGCTACCCTGGCCTGTTTAGCCATGCCGCGCGCCAAAACGCCCGATAACGCATTGTTGCCGTTTATGCCGCTTATCAAAATTCACGCGGCCGACCCACGCCCCATGGTCCACAAAGCCGTCAACTGGGCCTTGCGAAATATCGGCAAGAAAAACCCGCGTTTAACGCCTTTTGCGCTTGCCTGTGTGGATGATATCCTAGATTTATACGAAGATAACAAAGCCGCCCGTTGGGTTGCTCATAACGCCCGGTGGGAGCTTAACTCCCCCAAAATCAAAGCTCTTATTTCCACCCGCCGCTAAACTCCCCCGCGCCTGCACGCGCGTACGGAAATTTAGTAAAATAAATATATGCTATTACCCAGAATTTTAACGGCCGTTATCGGCCTTCCCGTTATTTTAGCCGCTATTCATTTTGGCGGTATCGTTTACATGGTTTTTGTGGGCTGTGTAATCTTGCTTTGCTTATACGAATATAGCTTAGTGCTCACGTTAGGCAAAAAGCCGATTCATACAATTAGCTTGATCCTCTTTGGGCTGCTAATGGCGGCGGTAGCTATTTTGGGCCGCACTCCGCTCAAAAGCGAACTGCCCGATAACTTATATCCTTTTGCAATTAGCGTAGTTATCTGCGGCGTACTTTTAGTAGAAGTATTAACGCCCAAACGCTCGTGGGAACGCGTGTGCAATACCTTTACGGGTATTTTTATGATTCCGTGGTCACTGGCGCATTTAATTAACTTGCGCGATATCCCCACGTACGGCGAATATTTAACGCTTTTTATGATGGTAACTATTTGGGTATCGGATACGGGGGCCTATTTCTCGGGCCGCTTTTTCGGACGCCACAAATTAAACCCCGAAGTCAGCCCCAAAAAGACGTGGGAAGGCGCGGTGGGCGGCACGTTACTGGCCGTCGGGGCCGCCGCACTCATGCAACACTTATTCTTACCGACGTGTTTTTCCGTCAAAGCCGCTTTGGGTTTAGGGTTACTGGTAGCGGTAGTCGGGCAAGTGTCTGATTTGGCTGAATCGGTACTCAAACGCTCGGCGGGTGTCAAAGATTCTTCCAACTTACTGCCCGGCCACGGCGGCTTTTTGGACCGCTTTGACTCTTATTTATTACTCGCTCCGTTATTTTACTACGTGGTACTTTATACGATATGAAACAGATTGTCATTTTAGGTTCCACCGGATCAATCGGCACGTCGTCTTTAGACGTTATTGACCGCTTAGGCCCCGCCTACCGGGTGATTGCCTTATCGGCTAACAGCAATGCTGAGTTGTTTTTAAAGCAACTACACCAATTTAAACCGCGCTTTGCCGCGGTCATGAATCCTGCCGCTTACGAAAAAATCAAAGACCAAATCCCCGCCGGCACACGTTTGTTGCCGCCGGAAATTGACAGTTTATGCTTTATGGCCTCACTCCCCAGCGCGGACCTTATCATTAACGGGGTCGTCGGTGCGGTTGGGTTTCAGCCGCTCGTAGCCGCTATTAAAGCAGGCAAAACGGTGGCCTTAGCCAACAAAGAGCCCATGGTCATGGCCGGTAAAACTTTAATGCAAGAGTGCGAGCGGTGGAAAGGGGCTATTTTGCCCGTTGACAGCGAGCCGTCGGCTATTTTCCAATGTCTGGCGGGTATGGCTAACGAACACACGTATAATACGATTTCGCAAGATATTTCCCGCATATTTTTAACCGCATCCGGCGGCCCGTTTGCGAAGCGCAAGGGTGCGCTTTCCACCGTTACGCCCGAAGAAGCATTAAATCATCCGCGTTGGAAAATGGGTAAAAAAATTACCATTGATTCGGCTACGTTAATGAACAAAGGGTTTGAATCTATTGAGATTATGAATTTATTTAACTTGCCCGAGCAAAAAGTGCAAATTGTCATTCATCCGCAATCTATTATTCACTCGGCAGTGGAATTTCACGACGGAGCAATTTTGGCGCAACTGGGTGAGCCCGATATGCGTGTGCCGATCCAATACGCCATTACGTACCCGAAACACATGCCCGGGCCGGTCAAAAAATTAAATTTATTTGAAGCCGCCAAACTGGAATTTTTTGCACCCGATTTTAACCGCTTTCCTTGTTTAGAGTTGGCGTTAGCTGCTTCCCGGCAAGGGGGCATTTTTCCGGCGGTGCTAAGCGCGGCAGACGAAATTGCCGTTGACGCTTTCTTAAACAGAAAAATCAAATTCACGGAAATTGCCAAACTGGTTTATACCGTCCTTAAAGCGGCCCCGCAAACGCCCGGCCACGCTACGCTTAACCAAGCATTGGAGGCCGACCGCTGGGCCCGCGAAAAAGCGCAAGAAGTCTTGCAAAACAAGAGCTATCGCAAAGCAATTATCTAGGAGAAATTATGTTACTTTCCGTTTTAGCTGTTCTGGTTGTATTAAGCCCCATTGTCATCGTGCACGAGTTTGGGCACTTTTTGGCATGCCGTCTAACGGGTATCCGCGTGAACGAATTTTCGTTTGGGTTTGGTAAAATTTTGTGGCATAAAAAATCGGGCGATACCGACTATCAAATCCGCGCAATTCCCTTTGGCGGCTTTGTAGAGCCCGCCGGCCCTATGTTCCACCCCGAGGGAGCCAAAGAGCCACCCAAACCTTACGAATTTGCCGCCAAAAAATGGTACGCCAAATTTTTTATGGTGATTAACGGTGCCCTCTTTAATTATCTGTTAGCTGCAGTTATTTTTTCCGCACTTGCGTATTTTAAAGGTGTACCGGAAACCGACCCCGTCCGTTTGGCTACTACCGTCGGCGAGGTGGTGGAAGGATATCCGGCTGAAAAAGTTTTACAAACCGGGGACGAAATTACCCGCGTCAATGATACGGCCGTAACTAACTGGAAAGAATTAACGGATGCCCTTACCAACCGCCAAGGCGATTTAAAACTTACGTATACCCGCGGCGGCGAAACGCTGACGGCCCGTATCAAAGCGGACGATTTTAACGCCGATAAACCCACCGTGTTGGGCATAACCGTACAACCCACGTACCGTGTGGTATCGTGGTGGCAAGCACTCGGGCTGGGTGCGTACCAATGTTATTATTGGACGGCGTTGTCGCTTTCTTCACTAGCCAAAAGTTTCCAACAGAAAAAAGCACCCGAACTCGCCGGACCGATTGGCATTGTAAACGTAATTCACAAAGCCGCACACCGCAGTTTAGTAGATTTTGTGTTTTTAATTGCCTTGCTGTCCGTGGCCGTCGGTATGTTTAACTTGTTTCCGATTCCGATATTAGACGGCGGCTACGCACTTGTCTATTTATGGGAAGGGCTTACACACAAACTTCCGACGGAAAAAACGCTGAATATCGCCGTTAATTGCGGGCTGTATTTACTGATTTTACTGGTTGTATATGCGTCTTATTCGGATATTAAACGCATTTTCTTTAAATCCCCCGCCGCCGTTGTGCAAACGGAGGAAAAAACATCTTCTGCCGAGGTAACAAATGTACAAGACTAGAGAAGTAATTGTGGGCCCTTACACCTTAGGCACCGGCCATCCGGTGCGCGTGCAAAGTATGTGCAATACCGACACGCATAACGCCGAACAAACCGCCGCGCAAATTTGTGCGTTGGAAGAAGCGGGTTGCGAAATCAATCGCGTGGCCGTGCCGGATATGGACGCCGCTAAACAAATTGGCGAAATTAAAAAGCGTATCCACTCCCCCCTCGTGGCGGACATTCATTTTGACTATAAACTCGCCTTAGAAGCTATCAAACAGGGCGTAGATAAGGTACGCATTAACCCCGGCAATATCGGGGCTATTGAAAACACAAAAGAAGTCGTGCGCGCCGCGGCCGATAAAGGCGTTGCTATTCGCATCGGTGTCAACGCGGGAAGCGTAAAATACCTAAAACAAGTGCAAGGCCGCATGGAGCTTTCCGACGATAAATGGGCCGAAGTTATGGTTAGTGAGGCCCTAGAACAAGCCAACATTTTAGAGCAATTAAACTTTAAAAATGTAGTCGTTTCCTTAAAATCGGATAATTTTAAACGCACCGTGTTGGCTAACGAACTGTTTGCCAAACAAAGCGATATCCCCTTGCACATAGGGCTGACCGAAGCGGGCAGTTTTTTAAGCGGCACGGTTAAAAGTTCCGTCGCACTGGGCACACTACTCCAAAAAGGTATCGGCGCGACAATTCGCGTTTCTCTCACCGAGGACCCGCGTTTGCAAGTACGCACGGCGTATGAAATTTTAAAGGCCTTAAATCTGCGTGAATATGGGCCGAATTTGATTTCCTGCCCGACGTGCGGACGCACGCAAGTAGATGTAACGGGCACGGTGCACGCACTGGAAGAAAAGATTTATAACGATAGCGCGTTGCGCCAAAAAGCTACCGGGCTAAAAATTGCTGTCATGGGGTGCATTGTAAACGGCCCCGGCGAAGCGCGCGATGCCGACTTTGGTATCGCCGGCGGCAAAGGCGAAGGCCTTTACTTTGAACACGGACAAACCATGTTCAAGCTCCCCCAAGAAAAATGGGTAGATTTTTTAATTGGTAAAATTAAAACTTGGAAAAAATAAGGACAAATTATGAAACTATCAAACTATTATATTCCTACACTAAAAGAAGCGCCGAAAGACGCTGATACGTTATCCGCCAAACTGATGATCCGCGCGGGGCTGATTCGCAAACTCGCCAGCGGCTTATACGAATGGTTGCCGCTTGGGTTACGCGTTCTAAAAAAAGTGGAAAACATCGTGCGCGAAGAAATGGATAAAGCCGGCGCGTGCGAAGTATGGCTCCCCGTAGTGCAACCCAAGGAACTGTGGGAAGAAAGCGGCCGTTGGACGTTTTACGGCAAGGAACTCTTGCGCTTTGAGGACCGCAAAAAAGCCGAGTTTTGTATTGCGCCTACCGCCGAAGAAGTCATTACCGATTTGGTGCGCAAAGACGTTTCTTCTCATAAACAACTCCCTGTTTGCTTATATCAATTCGGCACCAAATTCCGTGATGAAATTCGCCCCCGCTTTGGCGTGATGCGCGCGCGCGAATTTTATATGAAAGATGCTTATTCTTTTGCCGCCACCGACGAAGATGCCTCTAATTGGTATAAAAAAATGTACGACGCATACCAACGCATTTTCACGCGTTGCGGTTTTGAATTTGCCGCGGTGGAAGCCGATACCGGCTCTATCGGCGGTAATTTTTCACACGAGTTTATGGTCTTGGCCGACACCGGCGAAGATACGATTGCCAACTGCCCCGCGTGCGGCTACGCGGCCAACACCGAAAAAGCGGAAATTATGCCGCCCGCCGACGTGCAAATAAACGAAGCCGACTTAAAACCCATGGAAAAACGCGATACGCCCAACGCCCACAGCGTGGAAGATGTAGCCCACTTACTTAATGTAGCCACCGATAAACTGATTAAACTATTGGTTTTTACCGCTGACGGCACGCCGGTTATCGCGCTTGTCCGCGGCGACCATGAGTTAAACGAATTTAAATTTAAAGCATTACTAAAATGCAACGAGCTTGAAAAAGCCAGCGAAGAAGTTTACATGCAAGTAACCGGCTCGCCCGTCGGCTTTGCGGGCGCACAAGGGCTTAAAGTCAAAAACCCGAACGTCAAAATCTATGCCGATAATTATGTTAAAAATATCGTAAACGGTGTAGCCGGCGGGAACGAAAAAGACGTCCACGCCGTTAACGTTACCCCGAAGCGCGATATTCAAGTAGACCAATATGCCGACTTAAAAATGGCCTCCGCGGGCGATAAATGCGCCAAATGCGGCGCGGCTTTTACATTTAAACGCGGCATTGAAACGGGCCACGTGTTTAAACTCGGCACCAAATATTCTGCCGCCATGCACGCTACTTTCCTAGACGAAACCCAAAAAGCTCAGCCCATGATTATGGGTTGCTACGGCATTGGTATTTCCCGCGTGGTGGCCGCCGCTATTGAGCAAAGCCACGACGACAACGGCATTATTTGGCCCGCGCCATTGGCTCCGTTTGATGTAGCACTCGTATCCATTGATTACGACTCTAACCCGGATGTTAAAAAACATACCGACGAAATTTGCGCGCAGTTGGAAAGCGCGGGTTTGTCGGTTTTGGTGGATGACCGCGATGAACGCCCCGGCGTGAAATTTAAGGATATGGACTTAATCGGTCTGCCGCACCGTCTGGTGGTCAGTTCCCGCACCGTCAAAGACGGCGAGTGCGAATATAAAAACCGCCGCGAAAAAGACGCCGTACGGTGGAAATTAGAAGACGCGGCCAACAAGCTAATTGAACTTGCGAAATAAAACGATAGTAAAAAAGCCCCCGCAAAACATGGGGGCTTTTTTAATGGGATAAATTTATAATGTACCGTTCGCGTCTACCTGCTCGCATAATTTGCGTTGTATAGTTGTTGCTGTACCTGTGGGATAATAGGTGCACCTTATGCGTTGCGGTTCATTTCTACTTATTTTTAAATAATAAACATCACCTGTCACCTTGCCATTGAAAAGGCGCTGAGCTATGGCTAGTGCCACGTCGCTATCTCCATTGGGCGAATAAACAAAATATTTTGTTTTTATACGTCCTTGCAACCAACCGGATGATATTTTTTCTCCCGGGACTTCTACATCTAATAAATCTATTTGTTGGATATCCGCGTATTCGCCTGTGGCCATATAATGGACCTGATTGGCATTTGCAATGGCTCGCACGAACGTCATGGCCTCAGTAAGACGCGCTTTTTCTACCGCTTTTTGGTATTGCGGTACGGCCACCGCCGCCAAAATACCAATGATGAGTACAACCACTAAAAGTTCAATAAGCGTAAATGCTTGTTTGTTTTTCATGTTATTCTCCTTTGATAACTTTTACCAACAAATAAAATGTAGCAAAAAAAAAAACGATGTCAAGGCCCTTGCCGGGCCCAGGCGTGAGGCCTAAAACCTCTGTTTGCATTTAATGCGATATTTTAGCAATAGGGAATTTCATTGACGGTACTTTCGTTGGTCTTGCCGGGGGCAGACATATTAAGGCCGCGAGACCGCAAAATTACCCAAACGTAAAAAATTGTTTCACGGAAACACGACACACGCCCCTAGGACACTACGAGATCCTGAATTAAATTCAGGATGACGTCCTAGGGGCGTGTACGTGCTTATAGAAGATTCTGCAAAAATAATAAACAACTAAAACGTAATACCGGCGCGGATACCATATTCGCGCGTAATGTTAAACGGCTCCCACATCTGGCCTTCGTACCATGTACTGGTACCGGGGTTATATTCGTAGTAGGTTACTTTGTCAGAATTTTGAATTTTCCAATACCGATAGAACGGCTCCACAAAAATACCGATTCCACCCAAATCGGTTTCCAGTTTACCGCTTACGCGCAACCCGAAACCTTTGTCTTGTTTATTGGAAACAGAGCCCACATTCCATGTATCGTCCACGTGGCTGTTTTGGTTACCGTGAATCAACCAATCAAACTGCCCGTTGACGGTAAAGCGCGACGAACTGCCCATTTCAAACGTCAAATTTAACCCTAACGGCACATATATATACGTGGACGTACGTTGATAGCTATATCCCACCACACCGCCGTAATCTTTTAAACCGTCCTCCCCGTTACGCAGGGACCGCCAACCAATCCCCATATACGGCCACACACGTACGACGTCGCTACCTAAGCGGTAATACTGACCCAGTTTAAGGGCGGCTTCCATGTAATAATCTTTATCGCCGGTTGTTTTAAACGGCGTACCGTCTTGCAAGTAGCCGTCGTAATCGGCATCACCGTTCATGTAACGAAACTCCAACACACCAAATGTCGGGTCGTCCGCATCCACATCGGCCGATTTTAAACTTTGGCGCATATACATCACACTAAAACCTTGCTTGGTGGCCGTGTTGTGAATCGGATAGTCCATATGCGGCTCGCGGTAGCCGTAGTCGGAATATTCGTAGGCAAGTTCAAAATTATGTTTTTTATCCTCGCGAGCCAACACCGGCAAACTGACCGCTAACATCAAAATAAATATAACTAATTTTTTCATCTTTTCTCCTTTTTCAGACATAATTTTTCCCCAAGAAAAAATCTCAGGGAAAATAAAATAATTACTATTTATTCACTACGTAAACAGAAATGGTTGTACCGTCCCCGGCCATGTTGTGTGAGAACGTCCCGCCGATAGCTTTGCACATATCGTTGGCTTTCTGGTTGGTTTTTATTGCTTGGCAAAAACGTTTGTGCAACGTATTACCGGATAGCACAATTTGGTAATGCAAGGCACTGGCATATTTGCCGATCGGCGAACAGCGAATATCGTTTTTGTTACGCATTCCTTGTCCGTACGATAGTTCACACGAAAAATTTTTATTGGCAATTTCCCAATCGGAAATCCGTTTGGCATCTAAATTAGTGCGCAAATCGGAAACAGCCGCCGGCCATATATGTTTTTCAATGTAGAAAGTCTGCGCAGCATTGTACAACACTTCTCCGGCGTCAATAGCCGCCTTAAAATTCTTTTTTAATTTTGCTTGTTCGTATTTCGGATAGCCCACCACCCAAGCAAACAATAGCAACAACAAAACCGTAATAATGTTTAACAGCACAGCAGAACCACGTACATAATTTGTTTTCATATATCACCCGTAAAAATGCGTAGAATGTACTGCTAAGCAGAATTTAGCAAAAAACGCTCTGCTTGTGCAAGCTTTTTTTACACGAAAAAAGGGGCCTGCTTAGCAGACCCCGGGTTATGATGTGAACACACGCATCAAAACCGCATACCTACACGCAGTAACAAGGAGTGATATTGTACGTTGCGGTCTTTGTGCAAGGGCGTTAAATCTTTATCGCTAATAAACCCATAGGTATAACGATATTCTAACCCGGCAAACAGCGAGCTTGTAATGTCGTACTGCATACCCGCCCCGATGTAAAATGCAGCTCCCCATTTATCATGGTTATCGCTTACACCGTTCATACGGGTTTTCATACGCGCGTTCATCATACCGATACCCATCGGCGAATAGATTTGGAAATTATCCCACGGATTGATGGTTAATTTGCCCGCTAATGAAATATCGTGCGCGTACATACCGTGATAGCGGCGTTCGTTGGCCCCGTCGCCATGTGTTTTCGCACTCGGGTGAAGCATCGTATAATCTAACCCAAATGCCAAATAATCGTTCACATCGTACAAAGCAGTCATACTGGCCGCCAAACCCATAGAGCCATAGCGGTCGTTTTGATTGTCTTTATTATAGGCAAACACCGTTCCCCCCGCCAAAGACAGTTCCATCTTGTTGGCATTGGCCCGGGCGGCTTTGCTGGGCTGGTAGGAGCTATAAATCACGCCGTCCGTGGTCTGTTTCCCTTGCGGATTGGTAACGGTTTGCTCCACCATGCCGTAGTCGGTCGTGCCTTTTTTATTCGTCACACTGACATTGTAATGATCGGTCTGGGTCGTGGTAGTATCTACTTTTAATTTGGGCTCGCCCTTTTTTAACGACGCCGCGTTTTGTACTTGCGTTGCCTTGGCCCCGGCCGCTTGTTGGTTGACAGCTTGCACGTGGTGTACCGCCGGCTTGCGTGCAGATGGATGCGCGTGCTGATGCCCTTGCATCGGCACGGTAACAGCTACTTGTTCGCCCTGTACTACAACGCCGCCGGGCGTATTGGCAGCGGCTACTTCACCGACTACCAACGTCTCTTGCCCTTGTTGGGCAAAAACTAAACTGACCATGAGTAACATAACAATAGCCAGTACAGCAATATGAATTTTCTTCATGTTTTCTCCCCCTGAATAAAAATTACAGCTTTTCCATTGTAGCCAACCTGTTTCCCCCCGGCAAGCCCAAAAAATGATTAGAATATTGACATCTTTTGCCCCAAATGTTACTATATATATAGTAAGAGCGACTTGACAGCAAGTCGCTCTTTCGTTAATACGGCTCAAAAGGAGTTAACATGAGAGACCCTAAAACGATTGAACAAACCGTTGCAAAGGCATTAGAGAGCGAGCATGTTGAATTGGTGGATCTGGTGATTCAAAACCAAGGCAAGAAAAAATTGCTCCAATTCTTTGTAGATAAAGTCGGCGGCGTTACGCTGGACGACTGCGGCGAACTGACCGACAAAATAGACGCCATTTTGGAAATGGAAAATTTGATTGAAGGAGCTTACATTTTGGAAGTTTCTTCCCCCGGCGTACAACGCGTACTTAAAAAGCCCGCGCATTTCAAACAATTCATTACTCAACGCGTAAAAATTGTACTTAAAGTGCCTTTGGAAGGTCGCGGATTTTTTACCGGCGTTATCGCGTCAGCCGATGACAACGGCTTTGTCTTAGACGACGGCACCAACCAATATACGTTTGCCTATGACAACATCAAAAAAGCCAATTTGGACCCTGTTTTAGAATTTTAACACACAAGGAGAACAAATAACATGGAAGGATCAGCTAAAGACTTACTCCTCGCTTTAGAGGGGCTTGAAAGAGAAAAAAATATTAAACGCGAAGACATCTTAAAAACCATTGAAGATGCCCTCGTATCCGCACTTCGCAAAAACTTGGGTAAAACCGCCCAAATCAGTGCCAAAATTGACGTAGAAACCGGCTCTATCAAAGCTTTTCAACTGTTAAATGTAGTGGAAAAAGTGGGCAACCCGGAAACGGATATCAGCGTAGAAGATGCAAAAGCACATCTTAAAAATCCCAAAGTGGGCGACACCGTAACCATTACGCTGGAAGTAAAAGACTTTTCCCGCATCGCCGCTCAAATTGCTAAACAAGTGCTCATCCAAAAAGTACGCAGCATTGAACGGGACAATTTTTACAAAGAATATAAACCGCGCGAAGGCGAAGTGATTACCGGCTCGGTACGCCGTTTTTCCGATAGGGATATCATCGTGGACTTGGGCAAAATTGAAGCGATTTTCCCCTACTGCGAACAGATCCACAAAGAACGCTACTCCACCGGATCGCGCATTAAAGCCGTGATTGCCAAAGTGCTCAGCCCGGCCGATTTAGCCGAAATCAACGACGACCCTACCTTGGGCCGCTATAAATCTGCCGCGTTTCGTTTAGACAAAGGCCAACGCGGGCCGTATGTGATCTTGTCACGCGCCAACGGCAAATTTTTAGAAGAACTGTTTAAAGTAGAAGTTCCGGAAATTGAAGAAGGCATTGTGGAAATTAAAAAAGTAGAACGGGACCCGGGTTTCCACGCCAAAGTCATGGTGTCCAGTATTGACAGCAAAATTGACCCTATCGGTACATGCGTGGGGATGCGCGGTATCCGTATCCGCGCGGTCATGAACGAACTTTCCGGCGAACGTATTGATTTAATCGGTTACTCCAATGATATTTCTACCGTGCTGATGAATTCCATTTCACCCGCCAAGGCCGATTATGTCAAAATCACCAGTGCTACCGAAAAGAAAGCTACTATCGTCGTACCTGATGATCAATTAGCCATTGCAATCGGTAAAGATTGGCAAAATATCAAGCTCGCCAGCCGCTTAACCGGTTGGGACATTACCGTCAAGAGTGAAACACAAAAAGCCCGCTCGGAGCAAGTAGCCGTTGAAAATTTACAACGTCTGTTTGTCAACATTGAGGGCGTCGGACCGGCGCTCGCGGAAGTGTTGCAAAAAGCCGGCTTTAGCAATGTGGAACAATTAGCCACCGCTACGGCAGAACACTTATCTGCCGTACAAGGTATCGGCGAAAAAACAGCTGAGAAAATTATTGAAGGTGCTAAAAAATTCTTAGCCGACAGAGAACTTAAAGAAGAAGTCCGCGCCCAAGCGACGGCCGAACAAGCCGCCCGCGTCGCGGAAAAAGAAGCGCAAAAAGCCAAAAAAGCCGCCGAAAAAGCGACCAAGAAAGCCGCAGCCAAAGCTGCTAAAGCCGAACAATCTGACATAGAACCGGCCCAAGAGGGAGACGCGCATGACGACCAAAAAGACAACCAATAAAGAGGACGAAGCCGCTCCCAAAAAGAAAACGGCCCCGGCTAAAAAAACAACCGCCAAGAAAACTGCCGCCAAAAAAACGGCAGAGAAACCAGCGGCTAAAAAAACAACCGCTAAAAAGACGGCTGTTAAAAAAACGGCCACTAAAAAGACGGCCGAAAAACCGGTAGCGAAGAAAACTGTAAAAGCGGCTAAGCCGGAAGTAAAACCGGCTCCGGCCCCCGTGCAACCCAAACCCGTTGCACAGCCCGCCGCAGTTGCACCCAAGCCGGCCCCTGTTGCGCCTAAGCCGGCTCCTGCAACGGCTCCGGCGCCCAAGCCCGTATCCGCGCCTAAACCTGCGCCCGTTGTCGCTCCTAAATCACAACCTTTCGCGCAAAAACCGGCAGAGCCCAAACCTACGCCCGTGCAACAGCCCAAGCCGCAACATCCGGCCAACGTAGACCGCCACGGACACATCAAACCGCAACAGCAAGAAATGCCCAAAAAAGACGATAAAATCGTTCGTATCGTCGGGCAACCTACGGTAAAAGAGTTGGCGGAAAAGCTCAACATCAAAACAAACGATTTCATTAAAAAACTGATGATGATGGGGATTTTTGCCACCATCAACCAACGGTTGGAAAAAGACATGATTGAGTTAATCGTGGACGAATGCGGTTTCAAAGCGGAAATGGCTGAAGAAGACTTAACCAAAGAAGCCGTTGCCGCCATGGAAACGGAAGATGACCCGGCCGACCTTAAACCGCGCAGTCCGGTCATTACGATTATGGGCCACGTGGATCACGGTAAGACGAGCTTGTTAGACGCTATCCGAAAATCTAACGTCGTAGCCGGCGAGGCGGGAGCTATCACCCAGCATATCGGCGCGTACCGCGTCAAAACGCCGCGCGGTGTGCTGACGTTCTTAGATACGCCCGGTCACGAAGCGTTTACCGCCATGCGTGCACGCGGAGCGCAAGCTACCGATATTGTAGTGCTTGTTGTGTCTGCCACCGACGGTATCATGCCGCAAACTATTGAAGCTATGGAACATGCCAAAGCGGCCAAAGCTCCTATCATTGTAGCCGTCAACAAAATTGACTTGCCCGGAGCCAACCCCGACCGCGTTAAACAAGATCTCGCGGCCCGCGGACTGGTGCCGGAAGAGTGGCAAGGGAGCACCATTTTCGTAGAAATTTCGGCTAAAAAGCACATCAACATTGATAAGCTTTTAGAGATGATTGCACTGCAAGCCGAAATGATGGAGTTAAAGGCCAACCCGGATAGACCCGGTGTGGGCGTTATTTTGGAAAGCAAACGCGACAATAAACGCGGCGTAGTCGCCACCGTGCTCGTGCAAAAAGGTACGATGAAAGTGGGCGACCCGTTTATCGTCGGTACGAACTACGGACGTATCCGCGCGCTCATTGACGAAAACGCGCAACGCTACCAAAAAATCGGCCCCAGTGTACCCGCCGAAATCTTGGGTATTAACGGCGAGCCGCCGCAAGTGGGCGACACGCTTTATATTATGCCCAGCGAAAAAGAGGCCCGTTATACTGCCGAAAAACGCAAATTGGCGCAAAAAGAAGATTCGCAAGCGCACCGCAAACAAGCGTCGCTAATGAATTTAGCTAAGAGCGAAGACGGCACGAACTCCGTGAAAAAATTAAGCTTAATTTTAAAAGCGGACGTACAGGGCTCTATTGAAGCGATTAAAGATGCGCTGTTGCGTATCCCGTCGGATGAAGTAGAGGTGGATATTGTCCTTTCCGCCCCGGGCAACATCAACGAATCGGATATTCTGCTGGCTAAGGCCTCTAACGCGGTTGTCATCGGTTTCCACGTGGATACCGAACACAAAGCCCAAGCCGAAGCCGAACGCGAAGGCATTGAAATTCGCCAATATACCATTATCTTTGAATTGCTAGAAGATATCAAAGCCGCTATGGAGGGCTTGTTAGAGCCCGATGTGGTGGAAACAGTCGTCGGCACAGCTACCATTAAAAAGGTAATGAAATTAAGTTCCGGCATTATCTCCGGCTCGCTCGTAGACAGCGGTACCATTTACCGCGGATATGAAGTGCGCGTAAAACGCAACGGCGAGGAAGTTGGCCACGGCAAAGTAGGCGGCTTAAAACGCTTCAAAGACGACGTAAAAGAAGTAGAAAAAGGATACGAGTGCGGTATCTTGGTAGAAGGATTCAAAGGCGTCATGGAAGGCGACGTGATTGAGTGTTTCAAAAAAGAGAATGTAACCCGCAGAATTAAAATGTAAATTTTAATTCAAGTTCATCCGCATAACATATGCATAAAGCCCCGCGCAAGCGGGGCTTTTTAAACAAACAAGGTGAGATTCCAAATCAAGTTTGGAATGACGCTTATAAAAAACACCCCGCGGTTTTCCGCGGGGTGCGTTTGTTATGCAAAATCAAACTTATTTGATTTCACCGGTGGAGTTGTTGGCCACCGATTTGCAAACTTTATTAGTGGTCGTAAAACCAGAGGTTTTACCGGCGGCTACGTCCGTATCGCACCAGCGGGTAATATTGCCGTTAGTGTCAATATTCAAACCGAGCGTATAGTGCAATTCGGCAGTACCGGTGAACGGGGTTTTGTTAGAGTCAATACGTTCTGCTTTAGCCGTGAAAGACGGGCTGTGAGAAACCACAGACACTTTGAAGTTTTTCGTATAAGCAGAAGACGTACCGCACAAACCCGGCAATTGCAAGTCCAACATCGTCAAGTCGTTGGTATAGCTGCCCATACCCATTTGATAGATTTGTTCGGCCGTAGCCAAATCACCTAACAATTGGATAGCTTCCGACGCGCGTGCTTTTTCCACCGCTTTGGTGTATTGCGGCAACGCCACGGAAGACAAAATACCAATAATCAACACTACTACTAACAGTTCAATCAAGGTGAAGCCCTGTTTCATATTACTAATCTCCTTAGTTAGAATCAAAAGTGCTTTAACAGCACTTCTTAAATAGTTTAATACCTTTTGGGCAAAATTGCAAGTGTTTTTTTAACATTTTTTTGAAAATGCTATAATTTAAATATGATAGACAGAATCAAACGCTTAGAAACCCTTTTATTAGAAGAAATCAACACACTCGTTACAAAGGCCGCCGCCAACGGAAACTTCGGCGGGTTTGTAACTATTACTGCGGTCCACCTGACTAAAGATTTATCCGCGGCCAAAGTATTTTTTTCGGTGTTCGGATCGCCGCAGGACCGTCAAAAAACGCAAGAGGCGCTTAGCGTTCTGCGCAAAGAAATCGGCGCACAACTGCGCGGACGCTTGCATTTAAAACGGATCCCTTCATTTTCCTTTGAATATGACGACACGCCGGAAAAGGCCTCTCGCGTGGAAGCTATTTTTCAAGTGATTGAAAAGGAACACGAACATGGAAAATAGAGAAGAAAGTTTGGCCCAAATTTGGAAAGCCATTCACAACGGTCGTAAGTTTTTTATTGCCGGGCACTTAAACCCCGACGGCGATTCGCTAGGGTGCACGCTCGCGGTCACTTCGCTGCTCACGCGCCTTGGCAAAACCGTTTATGCCTATGCCGCGCCGGCTATCGGAAACGATTTGAAATTTTTACCCGGCTTAAATCAAGTCCACGTAAACGAACTGCCGCAAAACCCCGACTTTGACACCGTCTTATTATTAGAATGTTCCGATAGGCAACGCGGCGGCGATTTGGAACACATTTTATCTGCCGCCAAAACGCTCATCAACATTGACCACCATTTGGTAAGCGACGCTTACGGGCACGTCAATCACATTGATTCCGGGGCCTCCTCCACCGCCGAAATTATTTTCCAATTATATGAAGCGTCTGAAGACAATTTACTCCCCACACCGGATGAGGCAACCTGCTTATACACCGGACTCGTAACCGATACGGGCCGTTTTGTCCACTCCAACGCCACCGCTGAAGCATTGCGCGTGGCCTCGGCGTTGGTAGCATTAGGGGCTGATATCGGGCAAATTAACCAAGTAATTTATTTCACTAAATCGTATATTGAATTAAAACTGTTGGGCCGCGCTTTGGAAAAAATGGAAATGCGTTTTGACAACAAATACAGCCAAATTATTTTAACCAAACGCGACTTTGAAACCTTCGGCGCAACGCCTGCCCAAACACAAGGTATCGTCAGCCAACCGACCATGATTCCCGGCGTGGAAGTGTCAGCTCTGATTAAAGAGGAACCCGATAAAGTATCCGTCAATTTACGTTCGCGCGGTAACGCCGATGTCAGCCGTATCGCCCAACAATTCGGCGGCGGCGGACACGCCCGCGCGGCCGGATTTAAAGTAACGGACAAAACAATTACCGAAGTAACCGATGCACTCGCAGAAGTGGTACAAGATGTCGTCAGAAACTTGCCCTAACGCGCCGAGCGGACTACTGCTTATAGACAAACCGCGCGACTTTTCTTCGCACGATATTATTGCTATTTCCCGCCGGATATTACGCACTAAAAAAATCGGACACAGCGGCACGTTAGACCCTATGGCTACGGGGCTACTCATTTTACTGGTCGGGCGGGAAGCTACCAAACGGCAAGCCGAATTTTTAAAACTGTCCAAAACATATACCGCCACGCTTACGCTGGGGCAAGAGACCGACTCGTGGGACGCCTGCGGCAACGTAATTACCGAAAAAGATGTGCCCGCACTTACCCAACAAGACGTGCAAAACGCCGTACAAAAATTATCGGGCGAAATAGAACAGCCGATCCCGTTTTTCAGCGCGAAAAAAATCAACGGGCAAAAGATGTACTCGCTCGCCCGCGCCGGACAGGAAATGGAACGCAAATTCAACCGCGTACAAGTTGCGTGGACCCGCATTTGCTTAACTTCCGCAAAAACGGTAGAATTTACCGTACATTGTTCGTGCGGGACGTATGTGCGCTCATTAGGATATTTACTGGCTAACGAGTTGGGCACCGTCGGACATTTAACCCAACTACGGCGGCTTGAAATCGGCCCGTACAACGTGCAAAACGCGTTTGACGGCACGCAACTTAAACAAACAGACACGGACACGCTTTATAAACGGATCATTTCACTATGAAAAATTTTATTACAATCGGCACTTTTGACGGCGTACATACCGGCCACCGCTTTTTGATTAACCAACTGGAAATGTTGGCCGCCAAAAACCGCCAAAAACCATTGGTGTTATATTTCCCGCTCCCCCCCAAAACCTTGCTAGGTATTAAGCCGGAAATGACGGTATTGACGCTACCCAAAGAAAAAAAATTATACCTGCGCGAATTGGGAACGCCGGCAAAATTGTTGGACTTTGCAAAGTGCCGCAATATGCGTGCGGAAAAATTTTTCAAAGATATTTTGCTTAAAAAATACAATATGGGCGGGCTACTGGTAGGGGCCGATTTTGCCTTAGGCAAAGACCGCCACGCCGGGGTAGATTGGCTAGCCGCCCAATGTCAGCAACTTAATATCCCGTTTGAAATCGTGCGGTTTTACAAAACAGGTACGCAAAAAATTTCGTCTTCCTTAATTCGTAAAACCTTGGCCGCGGGCGATATCGCACGCACCAATACGCTGCTGGGCCGCCCGTATGAGCTGACGGGCCGCGTGATAAAAGGAAAACAACTCGGCCGGAAATTGGGCTTTCCGACGGCCAATTTAAATACGGGCATTTATAAGATTTTGCCGCTTGGCGTGTTTGCCGTTAAGGTGCGCGTCGGCAAAGAAATATATGACGGTTTTTGTAACATCGGTTTCCGCCCGACCGTCAACCCCATTAACGGCAGTTTGCCGTTGGTGGAAGTGAATATCTTTGATTTTGACAAAGACATTTACGGCAAAAATATTACCGTTTGGTTTGCGGACAAACTACGCGACGAAACAAAATTTGACACGCTCCCCGCGTTGGTTGCCCAACTCAAACAAGACCGCAAAGACGCCAAAAAGATACTGAAGAAATTTACGGTATAAAATTGCAAAGCCCCGCGGTAACGGCGGGGCTTTTTCTGCTAAGGTAATTCGTAAATACGAGAGCTCCATTTGGTAGCTACTAAATTTGAACTCCTATACAGCTTCACACAAAAATCGCCGGCCGTGCCTTCGTAATAATTCGTTCGTTCAGCACAGTATAATTTTTGGCTTAGTTCATTATCGGGATCTTCCTGTACAAAGAAAAACCCGGCACCTTTGTAAGGCCCTGCCTTAAAAAAAGCCGTGGACAACGAAAAGCCATTCACCGAATTATTGACGGACAACTCTATCCATTCATTTCCTTTGACAGCATCTGATGAAGTTGTAGAGACACTAATTGTAGGAGTGGTAACAGGGGACAACGTGTCAAAATCTAAATCTAATTCGCTAAAAGAATTAGCGTACGTGCCGTTAGCCAAATGATACGCCTCCTGTGCCGTAGCTAAACTTTTTGCTAACGTAAACAACTGCACAGCCCGGCTTTTCCATACGGCTTTTTGATATTGCGGCAACGCCACCGCCGCTAAAATACCGATAATAAGTACAACAACTAATAATTCAATAAGCGTAAATGCTTGTTTGTTTTTCATACGATTCTCCTTTTGATATCTTGTATCAACAAATAAAATGTAGCAAAAAAAAAAACGATGTCAAGTTTTATTTTTTCTCTCGCTATATCCCGCATAGAAACTCTGCGGGATGACGAGCGAGAGAAAAAGGCCCTTGCCGGGCCCAGGCGTGAGGCCTAGGACCTCTGCAAGCAATTGATGTTATGTTCTGCAAAAGGGACTTCGTGTTTTTCTGCAACAAGTCCTTCGCCGGCAAATAGGCCATAGGTTTCATTAGACCTACCCGGTCCATAGGTCCAAAAGCCCTTGTCAATCCATAAAAAAACAAACTATACTACCTGTATATCGTTTATAAAGGAGACATCATGAAACAGTTGCTTTCTGCCGTTTGTTTGACCGTACTTTTTGCCTTACCGCTTGCCGCACAAGAAAAACTGGCCGACCGGGTATCCGCTCAAGCAGCGTGCATCCGCACCGTGCAACACAGCATTGACGCTATCAATCAAGTGACGGATGTTGCCTTCCCGGCGCAAAAAAAAGCTTTAGAAGTCACCCGCCACCAAGCGGAAAATTTCCTGCTACAGGGAAACTGCCAAGAAGCGCAAAAAACGCTTAGCGCAATTTTGCCGCTACTACACCAACTGCAAGAAGTATACTTGCAAAACCAACTGGAAGATTTAGAACATTTATTTTTAGGCCCTTCCTCGCTGGAACAACGCGCTATGCTACGCGAAGGAATCGCCTTGCTGAAAAGTTTACGGGAAAAAGGACAAACGGAAGAAGCTATTTTTGTAGCTAATTATTTGGATGAATCGTTTGATACTCCCCCGGCTCTTTCCCCCGAACAACGGCGCTATGCTATGTACCAAGACGCTCTGGAAGCCATTGATATGTGGTATGAGTGGGGGCAAGAAACCGTTTCAAAATCTACCGCCCAACAAACTCTCCAAACGTGGCACGAAAAATTTATCCAACTGATTAACGCCGTGCGGACAGATACCTCTGTATCCGAAGAAGAAATGGCTGTTATGTACGAAAATATTTTAGATAAAGCAGAAGCAGAATTTAACCAATTGCTTAACACTAATAAATAAATTCTTTTACTCCACACAAAAAAGCCCGGGCTTATTGCCCGGGCTTTATCATTGCAAAGCAAAACTTAATTCTCGTTATAATCGCGCACAAAAAACACAATGTACGCAAGCCAAGACGCCCCGAAGAACATCAAAAAGCAATACGAGAACCACCACATTTTATTTAACGGGTTGTAGTCCGTAAGGAGCGACCCGACAAACAATTGTGCCAGCACCACGGTTAAATACACCCACACGCACAACACAACTGCTTTTAATACCACGTCACACGTGCCGATAAAAACGCCTTTTTCAGCGTACGGTCTTTTGATAAAAGTAAGTAGTTTTTGCATAGTTTTATTTTAATCTCCCAAGAAATACTTGTCAAGTTTTTCTAATTTTGCGCACCGTAAAAAGTATCATTAGCTTCGCGCGTTACATCATCCGCCACTGCCACAGAGGCCGGCTCTTGCATGGCAGACAAATCGTCCTCCTCCGCCCCGGCGGACGGCGCAATAATTTCCGATTCAATTTGTTGCATCATCGTTGCGGGCGCAGGGACCATGGTGCGGGCCGGTTTTTGGGCATCTTTAACGGACCGTTTATCTTCCGGCTCGGAAACCGCCGTTTGAGCGGTTTGTTGTACGGCTGTCGGTTGTGAAGTCATCGTGCGGGCCGGTTTTTGCTGTGAAGTTTCTTTTTTGGTTTCCGCGATTTCAGCTTGCTGCGCTTCTTGCAATTCGCGCTGGCTGGGGATATCGTTTTTAAGTTGCGGAAAACGATCCGTGCCCACAAAACCGCGGGCAACTTGCACTTCGTCTTGCGGATAGTATGTTTGTTTCAACGGAGCATTTTTTTGCGCAGTTTGCTTTTCGGGGACGTTGGCAATTACATTTTCATAAATAAGCGTAGGGCCGGGATCTTGCGGGGCGACTTTATCCGGGGTTAAACAATAGTCCACGCGCTCACGCGTGGTAGCTTTTTGGTGGCTGTCTACGCGTGTTTCACACGTGGAAGCTTGAGCCGCCGTAGCGGCTAGTAAAAGACTGACAAAAATGAGTGTTTTTTTCATAATTTCTCCGTATTAACAGGATAACACATTTTAACGTATTTTGCACGTAAAAAACCCTCTTTCGTAAAAGAGGGCTAAAAAAATGTCACCGGGTGGGATCGAACCACCGACCTAGCGCTTATGAAACGCTCGCTCTAACCAGCTGAGCTACGGTGACGTAAATCTGACCTATTTATTATAGCAAAACAACCAAGCCGCACGCAAATTTTTTTGTGCGGGGCTTACTTAATCATGGAATAAACACTTAGTGTAGCGGGCAATTTTCCGCTTTTGGCCAGTTCAAAATCTTTATTAGCCAGTTCCTCTTTTCCCATGCGCAAATACGTAGCCCCACGCGCGTTAAGCACATCGGCCGCCGGACGCAAATTGATAACGGATGTATAATCGGTAATGGCTTCTTCGTACTGGCCCAACATAAAATAAACACCCGCACGCGAGAAGAAATTTTCCACCCGTTCGGGGTCCAATACAATAGCCATGTTAAGCACTTTTAGCGCATTTTGATAATCGCCCCGCGCCGCCAGCACACTGCCGTAAGCCGTGTAAGTAGCGGCGTGATTGGGGTTTTCTCTAAGGACTTGTTCAAAATCTTGTTGGGCTAAATCAAACTCGCCCGTAAAAAAATATACGGCTCCGCGCGAAGCACGCGCATCTATATTTTTCGGGTTGATTTCCAACGCTTTATTATACGCGGCGATGGCTTTTTGGGGTTGACCGTCTTTAAAATATCCGTCCCCCCGTGCCGCATTTTCCGACGACGTCGGCAACGTCATACACGCGCCTAAACAAATAAGACCCACTAAAACAGAAATTATTTTTTTCATACAACCTCCTTTTGGTAAATTATACAATAATCTCCCCCCGGCTCACTTTAAATGCTAGAATAATACGGTATGAATAAGCCCGCTATTTCTTTATTTATTATTGCTAAAAATGAAGCGCACCATATAGAGGCGTGTTTAAAAAGCGCGCAAAATTTGGTGCAAGAAATTGTGGTTGTAGACAGCAATTCTTCCGACGACACCGTGCGCCTGTGCGAACAGTTTGGCGCGCGCGTATACGAACAACCGTTTGAAAGTTTTACCAAGCAAAAAAACGCGGCTCTGTCCAAAGTAACCGGCGAGTGGGCCTTGTCGTTAGATGCAGACGAAACCTTAACGCCCGAATTGGCCGAAGAAATCAAACAAGCCGTTTTATCGGATAAATATGACGGATACGAACTGCCGCGCGTCAACGATTTTTTAGGCAAACGCATGAATCACAGCGGCATTAAAAAAGAATATATTTTACGGCTGGTACGCACGAAAAAAGCAAAATTTGAAGGCGGCAAAGTGCATGAAAAATTAGTCGTACAAGGCAAAACCGCACGGCTTAAAAATGTATTTGTCCACCACCCGTACGACGACATTGAAACGTATTTTGAAAAATTTAATAAATACACCACGCTCGCCGCGCAAACGATGTACGAAAACGGCAAACGTGTTTGTTTACTACGCGTACTTTTAACCGTGCCGTTTGAATTTGCCCGCCGCTATATTTTAAAAGCCGGATTTTTGGACGGCATGCGCGGACTGATTTGGGCTTCGTTTTCGTGTTTTTACGTATTTGTAAAATACATGAAATTGTGGTACTTGCGGGAACGGATGAAATGAGCGGCGTGCGCGTACTTACTTATCAAAAAATCGGCTTAGCTCCCAAAAATTCTCCGCTAAAAAACGAGTGGACTTCTTTGCGCGCGCTTACCCGCACGTTAAATAAAATCAAAAAACGTGGTTTAACCACCGTGTCGCCCGCGCAAATTTTATCCGGCGACGCACCCGAAAATTCAGTTTTGCTTTTATTCTTAGACGGCTACCGCTCGTTTTACCAAACCGTATATCCGCTACTTAAAGAGCGCAATTTAGCCGCGTGTGTATGTTTGCCCACCGCGTGCGTGGGCACGTATAATTCGTGGCAGGACCCGCACCAAGAATTTTGGCAAGATTTACTGACGTGGGATGAAATTGAAATATTGTCTAAAGACCCGCTTATTTCGTTTGGCGCGCAAACACTCAACCGCGAAGATTTGACGTTGTTACCCAATGAACAAGCACGCTATAACGCACAGGAAAGTATTTTTCGCTTAACAAAATTTTTACCCAACCCGCCGCAACTTTTTGCCGCATTTCCCTCCCGAAAAAAACTGAAAAACGCCGCAGAAATATTACCCGGTTTTGACGGACTTATTATAACGCCTAACGGCACAGCCAACAAAACACCCCACACCGTCAGCGTGGTGCGGGGCAATTCATGGCGTGCCAAGTGGAACTTAATTTTCTAACCAATAGTGCACCCCACTTGAAGACACGCTTCTATACACGCCCAGTGTCTTACAAATTTGTGTACCTAATTCTTGCATAGCCCCGGTATTAACCGTACAGTAGCGGGAAACAGAACCATTTACCCAAACCGCGAAATTAAGTCTTATGCCATATTTACTGCTCATATCTGCCCAACAATCTGCGAATGTACTTATGTTACAATAAAAAGTAACATACGGCGTGTTTTTAACTTGAATATCCAATTCTTCTAAAGACGAAGCGAAATTCCCGCTAGCCATGTAATATAAAACTTGTGCTTGGACAATAGCATTGAGATTTACCCTCGCCTCTACTGCACGGGCCTTGGCTACCGCTAATTTATATTGCGGTACGGCTACCGCGGCAAGTATGCCAATAATTAACACTACCACTAATAATTCAATCAGCGTAAATGCTTGTTTGTTTTTCATACAACCTCCTTTTTATCATTAAATCAAATGTAGCAAAAAAAAAAACGATGTCAAGGCCCTTGCCGGGCCCAGGCGGGAGGCCTCAAACCTCTGTTTGCTTTTAATGCGATATTTTAGCAATAAGGAATTTTAGGAACGGTGCTTTCGTTAATCTTGCCCCTTAAGCGGTAAGAAACAAAAAACTCACATTCCAAAAATGTGAGTTTTAAAAGGAATTATTTTCTCCGGCAGATTATTTTTTATGCAGGTTCGGATACAGCACGTGCGAAAATACATCCATCTCTTTTTCGCCGCCGCGCAATTTTAAATTGACGGACAACACATACACATCTTTTTTCAAAATATCGCGCCAATTATCGGGGAATTTGACAAAGTCCTTAAACGTGGTAATCAGCGGCAGTTCCCCGCGGGTTTGTTCAAACGTACGCAAATTTTCATCGGTATAATACTGGTGGTCGGCAAAGCGCCACTTCTGCGCCAGTGTAAGGCCCAACCCTTTTAACGTATTTTCAAACGTTTCCGGGCTGCCCAGCGCACTAAAACACGTCACCGGGCCTTTAATTTCTTCTAGCGGCACTTGGCGCGCGGAACAAATGTCCATATAATACTCGGGTTGGTGGATACTTTCCAAAATTTCCACTTCCGGGTTTTGTTCGCGGATCGTTTTTTTAATATCCGCCAGTTCTTCTTCGGTTGCTTGCTCACAATGCGTCAACACGACCAGTGCCGCGCGTTTGAGCGCGCTTACCGGCTCGCGCAAAATACCGTAGGGCAGTAATTCCCCATTCCCAAACGGATTTTTAGCATCCACCAGTACGATATTTGCATCGCGCTCCAAGGCGTGATGTTGCATACCGTCATCTAACAAAATGAGTTGGCTTTTGAAACGGGTTAACGCTTCTGTGGCGGCCTCGTAGCGGTTGGGCGAAATGACAATCGGCACTTTATATTGGCTGAGCACGCGGCTCATCATAAACGGCTCATCGCCCGCACTGCGCCAGTCGGCATCCGGGTTATCAAATAACACAACAGGTTTTGTGGTTTTTTTGCGGCGTTTATACCCGCGCGAAACAATAGCTACCCGCACCCCGGCCTTGGCCAGTACCGTAGCGGCCAATAGTACAGCCGTTGTTTTTCCGGTGCCACCGGCGGTAATATTGCCGATGCACACCACCCGGGTATTGACACGGTTTACTTTCTTTAACCCGCCGGCATACGCTTGCTGATTTAACCATACGCCAAAACCATACAGTTTAGAGGCCGTCCATAATACACCGCGGCCCACCGCGTTACGCGCAATTTTGTCTTTTACTTGCACTAAGTCCATAGTGTTTCCTCATTGCTATTAAAAAGGTCTTTTTTATTGTAGCATTTTCGCGCGAAGTTAAAACATACCGACGCACAAATTAAAATTAGTATAATAAAGTTATGGCACAAGACCGTTTTAAAAAAACCCCTTTACACTTCCTACAATTTGTAGGGCTCAAGATACTATGCTGTCTCTTGCGTTTGTTGCCGTATCGCGCCGCGGTATGGTTGGGCAAAAATTTGATGTCCCCCGTGCGCTGGGTAATGCCTAAACGCTTTGCCCGCATGCAATACGATATTGCACGCGCCTTCCCCGACAAAACCCCTCAACAAGTGTACCAAATCGCCAAAGAATCATGGGAAAATATGGGTGTGATTTTTGCCGAGTTTATAAAATTAGCCCACATGAGCGTAGACGAATTTAAAAGTCATTGTCACATAAACGGTATAGAAAAACTGGAGCGCGCCCAACATGTAACCGGAGGAATTATCCACATCGGTCATTTTACCAATTGGGAAGCGTTTGGGTTGGCGGCCTCGGCCTATGGGTTTGACAAGGCCGTACTGGCCCAACGGGTAGATAATCCTTATGTAGATACGGAAACAAACCGCTTGCGTAACGTGTTTTCCGGCCGGACGTTTTACAGTAACCACGAGGACAAACCGTTCTTTGCTTGTATGCGGTGGCTCAAAAAGAAAAAAATGCTCGGCATTTTATTTGACCAAAATACCGTAGCGGGCGAGATGTGGTTTGCGTTTATGGGCCGCACCGCAGCATTTTCCCCTATTACGGCACTGCTGGCTATAAAAATGCAAACGCCTATTTTCCCGGTCAATGTAACGCGCGAGAAAGACGGCACGCTTATTTGCACCGTATACGACCCCGTTATCCCCCCTGCCGAATATAGCACCGAAAATGTACGCACGCTGACTAAAACCCTTATCGGGTATTACGAAACGTGGCTTAAACAAGATCCGCCCTCGTGGTTATGGGCGCATAACCGTTGGAAACGGGAAGCCGAAGGCAACGCGTACCTAGCCAAACACCCCGAGGAAAAATTATGATAAAAGCCGTGTTTTTTGACCGCGACGGTACGCTCATTTACGACTATGGCTATTTATCCGACCCGGCTAAAGTGCGTCCGTATAAATGCGCTAAAAACGCGTTAAAATTACTTGCCAAAGCCGGATATCACTTTTTTATTGTATCTAACCAATCGGGCATCGGACGCGGCTATTTTTCCAAAGACAAAGCGCACGCCGTCAACACCCGCTTGTGCAATTTATTAAAGCCCATACACTTTGACGAAATTGTTTTTTGCCCACACGCTCCCGAAGACAAGTGTACTTGCCGCAAACCGTTACCCAAACTGGGCAAACAACTGATTAAAAAATATCACGTAGACGCGTCCCGCTCTTTTATGATAGGCGATAAAAAATCGGATGTGGAATTTGGGCACAATATCGGATGTAAATCTATCTTAGTCCAAACAGCTAACGGGAAAAAACATCTCAAAAAATACCCCGGGTTAAAGCCGGACTTTATCGCCGCCGACTTACTGCGTGCGGCACGTTTTATATGCAAGGAGAACGCATGAAAAAAATAGTTTTACTCGCTTTAATGGCCACGCTGAGCGGTTGCTTTGGACACCGCAAAGCGCAACCCACCGAACCAACCGCACAAACCGTAACGGCTGTGGTGCAAGAAAGCGCGCCCGTTGTAAAAACCACAGAAACATCCGCCGTCTTGCCTGTTTCTTCCCCGGAAAAATCTGAAAAAAACGCCCCTGAAATAAAACCCGCTACCCCGGTCCAACCCACCCCGCAAGCGTACCAACTTCCCACGGGTGCTCCCGTGCCGGACACGCCTGTTTTTAAAAATGAACCGCTTATTGCGTTAGAGGGCCGCACCTTAAACCCGTTAGCCGCCCTCGCGCCCAAAGCGGATAAACAAATATCCGTTCCGTGGCAAGGCGAACAACTTAAATACGGCTTATATTATTCTTTTGTTAAAGTAGGCACGGCGTATATTAAAAACCGCGGTCTGGTGGACGTAAACGGACGGCAAGCGTATGTGATACAAACCTCTGCTTTTTCAGCCAGTGTGATTGATTCTGTTTTTAAAGTGCGCGATATCAATTTGTCGTGGTTAGACGCCAAAAATTTATATTCGTTGGGTTACAGTCAAAGTTTACGCGAAGGCCGCTACCAACGCGACGAGTGGGTACTGTTTGATTACGATACCAACACCTACCGCGGCGAAGTGGTCAAAAAATCGGGCACGCGTGCTTTTTCCGGTGCACTTACCACCCGGGTATTGGATATGCTGACGTCGCTTTATTTTGTACGCGGACAAAACTTGGAAAACGGAAAAGACGTCGTATTTGATATCTTAAACCGCGAAGAACAATACCCGCTTGTTGTAAAAGTAATCGGGCGGGAAACCGTCAAAACCCCCGCAGGCAAATTTAAATGCGTCATTGTGGAGCCGCAATTTCGCGGAGAAGGCATATTTGTCAGCAAAGGCAAAAGCTTGAAAGTTTGGCTGAGCGACGACGAACGCAAACTGCCTATTAAAATGGAAACGGAAGTGTTTATCGGCAGTGTCAGTGCCGAACTACTGGAATATCAGCACAATTAAATATATAATGAAGATTATTTACGGAGGATCTATGCAACCTAAAACCAGCCGTTTAAAAGATATTTTAAAATCGTTCCAAGGGCAAGAAATTATCGTCGTTGGTGATATCATGTTGGACCATTTTATTAAAGGGGCTGTCAGCCGCATTTCGCCGGAAGCCCCGGTGCCGGTAGTGGACGTACGTAACGAGTTTTTTGTAGCCGGCGGTGCGGGAAATGTAGCCGTCAATTTGGCCGCTTTGGACGCTAAGCCCGTGATGATTTCCGTCGTCGGGCCGGACCTTGGCGGCGAAATGCTAAAAGATTTTTTGCGCGAGCGCGGTGTAAACATCCGCGGTATTGCCGAAGATTTGGACAGACCCACCACCCAAAAAATTCGCGTTATGGCCGATCAACAACAAATCGTCCGCTTTGACCGCGAAAGCAAAAAAATCATTTCCCCGGCCATGGCCCGGGTGTGTATGAAAAATTTTGAAGCCGCTATCCAAACCGCCAAAGGGGTGATTTTATCCGACTACGGCAAAGGCATGCTTAGCGACCAAAACATCCAAAAAATTATCGCGCTGTGCCGCAAAAAACATATCCCGGTGTGCGTGGACCCTAAAATTGATAATTTCCGTAAATATAAAAATATCACGTGCATGACCCCCAACACCAAAGAAGCGTGGGAAGGGGTGGGCCAGTCGCCTAAACCCGGCGAAGAAGCCATAGAAAAATTAGGCCAAAAAATATTAAAAATGTTGAACGCCGATTCTATTTTAATTACCCGCAGTGCTGACGGCATGAGCTTGTTTGAAAAGAACGCCAAAAAGCCCTATACCGTGCGCGCTACGGCCCGCGAAGTGTACGATGTAACCGGGGCGGGCGATACCGTTATTTCCGTATTGACGCTCGCGCTTGCCGCCGGAGCCAGTTTAAAAGAGGCCTCCGTAATTGCCAATTACGCCGCCGGCATTGTAGTAGAAAAATCCGGCACGGCTACGGCTTCGCGCAAAGAAATTGAAGGAGTTCTCCCATGAGTGATGTTTTAATTGCTATTCCCGCCCGGTACGGATCCTCGCGTTTGCCGGGAAAAATCTTAAAACCGCTTTGCGGTAAACCCGTTATCCAGCACGTGTACGAAGCGTGCAAAAACACGGGGCTTGGCGAAGTAATTATCGCTACCGAGGAGCCACTTGTCGTAGAAGCGTGTGCTAAATTTGGTGCTAAAGCCGTGCTGACCAGCGACGCGTGCAAAAGCGGCACCGACCGCGTGTTTGAAGCGGCGCAAAACCGCCCGGAGCAACTGATTATCAACGTACAGGGCGATGAGCCGTTTATTAAAACCGAAACGGTTTTAGCTGTAGCTAATTTATTAAAAAATGACCCGCTGTGTGATATCGCCACGGCGGCCTTTGCCCGCCAGGATGATGAACAGGTAGACAACCCCAACATCGTCAAAGCGGTACTCGCCAAAGACGGGCGCGCGTTGTATTTCTCGCGCTCGCGTGTGCCGTACAAACGGGAAAAAACGCAGGAAAATTTGAAAGTGCCGTATTGGCACCATTGTGGGATTTACGGGTACCGCCGCGCCGCGTTAGAACGGTTTGTGCACTTGCCCGAAAGCCCGCTTGAAAAATTAGAAAGATTGGAGCAACTGCGCGCCTTGGAAGACGGCATGGTCATCAAATGCGCCGAAATTGCCCCCTCCGGCCCGGCCATAGACACCCAAGAGGACTTGACCGCCGCCGAACAGTATTATCTGAAACACCACGCCCAGCATTAACTGCCGGGCGTTTTTAAAAAACCCAACAGGAGAAAATATATGTCTAAATTTATCGTAATCACCGGCGGCGTAGTCAGTTCGCTGGGGAAAGGAATTTCCGGGGCCAGTATCGGCAAACTATTGCAACTTAACGGCCTTAAAGTCAATATGATCAAGTGCGACCCGTACATCAATGTGGACCCGGGCACGATGTCCCCCTACCAACACGGCGAAGTGTTCGTAACGGTGGACGGTGCGGAAGCCGACCTGGACTTGGGCCACTACGAACGTTTTTTAGACGTCAACATGACCCGCGCCAACACCAATACCGCCGGCAGCATTTATCAAACGGTTATTGATAAAGAACGCCGCGGCGAATATCTGGGTGCGACGGTGCAAGTGATTCCCCACATCACTAACGAAATCAAAAAACGCTTTACCGCTTTTGAACACGACACCGACGTATCTATCATTGAAATCGGCGGTACGGTGGGCGATATTGAGTCGTTACCGTTTTTGGAAGCGGCGCGCCAACTGCGTTTGGAAAAGGGGCCGCAAAATGTCATTTGCGTACACGTTACGCTTATTCCGTATATCGCCGTTGCGCAAGAACTGAAAACAAAACCCACGCAACACTCCGTCAATAAACTGCGTGAATTGGGCATTGAGCCGAGCATGCTCATTTGCCGCACGGAAAAACCGCTAAACGATCACTTAAAAGAAAAAATTTCTCTTTTCTGCAGTGTTCCGGCCAAAGCCGTCATAGAGTGCATGGATGCCAAATCTATTTATCACGTGCCGGAAATGTTTTACAAACAAGATGTGGACAAGCAAATTATTTCGCTACTTGGTTTAAAACCCACGCAAGAAGTAGATCCGAAACAGTTTGAATTTTTTGACCGCGCATTAAACCCCTCTAAGACGGTAAAAATTGCCGTCGCCGGAAAATATGCCGAGTTTCAGGAAGCGTATAAATCTATCCACGAGGCCTTACGCCATGCGGGTATGAATAATGATGCCAAAGTAGAAGTGGTTTACGTCAACACCGAAAAAGACAACATCAACGAAAAACTCAAAGGTGCCGACGGCATTTTAATTCCCGGCGGGTTTGGTAACCGCGGCGTGGAAGGAAAAATCAATACGGTCCGTTTTGCACGCGAAAACAAAGTGCCGTTTTTGGGTATTTGCTTAGGCATGCAATGCGCGGTGTTGGAAGCGGCGCGCAACTTGTGCGGGTTGCACGACGCCAACTCTACCGAGTTTGACCCGACGACCAAAGACCCGGTGGTAGATTTAACGCCGCAACAAAAAAACGTAGTGTATAAAGGCGGCACGATGCGTTTAGGCAATTACACAGCCGACTTAAAACCGGGCTCCCTTGCCCACCGTTTGTACGGTAAAGACCGCATTGAAGAACGCCACCGCCACCGCTACGAACTCAACCCCAACTACGTCAAACAGTTGCAAGACGTGGGGCTGATTGTGTCGGGTTGGCACGAAGGCGTTTTGCCGGAAATTGTGGAACGCACCGACCACCCGTATTTTATCGCGGGACAATTCCACCCGGAATTTGGCTCACGCCCGATGCGTCCGCATCCGCTTTTTGACGGCTTAATTAAAGCCAGTTTAAAAGCCAAAGAAGAAAAGAAATAAAAAGTTTATGACAAAAAATAAGCCGCCTCTTTAGGCGGCTTATTTTAATTTCCCCAAGTAGTACCGTCCATAGAGAAAAAGTTATTAGGATCACCTTGATGAATATATTTTGCCTTCATAATTTTAGTGCAATATTCACCGCGCTCCAATTCAAATTTTGGGCTACCGTTGCGTTGCTCTGTACAAAACAATACATCTGTCGGTACATTTGAATTATTATGATAGAAATAAATTTCAAATCCGGCCCGAGCATATTTCCCGCGCAACCGTTCCGCATGTATCAAATGATAACCGTTAGAATTGATTAAACCTATCCCCCAATCGTCATTGGCACGCGAGTCCGTCGTGTAAGAACCAAAGGACGCCCGATCCGCTAGCGGAATATCCACCGCCAGTTCATCAAAAGAATTGGCATATGTACCGTTTGCCATGTGATACGCCAGTTGTGCATTATATATCGTTTTAATAACGGTCAATATCTGCGTGGCTTTACTTCTTTCCACTACTTTTTGATATTGCGGCACAGCCACCGCCGCGAGTATGCCGATGATAAGAACTACAACCAACAATTCAATCAGCGTAAATGCTTGCTTGTTTTTCATACAACCTCCTTTTTTATCATCAAATAAAATGTAGCAAAAAAAAAAACAATGTCAAGGTTTATTTTTTTCTCCCGCTATATCCCGGATTACAAATCTCCGGGATGACGAGCGGGAGAAAAATATATACTGAAAAGCCCCTTCGCCAGGGGCAGGCATTTTGGGAGTCAACTTTCACTTAATTAGAGCCACACTCTTTTTGCATTGTTGCTTTGTTAAGAGCCGACGATAAAATACGTCGTTTGACTTCCCCCCTTGCGGGGGAAGTGGTTTGGCGGACAAAGTCCGAACAAACCGATGAGGGGTATATAGTAAAGTTATTTTCCTTGTTCTGTTATACCCCTCACCCGGCCTTTTGCCCGTCCGGCGAGGACCTCCCGCAAGGGGCGAGGGGTCAACAGAAGAAAATACTTCAGAAGAATTAAGGCAGAACTTCAAATGGGACAGACGCGCTTTGTCCGCCGCAGGAAACTTCCAAGCGGTGCTTGCCCGCTTGCAACGGCCACCACACGCGGCACGAAGTTTGCGGCTGTTTTTTACCGTTGAGCGTCCACACGCATGTGTCTTTTTCACACGCGACGTGCCACAAGAGTTTTTGCAGTCCCGCCGATACAGACGGGTCCCACTTATATACATCTTTGCGCGCAGGCGAAAGTAATTTTAAATCAGTAGTTAAATCTTTATGATTTCCGTCGCATTTAGCGGGCAAATGGGTTTTCAAAAATACTTCTTCGTGCGTGTGCGTACAGGTTGGCCCGGCCAACTTTCCGCTTTGCGTGCACACCTGTTTAAACACAACTCCTTGCGGTTGTTCAAACGGATCGGACGGATATTTCTGTTGCAAATAAATAGCCAAGTCATGCATAATCGGCCCGGCCCCCGTTACGCCGGATACTTTACGCATGGAAGACGCATCAAAATTTCCCGCCCAAACACCAATCGTCCAACGTGGCGTGTAGGCAAGCGTAAAATTATCTTTGTAATCTTTGGAAGTACCCGTTTTGGCGGCTAGTTCAAACGGCACAGATAAAGCAGAATTTAACCCAAACGCCGCGCCGCGCGCCTGATTATCAGCCAAAATATGGCTGATGATATAAGACGTCTGCGGGCTTAACACACGTCGTGCTTTTCCTCCTAATTGCACCAGCGGATCCAACGAAAGAGTCATCGGTCTATACTCCCCCCCGCGCGCAAATGTTGCATACGCATTAGCGAGGTGCAACAGTTGTACTTCGCCGTTACCGAGAGCTAAACCGAGTCCGTAAAAATCGGCCTCGCGTGATAATTCGGTAAGTCCCGCCGCACGCAACAAATCTAATAACGCCGGGGCACCTACTTTCTCCGCCGCTTTTACTGCCGGGATATTATACGAACACGCCAGCGCGTTACGCACCGAAACAAGCCCGTGAAACGTCTCGTCATAATTACGCGGACGGAAACCGCCGTCAAAAAAAGTATCTTCATCGGCGAGCAAATCAGCCGCCGTCAAAACTCCTTTTTCAATAGCAAGCGCGTACGCAAACGGTTTTAACGACGAGCCCGGTTGCCGTAGTGCCCGCACGCCGTCTACTTGTCCGTGCTGTTCTTGGTTATTAAAATCAGCCGACCCCACATACGCAAGCACCGCTCCGGTTGCGTTTTCCAACACAATAACCGCGGCATTTGTAACGTGTTCTTCCTGTAATTTTTGGATATGGTTTTTGACTACGTGCTCGGCGTAATGTTGCAGCTGGCTATCCAGCGGCGTTTGCACGGGACCGGTTTTAGTAGGCAGTAACGTGCGTAAAAAATTTGTAAAGTGCATGGCGTTAAACGGGCGAGCCGCCGCACGCAACACGACGGGCTCTTGAAGCGATAATTGGTACATTTCTTCGTCAATAAAATTCTCTTCGCGCATACGCGCCAGCACATACGCACGCCGTTTTATCGCACGCTCTTTGTATTTAAGCGGGTTGTAGCGCGTGGGCGATTTAATCAGCCCCACCAAAAAAGCCGCTTGCCCCAGCGACACCTCCGACGCGTCTACCCCAAAATAAAACTTCGCCGCCGCTTGTACCCCTTGCGTCAAATTGCCAAATTCCACCCGGTTAAAATATTCCTCTAAAATTTCTTCTTTCGTATGATTTTTTTCCCATTGTCCGGCATGGTACGCTTCGCCCATTTTCCCCCACCACGTTTTGGCGCGTGGCTCCACCGCGCGCACTAACTGTTGCGTAATGGTAGACGCACCGGAAAGCACTTCGCCTTGTTGCGTATTTTGCCACAAGGCACGCAAAATAGCTTGCACGTCCACCCCGTCGTGCTGATAGAATCGTTTATCTTCCGCCGCCACCGCCGCCGCAATAAACCAAGGCGACATTTCACCCAGCGAAACGGGATAATAATACGTGTTATTTTCGGACAAAAAATCCCGCACCGGCGTACCGGTGCGGTCTGTAATCTGTTGGGAAGGCGTCAAGACAGTTTCCCCCAGTACTAAACCGGGAAGAAATAACGCTATAACTGCCCACGCCCACTTGTTCATTTTTCAATAATAAGCTGCGACGTAGCATTGCGCCCAAATACGGCCGGGTCATACATTAAACTCGCCCACGCGCTGGGATAAGCAAACGTGCCGTCCGTTACCGCACTAACCATGTACGTAAACGTATGTGTGCCGGCAGGCAGATAATCGGCAAACGCGGCAATACGGTCATCGTAGCGTTCCGTGCGGCCAAACGCCGAAGATTGCAACGTATCGGTCGCCGAGGTTTCCGTAGCAAGCGTGGTATTTACAATTTCCACCCCCGCCGGCACGAAATCTTCCGCCACCACAAAGTGCGAGGCCGATGCATTACGCACTGTAAGCGTGACGTAATAGCGTTGTCCCGCTTTGAGTTGCTGGACTTCGTTACCCTCCAACGTAGTAACCTTGCGGGAAACTTCAAAACCGGCGTTTAGAGGCGTTGTATACGCGCGCGGAGTATACGTTTGCGCGAGCGTGTAGTAAAGTGTGCCTGTGCCCGTTTTAGCCAAGTTTACGCGGGCTTGGTTTCCGGTTGCGTAGGCCGTGCTAAACGGCACTTGGGTTGTTTCAAGTGCAAGCGTGCGACCGCGGAACGTGGTTTCTTGCACGGGGGTTGCGTTGAACGCAACGCGTGCGGTAAAGTCGGGCACTGGGTTTTCCATTTTCTTTTCGTACGTAGTTAACGCAGATAATACCGCCGCGTTTTCAGCCGTACTTTGCCAATGGCCTTGCGCGTTAAGCTGGGTGATTAACCACGACACCGCTTTGGGGGCTTGCTCAATAGGTTGTCCGGCATCCAACAACGCTTCCAAAGTAAGAGCCGTCGTGGAAAC
Organism: Candidatus Avelusimicrobium caledoniensis; assembly: GCA_900315795.1. GTDB lineage: Bacteria > Elusimicrobiota > Elusimicrobia > Elusimicrobiales > Elusimicrobiaceae > Avelusimicrobium > Avelusimicrobium caledoniense. Next base: position 112,613 of record ONAM01000001.1, read on the forward strand.
ATCCGTTAGGTGCAACCACGGCATAGGCGACTTAGCGGTAAAGTACACATGCATGGGCGTATACGAAATATGATTTAACAACTGCTGGGCAAGTGTTTGTTTGATATAATCGGTACGTTGCGACACCACCGCCGCTTTTAACAAATACGCCACCGCCGGAAGCGGCAACACGCCGCGCCCGGCATACAAATTGTTAAACGCGGCAGATACATTTTTTCCGTATAAGGACAGCGCGTATAAACTCTGCGCGCGGGCCGTTTGTACTTCGGGCAACGCATACGTAAATGCGAGCGTTGTGTTTTTGGCAAACGCCGTCTCCAACCAATCGGCCGCACGGTTTAGTGCTTCTTGCGGCACGGTAAAGCCGGCTTGTTTGGCGCGGTAGGCCGTTTGCAACGCATACGCGGTAACGTACGGATCGGGTAATGACTCCTTCCAATACCCAAACCCGCCCGAGGGATGTTGATAAGCAGGCAGATTCGTCAGCACTTCCTGTGCTTGTTTTTTAAACGCGGCAACATCCCCAACGTGAAAATCTTGCACTAATTTTTCGCTTTCAATGACGGGGCTGATTTTGGAGAGTTGTTGCTCCAAACAATCGTACGGATACGTCGTCAAGTACATAAGCGCACCTTGCAAATTCAGTAGCGCCGTAGACGCAAGCGATACCGTAACTTGATTTTTTGCGCTGTCCAATAAATTTTCCGGCTTGGCAAGCAGTTCTTCTTGCGCACCCGCCGTAGCGTTGTAAGTGGCTAAGGTTTGCGGTTTTTCAACGGGCCGCACGGAAATATCCGCACGCACGCCGTCACTTTCCCCGTGCGCTTTTACGCTAAACGCCACTTGCGCAGTACCCGCTTGGGTGGCCTCACACGGCCAGGCAATTTCTTGCGCTTGACCCAGCGGCACGGTAATGGTTTTAGCCGCAATATCGGTAAGCCGCACACTGCCCACCGCTGCGGCTTGCACCGTTAAAACACCTTTTTTATCGGCGTAATTATACGCTACGGCCCGGCATGAGAATTTATCTCCCGGCCGCACGATTTTGGGCAAACTCGCCGTTACCATTAAGGGTTTAGATACGGTAATTTGCGTTTGGGCCGAGCCAAATTCTTGCGCGCGCACCGCAACAGCCATAATGCGAAAACGCGTCAAATTATCCGGCAGTTTAAATTTCACTTCCGCGCGGCCCTTAGCATCGGTTTGGACGCGTGCATTAAAATACGGCACGAACGAGAAACGGCTACGCAAATCAATACCGCCTAGTTTGGCAAAGTCAGACCCGCCCCCGCCGCGGCTTTCGCCTTTCTCGCCAAAGTTACGCTGACCGATCACGTACGGACGGTTAGCCGATGTAAACACAGATAACGGACGCGCGCCGTAAAACGTATCAAACGGGTCCGGCGTTTTATAATCGGTAAGAGCCAAGACGCCCTCGTCAACCACAAAAAGCGCGACTTGTGCCGGCACGCCTTTGCGGCCCAATTTGGTAGAAAGTTTAACCGTTACCTCGTCGCCGGGGCGATACTCTTTTTTGCGCGTATTGATTTCCACCGTCATCTTTTTGGTTTGCGGGGTTACTTTTAAATTGACGTAACCTGTTTTGCTTTGCGGTTTACCCAAATCAACGCCTTTATCGGTAATGGGCGCGGCGGTACGGCCTTTAACAAGCGTCACGCTGACAAACACGTTAGGCAAATAATTTTCTTTAATCGGCACTTCAATATAATCGGCTCCGCCTTTTACGGTGGTCAGCCATGTATCCAAAATGCCCTCGCGCTCCACGCTGACCAACGCTTGCGCCGTATCATAGGGAGACTTAATGTGTATGCGGGCGGTTTCGCCAACACGGTAATCGTTTTTATCTTGTTTTAAAGATAACAAATCGTCGTCTTTTTGCAACCACGCCGGACCGTCCTTACCGTAAACCATCACATCAAATCCGCCACGTACGGTGCGACCTTGCTCGTCGGTCGTAAGTAGCGTGATGTTGTACGTTCCGCTTTGCGGCGGTACAAAGTAAAATTCCGTTCCGTCCTCCCCTACGGTCAACATTTGGGACGGCAGCTCAACTTCTTCTTTATTGCTGACCCACTCCAACCGGCCCGCGAGCCCCACTTTACGTACGCTATGCCACTCTACCCGTTTAATTTGCACCGTTACGTTAGCCGGGGCTTGCGTACGTTTGCCTTCCGGCGTTACGGCCACGATACGCGCCGTAACCGGGCTACCTTCGCGAAAATAACCGTCCGCCGGTTTAGCACCTAAATAAAATGAGGCCGGGTGCAACATGACCGCTTTGCGGGCGAATAAATCTTGCTTGGCGGGCGACTGGACACCAACTTCGGCAAATATCCGCACCGGGCCGGCTACCTGTGGCAAAGACGCGGCAAAGGACGTGACGCCTTTGTCATCCGTAGTTTGCGTGGCACCGGCAAGCTGTTTACCGTTTTCTTTATATTCGTTTTCGCGCAGAAAATACGGCACGAACGTATAATTATCGTAACCGTCTAATTCCAACCACGCCATTTCGCGGCGAAGTGTCCATTTGGCAGGCGCGTTGCCTAACGGGGCACCGGACTGGTAATTAGCCGCCGCCGTAAAACGGGCTTCTTCTCCGCCAATGTAATTGGACTTAGCGGCTTGCATAGTTACGTTAAATTCTGCCGCTTTTACGCTATCTACCTTAAATGACGCATACGTAGAAGACGGGTCACTCTCGCCTTTGAGTTGCGGCGTAAAAATTACGTCCCAATCGCCGGTGTGCGCGGTAGCGGGAATTTCAAACGATTTTTCAAATGTACCCCATTTGTCATCGGTAGTAACAGTTTGCGAAAACACATCCGTACCTGCTCCGTCGCGGATGACCAATTTACCCGTTAAAGCGGTAGGCACGTTTAACGTGCCGCCTTTTAAATGGCGCACAATCGCCGATACGTGCACCGTCTCGCCGGGGCGGTAGATACCGCGTTCGGTAAATAAAAAGGTACGCCACGCTTCTTGTTGCGGATTGTAGGTATAACTAATATTAAAACGCCACGGCTCTAGCCCGTCGTCCAGTTCCGTGCTGATAAAACCGTCGCCGCCCGCGCTGGAGACAAACGCGTAGAGTTTAGGGGCTCCCCACGAAGGCACCTGTGTGTCTAACTGGTTCCAACCCGGCGCGCGGGCCAGTCCGTTCATATCGGTAGAGCCGGACCATAAAATAGTGTTGGTCCTATCGCGCAGTTCTACGGTCAAATTAGCCATGGGCTCGCCGGTTTCTAACGAAGTGGCCCACAGTAAAATATTTTCCGCAGACACTTTAAAGGTAAGTCCTACATCGGTCAAGTTATCCGTAGACGACACCCAACACGGCTCACCATTACGCGTGATTTTAAGTTGGCTAAATATCAAACTGTCTTGCGCGGTGGGCGAGAAACGTGCCAAATCTAAATACGTTTTGACCGTTTTGTCTTTGATATCTTTAAAAGTATACGATCCGCTAAAAGTGGTATCCGCGAGCGGTTTTTCGGCACAGTAGGCATTATCACTGGCGGTTAAAAATGGAATATAATTTTCTTTGTTAAACCGGGCCGTCCGCACGGTCAGTTGCGGCGTGTTCATCAGTTCTATGGGTAGCCGCGGCGGTAAGTAACTCTCTAACACGCCATACCCGCCGGAAAAATCTACCGCCGGGCAATAGCCGTTATTTGTAACGGTAAACGTGTAATCTTTCCCCAAGCGCGAGCCGTAAATATCGGTTAAATTTTTATCCAGCGTTACAGTAACCGTTTGGCCCGGTTTTAATTCTAAAAAAGACAAAGGCGTATTAAAAAATGCTACGCCTGTTTTTTGTTCTTGCTCTGTAAGCGTATAGCGCGAGGTAATATGACGTTTGGCAGAAGCAGATAATTTATCAAACGGCAAGATAACTTCTTCGCGCCCAAGCGCGTCTTGCTCTTCGGCGGAAAGGGTACGTTTGGCGGTGGCGGGCGTAACGGTGGCGGCCTCGCTCAAATTACGCAAACGCACCGGAGAAGAAAACCGCACCTGCGGCACAAAGGGCAAACAACCCGTTTGCACCGTACCCAGTACCGCTAAATCAGGCGACGTAACAAAAGTGGACGCATGCGCTTTGGCCAGCCCTAACGAGCCCGACTCGCCCCGCAAACCCTGTTCCAACATAAACGTATAGATAGTACCCGGTTGCAATTTTTGGGCAGGCGTAAAAGCAAGGGCATATTTTTCAGACGGCAAATAAAAGAAATGTTTTTCATATTCTTCGCCGGTTATTTCCCGCGCGGACAACGCAATATGCTCGCCCGACGGAGTGATTAAATAGGCGTGTTTACCCACGTTAGCCACGTTCATCAACACATTAAAACCCGCATACAAGGTGGGAGTTAAAGACAGCCAATGCTCGTTAGCTTGCGGATAGATTTGACGCACCTGCGGACGAATAGACGTAAACGAAAATGTATACGGTGCGGCTAATTTCGCCCCGGACACTTCCGAGCCAAAACCGCGGTTAATTTTGACGGTAAACGCCGTAGCTACGGGCCAAGGTTGTTTGGGCTCAAACACAAGGGTTTGCGTGCCTGAATAGCGGCATACACCTTCTACGGCCGGGGTAATATGTAAGGGACAATCTGACGAAGAAAGTGCGCTTTGTTCGCCCAGCGCCACGACGGGTTGGTTAAACGAAACACTGATAGTTTGACGGCCAAAATCGTTTAGGGCTCCTTTAGGGGTGGCAGACAATACTTTAAGTGGAGCGGCTTGAAGCAGAACAGAGCAAAAGATAAATGTGACTGACGTAATAAAACGACGCATAAGATACCTCCTTAGGATATAGTTGTATTTTATCATATTAGGACGTAAGAAAACGGTTTTGCCGCAAAAAAATCCCCCCGGGCAAAAACCCGGAGGGATCAGAAAAAACAACTTTTTTATTGGTACAGACATTTGTATTTATACTTCTTACCAATGGAGTTACAAGTGCCCGGCCAAACACCAAACACTTTCGGCACGAGAACGACGTTCTCCACCCAGCGTTCTTCGCCGTTACGGCTGGAGTTACATTCCGGTATGTTTTCTGTCCTCATATGACCGGCTACTCCCACGACGAAATCAACGAAGTTTACTCCCGAGCCGGCGTAGGAAACGCTGATATCCGCCCGAATCATATCGTTCAAGGCCGTTCGGCCAGCGCCCGACGGTAATTGATTTTTGCGTTGCATTTTACTTGCACCCAGCGATACGACCACACCGTTATTACTCATACCGATCGGAAACGAGGCCGCATCTCCAAAGGACAACAGCGTGCATTTCGTATCTGTTTGCAAACCGGGATGATAGCCACCGAAAATACCCGTCCATCCTTCGTTCCACCACACCCAACGCGAAACATAATCATTGTCGGCTTTGCCTTGGTACACCCATTTCCACGACGGATCTTGCTCACAACCACTTGTGTTTAAGTTGGTGGGGGTGTCGCTTAATGACCCATCCGCTTTAATATACATAACGTGCTCTTGCGGCTCGCCGTTTACGCAGTGAATCTGACGCAAAATATTATAATACGCATAACCGTGCGATCCTGAAGGGCAATCGGCCGGTAGGGTATCTCTTCCCACCGTACCGTCTTGACAAATAGGTTTACACTGCGTGCCGTCTGCTTTGTCGCCAAAGCCCAACACATACTCTGCCCGCGGAGTAACACCACTGTCATTAACTTTACGTTTAATCCACTTTAGGTCGCACTTAGTCAAATCTAATCCGGGCGAGGCCGTATATGAGGAGGCCATCGTCGCTGTAAATTGCATATTATCACGAACCGGAGGCGGAATAACGACATTGCCCAGTTCAAACCCCTGTATCGTTTCACCGCCGACCAAATCCACCGGTTTAGCGTAATCTGCCGCTGTTTTTGCCACCTCTAACGTACCGGAAATGGACATCTTGCGGGCGGACGCAATTAAGTTGTTATTCGCTACCAACCGGTTAATAAACGAATCTCCGGCAGATAAACCTGAAAAATCTAACGTACCCCCCTTGACCTCTACGGGTATCGTTCCGGTAGGATACGAGTTACTATTAAACTGGTAACCGTGCCCCAACGTGTTAGTCTGGCGAAACGTTGCGCTAGGCATACTCATCCCGTTGTATGAAACATCCACAATGCTAACAGGCGAAGAAAGAGACGCAAGCGTAAACGGACGAGAACTGCTCATCGTTACGGTTCCCCCTTCCGACACCCCGACGGGCATAGCCACCTCTGCGTAAGAATAATCATATTCAGTGCAGTTGCCTTCGCTGTCGCTGTGCAAACATGCACACCATTTGTTACAACTGCCGTTAGCGGCGGTTCCCTCACAAGGGCTACCTGTATTGGTAGACTGCCAACTATTACACTGACAACTACCGTCCTCTTTTAAGGGCCAGCACACCTTTTGCGTACCGTCTGTGATAGCCAAATTGGCCTTACCGCCGATCTCCAAATTGGTGGCTTGCAATCCGCCTCTAAGCGTGGCAGAGCCGGAAACTTTTAATTTTTCAAAATTTCCTAAGCGCGACGGATTGAAACTGACGGAAGAAACAGTCTCTTGCGCAGATACCGTCACAGCGGCAAGTAAAAATGCAACTACTATCCAAGTGTTTTTCATAATACACTCCACACGATAAAATCACTTATATTTTAACGAAACACATAATTCCTTCTCTATAAGTTTACAAGAAAAATCGTAAAAAAACAAGGGGTAAACCGAAAACGGCGTTTTTGATAAAATATATAGTAGTACGTGTGAAAAACAAAATTATGTCAAATCCGAATAACCCGTTTAAAGATAAATCTTTATCTACGCTACTGGTCCGCTTTTCCGCGCCGGCGGTGGCGGGTATGTTTGCTAATGCTTTATACAACATTATTTCACGTATTTACGTCGGGCAAGATGTAGGAGCCGCAGGACTGGCGGGTATAACCTTGCTGTTCCCGCTCGGGCTGATTTATATGGGGTTTAGTGCGCTTATCGGCGTGGGCAGTAACGCGCTTTTCTCTATCCGCTTAGGCGAACACCAAACCGAAGAAGCCCGCCGTATTTTAGGAAACGGGTTTATTTTGCTTACCATGGTTTCCTCTGCATTGACGGTGCTAAGTTATATGTATTTGGACCCGATCTTGGCCTTGCTCGGTGCCGACAGCGAAGTTTTACCGCTTGCCCGTGCGTATGCGCAAGTGGTTTTCCCCGGGTATTTGTTGTTTGGAATCGGAGCGGGAATGAATCATTTTATCCGATCCTCGGGCCGACCCAAAACGGCTATGGCCACGCAACTGATCGGCGCATTTATCAACTTAGTATTTGGGCCGCTGTTTATTTTTACGTTTCATTGGGGCATACGCGGTGCAGCGGCCGCAACAGTGCTGGGCCAACTGATTTCGTTTATATGGGTCATGTATTTTTTCCTGTGCGGAAATACGATGTACCGCTTGCGGCTTGTTTATTGCAAAGTTAAAAAACGCATTGTATTGGGATGTTTGGCAATCGGGTTTTCGCAATTTGCGTTTCAGTTAGCGTCCAGCGTGCTTAATTTCATTTTAAATCATGCACTCCTCAAATACGGCGGAAATGTAGCCGTATCGGCAATGGGTATTGCTATTAGTGTTAATACGCTTGTACTGATGCCGCTACTGGGCATTTCGCAAGGGGCGCAACCGCTTATCGGCTACAATTACGGGGCGCGTAAATATAAAACGGCTATCCAAACGCTCAAAATGGCACTGCGTTGGAGTATGTGGATAACCACGACGGGTTTTGTAATTCTTGAACTGTTTGCCGTGCCGATTGCCGCCGTGTTTAACTCTACCGATACCGCCCTTGTAGCGATGGCTTCGCGCACGATACGTATTTTGAATTTTCTATTGCCTATTTTACCGTTGCAAGTAATGGCAACCAGTTTCTTCCAAGCAATCAACCAACCCGTAAAAGCGGCGTTTTTGAGTTTATCACGCCAAGTGTTACTGGTCATCCCGCTTGTGCTGATACTGCCGCTGTTCTTTAAACTGTCCGGCGTATTTTACGCACCCGTGGTGGCAGATTTAATTGCTACGCTGGTAGCTGTCTATATGTTACATACCTTCTTTGCCAAACATGATCTGCGTCTGTTTGGCAAATCAAAAGAGAATTAGTTACTCAAATAATGGCACCCGATAGAGCGTTTATTGCGAAGCGCCGCATACGTGATAAGTAGCGCTGTTTGCGTGCCGTTGCGTAGGTCCAACAATTCTTGGCACAAGGCCGCGCCTTTGTAAAAAGCGTTAATTTCGTTTTGTAAGTGGCGCAAGATTTTTTCCGCACGGCTCAAATGCGTAGCACTACGCATCAGCCCTACGTAGTTCCACATCGTACTGCGCAAAGTAGATAAATCTTGCTTAATTAAATTAAGGTCCGGTTTTTCTGACGGTAACACCCAATCTTTAGGGGTAGGGATACGGAAATTTTCGCTGGCTAATTCTTCCGCATCCGCGCGCGCGCACAGGTAACCCATGGCTACGGCTTCTAATAAAGAAGTGCTGGCTAAGCGGTTAGCCCCGTGATAACCGGTACAAGCCGTTTCACCGATAGCGTTTAAGTGGCGGATATTGGTGCGACCGTCCGGCGTTGCGTACACACCGCCGCAAAAATAATGGGCCGCCGGTACAACGGGAACGGGCTGTTTGGTTAAATCAAACCCTTCTTCCAAACATTTTTGGTAAATAGCCGGGAAACGGTCTTTTGTTTCTTGCGCGGGGCGGTGGGAAATATCCAAATACACACAATCGTGCGAGGTATTTAACCGCTCTTGTTCAATAGCGCGCGCGACCACATCACGCGGGGCCAAATCTTTTAATTCGTGGTAACGCGCCATAAACGCTTCGCCTTTTACGTTGCGTAAAATGGCCCCCTCTCCGCGCAAGGCCTCGGATAAAAGAAAACTTTTCCCTTTAGCAAATACGGTGGGATGAAATTGTACATACTCCATATTCATCACACGCGCGCCGACGCGGTACGCCATCGCAATTCCGTGCCCGTACGAGTGGGCGGCGTTTGTTGTGTGGCGGTAAATTTGACCGACGCCCCCCGTAGCTAAAATAGTTTTTTTAGCCGTTACGGCAAACACTTCGCCCGTTTGGTTATCCAACACGTACGCGCCGAACACCGTGAGCGGTTCGTAACGGTCCATAATGTCGGTAGAACTGTGCGAAAAAGTAAGCAAATCAATCGCCGCGCAATTTTCCTGTACTGTAATAAGCGGATTTTTACGTACCGACGCTTGCAACGCGGAAAGTAATGCATGCCCGGTGGTATCTTTGGAATAAATAATGCGGTTTTTGCGGTGCGCGCCCTCGCGCGTAAAACGTAAGGCGTGGTGTTCATCACGGTCAAAATTAACATCCAAATCGTTTAAGAAAATTTCTTCCACCGCTTTGCAACCGGCCACGGACAACTCCCGTACGGCACGCTCGTTACAAAGTCCGGCGGTAGCCATACGCACGTCTTGCAATAAATCATCTAATTGCAAATTGGGCTCATACACAATACCGCCTTGGGCCAAATCGCTATTGGTGCGGGCCATTTCCCCACAACAAAGCACCAACGTATGCAAGCCCTTTTTAGCGGCCTGATGCGCATACACACAGCCGGCAAGTCCGGCCCCTACCACCAAACAATCGGTATGAATTACTTTCATAACTATATTCTACAAAAAAAGACCCTTTGGCAAACAATCGCCAAAGGGACTTAAAAAAGCACAAATTGCGTTTACGGTTTATAGTAACACGTATAGGAACCGCACGTCTCCGTAGAGGTATATCCGGCCGACACACACAAATCTTTCCCGGCATTGGTCAGGCCGACACAGCGGGGCGTTTTAGTTTTGTTACTGCCAAAATCGCTGGAGTAAACACGCATGGCAATATCGCCCTGCGTAGCCCCTTTCATACGTTTGGCTTCTACATATTGGTCAATGTTTGACGTGCTGGGTTTAACAATCGTGGTTTCAAAATATTTTGTTTTTACACAATAGTCTGAAGCCGTCGTACAAGCCCGCTGGTTTGCAAACGAAATATCCAGCTGGCTAATTTTAGGACGGTAATTGTTGGCATTACTGGAGGGAAAGCGGTCTGCATAATCGCGGTTGACCGCTTCCATGACGGCCGTGGCCGCCAGTAAACCGTCGGAAATACGGCTACGTTCTACCGCTTTTTTATACGAGCCCGATGCCATGGCAGACATCACCGCTATAATAATCACAACCGCCATGAGTTCTGTTAAAGTAAAACCGGCATTGAAAAAACGAGGTGTGTGTAACATAATTAAATTCTCCTAAAAGTTTATATTTTTATTATATCCTTTTTTGCGGAACTTGCAATACGTAAAAAATTTGAAAAAATCACCCAAAACCGATATACTAAATAATAAGGAGTGTAACAAATATGAAAAAAAACAAATTAGGTTTTACGTTAATTGAGTTGTTAGCCGTAGTATTGATTATTGGGATTATGACGTCTATTGCCCTGCCGCAATACCGCCGCTCCATTTCCCGCGCGGAGGCCATGGAAGCCATGGTCAACTTGCGCACTATTTTTGATTCGGCCAAACGTTATAAATCGGCCCATTCCGAAGTCCCTATGAAATTAAACGGGTTAGATATCTCGTTTTTTGACGCCACTAACGACAATGCCGCCACGTTTGATATCGGACGTTTTCGCTATACGTTTTCCGGCACACACATTACCGCGTGCCGTATTTCTGCGCAAATTGATTACTGTTTCAAGTTCTATTACAATTTGAACGGCGAAAAAGATGTGCTAACCTGCAAAACAGATCACCCGGACGGTAAATACGGTTGGCTGTGCGAAGCGATTGGTACCTATCAAGTACCAAACAGCGCTAACGAATATTACATTGACAAGAAAAAACCCGAATAACCATAGCGTTATTTTTTACGGACGGCGCGGCTTTTTAAAGTTGCGCCGTTTTTTATGGGACGGCATGGAAAATCTGGCGGCGCGTTGCTGTTTACGAAGTGTTTTTTTGCTTGCGCCTACTTTTACAATATGAAACGGGGCAGCGGGTTTTTCTTCTAACACGCGTGCGGCCTTAACGGCTTTTTGAAAAGTTTTAATTTTTTTAGGGGTAGATTTTTGTGTCTGGCGGGCTTTTTGCAGTTCCTCGCCTTGCGGCAAATATACTTCGCCCGATTGTAATAATTCTTTGGCGCGCTGGGTGGCTTTAGACGGGACAATTTTACGACGGCGGTTTTTGTCGTGCGCGGCTCCTTCTTCTTGGGCTATAAATTTGGGAGCGGGCAAGGGCTCAATTGTTTTTTGCACCACTTTAACGGGGGAAGAAAATTTTGTTACTTGGCAAATAGCCGCCCATTTTTCTTCATCTCCGGCGATAAACGAAATGGAATTTCCCACCGCGCCCGCGCGGCCCGTGCGGCCGATACGGTGGATATAATCTTCGGGCGATTGCGGCAAATCGTAATTGATGACGTGGGCGATATGCGGCACGTCAATTCCGCGCGCGGCTACGTCGGTAGCAACCAACACGCGCACGGTTTGATTACGGAAAAATTCCAACACTTGGCGACGGCGGTTTTGGCGCAAATCGCCGTGGAGCGCGTTGCATTTTTGACCGTATAATTTAAGTTGTTTGGCCAACCGTTCCGCACCGTGTTTGGTGCGTGTAAAAATCAGCACCGAGCCGGCCCGCGTGTTTAACTCGTGAAGTAACTGCGGCAATTTCTCGCGGATGGCCACGCGCACGATTTCCTGCAACACAAATTCTGCCGGTTTAACGACCGAGCCGATTTGTACGCGCACGGGGTTGTTTAAAAATTCTTGCGCCAGTTGTTTTACTTCATCGGGCAACGTAGCCGAAAAAAGTAACGTGTGGCGCGGCGCGGGTAATGCGTGGACAATGCGGCGCATATCGTCAATAAATCCCATGTCCAACATGCGGTCGGTTTCGTCTAAAATAAGTGTATGTGTTTTACGAAAATCAATGCTCTTGTGTTGCAGGTGGTCTATCACGCGCCCGGGAGTTGCCACAATCACACGCGGGTGGCGGCGCAAATCTGCAAATTGTTTGTGGATATTATCCCCCCCGATAATCAGCGCGGCCGGAAGATTTTGCCCGTCGGTAATTTTTTGCCACTCTTCAAAAGTTTGTTGGGCCAGTTCACGCGTAGGCGATAAAATAAGCGCGTTTGAGTCCGGGCGCACCCATAAACGTGCGGCAAGCGGCAGTAAAAACGCCAGCGTTTTGCCCGTTCCGGTTTGTGCCGTGGCAAGCGTGTCGCGCCCGGCTAATATGTCCGGGATGGCGGCTGCTTGCACGTCGGTAGGTGTTTTAATACCTTGCCGGGCCAGTGCGCTTTGTAAAAAATTGGGCAACCGGGAAAAAATATTCATATTAACTTTTGAGAGCTTGCTCGCACTCCTCGTTTAAGCGTAACCACTCTTCCTCTACGTCTTTAATTTGCGCGTTGAGTAGCGCCAGTTCAATACTGCTGTCTGCCGAATAGGCCTGAACTAATTGTTCTTCTAACACCTGTTTGCGCGCGGTCAGCTTGGCCAGTTTTTCATCTAGCGCGCGAATTTCTTTTTTTAAAGGTGCTACACGCGCCCGGCGGGCGGCGGCCTCTTTGCGGGCCAGTTCTTTGGAGGTCATTTTGTCGCTGGCCAAATCGTTGCGGTCGTTATTTTTTAAGAGTTGCGCTTTGTAATCATCTAGGTCGCCCATAAAGTTTTGGCACGTGCCGCGCCGCACAATCCACAACGTATCGCACGTGAGTTCTATTACGTGCAAATCGTGCGTGATAAGCACCACCGCACCGGTATATTCGTTTAACGCTTCTAATAATGCTTGGCGCGATTGCAAATCTAAGTGGTTGGTCGGCTCGTCCAAAATCAGCAAGTGCGGCGCGTCTTTGGTAATAAGGGCAAGTAACAGGCGCGATTTTTCGCCGCCGGAAAGTTGCCCGATCAGCGTATCTGACTTGGCTTTATTTAACCCAAACGCACCTAATTGCGCGCGGATTTGCGTTTCAGTAGCAAGGGGCATAACGGCGGAAAGTTGCTCGTACGGTGTTTTTTCTACGTCTAATTCTTCCGTTTGGTGTTGGGAAAAATAGGCAATTTTCATTTTTTTAGCCAACGTCATTTTTCCGCTCATCAAAAGTAAACGGTGTGACAAAATTTTAGCCAGCGTAGATTTTCCGTTTCCGTTTGCACCCAGTAGCGCGATGCGGTCGTCGGGCTCAATGCGTAAATTTAAGTTTTCAAGCACGGGTTTATCGTCATATCCCGCCACACCGCCTTCAATAGTAACGAGTGCATTTTGCAGACGCTCCGGCGAAGGAAACTCAAAATGCGCTTCCGGGTCTTTGGGGATTTGCGGCGCGGCGCCTAATTTTTCAATCATTTTAATGCGGCTTTGCGCCTGCTTGGCTTTGGTGGCTTTGTAGCGGAAACGGTCCACGAACGATTGCAAATGTGCCACTACGCGCTCGTGCTTGGCGGCGGCGAGTTTGGCCCCCTCTATGGCGGCGGCACGGGTGCGCTCGTAGGTGTCGTAATTGCCGTTATAAAGTTTTAATTGGGTGTCTTCCACGTGGATGATTTTATCGCACAGCCGGTTTAAAATGTGGCGGTCGTGGCTGATGATAAAAATAGTTTTGTCTAAACGGGTGAGATAATTTTCCAGCCACAGGGCCGTTTCCAAATCTAGGTGGTTGGTGGGCTCGTCTAAAAGTAGGCAGTTAGACGGCGCATACAGGGTGGCGGCTAAATTGGCGCGCACTTGCCACCCGCCGGAAAACTCTTTCAAAGGACGGTTAAAATCTGCGTTTAAAAACCCGAGCCCGCTTAAAATAGCACTGGCGCGCGCTTGTGCGCTGTGTGCGCCCAAAAACTCCAATTTATCAAATACTTCGGCCATGCGCTCGCCGGAAATATCCGGGTTTTCCAATTCTTTTTCAAGGCGGGTAAGTTCTTTATCGGCGGCCAATACATAAGGCAGTAGCGGCACGGACGGGTCGGCAATATCCTGTGCCACAGAGGCAATTTGCGTACTGTGCGAAATAACGATCTTGCCGCCGTCGGGTGAAAATTTCCCTTCAATCAGTTTAAATAGCGTACTCTTGCCGCACCCGTTCGGGCCGACAAGTCCCACCTTCTGCCCGTCTTGAATCATGACAGATGTATCTTCAAACAGGGTACGCAAACCAAAGTGAAAGGAAAGATTTTGAATATCAATCATTATGTATATTTTACTAAATTTGCCGTATATTTTCCGACGGGAAACTGCCTGTTTGCTTTTTGCCCGACGGAAAAACAAAAAACCATTTTGGGGGCAGGTTTTACTTGCCCTATACAAATTTGACTTTTGGCGAAATTTGATAAAATAAGGCAGGAGTTTTTATGACCCGCGATTTACTATCCCTTGATTTTTACGGCAACGAAATTATCGCCGTCTTACTTACGCAAGACGACGAAACCGATACGTTGCGCGTTCGTCACGCGTGGCGCAAGCCGTGCAAGGCCTTTGCGGGCGCTTTCGTGCTTGATAAAGAAGCCGCCCAACGCGAATTAACCGCCGTATTTGACGAAATGGCCGAACATACCGACGGGGCACTATCGGTAATTATTGGGGTGCGGGGTAATTTTTTATCGTTTAAACGCGCCAGCGGGTTTGAATCGGTTTCCACACGAAACCGCATTATCGGCACGCACGAAATTGAAGCCGCGTTGCACAACTCTATCCCCACCACGTTAAGCGACACGCTGGACGTTATAGATGTATTGCCGCAATCTTACACCATTGACGGCAACACAGGCATTGTTAATCCGCGGGGGCTTGTCGGTTTTACCTTAGAGGTGGAAACTTTTTTGACGCTTGCTCTGTCCACCCATTTGCAAAATTTAACCAACGTGTTTCAAGCGTGCGAGTGCGGCGAATTTCAAATTTTACCGTCTGTTATCGCGCAAGGCGACCAACTGCTCACTTCGCCGGAAAAAGAGTCCGGCGCGCTGTTGTTGGACATTGGGCAAAGCCGTACGTCTGCGGTGATGTATCACAAAGGGGCCCTCGTGGAAGCGTGGGAACTGCCCTTTGGGCAAAACCGGTTAGCCCAGGCCGTGGCCGATTTATTACAAAACGACGTAGAAACCGCTTTAGACGTATTAAAAACCTATGAGCCCGGCACGGACGAAATCATTGATGACGTATTGGACGAAGCCAATTTAAAATTGTTGCAAGCGTTAAAAAAAGAGCTGTTACAATCACTTATTTATTTGCAACATCCGTCCACCCAACTGGTGCTGTGCGGGGCGGCGGCTGATAAAAAATTACTTAAAGTGTGTAAAAAAGTATTTGGCGCGCGCAAGGTGCGTCTATCGGCGGCGGATGAACTGCTTACAGACGCCGGGGAAGCCAACTCCCCCATCTATTCCGGTGCATTAGCGGTGGCCACACACGCGCTTTCACGCGAAGTGCAAGACCTAGGTATCACACAAGAAAAACCCGCCGGACTACTGGACGGGTTGTTAGATAAACTCGGGCTTAACGAGTTGTTTTAGAATTTATAGACTTTATACGTATTGGCTCCTGTTCCGGAACTCGCATCGTGCGTCGTTTTGTGCGTTACATTTTTGCAGAGTTGATTGGCGTGGGCATCTTCCGTTTTGGCATAGCAAGACATACCACCCCCCGTTGGAGATTGACTATAATCTTGACTCGTGTGAACATAAAACCCTATTAGTGCTATACCCGTTAATCTACTATCTTCCGCTTGAATTAAATGCGGATATAAATCAATGCGCCATCCGTCCGGTGAAGATATTACACTATGATAACTCTCTGTGTTCACCGTTCCCTGAAAAGTAACGGATAAATTATCCCAATCATTTGTATAAGACCCATTTGCCATATAATATACTTCTTGCGCGTCCATAGCACTTTTTGTCATAGTTACCAAATTAGACAGCCGCGCTTTGTCTACCGCCAGACGATATTGCGGCAACGCCACCGCCGCGAGGATACCGATGATGAGCACAACGACCAGTAATTCAATAAGCGTAAATGCTTTGTTGTTGTCGTTAAAAATAAAATTGTCATTCCGTACTTGATACGGAATCTCACCTCTTTCTAAAACAGCAACAAGGTGAGATCCTGAATCAAGTTCAGGATGACGTCCTTTTTTATTTTCCTTTAAATAACTTTTACAACATCTTTCTTTTTGCATACAAATTCCTCCTTTTTATCATTACATAAAATGTAGCAAAAAAAAAAAACGATGTCAAGTTTTTTCCGCTTTTCTGACGGCAGAAAAGCTAGCAAAAGACCGCCGTCCACGCTAGTAAAAAGCAGTTAAAACAGGAAAATTTTTCAAACTCACTTCGTTCAAACATGAAAAATTTTTACCTGTTTTAACGCTTTTTAACAGCTCGCTATCGGACGGAGATAAAAAACTAAAATCTTTTTGCTACAATACTACTATGGTGATACTCAATAAATCGTTACTGCCAATAAGCACGTTTGCCTGTGGCCCGGCCCAAGCACTAGCCGAGTTGCGCCCTATACCGCTAGCCGGTACGCAGTTTGAACGCAACCACCGCGCGGCGGATATCGTAGCAAACATCTACCAAAAATCGGCGGAAGAATTAAAAAAACTATTTGAGCTGTCCGACGAGTACACCGTGTGTTTTTTCCCCGGTGGGGCTAACGCCGCCATGGACGCCGTGCTGTGGAGTTTAACCAAAGATACGCTTAGCGGACTGGCGTTTGGGGAATTTTCCAACCGCTGGGCACGCACCATGGCAGCACGCTTACCCGGCGTAAAAAGCACGGTGCGGTTTACACAAGAAGGCGAATTTTTTCCTAAAGAAGAACCCGATTACAACGCCAGTTTACTCGTGCTAACGCCCAACGAAACCTCTACCGGCGTGCAAATTCCCAACGATTATTTAGCGCACATTTGGAAATCGCGCGGGAAAGATACACTCGTGGCGTGGGATACCACTTCATGCGCGGGCGGGCGGCTACTGCCGAACAATCAATTTGATGTGATGTTATTTTCTTTGCAAAAATGTTTCGGAGCGATGGGCGGCACGTGCGTACTTTTTATCAACCAAAAAGCGCAAGCACGTTTGGCGCAAACGGTCGCGTTGCGGAATATTCCCTATACGTTAGATTTGGCACGCGCCGTGGAACAAGCGCGCAAATTTCAAACCGTTAATACGCCCAACACGACGGCCATTTGGATGTGTTACCGGGCCGCAAATTGGATGAACGAACACGGCGGACTGGCCGCCATGGATACGCTATGCCGCGAACACGCCGCGTGGCTGACCCATTGGGCATTTGGTACCGATTACATTAAACCGTTAATAACCGACGAAAATTTACGTTCTTATACAACGCTTACCTTGCAACTTACCGACCCGCAACTCTCAGCCGACGACATCAACCGCGCCCTAGCCGCTAGCGGACTAGCCAATTTGCAAGACGGTTTAAAACGCCACCCTTACGCGCCGGAAAATACGTTACGCGTGGCGTGTTTCCCGTTTGTGGATACCGAGGGTGTAAACGAATATAAAAAATTAACTGCCGCACTGGATGAAACCGTGCGGCAGTTACGCAAAAACCAAAACTAATTAGCGATAGTAGGTTGTGTTAAAATCAACGATTTGTTGGGCTTGTTCAACCGTAATGCCATATTTTTCCGTTAATTCTTCCACATTGTACGAACGGACGTAATCGCCCGCACCCGCGATAAAGAGCAGGTATTTCGTACGCAGTTGATCTACCGAGGTTACTTTATCCCAACCGGTGGGTATGGGCATCTTAAAGAAATGTTTCCATAAACCGGCGGCCATATCTTTATCTTGCGCATACAACTGATTATATTGCTTAGCAAGATCTGCCAATAATTCAACAATTTGTTTGGCGTTTTTAGATTTCATTAAGTAAACTTCTTTTCTTAATGTTTTCTCGGCATCCATAAAATAGCCCGGCAATTGTATTTCTCGGGCATGTGCTACACGAATTACCTCTTCGGGTAACGTATAAAATTTAACGAGATACTCCACCAACGTCAACGCCGGATTATTATGATTATCCGGCACGTAATTATCAAAAATTTCAATTAAACTGTTCCCGCGATACGTGTTCCACGGTACGGCCAACGGCCCGTTGAGTCTTTTGGCTAACGCCCGGTTTTCTTCGGGAGAGTTCGCCAAAAATACTTTATCATAGCCCGTTAAAAAATCCAACGCTTGCATGAGCGCGGCCGTGTCTTGCCCGGGATTTTTTATTCCTTCAAAAGCTTTCACACATTGGGTCAACGGATCAACAGCTTGTTGTTGGTGTGCAACTTCCCGTTGAACGGCCTCTTGTAAGCCCGGCACTTGCGCTCCGGCAAATACACTGCATGCAATCAAAGCGACTACACCCGCTCCAAATTTTTTGGTTAGAAACATCGTTACGCCTCCACATAGAAATTAACTTCTTACCTTTATACTATAAACAATAAACCCCAACGCCACAAGGGTCATTGAGCCCAGGTAATGTTGGGTCTTTAGACCCAGAAAATTATTTTAGGAAAGTTCTTCGTCGCGCACGATATAGCCAAACTTCTCTAACAACTCGCTGTTGTTGCGCCAACCCGGGGATACCACTACGTTAAGTTCCACCCGGCACGGACGGCCTAAAAATTCTTCCACCCGTTTTTGTGCGCGGGTACGGAGTTGGGCGATCATCTTGCCGCCTTTGCCGATAACAATGGGTTTTTGGCTTTCGCGCTCCACGTGAATAGTGGCGCGGATGAAATTTTTATCCCCCAAATTTTCCGTAAATTTTTCCACTTCTACGTAGGTACTGTACGGAATTTCTTTTTGATAGAGCAGAAAAATTTGCTCGCGGATAAATTCTGCCGCGTAAAACCGTTCCCAGCGGTCGGTCCATTGGCCGGGCGGGAAATACGCCGGGCTGACGGGCAACACCGCTGCCACGGCGGTTTGCAATTTATCCACATTCACGCCTTTTTGCGCGCTGATACGGAATTTTTTGGCAATTTTAAGTTCGCTTGTAATTTGTTTTTCAAGCGCGTCTAATTGCGAAGGATCTTTCACAGCATCAATTTTATTTAAGACGAGAAAAATAGGACAATACACTTTTTTTAATTTTTCAATAAGCGGCGCGTTAAGTGCGTAATCGGCGGTAGCATCCACCATAAAAAGCACCACGTCGGCCTCTTCGCTTACGGCCCGGTCCACGCACGACACCATGGTTTGCTGGAGTTTATATTCGGGTCTCAAAAAACCGGGCGTGTCCACAAAAACAATTTGGTAGTTTTCCCCCTCGCAAATCGCCAAAATGTTTTGGCGCGTCGTCTGAGGTTTATAAGTAACAGCCGATAAAAGCCCGCCCGCCAGTTGGTTAAGCAAGGTTGATTTACCCGCGTTAGGCAGTCCGCACAAAACAGCAAAACCG
Source organism: Candidatus Avelusimicrobium caledoniensis (assembly GCA_900315795.1). Taxonomy (GTDB): domain Bacteria; phylum Elusimicrobiota; class Elusimicrobia; order Elusimicrobiales; family Elusimicrobiaceae; genus Avelusimicrobium; species Avelusimicrobium caledoniense. Next base: position 132,133 of record ONAM01000001.1, read on the forward strand.
CTTTTGAAGTTGGTGTTATCCATACGTTTATTGTACTTATTTTAAGCGGTCCGCGCTATACGAAAATCACGGCGTGATATAACTGTCTAAAATCTGTGAAACGAAAAATGCGTGGTAATTGTTGCGTTGTCGGTCATACCATAATTCTTGTATGGCCGGGTTTAATTTTTCCGCACTCATCAAGCGCGCGTAAATCACGCTACATTCCAAGTGCATACCGGGCACGTCCAACACGGGCGTAGTGATTTTATGCGCGGGCCGCGTAGCTAGCCCGGTCAGGGCCAGTTTATCTACGTTCCTACCCGACGACTGGCCAAATACTTCAGCCGCTTTGGACAAATCGGTATACGGAAACGTAACGGTAAATTCACGCGTTTTTTCTATGAGTTTGTAACTATACCGGCTTTTGCGTACCATGGCCACATACACAGGCAACTTCCACATCACGCCGATTGCGCCCCACGCCGTGACCATGATATTTGTTTTTCCGGCGCGGTGCGTGGTCAAAAAAGCAGTTTTAGATAAAATTTCCAAATTTTTACTTGCGTTAAAATTAAACGGTACTGTTTGCATAAAAAATTCCCCCTTGCGATATCGTAGCAAAGAGGAAATTTTTTTGCGTCAGAGAAAATGGGTTAGAATTTGTATTGTAAGCCAAATGTTGTCCCCGTATTGGTTAAGTCATTGTTATTATAAAATGAGGCCCCCATAGCTTCGCATAATTTAGCATATTTACTGGAACGATCTGATCCACCGGCAAAACAATTGCGACCATAAAAAGAACGGTTTCCATGAGGAAAATAAATTACATACGCATTATACAGCGTTTGTATGTTCATACATGTCGCCCGATCATACGTAGCATCTATCACACACTTGCCCCACGGGTAGGTACACGTGCTTTTATTTTCGGACAACGTGCAACCCGTCGGCTCTACCGCTAACGCTTCAAAATCACTCGTGTATGTGCCGTTGGCTAAATAATACGATTCTTCGGCGTCGGCAATACTGTTAGTAAGTGCCATGAGTGTAGAATAGCGGCTTTTCATCACAGCTTTTTCGTACTGCGGCACAGCCACCGCCGCTAAAATACCGATGATTAAAACTACCACTAATAATTCAATTAGCGTAAATGCTTGTTTGTTTTTCATACAACCTCCTTTTTATCACTAAATAAAATGTAGCAAAAAAAAAAACGATGTCAAGCCCCCTCCGCTTTTCTGACGGCAGAAAAGCTACAAAAGACCGCCGCCCCGGGGCACCACAAAAAG
>ONAM01000021.1 GCA_900315795.1 Candidatus Avelusimicrobium caledoniensis
TCAAACATGTAAATTTTCTTCTCCGATTTGGCGCTTTTTGTAAACGGTGCTAAAGGGGCGGATAAACAACAAAAATATTACAGAATAACACGAAGTCCCTGTTTGCAAAAGATAACATCATCAGCTTACAGAGGTTTGAGGCCTTATGCCGGCCCGGCGAGGGTCTTGACAAATCAAAAAAAAAAACGATAATAAAGGGACGCAAAAAATATATAAGGAGCAAACAATATGAACAATTATAAAATAAGCATGTCATCCCGTGAGGCCGTCACACGGGATCTTCGTATTTTTATTTCTGCCGGGACGGCCAACGAGCGAGAGAAAATCAGAAGATCCCGCATTAGGGATGACAGGTCTTTATATGATAACAACAACAACGGTTTTACGCTGATAGAACTTTTAGTCGTTGTCCTCATCATCGGTATTTTGGCGGCGGTGGCGTTGCCGCAGTATCAAAAAGCTGTGGAGAAATCTCGCGCCGCGCAAGTTATACCCCTGCTTAAAAGTATTTATCAAGCCGCCGATGCTTACTATTTAGCCAATGGTACGTGGCCCGTCCGCTTTGACGAAATAGGGGTTGACTTAACCTTAACATCATCTTCTTCAAACACTCGCACCGAAAGTCGGGGCAATAATGACTGGACCGTAGGTATTTTTAACAACGGATTAAACGCCGGAGGCGCAGGCGTATTTGCCACCCGCAAACAAGGCAAATACAAAGGTGCTTCTTTTTATATTTACAAAGAAGATCCCGCCACCCCGGAAGGTGCACTTTTATGTGGCGAAAAATATGGTAACAATGGTATGAGTACAACCGACGAGGGAAATTATTGCATCAAACTGTTCAGAGGGACTTTCTTAACTGGTAGCGGTAGCGCCAAGCTTTATACAATGCCTTAGTAGAAAATTTTGACATGAATAAACATCCCCCGCACCGCAAAGGGATGTTTATCCAACCGGCATAAATCTCTACAACACTTGTTTGAGTTCTAAGGGCAAATCGGCTTTGTCTACAACGGCCACGCTGTGCGTGTTTGTCTTTTTATCCAACCCAAACACACTGACGCGGTAGGTAACAATGCGTTTTCCCCCCTCATCAGCCACCGTTTGAATTTCAAACACTTTATCGGGCAAGTTACTGCTTGATTCCAATACCAACACGTGCTCTTTGGTAAAATCTACCTCCGGGTAACTGCCGCGCGCACGGCGTTTAAAATCGCGGTATTCTTCTAACGATTTAATCAGCACCGCTTCCACCGGGACTTCAATCATAGAAATTTTACTCTCGGTGGTTGCCGTTTGCGTAGATGATACCGTCGGTACTTGGACGGTTGTTCCCACCGCCACGCGCGAAGTAGTATCCAGCACCGGCAAAGTAGATTCGGGCTTAGTTTCTTCTTCGCTATTAGGCGCAAATTCCGCACCGGAGCGGGGCAGTACCGTTTGCACGTCGGGCACTTCAATTTTGGAAAGTTGGGAAGGCACCGTGAGCGTAGCTTCTGTTTGCGGTGTTTGAACGTCGCTTACGCCGTCGGCTTCGTCCGCTTGTGTCATGTCGCGCACAAAGACCGATTCCGTTTCTTCAAGCGTATCTAACAACGCTTTATCTTGCCGCGCTTGACGCATATTCCACCATTGCATCGTGCACGCACCCGCTACAAAGGCAACGGTGCATATAATCAGCTGCCGTAAAATTTTAGTTAAGTTCATTTGTTCTTCTCGTATTTAGCTACTATCACCGAGCGCAACCCGCCGCGCGGCGTAAAGGTGCCCGTCACGGTGGCGCATTTGGGTTTACACGCTTTGACCACATCGTCTAAAATTTTATTGGCGATGTTTTCCATAAAAATACCCATATCGCGGTACTCTAATAAATAATACTTAAGCGATTTGAGTTCCAAGCAAAGCTCGTCGGGGATGTACTCAATAGTAATCGTGCCGAAATCCGGCAGACCCGTTTTTGGACATACGGACGTAAATTCCGGCAGTTCAATTTTAATATCGTAATCCCGTTTATACTGGTTGGGCCAGCATTGAATTTCCGGCAAGACGGCATCTGCATTTTTACGTGCATGCGCCGATGTGTAACCAAAATCTATATCTTTGTTTGTCATTTGATTTTTAATAACCTCGTTGAATTTAAAAATATAAGTCCTAAAACGGCTAAACTGCCGCCCAACACCCAACGCCAATCTACCGCGCCGTTTGTGTACCAAAACAAAAATTCCACCCACAGCACGCTCAGTATAAACGACAACATCACGTTGGTAATGCTAATGCGGCGGATTTTTTGATGAATTTTAAATAAGTCAATCAAAGGGTACAAATCGCGCCGGGTAATCAAAATATCCACCCAGTTGGTGTAAATGTTTTTACTGGACGCATACGCAATACCGCCGTCGGCTTGCAAGAGCGCAATAATATCGTTAAACCCGTCCCCTACCATAATTACACGCTTGCCCAGTTCGCGCAAATTGGTAATGATTTCCGCCTTTGTTTTAGGTAATACATGCGCGTTGTATTTTTCAATACCCACTTGTCCCGCCACCGTAGCTACCGCCGGTTCGTTGTCGCCGGAAATCAATAACAACTCTTTGCCTTCCTTTTTCAAAAATTCTACCACTTCTTTAGCACCGGGTCTAAGGGCATCGGCTAGCGTCAGATACCCCAAATAAGTACCGTTTTTAGCTACGCAAATAACCGTTTGCGGTTTCCAGTATACCTCTTGAGGCAGTTCAATGCCTTGTTCTTCCATCCACTGGATACGGCCCGCCATGATCACTTGTTTCCCACACGAAACACGTACCCCGATTCCGGGCAATATTTCCAGCGAATCGTTTGGTTTGGCCTCAATATGCCGCGCTTTAGCATACTGCATAATGGCACTGGCAAAAGGGCCTTCGGCTTGCTGTTCGGCACAAACAACCGCCTCTAAAAGGGCTTTTTCCCCCTTGGGCGAAGCCGGGTGAACACTATGCACCGTCAGCTGACCGTAAGTTAATGTACCGGTTTTATCAAAAAATAGCATATCCGACTGAGCCAACACATCCAACGCATAATGGTTTTGGATACGCATGCCGTTTTTGAAAGCATAATGACACGCAAAAAATACAGCAAATTGTTGCGCAAATAACAACGATACCGGCGCCCCTAACGACAACATAACCAACAAGGCACCGCTATTGTATAACCACGTTTGGGTGCCGTGTTTAAACAGCAACCATCCGTATTGCCCCCCCGCCATCAATACCAACAGCAACAATATCCACGCCGAATACGCGTCCAAATCGGTCGTGTAAGCACTGCGGCGGCGTTCACAATTTTGCACCGAAGACACTACATGCATCAGCGCAGAGAGCATAAGCGGCTTTGTTACTTTCACATATACTTCGCTGGATTTATTAACCGTACCGGCATAGACGGTATTACCCCGTTGTTTATAAGCGGGCACTTGATTACCGGTAATAAGTTGTTCATCTGCGGAGGTTTTGCCGCTGATAATTTCGCCGTCGCACGGAAAGCGTTCGCCGGGTTTAACGCACACCTCATCGCCTTCTTTTAATTCTTTGGCAAACACAATACGCATACGGTCTTGCATGCATTTGCGGCCCGATTTAGGCAAAAAATCGTCTATTTTTTTGATGTACACATCGGCCCGTTCGCGCTCTTGTACCCGGTGGCCTTGCACCCATAGCGAAAGCGTTAAAAAGAACGAAACATACAAATACAATTCGTCCACCGGGCCGAACATCGGCTGCAAGACAAACGTATGGCACACCGAATAAATAAATCCGGCATACACCGCCACACTCACTAACAATGAAAATCCTATTTTCCGGTGGGTCAAATCACTCCAAGCACTGCGTACAAAAATATCGGCACAGAAAAGCGCATTGATAAGCACCAAAATAAAAAAGCCCACCTCTGAATAGCGCACGGCCAGCAAAAAGAGCATGAGCAAAAAAAGTCCGGCGGAAAGATAAAACCGGTACACATAACTTCCCGACGGCACTTTAAGTGCCGCCGAAATAAAACCGTTAGAAGAAGCCGCGCTGCCCGACATAGAAATTACCGCGGAAAGAACCGGCTGGCTTGCACGCGCTGCCGACCTTCTTCACTACGCATCAAGCGGATTTTGGCTTCGTAGCGGCGCGCATTGTCCGGGTCCAATTTAAGAGCTACCATGTAGTTAGCGGTAGCCGCTACCGGGTCTTGCACGGCCAGCATATCGCCCATGAGTTCGTAGGTAGGAACATATTGGCTGGCCAACTCTTTGGATCGCACGAGCATCCCCAACGCTTGGTCTGTTTCCCCTTTGCGAAACAACAGATCACCCATGTAATAGTAGGCCAACGCATAGGAAGGTTTAATAGTAACAGCCGATTCCAAATCGGCATACGCATTGGCAGGATATCCCATTTTAATAAACGAGCGGGCGCGCTCTAAATACGCGCGGGCCTGATTGGGGTCCAATGCCAGCAAATACGACAAATCATCCACCGCATTTTGATACTGCCCCATATCGTAATACGCTAGCGCACGGTTAAGTAGTACAAGCGTATCTTTCGGGCGCATCATAGACGCACGGTTGAAATCATCTAATGCGCCTACGGTACGGCCCATGCGGTAGTAGGCAATCGCCCGGTTCATGCGGGCCATAAAGTAGTTGGGATCTAATGATAACGCATTGGAAAGCATATCGGATGCTTCCAAGTTGCGTCCCATATCAATATAGAGTGCGCCTAAATTATTGTAGGCCTCGGCACTCAGCGGGTTTAACTCCACGGCCTTGCGATAATCTTGCTCGGCATTTTGACGGTTTTTTTGACGTTCTTTACTATCTTTTACAGGTAACCGTTCCCACACCACACCGCGGTTGATGTAAAGTGCAAAATTGTCCGGATTTTGCCGGATAGCTCGGGAATATAACTCCACCGCTTTGGCATAATCACCTTGGGAAGTCGCCAACCGCGCCTGTTTAAACAGTTTCGTGTCGGAACTGCACGCCGCCACTAATACAGCCAACGCCAACAAAATTATCTTTTTCATTTTTCCTCCTGTTTTTTGGCTCCGTGCCAGATTAGCGAAATAACAAACAGCCCACCGCCTACGGTAATAGCACTGTCTGCCACGTTAAACACGGGCCATACCAGAAAATCTAAAAAATCTACCACATATCCTAGTGTTATTCTATCATAAAGATTGCCCAGCGCACCTGCCAAAATGCACACGCAACCCCATTTAACCAAGTTACCTTGCGCACACAACTCTTTCCAACTATATAAAATATAGCCGATGATAACCACCATTACCAGAATCAACCAACCGTTCGCTCCTTGCAACATACCAAAGGCAGAGCCGGTATTTTCCACGTATTGCAACTGGAAAAACGGTAAAATTTTCTTCGGTCCTTGCCACAAAAAATTTTGCGCCAAAACTTTACTTACCCGGTCCAACGCGAGCAGTAACGCCAACACAACAAGTACGTCCTTGTTGGTTACGGCCCACGTTTTAACCCGGGAAAGTATTTTACGCACGGACAGACTCCTGTTCTTCCACCGTCAGGCCTTCGCGCGCCAATACTTCTTCGCAACGGCCGCAAATATCGTTGTGTGTATGCGTACCGACGTCTTCTTTCCATTGCCAGCAACGGGCGCATTTGGTACCGGTAGCGTGGGTGATTTCCACAAACAGCGGCTCGGTCCCCTCTTTAATTTCCACTTGGGAAACGATCAAAATTTCCGCCCACAGGTCTTTTGTTTCTTCTAAGAATGCTTGGGTAGAAGGGTCGTTGGTGCTAAAGGTAACCCGGGCTTCTAACGACGAGCCGATAATTTTTTGCTCGCGGGCACTTTCCAAAAATTTTTGTACGCCCTCGCGGATGCGGCGAATTTCGTTCCATTTTTCTTCCAAACGCACCTGCGGGATGAGCGAGGCGTTACGCGGCATATCGGACAAAAATATGCTTTGCTCCAACGTGCGTCCCAAAGCGGTTTTGCGCAGTTCCTGCCACGCTTCTTCGGCGGTGAACGAAAGCACGGGCGCCATTAGTTTAAGTAGCGCCACCGTAATTTCGGCAAGCACCGTTTGGGCACTGCGCCGCGCAGGAGCGTTGGCCCCTTGTGTGTAGAGGCGGTCTTTAGATGCGTCTAACATAAACGACGACAAGTCTAAAATACAAAAATCGGTCAAGGCGCGCATCGCCCGGCGGAAATTAAATTCTTCATATCCGCTGTGCACTTCTTCAATCAGCGTATTTAAACGACCGAGCATATACTGGTCCATTTCCGTTAATTCTTTGGCGGGCACGCAATGGATATCCGGGTCGTAATCGGACAAGTTGCCCAGCGCATAGCGCACCGTATTGCGGATTTTGCGGTACGTATCAATCGGACCGCCCAAAATTTCTTCGCTGATGCGTACGTCGCCCTGATAATCGCTAAACGATACCCACAAGCGCAAAATATCCGCCCCGTATTTGCTCACAACATCTTCCGGGTCCACGGCGTTACCGAGCGATTTGTGCATCGGACGGCCTTGTCCGTCTAACACCATACCGTGCGTTAAAATCGTTTTAAACGGCGCGGTGCCTTCTAACGTGTACGACGGGATGTAGGAACTTTGGAACCAACCGCGGTGTTGGTCAGACCCTTCGGAATAGACGTCGGCCGGGAAATCTAAGCCGCGGTCTTTTAAAACCGCCGCCCACGACACGCCGGAATCAAGCCAGACGTCTAAAATATCGGTTTCTTTTCTAAATTCATGGCTGCCGCACTCACACGCATAATTTTCCGGCATGAGTTTTTCCACCGGATCGGTAAACCAAAAATCGGACCCTTCTTCCATGGCACGTTTTTTAATAAACTCAAATAGCTCGTGGTTAACTTGCGGCTTGCCGCATTTTTTACAGTAGAGCACGGCTACCGGAGTCCCCCAAAAGCGTTGGCGCGACAAACACCAATCGGGCCGCAAGCCAATCATAGAGCGCATACGCTCTTGTCCGCCGACTGGATAAAATTTAACGTTAGACAAATTATCCATGAGTTTTTGGCGAAGTCCGTCTTTGTCAATGGACATAAACCATTGTTCCGTTGCCCGGAAAATAATGGGGTTGTGGCAACGCCAACAATGCGGATAACTGTGCACGATTTCTTGCTCTTTGATAAGCACGCCGAGTTCGTCCAACTTTTTAACCATAAGCGGGTTGGCCTCAAATACGTGCATGCCTTCAAACACGCCCGCGTCTTTGGTGTAGCACCCTTTTTCGTCCACCGGGCAGACGGTTTCCAACTTCCATTGTTTGCCGGCTTGGGCATCTTCTTCCCCGTGGCCGGGTGCAATGTGTACGACTCCGACCCCGGCGTCCATGGTTACAAAGTCCGTCCAAATAACCGGATTTTCCTTATGAGAAAGCGGATGATAGTATTTCATACCGACGAGTTTTTCGCCCGCCACTTTCCCGGCTTGGGTGCAATCAAGTCCGGTATTTTTCAAAAATTCTTCCGCTAATTTTTCCGCTACAATGTAATACTCGCCAGTTTTACTGTCTTGCAAAATAGCGTAATCTTCCGTATTGGAAACAGCGGCGGCCACGTTAGCGGGGATCGTCCACGGGGTGGTGGTCCAAACGGCTAAATTGACGGGTTTTGTGTAGTCCAAATCGCCTAAAATTTCTTTTTTGGGGTCTACAAGTTTAAAACGCAGATAAATAGAGGGCGAGGAAATATCTTTATATTCCGTTTCCGCATCGGCAAGTGCCGTTTCACAATGCGGGCACCATGTAATGGTTTTTTGCCCTTTATAGACGTATCCTTTTTCAATAAGATCTAAAAACGCCCCGACGGTAATACCTTCGTAACGTTTATCCATGGTCAAATACGGATTATCCCAATCGCCCTGCACGCCCAAGCGTTTGAAACCTTGGCGTTGCAAGTCAATAAATTTGGCGGCAAATTCGCGCGCACGCTTGCGGAAAGCGGGCACATCGGTAATGTGCTTTTTATCTTGCTTAAGTTCTTTGAGGAGTGCTTGTTCAATGGGCAGACCGTGGCAATCCCACCCCGGCACATAGGGCGTATAGTGGCCCGTCATCGCGCGCGATTTTAAGATGATGTCTTTAATGGTTTTATCCAACGCATGGCCGATGTGAATTTTGCCGTTAGCATAAGGCGGCCCGTCGTGTAATACAAAGTGTTTGCCTTGCTCGTTTTTTTTGAGCATGGCTTCGTAGAGGTTAATAGACTTCCAAAAATCTAAAATTTTCGGCTCTTTTTGCGCCAAACCCGCGCGCATCGGAAAATCGGTTTTAGGTAATAAAACCGTATGGGAATATTTATTTTTTGCCATGGTAAAACTCCAATAATAAATGTTTTTTATATTATAGAAAATTTTACGCGCGTGTACGAGAGGAAATAAACCGGTAAATTATTCCCCGGCTATTTTATGCAGGTAGGCGTGGAGTTTTTCCAAGGTTTCTTTGCTGACGGCGTGCTCCATTTTACACGCATCTATATCGGCTGTTTTGGGGTTGACGCCAAGCACTTGCGTTAAAAAGCGGCTTAAAATGGCGTGGCGTTTTTTAACATCCTCGGCCGCGCGCAACCCTTTGGCCGTGAGTTTAATTCCGCCATACGGTTGGTGTATTACATAGCCGTTTTCGGCAAGCAGTTTCATCGCCCCCGTTACGCTGGGCGTTTTTACTCCCAACAAATCGCGTATATCGCTTACGCGCGCGAGCCCTTGCTCGTTAGCGCAAAACAAAACGGCTTCTACGTAATCTTCCATATTAGCGGATAATTTCATATAGGTAGTGTAACATATTTTCCCCCCGCTTGAAATTTCAACATAAAAAGAGCTTGACAAATCAAAAAAAAAAAACGACAATAAAGGGACGCAAAAAAATAACAAGGAGCAACAATATGAACAACAAACAAGCATTTACGCTTATTGAACTTTTGGTCGTCGTCCTCATTATTGGCATCCTCGCGGCGGTGGCTCTGCCGCAATACCAAAAAGCAGTAGTAAAAAGCCGCTATGCTACTTTAAAAAGTATGGCAACAGCTATTTTTCAGGCACAGCGTATCTATTATTTGGCCAACGGACAATTTGCTAAAGATATCGCTGAGTTAGGCGTATGTGAAAATGACCCCGGAAGAACTGACCAATGCACATTGAATAAAACGAAATGCCAACAGGATCCGGGGCTCTCCCCGGAGCGTGTCTGGTGTGGTTTTACAAATAGTAATATGAAGTACATTATTTATTTTTCTGATGGCAGAAGATATTGCCAAAGTTCTAATACAGACGCGACACAACAGGAAGTCTGCAAATCGGAAACGGGCGCGACCACCCCAGCTAGCGGAGACACAAATATTTCTTGGTGGAAATACCCTAATAACATTTAACATCACAGCTACCTTTTCCGTCCGTTAAATAGTATAATAGACATAGTTGTTATCATAAGTTAAAGGAGGGTATATGGATATTCATGCCTATACCGCGGACTTCTTAGAAGCCCAAGAGAAGAAAGACCCCGGCCAAAAGGTATTTTTACAGGCCGTGAAAGAAGTAGTCAGCACGTTGCACCCGGTGTTGGAACAAAACCCGGTCTATATTAAGGAAAAGATTTTGGAACGCTTGGTAGAGCCGGAACGCATTATCAGCTTCCGCGTACCGTGGCAAGATGACAAAGGCGAAATTCACGTCAACCGCGGTTACCGCGTTCAATTCAATAGTGCCATTGGGCCGTACAAAGGCGGTATCCGCTTTCATACGTCCGTAACACAAGACTCTCTGAAATTCCTAGCGTTTGAACAAACCTTTAAAAACAGCTTAACCACGCTCCCCTTGGGCGGCGGTAAAGGCGGGAGCGACTTTGACGCCCGCGGCAAATCGGACGGGGAAGTCATGCGTTTTTGCCACTCGTTTATGAACGAACTGTACCGCCACATCGGTTATCATACCGATGTACCGGCGGGCGACCTCGGTTGCGGTGCGCGCGAAATCGGTTATATGTACGGCCAATACAAAAAACTGACCGACGTTTTTACGGGCACGTTCACCGGTAAAAAACCGAACTGGGGCGGCAGCTTGCTTAGACCCGAAGCCACCGGCTACGGTGTAGCGTACTTCACGCAAAATATGCTCGCTACCAAGAACGACAGCGTCAAAGGTAAAACCTGCATTGTTTCCGGTACGGGTAACGTAGGCGTACACGCCATTGAAAAATTGACCGAGTTGGGCGGTAAAGTAGTGGGCTTTATGGACTACGACGGCAGTGTGTATGACAAAGACGGCGTAGATGCCGAAAAGCTCGCCTTCTTAAAAGACCTCGTATTTGTGCGCCGCGGCAGCTTGAAAGAATATGTCAAAAAATTCCCCAAAGCCGAGTTTAGACCCGGCAAAAAAACGTGGGATATTCCGTGCAACATCGCTTGCCCGACGGCTTGCGAAAACGAATTGCACGGCGACGATGCCAAAACGTTACTTAAAAACGGTTGCAAATGCGTATGCGAGGGCTCTAACATGCCTTGCACGCCCGAAGCCATTGAAGCGTTCCAAGCCGCCGGAATTTTGTACTCCCCCGGCAAAGCTTCCAACGCCGGCGGTGTAGCCGTGTCCGGTTTGGAAATGACGCAAAACTCTATGCGCTTGTACTGGACCCGCGAAGAAGTGGACCAATACCTCCACCGCATTATGAACAGCATTCACAACAGCTGTTTGGAAGCGGCCGAAATGTACGGCATGAAAGGCAACTACATGGCCGGCGCGAACATCGCGGGCTTTAAGAAAGTGGCCGACTCCATGTTGGACCAAGGTTTAGTATAAGCTTGGAATTGCTGAAAAGATTAGACGTAAAAAAACTCCCGCAAGAAATTGCGGGAGTTTTTTATATGAAAAATTTTGTACAACTTAAGGCAAATGATACAAACGCAATGTACCATTGTGCGAGGTTTTAGTTCCTTTAAATAATTCTTTACAAAATTTTCCTTCCGTAATTTTACTTTTTTCCTCCATACAAAGCACTTCATGCGTTGGAATGGTATCATCATAAAATTTTAAATAATACGAAAATCCGGCGTGGGCGTAATTTCCCTCTAACCGTCCCATATGCAAGGCATGTATGATGGAAGATTTTTCAATACTCGCTCCCCAATAAGCATTTGATTTATGATCCGTAGCATTACGCGTATAAATACCTGTTGTTCCTGTCCAATCTGCTGGCAAAGCAACATCCAATTCATCAAAAGAGGACGGCATATCATTATTGGCTAAATAATACGATTCCAACGCATCACTTAATGATTTAACTAACGTAAGCGTCTGCATCGCACGTGATTTCTCTACCGCTTTTTGATATTGCGGCACTGCTACCGCCGCGAGGATACCGATGATGAGAACAACAACTAAGAGTTCAATCAGCGTAAATGCGTTGTTATTATTAAACAAGGACGTCATTCCAAACTTGATTTGGAATCTTCCACGTATGTTGTTGCTGTTTCCTTGCGAAACGACAAGCGTGGAAGATCCTGAATCAAGTTCAGGATGACATTTATTTTTATTAACAATTCTTTTATTTTCCTTTTCCATAAAAACTCCTCCTTTGTTTCATTTAATAAAATGTAGCAAAAAAAAAAACGATGTCAAGTTTTTATTTTTTCCCGTCAGAAAAGGCCAATAAGCAAAAAGGGACGGCCCGTCGCCCCAAGACTAACTTTGTAGATGAGAAGATGATTTTTCAGATTTGAGGCAATTTTGCGGGATGTAGGCGGCCGCATAGGCGTGGTGGTAATCACGTCAAGGCCGCGAGACCGCAAAATTGCCCAAATGTGGAAAATTGTATCGGTGTAAAGCAACGAATATCCCCTAGGACACTACGAGATCCTGAAATCTATTTTACAGACCCCGTATTACAACCTTACGGGGCGCGGCCAAGCGGTAAAGGCCGCGGTTCAGGATGACGTCCTAGGGGATATTCGTGCGTAAAACTGAACTTACGAACAGCCGGTCCAGCACAGATTAACTTTGTAGAAGGTTATATGATTTTTCAAAATCGCTCCAAGTTGCGCGGGCAAGTTGGGCGCATAGGCGTAGCGCTAGCTACGTCAAGCCCAAGGGACGCGCAAATTGGCAGATTTTGGAAAATCGTTTATCGGGAACACGCAAACGCGGGTACAACGATTAGTTGTACCCGCGTGCGTGCTTATAGAAGATAACAAAGCCGTTCATTAAAACCGCAGCGATAAAGAGGCCTCCGCACCCAGCCCATAGTGCGCATAATTCGCCGCCAAACTTAGGTCCATATACGACGGCAATTTGAAATTAAACCCCGCCGTAGCGCGTGCGGTGGCGGCATGTTCACGCTCGCCGCGCATGGCCATATCGGCTACGCCGTTGCCGACGTTGACATTCGTATAATCAACCCCGCCGCCCACGTACGGCACAAAATATTTAAATTTCATAGACAAGACCAAACTGGCGTTGTAATGCGTGGCGGAAAAATCTTGCGCAGTCGCGCTGTGTGCGGCTAACACTACCATCGGCTGAAAAGCACCCGTCGTTTCGCTCGGGCGCGTAATACCCCAGCGAAGTCCGCCCCCCGCAATCGTCAAACCCTGATAACTGCTCGCGCGGATAAACCCGTCAATGCGAAACGGCATACCGATATCGGCTTGCAACCACGGGCTAACGATACTACCCACGTCGTGGCGGTCGCCCAAGGCGGTATGGTCACGCTCGGCCGCGCTGTCGCCATGGCCTTTACTCATCTTAAAAAGCATACCTGCGCGCGGGCCGATTTGAAAGCCCCCCCAGCCCAAAATGCGCCCGGTGGTATACGTACCGGCGCCGATAATGCCGCCCAAATCTTTGGTAAACGCACGCACGTTATTAGCGGTTACGTTTGCACCGAAATCGTCCCATTGGCGAGCCGCCGCAGAAGACGCCCCCAACGCACAAAAAAGTAAAACTGATATAAGTTTTTTAAGTGTCATTTATTTTCTCCTACTGTATTAAAATCGTTTGCAAAAACCAACTCATCGCCGGGGTTGACTTGCCCTTGTAAACTACCGCCCGGCAATTCAAGCGTATAGTAACTGCCGCGCACAAAACGTCCAAACCGCCACGGCTTCATATTTTCTTTAACGTACAACACGCGTCCGTTTTTATCGCAAAACACCGCATCAATGGCAAAGCGCATAAAGCACGTGTGAATCTGCGGACAGGGCGACAACAACAACCCTTTTCCTTTCGCAAGCGACGGCCGCATCATCAGCCCCCACAGCCGCGCAAAAAATGTATCGGCGTTTTCCACATCACCGGCAAGCAGTTTGCCACTGGGGCGGTGCATGCACTTCATTTTCTTTTTTCTCCGTCTGAAATTTGTGTTTGTATCAACGCTTTTACATCATCCAACCAACGCGCTTGCAAAATATGCACGTCTTGCGGTACGATAAAACTAAACCCGTCTTTATTCTTAAATACCAGAAACGTCAATAGCCACCTTTCATCTACTGCCACGTCCGCTATCCACATATCGGGCCGCGTTTGGGCCACGCGCAACTGGCGCAGTTGTATTTTCCCTTCGCCTTCTTGCGCGCAAGACAAAGCGCACGTTTTTAAAAGAGCAAACGTCTCTTTATCCAACACTCGCACGTTGGCATATTTCCCACGCGAGAGCGGTAAAACGGGACGGCCTTTAACCGACGTAATGCCGCGCACCGTAAATAAAGATCCGTACTGCAAATCAAACGCGCGCAACCAAACAGCACTAAGCAGAACAAGTAGCCCTGTAACGGCTGCGCGCTTCATAACAAAAACTTACGCGGCCACACGTTCCACGTAGTTACCCGTGCGGGTATCCACGAGCACGGTGTCGCCCTCGTTAATAAAGAGCGGTACTTTAATAACAGCACCCGTCTCTAACGTAGCTTCTTTGGTCGTATTGGCAACCGTATCGCCTTTGACGCCGGGCACGGTAGAGGCAATTTTGAGCGGTACTTTAATCGGCAATTCTACGTTAAAGAGTTTGTCGTTAATATAGATACCGGTGGCGTCCATGTTATCTTTTAAGTATTTGGTCAAATCGCCCAATTTGGCAACGGGCACTTCTACTTGGTCGTACGTTTCGGCGTTCATAAAAGTAGCCATATCGCCCGACGTATATAAATACGTAAACGGACGTTTTTCCACTTCTACTTCTTTAAATTTATCTTCGGGACGGTAGGACGTTTCAATCACAGAGCCCGTATTGATATTGCGCAATTTCACACGCACTACGGCGCGGGCTTGACTTTTGCGGTGGTGTTGAAATTCAATAATTTCCACCAGTTGTCCGTTCTCATCTTCAAAGATAAGACCTTCTCTAAATTCGGTCGTGCTTAACATAAACTAACTCCTTTTTATTTTTGTGTCAATTTTTTGGCGCCGGTTTTGGTAACGAGGAAACTATCCTCTAAGCGGATGCCCCATTTTCCGGCAAAGTAGATACCCGGCTCTACCGTTACAACCGCCTGATCCGGTATTTGTGCCGCCGAGCCCGAGCGCAAAATCGGCGCGTCGTGTACGACAAGCCCAATACCATGCCCGGTGGTATGGAAAAACTCCTTACCGTATCCGGCCGCTTCAATTACGTCGCGCGCGGCTTTGTCCACGGCTCCGGCCGTAACTCCGGCGCGTAAGGCATTGATACCCGCTTGGCGGGCTTTATCTACTATGTTCCAAATCTTTGTGTACAGCGTGGGCACTTTACCGCCGTGCCACCAACTGCGTGTCATGTCTGACGTGTACCCCTCATAAAAACAACCAAAATCCATTAAAACCGCTTCGTTCTTTTTAAGCTTGCGCGTTTTGGAGGGCGTATGGTGCGCATCTGCCGTATTTTCACCAAAGCAAACAATGTTAAACGGTATACTGTCCGCCCCGCGTTTAAACATCGCGCAAGCCATTAAAATACGCACATCTTCTTCCGTCATGCCCGTTTTGATTTTGGGTTTGACTTCGTTAAACGCTTCCCACGCAATTTTGCACGCTTGACGCAATTTGGCAACCTCATCAGCATCTTTAGCTTTTCGCATTTCGCCAACGAGTCCTTCCGCACGCACACACCCCCACTTGGTAAGGGCGTCCCCCGTGTGAAAATCAACTTGGGCCGGGTCAAAAGCGACCCGCTTTAAACGCAATATTTTCGCTTTATCCAACGCACCGTCCAACATCGTACCAAACGGCACATCTTCCGTTTTAAGAAAGGACCGCGCCGGAGCCATTTTGCTAACGATGAGTTTTTTGGTAATGCAATACGCTTTGGCGGGCGTTATCAAAAAAACCGCCTCCCCCGCCGATAGCTCAATACCGGATAAATACCGTTGTTCCACCGGGGAAACCACAATATATCCGCCCAACTGCGCATCTTTCAATACGCGGCGTAATAACTGCATACGTTTGGCGGATAAATTTTGGGTCATATTATTTTTTTGTGTAAATCTTCGGTCCGGCTTTCGTGGCGACCACGGTGTCTTCCAACCGCACGCCGAATTTACCGGGCAGATAAATTCCCGGTTCTACCGAGAATATATTTCCCGCCACCAACACCGCTTTGGAGAGCGGACTGTTGTAGGGCTCTTCGTGGTTTTCAATACCGATACCGTGCCCGGTGCGGTGGGTAAAATATTTACCGTAGCCGGACTTTTCAATCACGGCACGCGCGGCGGCATCTACGTCTTTGGTAGCCGTACCGACACGGGCTTTTTTGATACCTGCTTTGCGGGCATTATCTACAATTTTCCAAATTTTCGTATATTCGGCCGGCTCGTGTTTACCGTGCCACCAACAACGCGAAATATCCGACGTATACCCTTTGTAAATACAACCGAAATCTAACAAAATGGCGTCTTCTTTTTGCAATTTACGCGTGCTGGTTTTGTAATGCGGATTGGCCGCCCCTTCCCCGAAAGCCACAATCGTTTGGAAAGGCGTGCCGGTAGCTCCTTGCATACGCATATAACTTTCCAACATGGCGGCTACTTCGCACTCCATCATACCGGTTTTAATACGGGGTTTGACATATTCGTACGCATTATACGCGATACGGCACGCATCGCGCGTTTTTTTAAGTTCGTCCGCGTCTTTTACTTCGCGCGATTTGGAAATCAAACTGGGCAATTCTATAAGCCCCGCTTCGCGCATTTTTTTGCCGGATAAATACATTTCTTTGGCGGCATCAAAACCCACGCGGGTGAGTTTCTTTTTGCGGACAAACTCCAAAGCGGCGTCCAGTTGGTCCGTATCGTGGCTAAAAATTTCCACTTCCGGGGCAAATTTACCAAACGGCTCTAAATAAAGCCCCCGGGTAAAACAAGCCATCCCTTTGGGATGAATTACAAAAACGGCTTCTTCGGGATAGAAGAAAAAACCTGAGACGTAAAATTGGTCTATATTATGCGTAAGCACTAACGCGTTGGCGTTGTGTTTACGAAGCAAATTGCGTACAGTCTGTAAACGGGCCTTACGGATTTGTTGTGTAGCCATTTTTTTTCCTTTTATAATAGAAATACTCCTTATGTATATGATAACACTTTTTTCCCCCGTCTTGCCAGTAAAAATTCGCGCTATTGGCTACCTGCGTAAAAGGAGCGCATCAAGCCACTTAGAATTTACTATAATAATAAAATATGGCGAAAAAGCCCTCTATTTCATTTGCTTTATTTGCATTTTTTTTGGCAGCGGTTCCGCTAGCCAACGCCGCTTCTTTTACGTCTAAAGACGGTGCGTTTACGCTGGATCTTCCGGCGGGGTGGAAAGCATCTTCTCAAGCAGCCGCCAACAGCGTTTTAACGGTTGAAAAAGGATCTTCGCGCGTAGAAATCAAAACCATTGACTGCACCACCGAAACCTGTATTGAAACCAAAATCAACGACGATTTAACCGAAATCAAACGCAAAAAAATGAAGGTGGTAGGCAATTCTTACACGGGTGAAGATATCAAACGTATTGAATTTTCTACCGGAGAACCTTTCTTTTACATCAGCTTTTATACGCCTAAAAACGATTTTGGCGCCGGGTATTTTTTAATCAGCGGGCAAGCGTACTCCATTTTAGCGCGCAATTTAACGTACCTGGAAACCGATTTAATTTTCTCGTTCATTTCCCCCCGCACGGTAGAAAAAGTGCCGGCCGACCAAGTGCAAACCTTGGAAATGGACCTTCACGACGAACGCGCTTATGACATCGTAGCCGAGCCGGAAATCACGGAAGAAACCGTTTCCGCTCCGACGGAATCTGTTGCACCTGCCGCCCAAACACCGCGCCCGACCTGGAAACGTTACGCCGCAGGTTTCAAACATAAACTGGCCCAATCCCACATCAATACATTTATTTCCCAACGTATGCCGCCGTATATCCGGCAATTGGGCCGTGGATTTGATGCTTTAATTTTACTGGGGCTGTTGTACGCTTTATTACTGGCGATAGCTTTATGTGTGCGCGTGTGCGTACGCGCCAAATTACCGCTCCCGGCCGCCAACCCCAATTCGCTCTATCCGATCCGCTTTGCGCGCTTGTACGGCACGCCGTCGCTGATTTTCCGCGCTAAAGATAATCAGGGCAACATCTTAATTTCGCTTTCCAGCCGGTGGGACAGTTTATTTTTATTGGGAGGCATTTTGCTCGTCGTATTTACGTGCGTTTTACTGGCGCTGACAGGCGTAGCCGAACGCGGACAGCTCTTGCCGCTTTCTGCTTTTGCGTACGACACAATTTACTCCATATGCTCGTTACTCATTCCGCTGGGTATTGTGATTTTCTTTTGCGGGATTGTGTGGTCGCAATTGGTGTTGCGTGAAATCAATTTGTTTGACCGCAAGGGGAAAAAAGCCGCTATCGTGTTGCAAAAAGGATTTGGCCTAACAACCGAAAGATATGAAATTTATTTCGCCCGCTCCAAAGAAGTATTAGTAGCGGTGCGCAAACGCTTTGCGTTGCGGCGCAGTTGGAAACTAATTAGCCACGACGGTAACGAACTGGCTCATATCCGCGAGCGTTCTGCGTGGCGTGCTATTTTACGCAAACTGTGCGGCCACTTGTGGGGTTTTTTGCGGGCCGACTACGACATCTGTGGTCAAATGGAAAGCACGGGCAGTATCACCAATGCCCATGCTATGTTTGACCGCTTTATCTGCGAACTGGACAAACCGCAAGCTATCAACGCGCGCGATTTGCTGGTATTATCTCTCTTAATCAATATCCGCGATAAAGACAAATGGTATCCGTGGTTTAACTAATTATGCGTTTAGTTTATTCGTTATTACTGATTTGTGTTTCGCTGTCTTTGCACGCCCAAGCGTTGCAAGAGTTTGTAGAAAACAAATTACAAAGCTCCGTCTTGCAAGGTGCGTTGTGGGGCGGCATGGCCGTTTACACGGATGCAGATGCTGCGCTTCTTTTTGCACGCAACGAAAATATCCGTTTAACACCCGCCAGTACGCTCAAATTACTGACTACCGCCGCGGCCTTGGAGACGTTCGGACCGCACCACCGCTTTGAAACTAATTTGTATATGCAAGGCATGCCCGATGAAAACGGCACGTTAAACGGATCTGTATACATACAAGGCGGCGGTGATATGACACTGGGCTCCACCCGTGTAGTCGGCGCAGAAACGTGGCAGACAGTAGCCCGCCGCTGGGCAAATTCCGTCAAACAAGCGGGCGTGCATCAAATCAACGGTGACCTGATTGCGGATGTTTCTTTGTTTGAAGGCCCAACGATTGCCCCCAAAGTAAATTGGGAAAATATGGGTAACTATTTTGCAGCGCCCGCCAGCGCGTTATCGTTTAATGACAACTCGTTTGAAATTCATTTCAAACCGCAAACGCGCGCGAATGCTCCGGTAACAGTAGCTTATACCGTGCCCGATTTGCCGCAAATTCAGTTAGAGTCGTTTGTAACAACCGACGGGAAATCTAAAAAGGATAACGCCTACGTGTACGCCGCCCCCAAACAATACGACTTAAAAATCTTCGGCACGATTCCCACAAACGCCAAAGGTTTTTCTATCAAAGCCGCGTTGCCCGACCCGGCATTATTTGCGTTGCAAGCGTTGCGCCAAGCATTGCAAGAACAAGGCATCAGCGTTCAAGGCGAACTCAAAACTACCGCTACCGCACCCGATTATAAGGCGATGACGCGGCTGGACAAATATCTGTCGCCGGAACTCAAAGACATTGTGCTCATTGTCAACAAACGCAGTTTTAATTTGTATGCGGATATGTTGCTTAGACAGTTAGCAGTACATGCCGGGCAAAAAGGCAGTATAGAAAACGGCCTGGCCCAACTGAAAAATTTTCTGACAGCGCACCATATTGCCGGGCCTAATGATATTGTCTTGCACGACGGGAGCGGCCTGGCGCGTGATAATCTAGTTACGCCGCGTGTGCTCGCCGCCACGCTTAATTACATGACGAAAAGCCCGTATTTTCCCTATTATTACAATTCGCTTGCCACACCGGATGACCGGGGCGATTTACTCTTGCTGCGCCGTTACTTACAACCGCAAAAACGCGTCGGCGATGTGCGCGTAAAAGGCGGCACGATTGACAGCGTCAAAGCCGCCGCCGGATATGTGCGCGATAAAGACGGACGGCTGATTTCCTTTGTATTTATGGCAAACAATTTAGCCAAAACCGATGAATCACTCTTCCGCATCCACGAAGCTATTTTAAAAGAATTATTGCAATAAAATTTACTTTTATCACGCCAAAAAAGACGCTCTAAAAAAGCGTCTTTTTTGTTGGTTGTTAAAATCCGCCCCTTTAGTGCTGTTTATAAAAAGCGCCAAATCGGAAAAGAAAATTTACATGTTTGAGCGTAGCGAGTTTGTAAATTTTCCCGATTTGTCTGCTTTTTATAGCACCCTGGGGCGGAAAATCTTTTTGGTACTTTTTCTGTTTCCAGAAAAAGTATAGAAAACACTTGACAAATCAAAAAAAAAAACGATAATAAAGTGTCGGATGAAAAACGACAAGGAGCAAATAATATGAAAAATATAAATAAAAATAAATGTCATCCTGAACTTGATTCAGGATCTCTCCTTATTTCTAATTTTAAAAGAGGTGAGATTCCAAATCAAGTTTGGAATGACAGCATTTTATATAACAACAAAGCATTTACACTTATTGAATTATTAGTAGTAGTTTTAATCATCGGCATACTGGCGGCGGTAGCATTGCCGCAATACCAAAAAGCGGTAGAAAAAGCGCGCATGACAGAGGCAGTTTCCCTAGTGCGTGCGATTGCCAACGCTAATCAAGTTTTTTACATGGCAAACGGACGGTATGCCGACATGACAGAATTAAGTTTACTAGATATTGAAATCCCCGGGGACTCTTTTGCAAGTACCGCCTATCCGGGCCGCATTGAAACGAAGAACTTTATATATTCTCCCGGTGGGAACAACGTTAATTATTTGGCTTTGGCGCAACGCAAGCCCTTTAACACCAGATACTATATCTATATTGCCCAATCGGATGCAGGACGAGTTCGTTGTACGGCTCACGCCACCTACAATGCTACCGCCGTCCAACGCAAACTATGTGAAGAGCTAGATGCTAAAGGCACGTTATAAAAAGACGCCCTATTGCAGGGCGTCTTTTTTTGTAATTTTTTTGTTAGAAATTTAACTTCGTGGACTCGGCACATTTACATGCGCGTTTGTCCGTCGGCACTTTTTCTATAACCGCAAACAACAAGTTCTTCAGTTTCTCAATATTACTGTTAAATACCTTTAACACTTCTTCGTGCGACACGGGCGGCACGTCTCCCACAAGTCCGGCATCGTAGTCGGTAATGAGTGAAATGTTTAGCGGGCACATATTGAGCTCTTTTACCAAATATGCCTCGGGGAACGCCGTCATGTTAATCACGTGCCAACCTTGCCGCGTGAAAAAAGCCGATTCGGCCTTGGTGGAAAAACGCGGCCCGTTAATGACAACCACCGTACCCTTATCATGCACCGGGATTTTAAGTTCTTTAGCCGTTTCCACCGCCAACGCACGCAACTGCGGACAATAGGTTTCCGCCGGAGACGGGTGTTGCACAGCCATCCCCTCAAACACAGACACATTTTCAAAAAAGGTATTTTTACGTCCGTCGGTCCAATCTACAAATTGGTCGCAAATCACAAAATCGCCGGGTTTAATATTTTTTTGCAAACTGCCCGCGGCACACGGGGAAATTACACGCGTGCAACCCAAGCGTTTCATGGCCCACACATTAGCGCGGAAGTTCACTTGGTGCGGCGGGATAGAGTGATCCCGGCGGTGGCGCGGCATAAACGCCACGCGGTGCTTGCCGATCGTACCGATAAAAACGCTGTCGCTCGTTTCGCCGTAAGGCGTATAAATTTTTACTTCTTCTACCTTACTTAAAAAATTATAAAAACCCGATCCGCCAAATACGCCAATATCTGCCTGATTTAAAATTTCCATAAAACGCCTCCTTTTTTAAATTAGTAGTATTGTACAATTTTTTTCCAAAAAGCAACCACGTTTCGCAGGTGCCCTTATTTTAAACCAATTCGTCCCATTAAAATATCGTCGGGCAAATAAATTTTGCTTGAAAAAACAAAAAAAAAAACGATAATAAAGGGACGGAAAAAATAACAGGAGATTTTTATGAACAGCAAAAATAGTTTTTTGTCCTCGCCCCTTGCGGGAGAGGATGTCCGAAGGACAGGTGAGGGGTATATAAAGGAAAATACTTATTTAAACCCCCTCATCGGTTTTGAGTGCTCC
>ONAM01000022.1 GCA_900315795.1 Candidatus Avelusimicrobium caledoniensis
TACGCGTCTTATATTTTATTTGGGCTGGCATTTATTGCGTTTTGTGTAAGCGCGGCCGGGGCCGTATTATTTATCTTGTTAAAAATACTAGGCATTCCCGCACGCATTTATCTGGGCCC
Source organism: Candidatus Avelusimicrobium caledoniensis (assembly GCA_900315795.1). Classification (GTDB taxonomy): domain Bacteria; phylum Elusimicrobiota; class Elusimicrobia; order Elusimicrobiales; family Elusimicrobiaceae; genus Avelusimicrobium; species Avelusimicrobium caledoniense. The sequence goes on from ONAM01000022.1 coordinate 120, forward strand.
CATCAGCGTGTTTGTTATGCTCGTTTTATTTGCGTGTGCGTTTTGGGGCGGATTTTCCGCGCCGCAACTCAAACGTGTTGCTATTTCTTCGCCCGATTTACCTGCGCTAAAAATAGCCGTCATTTCCGATTCGCACCTCGGCATGGGCGTTTCGTACGAACGGTGGGACAACGCCCTGACCCGTTTAGAAAACGAAAAGCCCGACGTGGTATTTGTACTGGGCGACGTGTTTGAATATGGCCCGGAGGCAGACAAATACGCCGCACGTTTAGCCGCGTTCAAAACCCCTTTAGGCACGTATGGCGTGCTGGGAAACCACGAGTATTATGTGGGCTATGGCGACAGTAAAGATTTTTTTCGCAAAGCCGGTATTAAACTGTTGGAAAACGAACTTACCACGCTACCCAATGGGGTACAAATTGCCGGTTTAAAAGATATCAAAACCGCACGCGTTACCAAGCAAGATGTATCTAATTTGCTCGCTAATGCCGCTGCGGACGAGCCGCTTATCGTGCTTTCGCACACACCGTCTTACGCCGAAGAAATTTCCAATTACGGCACCGACCTTATGCTTAGCGGACATACGCATAACGGGCAAATTTGGCCGTTTAATTATCTGGTTAAATTACAGTTTCCGCGCGTGTACGGGCTATTTGACGTACAAAGCATGAAATTTTATATTACGTCGGGGATGTTTTATTGGGGCATTCCGCTGCGGCTTTTTGCCCCTGCGGAACTGCCCATTATAGAGGTCAACCCGTGAAAAAATACAGCGCGCTGATTTGTAGTTTGCTTACAAGCTTGTGGGTCTGTGCCGCTCCGTCGTTTGACGAGTTATCGTTTGAAGAAAAACTCGGGCAAACCTTAGTGGCTTTTGTAGATGTAGACAGCGCAGACCTCGTCCGCCCGGTCATTGAATCGGGCAAAATCGGCGGCGTACTTATCCAATGGGGTAATTATTCGTTTGAACAAACCGAAGAACTTATCAAAAAATTGCAAACATGGGCCCAAAAAAGTCCACACAAAATTCCGCTCTTAATTTCTATTGATTACGAAGGCGGCACCGTTCACACCCCCATCACGTTGGGGTTTGACTATCTGCCAACCAATATGATGTTATCCGCCTCCGGCGACGAAGAAGCCGCCGCCACCATTGCCTATTTAGCCGGGCAAGAATTAAAGCGCGCCGGCATACATATCAATTTTTCCCCCGTTTTAGACGTCAACAGCAACCCCAACAACCCCATTATCGGGGTGCGTTCGTTTGGTTCCGACCCTAAAAACGTAACACGCATGGGTATTTCGCTTATTCACGGGTTTCAAGCGGCGGGCATTTTAAGCGTGGTAAAACACTTCCCCGGCCACGGCGATACAGCGTCCGATTCGCACTATGACGTCCCCGTCGTAAACGCTACGTATAAACAAATGAAGGAAATTCACCTCGCTCCCTTTGCACAGGCCGTCAAACAAGGGGTGGACGGCATTATGACCGGGCACGTACGTTACCCGGCGTTAGACAATGCCAACATCGCCACGTTTTCAAAACCGATTCTAAACGATTTATTGCGCCAAAAAATGGGCTTTACCGGACTACTGGTTACCGATAGCTTAGACATGAAAAGCGCTACCGCTTTTTGCACGATCGCCGGTTGTGCCGCACGCGCGCTAGAAAGCGGGGAAGATATGATTTTACTGGGGCGTTACATCAAACCCGTAAGCGTGTTTAACCGGATTTCGGAAATCGTTAAAGAACAAAAATTAGAAAGGCGCGTGGAAGAGTCTGCCCGTAAAATTTTTGCTATTAAAGAGCGGTTGGGGCTTTTGGACAGCGAGCCGCAGCCCGAACTCCCCCCCTTGCAAAAAGCGTATCAAACCGAACTGATTAAAATTAGCAATCAGGCCGTAACACTGGTGCGCGACCGCAACAAATTACTCCCGTTTACTCCGGCTAAAGATAAGCCGACTGTGTGCGCCGTCTTTTTTGCGCCGTCGCGCTTTGCAGACCAACTGCCCGGTTTTGTCCAACCGTTTTTGGAAAAAGGGTGGAACGTACGCAGTTACAACGCCGCCCTAACCCCGCGCAAAAAAGACAGCGAACGCGCCGCCGCATGCGCCAAAGGCGCGGACTTACTGGTACTGACCAGTTTACAATGGGCCGATAAAACAAACATCAACCAAAAAAATGCCATTAGCGGACTGATTAGCGAAAATAAAAATGTTGTGTTTATTTCCACCATGAGCCCGTACGATATCCCCAATTACCCGGAAGCCGACACCGTCCTGGCGACGTACGGTTTAAACCGCTATGCACTGCACACAGCGGCAGAAATTATTTTGGGGAATTTACAACCCAAAGGCAAATTGCCCGTGGAACTCAATTTGACTTCTTCTGACGGTGCGCCGCTACGAACTCATAAATAGCGGGCAGAACGGAAATAAAAATAATCGCGGCAATTACGTAGTGAAAATGATGTTGCACAACCGGCAAATCGGCAAAGAAATAGCCACCGCCTACAAATAAACACACCCACAAAAATGCACCGATAATATTATAAGACGCAAAGTGTAGATACGTCATTTTACCAATGCCCGCCACAAACGGCGCAAACGTGCGGATGATAGGAATAAATCGCGCGAGAATAATGGTTTTCCCGCCGTATTTTTCATAAAAATTATGCGCTTTTAAGAGGTGGTTTTTGTTTAGAAAAATGCTGTCCTCGCGCGTGAACACTTTAGGGCCCACCCACTTGCCGATTTCGTAATTGCAAAAATCGCCCAGCACCGCGGCCACAAACACAACGGGAATCAACACCCAAAGCGAAATTACACTGCCCTCACGCGTGGCAAGTGCCCCGCACGCAAATAAAAGCGAATCGCCCGGCAAAAACGGCGTTACCACAAGCCCCGTTTCACAAAATACGACCGCAAAAATTACCACATAAAGCCACACACCCATCCACGCGGCCCACGCGTTTAAATGAATATCCAAATGCAAAAAGACATCTATAACTTGAGAAAAAATTTCCATACGTATATTATACAAAACCCCCACAAAAAACCTTTTGTCGTTGTCGTTTACCCGCCCAATAGCGTGCCGCCAGAAAAAGGGCTTGACAAATCAAAAAAAAAAACGATAATAAAGGGGCAGTAAAAAAACAGCAAGGAGCAAACAACATGAAAAACAAACAAGCATTTACACTTATTGAACTCTTAGTAGTCGTCCTCATCATCGGTATTTTAGCCGCCGTGGCGTTGCCGCAATATAAGTTAGCCGTAGCCAAATCGCGTTTGGCCAACATTAAAACTTTATTTTCACAAATTAAACAAGCCCAAGAAGCGTATTACATGGTAAACGGAGAATATACCACAGACATCTCTAACTTGGACATAGATTTGTCCTTCTGTACAAGAACTACTGATTATCCAGATGTTTTAATTTGCGATAATTCCTTTATGATTTCTTTACTAGACGGGGACAAAAACGGAGAACTTCGCGCAGCGTATTGCCCCGATGTTATCAGCACAACAAAGAGTTGGCTTACTTGCGCATACAGCAAGGGCGATTATATGTATCACTTAGGGTATGATCACCATAGAGTGCAAATCGCTCAAGGAAAAGCATGGTGTTATTACGTTAGAACGGAGTTAGGCCGCAAAATTTGCGCCAACCTGTAACCGTCCAAATATGTAAACAAACACTCCCCTTTTGATATAATATATATAGAGGGGTTATGTCTTTATTTTCTAAACTGTTTAAACTATTTGTGGGCGTGGTACTGATGCCGTTTGTACCTATGCTATTGTTGCTTGCCTATTATCAGGGCCACTTAAAAGACAACATCTTGGAAACCCACGCCAATTTGGCGCAAATTGTTTCCTCGTCGTTAAACCAACATATTGAGGACTTAAATTGGCGCTTGGCATTTACCCAACACGTATCATCTTACTTAACCCAAAAGAAAAATCCGCAACCTCTTTTGCAAGATGCACTGTCTGCCAACCCGGACTTTTTAATGTTAGCCGTTTTGAGCCCGCAAGGCAAAGAATTGTACCGCGCCGGGGATAAACAAGTGCTAGACCAACTGCCCCCCCTGAATTTAACAAACGACACTTCTTTACCGCAACTGGCTAAAAACAAACAGCTTTCCGTAAGCAGTTTTGATGTCGTGGCCGGACGCCCGATTAGCGAGTTTATTTATCCCTTACCAAACGGCGATTTTTTGTACGGCATTATGAGCTTTTTTGGTTTTTTGGCCCGCGTACAGGAACAACGCATCGGCCAAACCGGTCATATTTATATCATTGACGAAGCCGGACAGGTATACACGAGTGAATATCAATACAAGCCGGACTTTGACGTACACGCCTTACAACGCGCGTTCCGCGCCAAAAGCCGCCTGATTAAAAACCTGAAAACACCGCAAGATTCCTACGTGGGCGCGTATGCTTCTACCCCTATTTTAGGCGCGTACGTCGCCGTACTGCAACTTAAAAGCGAGGCGTACCGCAGTATCTATTACACCAACATTATTTTGGCACTTTTCCTACTTACTATTGCCACGCTGTCTTATTTCGGCGCGCTCACATTTGCCGAACAATTAGGCGAGCCGATAGAGGCCCTTTCCCATGCCGCGCGCGAAGTATCCGCCGGAAATTTGGACCAACACATAGATGAAGATATCGGGTGGGGCGAATTTAAACAACTCATTGCGGACTTTAATAAAATGACTGCCGATTTGCAAGATTATCAGGCATTGCAACTGCAAGCCAAAATCAGCGAAATGAAAGAGCACGTTTTCCGCGCCGTAGCGCACGATTTGCGCGCGCCGCTAGTGGGCTTGCAAGGTTATTTGCACATCTTGCAAAGCGGGAAAGCGTCCGAAGAAGAAAAGAAACAATACTTAACGCTGATGAGCGAGGCCGCCCGCAATTTATCGTCCTTACTGGAAGACGTACTGGACGTTTCACGCGTGGAAGCCGGTATGCTTACCCCCCAAAAACAAACCGTTGACGTAGGTGAACTGGCGCGGCAGGTAACGGATACGTTATCCCCCACCGCTACCGAGAAAAATTTAACATTAGAAAATCACGTTCCCGCTCTGTCCGTGCAGGCCGACCCGAAACTCCTGCGCCGCGTGCTGACTAATCTGGTGTCCAACGCCATTAAATTTACCGAAAAAGGTTTTGTACGTATCCGTGCAAAAGAAGCGAAAAAATGCTACTTTATTACAGTAGAAGACAGCGGTATCGGCATGAGCGAACAAGAGCTCAAAGGGCTGTTCCAAAAGTATCATCAGGTCCATACCGATAAACCCGGCTACGGACTGGGCTTATTTATCAGCCGCCAAATTGTGCAAGCACACGGCGGCACGTTAAACGTAAGCAGCAAGCCCGGCCAAGGCAGCACGTTTACCGTAGAACTACCCAAGGAGGAAAAATGATTGTATTTTGGCGTTTGTTTTTAGCGTATTTTCTGACCGATTTTGTATTTTTCCACAAAACCATTGACCAGGTACGTAGAGAAAATTATACCCGCGGCATTATCTTGCACGCCGGTGTGTTTTTGTTTTGGAGCTTCACGCTGTGCCAAGGATATCTGACGATGCCGTGGCCGTTTTTGGAACTGGTCCACTTGCCCGGTTGGGTGTGTATTTTGCTTTTTGGCGCATTTCACATCTTTACCGACGATTTTTTCCAATTCGGCGGCAAATGCAAGCACGGCTTTGTGTTGACGTTCCTCTTAAAAAATACCGTTAACATACTGTTCCTGTTTTTGTGTGTACCGTTTAAGGTGCTTTACGAAACAGGTAATTTCTTCGCCGAGCCGTGGATCATCTTTTGTGTAGGGTTGATTGTCGTTACCCGCGTGCTGGGTTGGGGGCTGATTGCCGTGGAACAGGATCGCTATGGGGAAAATTACGTATCATTTGATGAACGCTTACTACTGATGTTGGTGCGCGCGATTTTCTTTCTTATTATGCTACTCCCCGGTTGGCGTTGGACGGTACTCTTAGCCGTTTGGTTGGGCACGTGCATGTATGCGCGCAAAATCCGCCTGATGGATATTTCTAATTTTGTATTTTATGTGGGTGCGTTGGGAGCGGTCTTTATCGGGTTTTTAGTGCGCCTGCGGTTTTATTTGATGTAGTATGGAACTAACTGATTTAAAATTTGCTTGTTTTGATACGGAAACGACCGGACTTTCCCCGGCCGCCGGCGGCAAAATTTGCGAGATTGCCGTATCTGTTTCCTGTGCCGGACGCGCGGTGGAAGAATTTTCCACCCTTATTAACCCCGGTATTTTAATGTCCCCCGAAGTTATTGCCATTCACGGCATTACCAACGAAATGGTCAAAGACGCCCCCACCTTTGAGCAAATTTTGCCGCGTTTATTGGGTATTTTTGACGGGTGCGTATTAGTAGCGCATAATGCCGATTTTGATATGTCTTTCTTACGGGCCGAATTTGAAAATTGCGGCATACACTTGCCCGATTATCCGGTAGTAGACACCTTAAAACTCGCACGCAAAAGCGGCAAATTTGTACGCAACCGTTTGGGTCTGATTGCTCAAGAATTGGGCATTAGTTGCGAGGGTTGGCACCGCGCCATGGCAGATACTAAAATGGCCGAACAGATTTTTTATTATTTTTTGACAACCTTGTCTAAACACGGCGTGCATACGTTGGAACAATTAAACGAGTTCCAACAAAAGCGTTGGCCGGATTTAATCGGTTGTCTTAAGGAGAGTAACGTATGAAAAAAGTAGTTTTGTTAATTCGCGACGGCTGGGGGAACGCAAAAGCGGGGCCGTACAACGCAGTCAGTTTGGCTAAAATTCCAAACATCACTAAGTATTTAGCCACCTATCCGCACACGCAAATTGAGGCCTCCGGCGAACAAGTGGGCCTCCCGGCGGGCTATATGGGATCAAGCGAAGTGGGCCACCTGAATATGGGGGCGGGTCGTATTGTTATCCAAGAGCTAAAACGCTTAAAAGACACGATTGAAGACGGCTCTTTATTTAAGTCCGCCGCGTTTAGCGCGTGCATAGATAACTGCTTGAAAAACCACAAACCCTTACACGTCATGGGGCTTGTGCAAGACGAAGGGGTCCACGCCCACCACGATCACTTACACGCTATTATCAAATACGCAAGCGAAAAAGGCATTAAAGACATTTACGTTCACTTTTTTTCCGACGGACGCGACACGCCGCCGCAAAGTGCGATCGGTTATATCCGCACGTTAGAAGAAAAAATGAAAGCGTACGGCGCAGGGAAAATTGCCACGATTCAGGGCCGTTACTACGCCATGGACCGCGGCGAAGATTGGACATTGACCGACAAAGCGTATAATTTAATTGTCCGCGCGCAAGGGTTGCACGGTACGACAGCCGAAGAAGTCGTCAGCACCGATTACAAAACAATGAAAACGCCCGACGGCGGCCCTATGGTAGATGAATATATCCCGCCGACCGTGTTGGGCGATTACAAAGGCATGGAAGAAAACTCCAGCGTGATTTTCTTTAACTTCCGCCAAGACCGCGCCATCCAACTTACCCGCGCATTTATTGACGACAATTACCCGGGTAAAGACCGCGGCCCGCGCGTGCCGTGCGTGTTCTGCGGCTTAACCAAATACTACGATTCGTTCCCGTATAACGCCTTGCCCTCTATGACAGACGGCGGCGGTATGAATAATCTTTTAGGCGAAGTAATTTCCAAAGCGGGCTTAAAACAATTACGTTTGGCCGAAACACAAAAATTCAAACATGTTACGTCTTTCTTTAACGGCAAACTCTTAAAGCCGTATCCCGGCGAGGACCGCATTGAAAAGAAAGGCCGCTTTGATCCGGCTACGTTTGCCGACCACCCGGAAATGGAAGCGTACATCGTTAAAGACGAAGCCATTAACCAAATTAACTCCGGCAAGTACGATTTTATCGTCATTAACTTTGCCAACTGCGATATGGTGGGCCATACGGGCAATTTGAAGTCCGTTGTCAAAGCCGTGGAAGTGGTGGACGAGTGCACCGGCGCCGTAACCGAGGCCGCGCTGGCCAAAGATTATGTGGTGTTCATCACCGCCGATCACGGCAACGCCGAAGAAATGTGGGATGAAAAAATCAATATGCCCAAAACGGCGCATACGACCAACTTGGTAGATTTTATCTACGTAGATAAAGATAATAAATCTGCCCACATGCAGCCCACGGGTAATTTAGGCGACGTAGCCGCCACGGTACTGGACGTAATGGGTATTGAAAAACCGGCAGATATGACGGCTAAGAGTTTGATTAAACACTAAGCGGCTCATTGTGTTTTTATGCAAAAAGCCCCCGCAGACATTTTGTCTGCGAGGGCTTTCTTAAGATCATTTAAGGCAACGTATAATGGCGCGCATTATTTGTTTTGTATAATGTGCCGCGGAACAATTTTACGCAATAATCGCCGGGATTTTTTTGGAATACGGACGTGGCTTCTGCACAGGTTATTCCTTTGTCTTTATCCAAGTCCGAAGATATATGGACAGGTCTGTAAGCAAATAGGGCGCCTTGGTAAGGGCCTGTTTCCCGACGCATCCATATACTCCCTGTAAGGCCTTCTGATTCTTGCAGATAGACCGTCCATAATTGATTGGTATAGGGGTCGGTTCCTGTGCCAGATTCCTGCCCTCCGGCATTCCAACCGGCAGGCAAAGAAATATCTAATTCTTCAAAAGTGGACGCATAGGTTCCGTTGGCCATCCAGTGGGCTTCTTGGGCTTGCCCAAGTGCTTTTAAGAGCGTAAGGGCTTGAGTGCCGCGGCTTTTCTCTACTACTTTTTGATACTGCGGCAAGGCGACCGCCGCCAATATGCCGATGATAAGAACAACCACTAATAATTCAATGAGCGTAAAACCGCCGTTATTAAACAAGGGTGTCATCCCGCACTTGATGCGGGATCTTCTGATTTCTTTTCGTTCGTTAACCGTCCTATCAGAAACAAAAATCGGAAGATGCCGGATTACAAATTTCCGGCATGACAGCTTATTTTCATTTATACAACCCGTAAAACATCTTTTATGTTTCATGCGCACTCCTCCTTAGTAAAGTGTCTCATATAAAAAATGTAGCAAAAAAAAAACGATGTCAAGTCCCTTTATTTTCCGACGACAAAAAAACATTAAAAAGTTATAATCTTGTTATGGAAACATACCTGAAAGTAAAAGTGCACGCGGGCGAGAAAAAAAATAAGCTCGTACAAAAAGCCCCGGATACGTTTGAAATTTGGGTCAAAGCACCCGCCGAACAGGGCCGCGCCAACGAGGCCGTGCGCACGCTTTTGGCCGAGCATTTAAACGTAGCAGAAAATAAACTCTCGCTTATTAAAGGGGCGACGAGTCCGGCTAAAATTTTTTTAAAACGCTAAATTATGGATAACGCATTACTGGAAGATTTTGAAAATCATTTGAGCTTTGAGCGGCAACTCTCGCGCAATACAATTTCGTCTTATACGTCGGACGTGAAACATTTTTTTGAATATTGCGACGCCAATGAAAAATTACCGCAAGATGCGTCTGCCAACTTTATAGACCAATACAACTACCAACTCAGAAACGTAGAAAATCTTTCGCCCGCGAGTGCATTTCGCAAAATGGAAGCCGTGAAATGTTTTTATAAATTTTTGATGATTGAGCAACGCATCCAAGACGACCCGACCCGCTTTTTAAAATCGCCCAAGCTCCCCGCCGCCTTGCCCGAGCAACTCACGCGCGAAGAAATGGAACGTTTGTTATCCTACCCCGCCGAAAAATTGGACGAAGTCCGCACCGTCACTATCATAGAATTATTGTACGCGGCCGGACTACGCGTGAGCGAATTATTAGGTTTGCGTTTAGAAAATATCAACACGGACGAAGGGTGGGTGCTGGCCTTTGGCAAAGGCGGCAAACAGCGTTTTGTGCCGATTCATCCGGCGTGTTGCAAGCGGCTAAAAGCGTATTTGGCGTTACGTAACGCACACTTTGTAGGCAAAGAAACCGATTCGGAAGTGTTTTTAAATAACCGCGGCAAGAAACTAAGCCGCATAAGCGTGTGGAAAGATTTAGCCGCGCTCGGGCGCAAGGCTAACATCTCGCGCCCGCTCCACCCGCATTTATTCCGCCACACGTTTGCCTCGCATTTACTGCAAGGCGGAGCGGACCTGCGCAGTTTGCAAGAGATGCTGGGCCACGCTAATTTGACGACGACCCAAATCTACACGCATTTAGACGTAACCGACCTGAAAAACAAACATAAAAAATATCATCCCAGAGGTTAGCGTGTGCCGTAGTAGCAACGTTCCGTACTGTCGTCACGGTAAGGCGTTTTGGTTTTTGTGGCATCTTGGCACAACCAATCCGCTTTGTAATTGTCGGCGGCTTTGGCACAACAACCCACACCTTGGTTTTTTAACCGCCAGAGCAAGTTTACTTTTGGAGAAACTAGAGAGCAATAAATTCTTGCATCTGTTTCGTTAACGTAGTCAAATCGGCATTCCCATTTGTTACCTATACCGAATTTGCGCCCATTACTAATCAACGGATATTCAATATTCAATTCATCCGCCCGTTCGGCATATACTCCGTTGGCTAAAAAGTATGCTTGTTGCGCATCCGAAATGGCTTTACTGGCTGTAACTAACTGTGTAAACCGTGCTTTTTGCACCGCTTTTTGGTATTGCGGCACGGCTACCGCCGCCAATATGCCAATGATTAACACAACAACTAAAAGCTCAATAAGCGTAAAGCCGTCGTTGCCGTTAAATAAAATATTGTCATCCTGAACTTGTTTCAGGATCTTACCACTTTTAAGATCAGAAATAATGTGAGATGCATAAGTCAGTTCAGCATGACATTTTAATTTTATTTTGTTTTCCTTTTCCATAAAAACTCCTCCTTTGTTTCATTAAATAAAATGTAGCAAAAAAAAAAACGATGTCAACCCCCTTGCCGATGCAGACAACAAAACAGTTGCCCAAAATGATAAAATAAATAGAATATGAGTAACGATAATTTTCCGCAAATTGACAAAAAACAACAAGATCGCTGGGAGAAAGCCAACCTTTTTGCCAGCCCCAAAATGCCGTCCGGCAAGAAATTTTATTGTTTAGATATGTTCCCGTATCCGTCGGGGGCGGGGTTGCACGTCGGCCACCCGGAAGGGTACACCGCGTCCGACATTTTAACCCGCTACAAACGCATGAACGGCTACGACGTTCTGCACCCCATGGGGTGGGACGCATTTGGCCTGCCCGCGGAAAACTACGCTATCGCCACGGGAGTACACCCGCGCGTTACTACACAAAAAAATATTGATAATTTCCGCCGTCAAATTAAATCTATCGGGCTCGCCTACGATTGGTCGCGCGAAGTAGATACCACCGACCCCAATTATTACAAATGGACCCAATGGATATTCTTGCAACTGTTCAAAAAAGGTCTCGCCTACGAATCTACCGTGCCGATAAACTGGTGTCCGTCTTGCAAAACGGGGCTTGCCAACGAAGAAGTTTTTAACGGCAAGTGCGAACGCTGCGGCCACGAAATTGAACGCCGCGCGCTGCGCCAATGGATCTTAAAAATTACCGACTATGCCGAACAACTTTTAGAGGGCTTGGACGATTTGGACTGGCCGGAGAGCACCTTAACGATGCAGAAAAACTGGATCGGTAAATCTAACGGCGCCAACGTGCACTTTAAAGTGGACGGCCACGACGATATTTTAACCGTCTATACCACCCGGCCCGATACACTTTTCGGGGCGACGTATATGGTCGTTTCGCCCGAACACCCCATTTTGGAAAAAATCGTTACGCCCGCGCAAAAAGACGCCGTAGCCGCTTACCAAAAAGAAGCCGCCAAAAAAAGCGACTTGGAGCGCGGCGAACTTAACAAAGAAAAAACGGGCGTGTTTACGGGCGCGTATGCAATAAACCCCGTCAACGGCAAAAAAATCCCCGTATGGACAAGCGACTACGTTTTAATGGGCTACGGCACGGGCGCGATTATGGCCGTACCCGCCCACGACGAGCGCGACTACGCTTTCGCCAAAAAATTCGGCATTGATATTATTGAAGTTATCAAAAGCGAACAAGGCGTTGAAAAAGAAGCGTTTACCGGCGACGGCGAACTGGTCAACTCCGGCTTTTTAAATGGGCTTCACGTAAAAGAAAGCAAAGCCGCCATGATTAAATGGCTCACCGAGCACAACTGCGGCAACGCCAAAACCACGTACAAACTGCGCGATTGGGTCTTTGCGCGCCAACGCTATTGGGGCGAGCCGATACCCGTCGTACATTGTGAAAAATGCGGCGTAGTTCCGCTGCCGGAAAGCGAACTGCCCTTGCGCTTGCCGGAAGTGGAAAAATTTGAGCCCTCCGGCACGGGCGAATCGCCGTTAGCGACCGTAACCGAGTGGGTAAACACTACCTGCCCGCACTGCGGCGGACCTGCCAAACGCGAAACAAACACCATGCCCCAATGGGCGGGCTCGTGTTGGTATTATTTGCGGTATATGGACCCGCACAACGCCGAAAAACTGGTGGACCCGGCGGTTGAAAAAGCGTACGGCCCGGTAGATTGTTACATCGGCGGAGCCGAACACGCGGTACTGCACTTGTTGTACGCGCGGTTTTGGCACCGGGTGCTGTACGATTTGGGCGTAGTATCTTGCAAAGAGCCGTTTAAAAAACTGCGCCACCAAGGGATGATTTTAGCGTTCTCTTACCGCGACAAAATGGGTAACTACCACAGCTACGATGAAATTGATTTCAAAGACGGCAAAGCGTTTTTAGCCGCCACGGGCGAAGAACTTTCCCCCATGGTGGAAAAGATGTCCAAGTCCAAGAAAAACGTCGTCAACCCGGATGATATTTTAAACCAGTACGGCGCGGACGCGTTCCGCATGTACGAAATGTTTATGGGGCCGTTTGAGGCGAGCAAACCGTGGGATATGAAAGGCATTGAGGGCGTATCGCGCTTTTTAAAACGTGTGTACGGTTGGAGCGAAACGGTTAAACTTACCGACGAACAAGACCCCAAAAAGAGCGAAATTTTAAAGAATAAAACGATTGAAAAGGTAAGCGATGATATTGAAAATTTCCGCTTTAATACGGCGGTATCGTCGCTGATGGTTTTGTTTAACGACATCAGCAAACTCCCGCAAGTCAGCCGCGCGACGTTTGAAGTATTTTTAAAACTCTTGCACCCGTTTGCCCCGCATATTACCGACGAAATTTGGCAACAACACGGGCACAACGATTTTCTGTTGCAAACCGCGTGGCCGGTGGCTGATAAAAACTTCTTACAAGAAGACAGCGTAGAACTGGGCGTGCAAATTAACGGCAAAGTGCGCGACCGCATCAGCGTAGCCACCACCGCCACGCGCGAAGAAATTGAAAAAGCCGCGCTGGCCAGCGCGAAAGTACAGCGCAGTTTGGAAGGATTTGAAATTAAAAAAATTATCGTCGTGCCGGGCCGCATGGTCAGCATCGTGGCGGCCCCTAAAAAATAAGGAGCGTTATGAAAAAACTCATACTTGCTATTTGTAGTATTGCCGCATTGGCGGCATGCGCAAGCGAAGGCGCGGTATATAAACCGCAAGCGCAAATTATGCCGCAACACATCAAAAAATTTGCGGTGCGGCAAATCTTAAACAAGACCGAAGTTTTTGCGCTGGAAGATAAATTCTACAACGAGCTGTATGACGAATTTTTGCGTAACGGCTCATACCAAATCGTGCCGGAAAATGACGGGGCCGAAGGCGTAGTGGTTACGACCATCTCGCGCTATTTGAACATCCCGGTACAGTACGACAGCCAGTTAATTCCCACCGTTTACAAAATGAACATTTGGCTAGACGTGGTATTTATGGACAAAACCACCAATCAACCCGTCTGGCGCGAGCCGGCCTTAATGGGCACGCAAATTTATGCGGCCTCTACGCTCCCCGGCGGCATGACCGAAGTGCAAGCGCGCGACGTAGTATTTGAGCAACTGGCACGCGATATCGTCAAACGCACGGTAGACGGTTTCGGCTCGGTATGGAGTGAAAGCAAAAAGAAAGTAATGAACAACCCGGAATATACCACCATTACCGATTAACTATGCCTAAACTCACTGCGGAAAAATTGCAAGCGGAAATTGCCGCCAATAAACTCGCTCCCGTATATTTACTAACGGGGGAGGACATATACCGCAAGCAAGAAATTATCAACCAACTGCGCAGTGTGTTGCAACCCGACGATTTCAATTTTTATTCTTCCCCCGCCGACAAGGCAAACCTCGGCGAAGTATTAGCCATGGCCAACACCGCGCCGGTATTTTCCACCTCGCGCATGATTGTACTTACCGGCATAGAAAAACTGCGTAAAGAGCCCAAAGCCGCCCTTTTAAAATACGTATCGGACCCACTGGCCACCACCACACTCGTATTGACGCATAACGACGCTAAAAAAATGAAGACGGAAAAAGCACTGGCGCAGGCGTGCGCGGATAACGGGCGCGTGGCGGACTTTGCAGAACTCAAACAAGCAGAGCTAACGCTGTGGGTAAAAAATAAACTTTCCGCGCGCGGACTTACCGGCGATTTTGACGCGATAGATTTGCTATGCCAAAGTGTAGGTGCGGAACTGGCCGCGCTGGAAAACGAACTTGAAAAATTATATCTCTACACATTAGGGCGCGATAATAAAACCATTACGAAAGAGGACGTTTTGGCGTGTATCGGGTTTAGCAAAGAAGAAAACCCCTTTGAACTGGCTAACGCTATTTTAGCGTGCAATAAAAACAAAGCGATCAAACTGGTAGATAAATTGTTAGACGACGGCGAAGAGCCGGTGGCGATTTTATCCAAAATGACGTATCCCATTTTAAAAATGGCGCGCATTAAACGCATGAGTGAGGGCGGTGTGCCGGCGGGCGATATCGTCTATGCGGCGGGGTTGTTGCCCTGGGAAAGCCGGCTAGTGAGTGCGGCGCGCAATTATCCGAGCCAAAAGCAATTTTTGGCCGCGCTTAATAAAATGATTGACGCGGACGCGGGATTTAAATCCGGCAGCGGCAGTGACCCTAAAATTACGCTTAAAGGCATATTGCTCACCTTGTTTAGATAATAATAAGGCCGTCACCCTGAACGTGATTCAGGGTCTTCCACGCTTGGTCGTTGTTGTTATCGTTACGAAACGGCATGCGTGGAAAACGACGAGATCCCCGACAACGACCCTCGGGGATGACAGCAGGTGGAAATCCGGGAATGACATTTTATTTATATAAGAAAACCCCCGCTCTTACGAGCGGGGGTTTTTTCTAACACATTAAATGTGTATTAGTTGTTACCGTCGGTCGGAGCGGCACATTCAGCTGCACCCGTACCAGAACCGTCACTGCAGCAAGCCGACGTTACAGTATCAATACCGCAGTAGTCGGCGCACAAACCTTGCGCGTTAGACAACGCTTCGCTACCAGCAGCACCTTGAGGAATACAAGAGGTGTTGGTAGAAGCATAATAGCGTTTCAATTTGTACGCATATTGCAAGGAATTGTTACCGTTTTTGCGTTCGGCTTCCACGTAACCGTTGGTATAACCCGTCGTTCCGTGCAACACTACGGCAAAACCGTTACCAGTTTCACCTTTGGTGTAGTAGCTGGCACCGGTAGCACCTTTCGGGGCGACGTCCAACGCTTTATAGTTCTCCGTGAATTTGTTGATTTGCATGAACTTGCGTTGTTGGGCTTGCGCGATGTTGCCGAGCAAGGTTACAGCTTCCGTCATGCGGGAGCGTTCCACGGCTTTGAAGTATTGAGGCATCGCCATAGCGGCCAAAATACCGATGATGAGTACTACGACTAACAATTCAATAAGGGTGAACCCTTTTTGATTATTCATACTGATCTCCTTGTTACAATTTCCTATTTATCTGGCCCGTTTTTACGGGCAACCTATCAAGAGGGCTTTATGCCCAGCCTAACAGGCCGTACTTTAATTGTACAGGAAAAGGCCCAACCTGTCAAGCCATTTTTTTGTTTTGGGCCTTGACAAGTACAAGGAATCTGTCATGCCGCAAGGTTTTTGTGCGGCATCTCTACGTAAACGACGAGATCCCCGACAACGACCCTCGGGGATGACAGCAGGTGGAAATCCGGGAATGACATTTATTGTCGGGTTATCACCCGACCTATAAACAAAACCCCCGCCGTAAGGCGGGGGCTTTTGTCAAATCAACGCTTAATCATCATCGTCGTCGTCATCATATTCGTCTTCTTCGTCTTCTTCGGGCGGCGGGAGGCGGTTTTCTTCATAACACACATTGGCCGTGCCGTCACTGCAACACACGGCAGTCGGGGTTTCTATACCGCAAAAATCTGCACATAACGCTTGCCCGTTCTCATCGCTACCAAAGCACGTAGTCGTTGTTTCCAAAAATATCCGGCGCAATTTATAGTTATACGTCAGCGGGTGCTCGTCGTGAAACCGGGTGGCTTCTGCATAGCCGTTGCCTAGTTCGTTGGTCATATACATCGTAATTTCAAAGCCGTTGCCGTTTTCCCCGGTAACAGGATCCCCCTTAGTATAATAGATCGGTCCGGCCGCCCCTTGGGGGGCAACGTCCAAGGTGGCAAAATCATTGGAAAATCCGCCCACTTGCATTACGTTGCGCTGTTGGGCTTTGCTAATCGTATCTAATAAGGTAATGGCTTCCGTCATGCGCGTACGTTCCACCGCTTTTTGATAATACGGCATAGCCGCCGCGGCTAAAATACCAATAATAAGTACCACCACCAATAATTCAATAAGCGTAAAACCGTTACGGGAAATAGACATAAAAACTCCTCAACCAGTAGAGATATTACTATATTACCAAAAATTTAGAATTTAAAAAACCCCCGTTTAGCACGGGGGATTCAAACTTACTTTTTAAGTAGTTTAAGCGCGTCGGGTTTTGATTTAATTTGCCCGTCCCATTGGGCTTTACGCACCCGTGTCAGCGCGGCCGAAATATGCCGCCCGGCCAGGCCCGTTTCTTTGAGGTCGCGCCCTTGCACCACGCACGGCTCTAAGGCGTTGTCCGGCAAATGAGGATACACCGCTTTTAAAATGCGCTGTTTCGTGCCGGACAATGGAGCTAACGGACTCATTTTTTCTTGTGCCACTTTCCACGCGCCTATCACTTCGTGTGTCCACTCGCCGGGCAAGCGCAAACTACGCACAAATTCTTCGCCGCTTTCTTTAAGCTGACACGCCAACATGCCGATACGTTCCGCCGCCGAATCGGTACTTAGTAAATTTTCTTGCCACACAAGCCCCGGCCACGCAAATTTTAAGAGGTCGTACTTTTCCATAAGCGCAAAAATTTCTTTCACGCGCGGCTCTTCTAAAATTTTGACAAACTCGTGGCTAAAACGCTCGCGCGACACCAAAAGCGGATATTCCTCTTTCACCGCCTTGCGCAGTAAACGCTCGGTTTTGGGAGCCAGTTTCCACCCAAAGCGGCCCGCAAAACGTACCGCCCGGTATAAACGGGTGGGATCGTCTAAAAAACTTTTCTCGTGCAAAATGCGCACCAACCCGCGCTCAATATCTTTTTGTGCGCCGAACGGATCGTAAAGTTCCCCAAACGACTCTGGCAAAATGGAACAACACCACGCATTGGTGGTAAAATCACGCCGGAATAAATCGTCCTTAATGTAAGAACTGGGCTCCACCTGCGGCAGACAACCCGGGTACGGATAATTTTCCTTGCGGATACGGACCATATCTAATTTTAAACCGTTGTCCAGGTCCACGCGGTAGGTAAAAAAACGGGAAAACTTATGTTTATCTCCCCCCCAGCGTTTGACGCAAAACCCGGCAACGGACTCTTGGTTACCGCTGAAAGCCAAGTCAATATCTTGCGTATCGCGGTTTAAGTAAAAATCGCGCACGGCCCCGCCTACTACCCACGCTTTTAACCCCAACTTACCGGCGTATGCACCGACGGTATATAATTGTTCTTTGTATTTTTCCGGTATCATAACACTAACGGTGTAGCAACCCCCTCCTGACTCATTTGGTCTTTAAAGTGGGTAAGCAATCGGCTTTTCAGCCCGCTTTTTAACACTTTAGCGGCAGATACGGCATACCCGTTGGGCGTGGCCTTACCTTGCGGAGCCGGCACGTAATACGGGAAATGATGCTCCCGGGCGTAGGACGGTTTTAGCCGCACTACTTCAAACCCGGCCGCAGCCGCCGAAGCCGCGACCGCTTCGGACTCAAACGAGTTTTTTTCTTCTTCTTGTAATAAGTGTTTGAGCATATCTAGCCCAAACACGCACACAGGGGGAAAATCTATATTTAACTGCTTGGCTAAGGTGTTTTTGATAATTTCGTAATCTTGTTGCATACGCTTACGCAGTTCTTTTTCTTGCGGGCGGTTTTTTTCGGCAAAGATAAAAACAAGCAGTTCGGCCGGCGCATCAAAATAGATAAGGTCGCCATCGTGGTGGAAAAACGCGCCGCACGTGGGACATTGGACAAGGTTTAACTCGCCCCCGAGTGCCGCCGTTTTCAAATCCGGGTCTTGGTCCGCACTGATGAGCGACCAATACTCCACGTCAAATTCTTCACAATGATTCGGGCAGCATACCGCCGCGCTGTTTTTAATAGATTTCATAGGTATATTATATCCAAACTAACCCTTTTTTTCACTAACTGAGGGTCTTTATTTTGTATTAGATTTATTTTTACGCCGAAAAATTTTTTCAAAGAAAAATGGGCTAATGCTAGGCGCGAACGAGGGAGGAATACTGTCGGCACGCGCGCGGTAGCGCGGAGGTATCTGACCGAGTTCGCAACAACGCAGTAGCGCATTTTCCGCAGAAAAAATACCCCGCACGGGATTTGAACCCATATCACTGGTTCCGAAGACCAGTACTCTATCCAGTTGAGCTAACGGGGCGTGTAAGTATTGTAGCAAATTATGTTGTATTATATTTTCTGCCCGCACGAAATAAAATTTGCTACAATAAAGTATCTTATGCAGTAAGGAGTAAACCCATGGGTGGACATTCACACTGGGCCGGTATTAAACACAAAAAGGCCCTCGTAGACGCCAAAAAAGGCAAAGTATTTACAAAAATTTTACGGGAAATTACCATCGCCGCCAAAATGAGCGGCGGCAACCCCGACCAAAACCCGCGCTTGCGTAAAGCCGTTGACGACGCCCGCGCCGCCAACATGCCGTCCGACAACGTCAAACGCGCTATCATGAAAGGTACCGGCCAACTGCCCGGCGTATCGTACGAAGAAATCACGTACGAAGGATACGGACCCGGCTCGGTCGCTATCATCGTTGAATGCACGACCGACAACAAAAACCGCACGTTTGCGGAAATTCGCAAAATTTTCACGAGCCACGGCGGCTCTATCGGCACGGCGGGTTGTGTGTCGTACATGTTTAAAAGCAAGGGCATGATCGTTGTGAAAAAAGAAGATATTTCAGAAGACGACCTCATGAACTTGGCGTTGGAAGCCGGCGCCGAAGATGTGCGCACCGAAGGCGATGTGTACGAAGTGATTACCAACCCGGATATGAACGAATTGGAAACCGTCAAAAAGGCCATTGAAGCCAAAGGCATTACGCCCGAATCGGCCGATTTAACGATGTTGCCGGATACGGACGTAAGCATTACCGACGAACACACCGCCGAAACGCTTATGAAAATGTTGGAAGCATTGGACGACCACGACGACACCAAAAACGTCTACGACAACTCCAACATTGACGAAGCCGTTGCGGCTAAACTCAATGCGTAACGAAACGGAAAAAACCGTTACCGTTTTGGGCATTGACCCCGGTTTAGACAGAACGGGATGGGCCATTCTCACGCGAGATGCCCGTTCCGTTCTTTCTTTGCGTGCGTGTGGGCTTATTCATACCGACGCCGCCCAAGAACTGCCTAAACGGTTGGAATATATCTTCCACGAACTGCAATATCTTTTGAAAAATTACGCGCCCGACCAAGTGGCTATGGAGCAAAATTTTTTCTTAAAGCGCGCTATTACCATGGCGAACACCGTAATGACGCGCGGCGTGATTATTTTGGCGTGTGAACTAGCCAAAAAACCGATTTCTTTTTACCCGCCTAAACGCGTTAAAATGATGATTTGCGGCACGGGTACGGCTGATAAAAAACAAGTCCAGCGCATGGTACAACTGACGCTAAACTTAGATAAAGCCCCCTCCCCAGATGACACCGCCGACGCGGTAGCTATTGGCATTTGCCACTTAAAAACGGCTCCGCTCGCTAGTCAAATAAATCTCAAAGCAGCGTTTTTAGAAAAACTAAAAGCCGCCCGCGAACAACAAATTAAAAAGAGAAGTTAAGAAGGCAGTCGGCAACTGTTTTTTTGTGATAGCGTATTGGTTTGACACAAATATTTACATATTTTTTGTGACAGCGTATCGCTACCCGCCCAACAGATAGTATGAGAGCGGTAGTATCTTTCCAAGCGCACACTGTATACGCTATCCCCACAATACAGGGAGTTATATTGCCCGCTGTTTACTCCTCCCGCACAGACAAAATTCGGATGAGTAATAGAACCATAATTTTCAATCGTCGTTCCCGCCGGGAAATCAATATCCAGTACGTTCCAATCATGGGCGTAATTTCCGTTCGCCATTTTATATACTTCTTGTGCGTTTTCAATACTTTTCATAAGAGGTAATAATCTATTCACCCGCGCTTTGGCAACGGCTAAATTATATTGCGGCAATGCCACCGCCGCCAAAATACCGATGATAAGTACCACAACTAATAATTCAATGAGCGTAAAACCGTTATAACATAAAGATCTGTCATCCCGGAATTCGCCCGTCCGGCGAGGACTCCGGGATCTTCTGATTTCTTTTCGCTCGTTAATCATCCCATCAGAA